>CAVXWB010000056.1:0-16668 GCA_963765185.1 Bryobacterales bacterium
TTGCGGAACCGGGAGATACCCTTGATCGGATCGAGATTTACCTGGCTGCGGCGGGCGTGATGCTGTCGGCCTGGGGCCTGGCCGTGGACCGCGGGCGGGGTTCTGGCCGGCCTTGATGGCCATCGGTCTGGCTGGCTTCTGGGTATAGCGCAACCCCGGGTCCGACCGTCGATGGCTGGCCCGGACTGGGCTGGAGAACGATGGCCGATCCTCATGTGTTTTTGTCCTGCGCGGAGCCGCCGGCCGCCGCCCTCATGCTGGCCGGTGTCGTGGCGGCGACCGCCTGGCTCCTCAGAAATCGACTCGCGGAACTCTGGGGCGGCTTGCGTGCGCGGGGAACGGGCTCGCTCTGGATTGTGGCCCTGATATTGGCGGTGGCCCGCCAGTTCGAGATCCCGGGCGTCCAGCCGCGCGGCTACTGGCCACGCTGCGACGGTCTGGTCATTCACGGCCTTTGACCTGGGCCTCCTGATTGAACTCATGCCGCGCCTGAAATCGCGGATTGGCCGGCTGGCGATGGGCATCGCCGCACCGGCCGGATGGCTGGCCCTGGTGATCCTGGGGATCAACCTGACCTGGTATCACCGCCCACTGGCTCGTCTCAAGGCCGTCGTGCCCGACCGCATCTACATCAGCGCGATGCCCACGCGCCGCGGCCTGGAAGTCGCCCAGAGTCGCCATCATTTCCGTACGATCATCAACTTGTTCCCCGAGGAGACGGCACAACGCAGTCCCTTGCTGGGAGACGAGTTGAAATTCGTCCGCGAACACGGAATTCGCTATCTGACCAGCCCCTCCGATGCTTCGCCGGACGCCTCGAATGCCTTCCTGAACCAGACCCTGTGCTGGCTCAGGACCCATCGGCCTGGCCGATCCTCGTGCACCGCCACGGTTGCGCCGACTTCACGCCGCTTTCGAAAGCCTTCGCTTGAGCCTCGTCGGCGGCTTCGTTGGGCTCCTGGTCCTGATGCGGAAGGCAATAAATGGCCAGAACGGGGACCCGAAGAAACGTGTACTTCTGCCTGCCTTGGAGGATCGCCTGCCTGGCGCGTTCGGCGGCCGCATGCGCACGAGGCGTAGCTTCACTCTCGAAGCGCAACTCGGCTTCCGGCAGGACCACGCCCTGAGCCTTCGCCTGCGCCGGTGCTTTTGATGCCGATTGCAGCTCTTCCGCTTCCCGCAGGTCCTTCTCGAAGCCCGGAAGATTGGTGTGGAGCAAGTCGTCGAACAATTTCTTTCGAGCCTGGGCTTGTTTCGCCGGCTCGGGTTTCGCCCCCGACTGGGCCGGCTTCCTTTGCTGCTCCTCCCGCATGTCCTTCGCCAACCGCGCGAGCAGGTCCGATTGGAGCAGCCGCCGCGCCGGCGCAGCGAACCGCGGGTCTTCCGGAAGAGCGTTGGAAGTCTGCAACTGCGTCAGCTCCTTGCGCAATTCCATCAGGTCTTTCTTGAGCGCCGGAAGACTGGCCGCCGTCAGGGTGAGGTGCAACTGGTCCAGCTTCTTTTCCAGGTCGAGCAGATCGAAGAACAAATCGCCCCGTGTCTTGTCGTAATACGCGTACGCATAGGCGGCGTCCAGGTAGATCAACCCGGCCACCTTTTCGGGATGCCGCGACCCCACCGAGCTCAGCTCTTCGCCGGCCAGCGAGTTTCCCGCCAGCACCGGCCGGTCCAGCTTCAGGGCGTCGATGACCGCCAGCACGTCGTCGCCGAGACGGTCGGCCGAGTAGCCGAAGTCGGGAGCGCTGGAGGCGCCGTATCCGCGCCGCGTGATGCCGTACACGTGGTACATGGCGGTGAGCTTGGGCGCGAAGTTGTCAAAGACGTGAGCCGTGTTTCCCAGGCCCGCCAGCAGAACCACGCTCTGGCCCTTTCCGCCCCAATCGAGCACCTCCAGCCGGACCTTGTCCTCCACGGTGACGAACTGTACGCTGTGCGGCGAAGGATCCTGCCATGCGGACTCCTGCGGCGCGGTTTGCCCGATGCAGCTCGCCGCCGCTAAACAAACCAGAATCGTGCCCCGAATTGTCATGCTCCACCAGGATTATATCGGTATCCTAGCCTGCGCTCCGGAAACAACCGGCGGACTCCCTATTGACACCACCCTCCAGTCGAGTACAATCGATAAGTCGAGTGCAAATCCGATTAAACGGAAACCAGCCTTCATGTTTAAAGCCAGCAAGAAGCGTCCCGAGCCCCAGGCCCCTGAGCGGACCTATTCTTCGATAGAAGTCGCGCAGGTGGCCACCGTGAGTCTGCGGCAGCTGCAGTGGTGGGATGAGCGCAAGGTGGTCTCGCCGCGGCATGAGGGACACCGCCGCGTGTACGGCCGGGGCGAGGTGATCGAAATCACGGTGATCGCGGAGCTTCGCCGCAAAGGCTTCTCGCTGCAAAAAATCCGCCGTGTGCTGCGCTTCCTCCAGCGGGAAATGGGCAAGCGCCTGGCGGAGGTCATGCAGTCTTCCTCTGAGCTGCACCTGGTCACCGACGGCAAGTCCATTTTCCTCGAGGATCAGCACGACCGCATTATCGACATCCTGAAGAGCGCGCGCCAGCCCATGTTCCTGGTCTGCGTCAGCGACCAGGCCCGCCGCCTTGCCGAGACGGAGCGCAAGCCCGCCCGCATGGAACCCGGCGTCGCCGCCTCCCACATCCGCCGCGTCCGCGTCAGCTAAGTACGTTTGTGGGGCGGACGCCCTCGTCCCGCTCAGCTCAGCTAAGCCATTCGGCTGCAGGCAGGATCGTTGCGCCGATCGAGCTTAGAAGCGCAAAGGGTGCGGCGCGCACCCCCGAATCAATCCGGGAACCGATCGCGCCGCACTCCGTTTTGCGCGAGTTCCTTAGAAGCGCAAAGGGTGCGGCGCGCACCGCCAATCCCAGCCAGGAACGCATCGCGCCGCGCTCCGTTTTGCGCGAGTTCCTTAGAAGCGCAAAGGGTGCGGCGCGCACCGCCAATCCCAGCCAGGAACGCATCGCGCCGCACTCCGTTTTGCGCGAGTTCCTTAGAAGCGCAAAGGGTGCGGCGCGCACCGCCAATCCCAGCCAGGAACGCATCGCGCCGCGCTCCGTTTTGCGCGAGTTCCTTAGAAGCGCAAAGGGTGCGGCGCGCACCGCCAATCCCAGCCAGGAACGCATCGCGCCGCGCTCCGTTTTGCGCGAGTTCCTTAGAAGCGCTATACTGAAAGCGGCTGGAGGTCTTAATCGATGCGATCGCGTCGCCGTGCGTATGTCCTTGTCCCTCTTTTCATCGTTCTGTGTGCCCTCACTGCGAGTTTTCTATGGGCCCAAGCGCCGCTAAGTCCGGCGAGTTCCGCTACCCCGAAGGTGTCCGAGGACACCGCCAGAAGCGAGAGCGTAAAGTCGTTCACCAAGCTTTACGATGCGGTCGAGCAGAACTTCGCCGATCCCGTGCAGCCCGATAAGGCCATCTACGACGGCGCCATCCCGGGCATGCTGCACACCCTCGATCCCCACTCCAATTTCTTCGATCCCAAGGAGTACGCCAAGCTGCGCGAGGATCAGAGCGGGCGCTACTACGGCATCGGCATGATGGTGGGGCCGCGCAACAACAAGACCATCGTCAAGTATCCCTTCTTCGGCTCCCCCGCGTTTAAAGCCGGGCTGCGGCCGGGCGACGCCATCATGGAGGTCAACGACAAGAAGACCGACACTCTGTCCATGTCCGACGTGGCTGAGCTGCTCAAGGGGCCGCGCGGAACCAAGGTGCAGGTGGTCGTCCAGCGCGAAGGCGTCGAGAAGCCGGTGACGTTCAATATTATTCGCGACCAGATTCCCCGGTCGAGCGTGCCCTACGCGATGTTCCTGAAGAATGGGATCGCCTACGTTACCATTACGGCCTTCAACGAAGATACCGGCAAGGAGTTCGACGACAAGCTGAAGAAGCTCGGCGAGAAGGATATCAAGGGCCTGGTTCTCGACCTCCGCGAAAATCCCGGCGGCTTGCTCAATGAGGGCGTGGATGTCGCCGGCCATTTCCTGAAGAAGAACGATGTGGTGGTCAGCCATCACGGCCGCATCGCCGGCTCCAACAAGGTTTACAACACTCGCGTGGAAGGCACAGGCAAGGATTATCCGGTGGTGGTGCTGGTGAATCGCAGGACCGCTTCGGCGGCCGAGATCGTCAGCGGCGCGCTGCAGGATCATGACCGCGCCTGGATCCTCGGTGAGCCGACCTTCGGCAAGGGTCTGGTGCAGACCGTTTTCCCGCTCGGCGATAACACCGGGCTGGCGCTTACCACGGCTCATTTCTATACCCCCAGCGGCCGCTTGATCCAGCGCGACTATTCCAACATCTCCTTCCTCGATTACTATACCCACTCCAATCTGGTACAGAAAAACGCGGCGGATGTGAAGATGACCGACGGCGGGCGCACCGTCTACGGCGGCGGCGGCATCACTCCGGACGAGCATTTCGCCTGCACTCCGCTGGACTATCCCACTTCGCCCTATTGCTCCAGCGCCGATAAGTGGAACAAGTTCCAGACCGAAATTTACCGCAAGAACGGGTTCTTCAATTTCTCGGTCAGCTATTTCGGACCTCGCGCCGACGCCTCTCTCCCGAAAGGCTGGGAGCCGGACGAAAGCGTTATCGAGCAGTTCCACGACTACATGCTCAAGAACAAGTACGATTTCACCGAGGCGGATTTCACGCTCAATCGGGCTTGGGTCAAGCAGGAGTTGAAGCGCGAAATGTACATCACAGCCTTCAGCTATGAGGATTCCCAGCGCGTGGCCATCGAGCAGGATCCGGCGGTCCAGAAGGCCATCGATTCCATGCCCAACGCCAAGAAGCTGCTGGACAACGCCAAGAAGCTGCTGGTGGAGCGCATCTCCCAGCAGCAAGACACTCCGCGCTAAGCTTAGGATTGTCCGCACAAATTGCCGTTCTCGACGCCGGAGGCCAGTACTGCCACCTGATTGCGCGAAAAGTGCGCGATCTGGGAGTCTTCGCGGAAGTCCTTCCGAGTGAAACAGCCGCCTCCGCGCTTGTCTCGTTCAAAGGCGTCATCATCTCCGGCGGACCTTCCAGCGTCTACGACCCCGGAAGCCCCGCCATCGACCCTGGCCTGCTCGTCGCCGGCATCCCCGTGCTGGGCATCTGCTACGGCCAGCAGTTAATGGCTTATCTCCTGGGAGGACAAGTCCAGAAGGGCGATCGCGGAGAATACGGCTTCGCCCAAGATGGAAGGGTCTTTTTGGGACGCTGCGCGGAGGATATTCTCTTTCGCAACGTCGCCGGCCGCCAGCAGGTATGGATGAGCCATCGCGATCTGGTGGCCTCGCCCCCGCCCGGCTTTGGAGTCCTGGCCAGAACCGATACCTGCCCGGTCGCCGCCATGTCCGCGCCGGACCGGGGTCTCTACGGCGTGCAGTTCCATCCCGAGGTGGCGCACACTCCCTCCGGCGCGCGGATCCTGTCCAATTTCGTGTTTGGCATCTGCGGCTGCGCCCGCGACTGGAACCCGGCCGGCCAGATTCAGGCTCTGGAAGCCCGGATTCGCGAATCCGCCGCCGGCCGCAGCGTCTTTTTCTTCGTCAGCGGAGGCGTCGATTCCACCGTCGCCTTCACTCTGTGCCTCAACAGCCTGGGCTCGGACCGCGTTCACGGCGCCTACGTCGATACCGGCCTGATGCGCGAAGGAGAAACCGATTTCGTCCGCGCCAACTTCGCCGCGCTGGGCGCCAGCGGCTTTCAAGTGGAGTACGCCGAGCCGCAATTCCTGGACGCCCTGGAGCGCGCCGTCGAACCGGAACAGAAGCGCCACATCATCGGCGAGGAGTTCGTCAAGGTGCAGCAGCGGATTCTGGAGACCCAGCGCTTCCTCGACGGCCGCTGGGTTCTCGGCCAGGGCACCATCTATCCGGACACCATCGAATCCGGCGGAACCGCCAAGGCCGATCTCATCAAGACCCACCACAACCGCGTCGCCGGAATTCAGAAGCTGATCGAGGAAGGCCGCGTGATCGAGCCCCTGGCGTCTTTCTATAAAGACGAAGTGCGCGCCATCGGCCGCGAGCTGGGTCTCGCGCCCGCGCTCCTCGACCGCCATCCCTTCCCCGGCCCAGGTCTCGCCATCCGCTGCCTCTGCCGCTCGGAATCGGAAACGCCCACCGCCGACTCGGGTACGCGTGAAAGCCCAGGAGGGATGGGTGCTGCCGGTGCGCTCCGTGGGCGTGCAGGGCGACTCGCGAACCTATCGCGCCGCGCTGGCCATCGACGATTTTCCGGCCGAGGCGGAAGAAGCCGCGCGCCTGGTGAATCGCAACGAAGCGGTGAATCGAGTGGTTGTGGCCGTGCGCGCGCCCCGCATCGAAACCATGCGCGCCCATCCGGCGCACCTCACGCGCGAGCGGCTCAGCCGTCTGCGCCGCGCCGACGCCATCGTCCGCCGCTTGTCGCACGAATCCGGCTTCGACCGCCAGGTGTGGCAATTTCCCGTGATCCTGATTCCGCTCGGGACCGCCGATCGGCCGGACTCGGTGGTGCTGCGCCCCGTCGATTCGGTCGATGGCATGACCGCCAATAGCGTGCGCATGCCCGCGGAGCTGCTCGACCGCATGGCGCGCGAGTTGAGCGAAGTGGAAGGTGTGGCGGGCGTCTTCTACGACCTCACGAACAAGCCGCCCGCCACGATCGAATGGGAGTAAGAAAGCCTGGGAGTGACCTTACTTACTGCTTGGGGGCGCCGCCGCCACCCGGACCCCGGCCGCGACCCATGTTGGCGCTCGACGGAGGAGTCAGCTTCTGCAAACGCATGTAAACGGCCATGGCGCCGTAGCACTCATTGCTGTGAATAATCATTCCGTAAGCTGCGACAGCCTTGGGCTGCGGGCCGCCACGGCCGCCTGTAAAGGACTCCATGGCGTTTTCATCGGTGATGGCATTGAACACGGTATCGCACGCGTCGAAGGACTTCTTTAGAGCCGCCACCAAGTCGGCCTTGGTGGTCATTGCCGCAGCGCCGAGAGTCAGCCGCGTCCCGGCGAGCGAGCCGCATTGGTTGGCCT
This sequence comes from Bryobacterales bacterium, assembly GCA_963765185.1. Lineage (GTDB taxonomy): Bacteria > Acidobacteriota > Terriglobia > Bryobacterales > Bryobacteraceae > Palsa-187. The sequence continues at coordinate 7,027 of CAVXWB010000056.1, forward strand.
GAACGTCGGCCACGTGGCCCACCCATCCGGCGAAGCTGCGGGGCTCGCCTTCCGGAAGGAAACCGTACGCGGATTCCGGCATCTCGTCGGCCGCCTTGGTGATGTTGTTCTTAATCTGGTTGTAGGTCTGTTTGAGGTTAGACGCTATGGTGACGGGGCCCCTGCCACCGCCCTGGCCATAAACCGCGCCAGCCAGCGCGGCAGTCATGAGGATAAAGCGAGTCATCGAGGAAATCCTCCCTTGGGAATTCGAGTCTTGGAATTCAATTCCTCTCTATTCTACCCAAACCATGCACCCGCCGGGTTCAGGCTCCGTTTCTCAAAAGCCCGAACAGGGCCGGCTCGGCCCCTCGATCGGCGAGGAACCCAAAGCACTTCGCCGAGCCGGGTTCCGTCGTGTGGGCGAGTTGCTCAGTAGCGCAAAGGGTGCGGCGCGCACCCTCGAATCAATCCAGGAACCGATCGCGCCGCACTCCGTTTTGCGCGAGTTGCTCAGTAGCGCAAAGGGTGCGGCGCGCACCACCAAACCAATCCAGGAAACGATCGCGCCGCACTCCGTTTTGCGCGAGTTGCTCAGTAGCGCAAAGGGTGCGGCGCGCACCACCAAACCAATCCAGGAACGGATCGCGCCGCACTCCGTTTTGCGCGAGTTGCTCAGAAGCGCAAAGGGTGCGGCGCGCACCCCCGAATCAATCCAGGAACCGATCGCGCCGCACTCCGTTTTGCGCGAGTTGCTCAGAAGCGCAAAGGGTGCGGCGCGCCCCTCGAATCAATCCAGGAACCGACCGCACCGCACTCCGTTTTGCGCGAGTTGCTCAGAAGCGCAAAGGGTGCGGCGCGCACCCCCGAGTCAATCCAGGAACCGATCGCGCCGCACTCCGTTTTGCGCGAGTTGCTCAGAAGCGCAAAGGGTGCGGCGCGCCCCTCGAATCAATCCAGGAACCGACCGCGCCGCACTCCGTTTTGCGCGAGTCCTCAAAAGCTAATGAACCTCTCCGTTAGAACCCCTCCGATCGGTCTTGTGCAGCTTCGCAAGGGCGTCTTTCGCCTCGGCACGAATTTTCTCGGAAGCCGCGGATATCTCGGCCTTTGTCACATACTTCTTGGACACGAGAAGATCGTGAACGACGGCCAGGCTCAGAACGAGACTGGTGACGGTATTATTCAGATCTTTGAACATTGCCTTGATCTGGACGTTGGTGAGCGGAGGCGGCGGCCTGTTAGCTGGCATGCCCAAAGCCTAGCAGGTTCGCGCCAGCCGCGAATGCGCGCCGGACTTCTTGACTCCTCCCAGCCGATCTGCCATTCTACTGCCGGAGGCTTTATCAAGGATGAACTGGAAACTCGCTCCCGCCGTGGCGTGCGGAATCGCTACCGCCCTCGCGCAAACTGTCCCCCTCCCCAAGGCAACCGCGGTTCCCGCGACCGCGGATTCGCATCCGCTGGGAGCCGCCGCTCAGAGCCTCCAGCCCATGGACCTCGCCAAAGCCGGATACGTCGAAGAGGAGTTCATCCTCAGCGGCAAGGCCTATGTGTACGATTGGCTGGCCAGCGGCAGCGTGGGCCGCACCGTCGCCGGTCCCTATGCGGACCGCATTCTGGTGCGCCATCCTTCCAACCCGGCCCGCTTCAGCGGAACCGTGGTGGTGGAGCTGATGAACTCCGCACGCCGTTTCGATTGGGCCATGATGTGGAGCTATCTGCATGAGCATCTGATGGAGCACGGCGACGCCTGGGTCGGCGTCACCATGCCGGGCTCGGTGGCGGGATTGAAGAAGTTCAATCCGGCGCGCTACGCGTCTCTTTCTTTCGCCAACCCCGCGTTGGATGCACCGTGCTCCGGAGCCAAGGGCGGCGGTCCTCCCGCAACTGAAGACGGCCTGCGCTGGGACGTCCTCAGCCAGGTTGCCGCGGCTCTGAAAAGCGGCCAGCCGGGCCAGCCGATGACCGGTTTCAAGGTCGAGTATGTGTACATGACCACGCAGACCGGCGATCTCGAAACCTATATCAACGCCATTCATTCGCAGGCCACGCTGGCCAATAACAAACCCGCCTATGACGGCTATCTGGTCAAGAATCCCACGGCTCCGGCTCGCATCAGCCAATGCGCTCCGGCGGTGCCGCGCACAGACCCCCGCGCCATTATCAGCGACATCAACGTTCCGGTGGTGGCCGTGGTCGCGCAAGGCGAAGTCCCAGGATCGGTTCCCTTCCTGCGTCCCGACGCGGACGCCCCCACAGGCCGCTTCCGGCTGTATGAAATCGCGGGCGCGGCGCACATCGATAAGTTTGCCTACGACGCCGGCTTCCCGAGTTTCGCCGATCAGATCGCCGCCGTCGGCTCCGCGCAGGGTTCGCCTGAATGGCCCTTCAACGCTATGTGCGATCCGCCCATCCCTTTGAGCCGGCATCCACTCTTGAAATACTCCTACGACGCCGCTTTAGTGAACCTCGATCAGTGGGCGCGCAGAGGCACCGCGCCGCCGAAGGCTGAGCGCATGCAGCTGAAAGAAGGCGCCACGCCCACCCTGGTTACCGACGAATTCGGCCACGCCATTGGAGGAGTTCGCAGCCCCTGGGTGGATGTGCCCGCCGCAACCTACACCACCTCCAGCCCCGGTCCTGGAACCTGCGCCGAGCTGGGACACGTCATCCCCTTCGCCCCCGAACGCATCAAGGCTCTCTACCCCACTCCGCAGGACTATGCCAAGAAGGTCACCCTCAACGTCGACGCTCTGGTAAGGGCCCATTGGTTCACCGAATCCGACGGCAAAAAGATGAAGGCCGACCTTATCGCGTCTTTCGGCAAGTAACCGGCGCGGCGGCGCGCGGCGGCGTTTCAAAGCGCTATGGAATTCTTCAAATCGATTCTCTGGGCGCAGCTTGGGGCCGCCATCGACATGCTGGAAAACGCCATGCGCGCCTGCCCCGACGAGGTCTGGAGCGATCCTTCGAAACCGCCCGCCTGGGCCGACCGCGATCCCGTCGGATTTTGGTACATCATTTATCACACGCTCTTCTTCCTCGACTTCTACCTCTCCGACCCCGCCGAAGCTTTCGCGCCACCCCCGCCCTTCACGCTTGACGAGCTTGACCCATCCGGGCTGCTTCCCGATCGCCCATACACCAAAGATGAGTTGCAAGCCTATCTTGAGCACGGCCGCAAGAAGTGCCGCGCGGTGGTTGAATCTCTGACGGAGGAGAAAGCTCGCGAGCGCCGCGACTTCGGATTTCTCGACCTTCCCTTCGCCGAGCTGCTGCTCTACACCATGCGCCACGTTCAGCACCATACCGGACAGCTCCATCTGATCCTGCGGCAGCAAACCGCTTCCGCTCCGCGTTGGGTACGGAGGGCGCAGGATCTGTCTTAGGCGCGGCCAGTGTGAAGCGTCTATAATTGTGGATTCTCGGACCTTGTTCCATGAAAGGATCTATCATGCGTGCCGTAAACGTTACCTCCCTTGCAGCCGCCGTCTTTGTGTTCATCTGCCCTGTGCTCCACGCCCAGGCTCAAACGGAAGCATCCCGCTCGGTTCAAGGAGGCGGGATTAGCGCGCCGGGCTGGACCGGAAAGATCGACGCGAACGAGGAGAGGGCCGGCCAGGCGCTCCAAAACGCGAAGTTCGCGCAAGAGGGCAATGTCCTGCACATCACCACAGGTCCGGCGGTGACATATTGGAATCCCGCCAACAAGGCCACCGGCAACTACATCGTCAAAGCCACGTTCAAAGAGCCCAAGTACATGAACCTCAACGATCACCCTCACCCCTACGGGATTGTCATCGCCGGCAACGATCTGGGAGGCGCCCAGCAGAGTTACCTGTATTGCGCGGCTTACGGCAACGGGACCTTCATCGTGCGCGGATTCGGTCCTATGGCGTTTCAGATGAATGGAGGAGGTGAGGCGAACCCGGCGGTGCACCGGGCCGCCGGCGTGGGGCAACCCGTGACGCAGGAGATCGCTATTTCCGTGAAGGGCGATCGCGTCGAGTGCGCGATCAACGGCGCCGTCGTGGCGGGCTACAACAAGGCCGCGCTGGTGACCCCGGGCAAGCTCAAGTCCTTAGACGGCGTCTACGGCCTTCGCTTCGCTCACAACACCGAAGTTACCGTCACCGGCCTGACGATGACCAAGAATTAGCCGTGAATCAACTTTCAAACCAGGTGGTTCTGATCACCGGCGCCAACGGTGGTCTGGGAACCAGCGTAACCGAAGAATTCCTCGCAGCCGGGGCCCTTGTGGCCGGGACTTCCCTGGTGATCGCGGATGCCGATTTCCCGAATCCCCGTTTCGCCGGCATCGCCGCGGACCTCAGCGATGCGCAGGCGGCCCAGAAGCTGACCGGCGAGGTTATACGCCGCTTTCAGAGAATCGATACGCTGGTGCACGTGATGGGCGGGTTCGCCGGCGGCAAGCCGATTCCGGAAACGGACGAGGCGACCTGGGAGCGGATGATCGGCATGAATCTCAGGTCCGCAGTCAACATCCTGCGCGCCGTGATCCCTCACATGCGCCAGGCAGGCCAAGGCCGCATCATCGCCATTGGCAGCCGCACTGCCGTCGAGCCCGCCGCCAACCTCAGCGCCTATAACGCTTCCAAGGCGGCTCTGCTGTCGCTTGTTCAGACCGCGGCTCTGGAGAACAAGGACCTGGGCATTACCGCGAATGTAATCCTACCCGCGACGATGAACACGCTTGCCAATCGCAAAGCTAACCCCGGCGCGGACCCCGCCAAGTGGGTGCAACCCGAACAGGTAGCGGCGCTGGTGGCCTTCCTGGCGTCGCGCGCCGGCGAACCGATCAGCCGGAGCGGCGATTCCGGTCTACGGGCAAGAGCTCTGATCGACGACGCTTACTTCAGCTCCGTCATCATTCCCGGCAAGCTCCACTGCATGTTCAAGCTCCCCGGCATCCATCCGTACTCCGCCGTCATCACCTTGGCGACATCGTCCTGGCTCTTGCCCGCGCGAATCAAGCCCTGCGCGCGAACGCGCAGTTTGTCCACGTTGTTGCGGTAGGTCAGCAGCCCGGCCTTGTTGGTCACCTGCCCATGCCCCGGAATCACGGTGTCGAAATCGAGCTTCATGGCTTCGTCCAAAGTCTTGGCCCACTCGGCCAGGCTGCCTCCGCCCGGATAGTCGATCAGCGGGCTTGTCCCCGCCATCAGGTCGCCGGTATGCAGCGTGCGCAGCGCCGGGAAATAGATCACGGCGTCGCCGTTGGTGTGGCCGCGGCCCACGTAGATCGCGCGCACCTGCTTGCCGCCCAGGAACACGTCGCTTTCCTGCGTGAATGTCACCCGAGCCGGCACCATGCCCTCCGGCGCATTGGACTGGACCTTATTCACGATGTTGTTATGCGCGTTCACCGTCGAAATAATTTCCGCCGTGGAGGCGAACCTGGTATTGCCGCCGCTGTGATCGGCGTGATAGTGCGTGCTCAGAATGTATTTGATGGGCTGGTTGGTGACGCTTTTGACGTTGGCCAGGATCTGATCGTAATCCGCCACATACTTGTCGTCGACCAGGATCACTCCGTCGCCGGTGATGTACACGGCCACATTGCCGCCGTCGCCCTCGATCCAATACAGATCGTTCTGGATCTTGTGGATCGTCAACTGCGGAGCCTGCTTGGCGTTGTTCTGCGTATATGCAACCCACGCCCCAGCCAGCACCAACGCCACCGCGGAACAGCGAATTATTAACGCACGATTCATAGGCGCCGATTCTCCTTTGGCTACCAGTATAATCAAAATGAACCCATGCAGGATTCGCCGCACGCCGCCGACCCGGACCCCGTGGTCGAGGCGTATAAGAAGGACATCGACCGAACGCTGATCCGCGAAAACCTCAAACTCACCGTGGAAGAGCGATTCCGCAAGGCTATGGCTCTGGCGCGCTTCGCCGATGAGATGCGGCGCGCAGGGCGCGAAGCGGCATCGCGGCAGAAAATCAAGTGCCTTAAGTGCGGGGCCGAGGTTCCCTGAACCCGCTCCCCTACCGCCCCGACCCCGGCGTCCACCCGTTGCCCAGCCCGTAGGGAATCGTCACGAACGGCGCCGCATCTACGTGGTGGATCAGCCCGCCGCGGACGTTGAACGTCTCCATCGTCACCAGGTTTTGCAGCATTCCCGGAGGCGCGTCCGGAGCAGCGCCGCGCCGCGTCCCGTCATGCACGAATAGCGGGAATGTCCCCACCAGTCCCTTTTGCTCGTCGATGATCAGCGCGCGCCTGGGCCGGATGTGTTTCATGTAGGCGAAGGTCTTGCTGCTGATCTGCTCGCTGCACGTCAGCATGCTGAACTTGAGTTGCGCTGCCCTGCGGCGTGGTCGGATTCCGGAAGGTTCGGGCCGGGCATCATGCGCCCACCCGGCGGCGGATTGTTCACCGTCTGATAGCCGTTCTCATGCCGCACGCAGTCGCCGGCAAAGGCGCCGATCTTGCCGTCGTCGCCCTCCAGCGCATCGAAGTAGGAATTGGCTACGCGGAACATCAATTCGCGCGAGATCCTTTGCGCCGCGGGAACATCGTTCACCAGATAATCCATAGGCGTGGTCACAAAGGAATGGCGGCCTGATTAATGCCGCCGGCCCAGAGCTGCTCGATCTCCAGAATCTTGCCGCGATCCACTTTCAACCGGATCGCCACCAGCTCGTCCTGACCCTGCACCTTCAAGCGGCCTTGGAAAGCTACCTGGCCTTCGACGGGATCGGCAACGTAGATCTTGAACTAGTCGGTTCCACTTTCGAGCGCCATAACACGCCCTCGCCGACGTCCATCACGCCAGTATTCTCAGTCATTCGGACGTCAATCGAAAGGGGTGGAACCGCCTTGGGATCGTGCTTGAAGATGGCGTTCATGTAGCCGTCCAGGACGCCCACCAGACAAGCGCGGTCGCATTCCTTTTGGGCGGCTGGGTTCCACTCCGGCTCGGACGCGATCATCTTGACGGCTACCCCGCACAGGAGCGCGCCCGCCCCGATCCCCAGCAATTTCGCATTCATGAGCTGGTCCCCTTTCGAGAGGGATTATACGTCAAACCGCATCCGTTTGCTCCTGCACCAGCCAGTACAGATCCAGAACGTAGGCCGCGATGACCACATCGCCGATCACCGTCGCCATCCGCCCCGGAGGCAACAGTTGATCCACCGCCCACAGGATAAACGTCGCGGCCAGCAGCAGCCGCTTCAGCAGCGTGCTCCTCACGGGCTTGACGTAAATTTGGAGCGCCGCGTACCCGATCCCGGCCAGAGCCAGCGGCACCGCGCTCAGATAAGCATGCATTCCGCTGGGCACGAACGGCAAATTGGACGCCAGCAGAACCCCGGCCAAAAGCACGGAAAGCGCCGGAAGAATTCGGAGCCCGTACGGAGTCGGCTCGGCCTTCCCAGCCGTCATCCTGATCTTCACAAGCACTCGCTATGGTTCCGCCCTGTTGATCAGAAATGTTGCGGTCGACTCGAAGAACGTCCGCAGCACCCGTACCGCCTCCACCGGGAGCTGTGCTTCCTGAAACGCCGAGCCCATCAATTGCACCCAGCGGTCACGCGCGTTCCGATCGATCCGAAAGCCAACGTGCCGCATGCGCAGCCGGGGATGGCCCCTTTGCTCCAGGTACCGCGAAGGCCCTCCAAATCGAACCACCAGAAAATCTCGAAGATGTTGCTCGGCTTCCGGGAGATTGCGTCCCGCATACATCGGACCCAGCACTCCGTCGTCGGGGACCTGCCGGTAGAACGCGCCCACCAGCCGCTCGAAGCCCTCCTCGCCGATCAGCGCATAGATGTCATAGCCTTCCACGAACCTTCACCATAGCGCAGACCGCCTCCGCCGTTAAAGGCGCGGTTTTCATGATATTTTAAGGGTGCGATGCCCAAGGCCACCCTCTTCCATCAAATTGTGCCGCGAGCATTACGAGCAGTGCGGCATCGGAGCGGGGTACGTTGAGACCCTGTTCCGTTAGATTGAGCCGTTCGGTTAGAAAGATCCGCTCCGGCAGCGCGGCGCTCTTGTTCGCCGTCGCCGTACTCGCGAACGCCGCCAAGCCTGCGCCCAAGCCCAAGCCTCCTCCGCTCACGCCGGAGCAGCGCGCCGCGCAAGCGATCCTCAAGCCGCTCAGCCTGCGCGACCGCGTGGCGCAACTGGTGATCGGCGTAGTCTCAGCCGACCCGGTCAGCTCCACCTCAACCGAATTTGAGAAGTGGCATCACTGGGTTCATTGGAATATTTTTTGGAACCCATTTTGATTTGAATGTTTGGTCAAAATGCTTTCCAAGCCATTCACAAATGTTTATAATTAAATGGCAGTGTTTTTAAAAGAGAAATCCCTTTATGTAGGCCTTTTTTTGTAAAGGAATAGGCAGCTGACGCGATTGTTATTTTCTTTAAAAGTGTATTACTTGGCTTTTTAGCATATTGGGTCTGCAATTTATCAGACTGTTTTATTGGGTGAACCTGAACGTGTTGCATAAAGTCCTTTTGCCATGATGAATCAGGCGCTGAATCCATTAATACTAAACCAGCTAGTGCTTTTTCGATCTCCGGTGTTGCTGATGCAGCATTCCCACCGGTTGAATGTGCAACTAGAATAACATTATTTAATGAACTAACAGCTTCGATAAGTGCATCAGACCAACGGGAGAAGTATTTTTCATCATCGGGTGTTTTATTAGAGCCATCCCCTGGAAGATCCAGATGCCAAATTGTCCCTGGTAATTTTAAAATTTTAGTTAACGTACACAGCGATTCTGATCCTAATCCTGGACCACCCGGGAGAAACAGACCAATTGTAATTCCCCCCAGTTGTTGAGTGAATTAGCTGTAAGCGAGCTCTTAAATTTGTCCAGAGATATCTATTCAATTGATTGAGCCTCCACATGATTTTTCGCAATCCACTCTAATTTTTTTAATTGTCCTTCAAGGTGAGCTCTATCTTGAGTAAGATATAATTTTTCATCGCGGAGAATTTGAATTTTATCGTCGGCCTTCGATAATGCGTTTTCAACTAGCGTTATTTTTTCATCATTTGCTGTTAATTTAATTTGCAACTCTATAGCTAATTTTTTCTTCAATTCGAAATCATGCGATTGCTCTTGATGTTGTTGTGTAATCCTACCATGTTCTTGAGATAATGAATGGTATTGAGCTTTAACTTCATGTGCTGCTTGACTTAATGTTTCATAATTTAATTGTAATTTCTCAAGTGCTTGGTGAGCATGTTAGTACTGTGCTTGAAATAATGATTTTTCATCTGTTAGTTTAGCAATTTGTTGTTGCAGTATTGCTTTTCTCTGCTCATATTCATTACGCTGTTTTTCAATAATAAGAGATTGTTCTTGGCGTAGCTGTTGAGTTGAAGCTTGGTAATGTTCAAGATTTTTTCTGAACATTCTTTAATAATTGATGTAATCGTTCGATTTCATTTTGTTGTTCTTGTCGATGAGACTCCTGTGATGTAGCCCGTTCATAGATTTTTGCTTTTTCTTGTTGCTCAAAGACAATGGTGCTTTGTAGCTGATTAATAATTTCCGTTTGTTGGTGTGATTTTTCCTCGACTCGATGAAGTTGTTCTTGCAAAGCGACATTTTGTTGTTGAGATTGAGTTAACTGCTGTTGAATCTGTTTTATTTTAGTATCGGATT
>CAVXWB010000057.1:0-9383 GCA_963765185.1 Bryobacterales bacterium
CGTGTGAGGCCGTGTACGAAGGCCGCTTGTGATTTCTCGCACTTCAATTCCCCGCGCCAGCAATGCATCCGCTATCAGGGAGCGATGACAGCGCCAGGGAACGGCTTCGGCGCACATAATTGCAATCCGCTCTGACTTTGCAAGTTTTATCAAATCGTCCAGATTATTCCGGAACTCGGGCGTCTGCATGTAATCGGCGAAGCCACGGAAGCTTGCGTTATGCCAGCCGGTGTTGAGCGAATCCCGGCGCGCATGCCGGAAGCCGCCCAGTCCCGGCATGTACGTGTAATGGAGGCGGGAGGAATGCAGGGCGGGCGATAGTTCGCTTCGGTTGAACTGAGGATTGTGCCGCGAACGCGGGACGGTGCGCACATCGACCAGCCTCTGTACCTGGTGCGCTTTCAGAAGCTGGATGAATTCCTTTGACGTGCGGGTCGAGTGCCCAACGGTCATGACAATCAGCTTCGTTGGCGAGGCGCACTCCTTCATGCCGCGGAAACAGGCCGTTGCTGGTTGCCCGGCCAGGAGATGGTCAATAAGAATGCGGATTCGTCCAGCGATTCGACTTCATGCTCGACCGAGGCGCCGAGAGTAATGAGACTCCCGGCCTGCAGATCATATGCCTGCCCGCGTGTACTGTACCGTATGTGCCCCTTCAGCACCTGCACGGAACTCGTACCGTCGACGTGATGTTCCTTGAGCCGGGCGGCAGTTTCCATGGAGATCAGAACGACCCGAAAGTCTGGCTTCTTGGTTAAGGTCCTGGCATGGATTCCGGAGGGCCATGGTTTCCGTCGCTCCGAATCAGCGATTTCGCGTATCAGGTCAAACTGCGCGAAATCCCCGGTTACGTTGCCGTCTTCGCCTGAACCCGGAATCGGCATTGGTATTTCACTCCTGGCTAGCATTATCCATCCGTTCCGCCTTCCTTGCCCTGGTTCGACCGGCAAGGGAAGATCTTGAGCACCTTCGGGCAACCCGCTCCCGACCAAGGTATCGCTATATCGCCGGATGGAACGCACGGTGCGGTCCGCGATGCTCCCATCCACGCGGCAGGCGATCTGTGGACGCTCGACTTTGCGCGCGGTGTCCCTTTTAAGGTTGCCATCCTATGCTCCTTTACGCCTGCAAGTCCCGATCTCGTGCCAAGTAGCTTTGCTGAATCAACTTTGCCACCAGTGCGGTCCAGCCTTGGTGGCTGGCCCCCAGGCCTCGTCCGTCTTGGCCGGGGAAGTATTCGAAGAAGAGCGGGCAATCACGCCAGTACGGATCGCTTTGGAACTGCTCCATGGTCCCACGAGGGGTCGGCCGCCCCGGTGAATGACAGCAATGCGCGCAGCAGGCACGTGCCTCCGCCTGCGCGGATGGTCTCAAATCCGAACGTCGAACCGATCAAGCATCATGACCTTGTCCCAGACCTGCACGAAGTCTTTCACGAACCGGGCGTGTCCGTCGCGGCTCGCGTACACCTCGGCAACGGCACGAAGTTGGCTGTTGGAGCCGAAAATGAGGTCGCTTCGTGTGGCCTTGAAGTGCGTTTCGCCCGTCGCGCGGTTGTTGAGCGAAAAGACCATGTCCGTTTCGTCCCCCCTCTTCCATTCATAATCCATGCTGGTCAGTACGGTGAAGAAGTCGTTGGTAAGCACGCCAACCCTATCGGTGAAAATGCCATTGGCCGACCCGTCGTAGTTCGCGCCCATCGCCCTTAGGCCCCCAACTAGCGCGACCCATTCGGGCGCGGTAAGTGCGAGGAGTTGCGCCTTATCGAGGAACATCTCCTCGGGCGAGACACCCTGGGCAATTTCCGCGAACTGATCGTCGACGTAATTGCGGAAACCGTCGACCACTGGTTTCAGCCAGCCGAACATCTTAATGTCGGTCAGCTCCTGCGTCGTATCTCGGCGACCCGGCGTGAAGGAAACCGGTACCTGCACGCCGGCATCGGACGCTGCCTTCTCGACCGCCGCGCACCCGCCGAGCACGATGAGGTCGGCGAGCGAAACTTTTACGTTGCCGGTCTGCTTGCCGTTGAACTCGTCCATTACGCCCCGCAGAGCCGTGATGACGGGTACGGTTCGCCGGTTGACTGTCCAACTCTTCTGAGGGGCAAGCGCAAGGCGCCCCCCGTTCGCGCCGCCCCGTTTGTCACTGTTACGGTAGGTGGCAGCCGCCGAAAACGCCGTGAAGACTAGGTCGGACGCCGATATGCCCGTCGCTATGATCGACTGTTTGAGCGGGGCGACATCTGCCTCGCTGACCGTATCGTGGTCGCGAAGTGGGATGGGGTCCTGCCACAAAAGATCATTCTCAAGCCTCTTTTCTGGCCCGAGATAGCGTTCTCGCGGGCCCATGTCACGATGGGTCAGCTTGTACCATGCCTTGGAAAACGCCTGCGTGAACGCGTCGAAATCGTTCAGGAATTTCTCGCAGACCTTGCGAAATTCAGGGTCTGTCTTCAATGCGATGTCGCTGGTCATCATCATCAGCGGGTTCATTTTGCCCGGAATATGTGCGTCAGGGGTCTTGGGCGCACTCGGTCAGTCGGAGTCCATTGCAGCGAGCCGACCGGACTTTTCGTCTGCTCCCACTCGAACTTGAACAGGTTTTCCAGATAGCTGTTGTCCCATTGCGTTGGATTGGGAGTCCAGCTGCCTTCGATGCCGTTCGTCATCGTATATTCGGCATAGCCGGTGCCTTCCGGATTTTTCCAGCCAAGGCCCATCGCCTCGATCGGCGCGATCTCAGGCGGAGGTCCGACTTTGTTGGCGGCAACCATGCCGTGGCTCTTGCCGAAGGCGTGACCGCCGGCGATCAGCGCAACCGTTTCCTCGTCGTTCATGGCCATTCGGGTGAAGGAAATGCGGATGTCGCGCGCTGATCCCATCGGGTCGCCATTTGCATATGGACCTTCCGGGTTAACGTAGATCAGCGCTTGATGGGTCGCAGCCAGCGGATTCTCAAGGTCATAGTCAGCATCGCCATTCAAACCGCGCCAGCGCTTGTCGCGTGTCACCATGCTGTCGAAGGAGGAGACATGCTTCGGGTCCCACACCTCGGGCCCCCAATATGTGCTGGTGTCGGCCTCCCACGCATCGCGTCGACCGCCGCCGAAGCCATAAGTCGGAAACCCCATGATCTCGAGCGCGCAATTGCCGGTCAGGACCATCAGATCTCACCAGGAAAGCGCACTCCCGTATTTTTGCTTGATCGGCCAGATCAGGGGGCGTGACTTGTCCGTATTGCCGTTGTCCCACCAGCTGCTGATCGGCGCGAAGCGTTGCAGTGCCTCGCCGGCACCGCCGCGCCCATCTGCGATACGATAAGTACCGGCTGCGTGCCACGCCATGCGGACCATCTGGGGGCCGTAATTGCCGTAGTCGGACGGCCACCACGCGACCGAGGATGTCAGAAAGACCTTGATATCCTGCTTCAGCGCCGCGAAGTCGATCTTGTTGAAAGCTTCGGCATAATCGAAGTCGTCGCCAAGCGGATTGGCCTGAGGTCCGTTGTTGTGGAGAAGTTCAACCTTTAGACGATCAGGATACCAGTCCGACACCGTCGGAGGCGTGCCCAAAGAGCCGCCGATGCGGTCACCGCCAAACGGACACTTTCCGGTCATCTCATAAGCGTGGGTATTGGTTTTGTCGTTTTTGATGTCGAGCACGATAATACTCTTCTCCGGCAGGTAAGAACACTACGCCGCATAATGCCGCAGGTAAAGCGCCGCCCCCTCGCCCTTTCCCTGATCTGGCCCTATATCTTAATACATGGGGATTCCGGGGGAAAGTGAACGCGATTCCGGGATCGGAGCGAGCGGCTACAAAATGTCCGCAGATGTCCTCAGATGTCCCGGTTTCGGAGATTTAGGTTAAGGTATGTTCACTTTTGGTGGCGAAGTTTGAACGACCATCCCCGATGCTGTTCTGGATCGGCCAAGATCGCAAAATGGGCCAAAACAGCCGTTTGCTGGCTACATCGGGAATTTGGACCTCGACAAAGTAAAGCCGAAGTCTCTTCGCGACCTTCTGAACTTCCTGCAGGAGAACGCAAATCGAGCGCTGGGGCTCGAAGGCTCCAATGCATCCTGGTAGCCGGGAGCGGCGATGGACTAAAGTGTTGGAATGCCGAAAGAGAATCTAAAGCTGGATTCCGACATTCAGTGTGACAGGCGCATTTTGGAAGCCGGAAACCCCGGATTCGATAATGACCGGCACACTTATGTCGGGCGAGCGAACCATCGACTTCACAACGGCGCCAGTCTACGAGCGCGATCCCAAGCCATCGCCCGGAATGTTCGATCGACCGGATACAACCATGATTGCCGCGCTACATGGGTTCACGAGAGCCGGTAACAGTACCCTCTGCCAACTCGTCGAAGGTCGTTGTCCCGACAATTCGCAAGCCTACGCTTCTCTTTCGTCGCGTCCGCTTAAATAATAGTGCACCGCGGGGGTGACGACCAGCGACAGCACCAGGGACGCCAGCACGCCTCCGATCACCGCGATGGCCAGAGGTTGCAGCATTTGCGATCCCGCTCCGATGGCCAGCGATAGAGGAATCATGCCCGCCATGGTCGCCAGCGCGGTCATCAGGATGGGACGGAGCCGCCGCTCGCCCGCTTCAACCATGGCCTCTCGCGCAGACGTTCCCTCGGAGCGAAACTTCTGATCGGCGTCCAGCAGCAGGATGCCGTTCTTCGCGACGATCCCGATGACCATGATCAGGCCCATAAAGGAGGAGATGTTGAAGGTAGTCCCGGTGGCCAGCAGCGCCAGGAACACGCCCGAGGTCGAGAGTATCGCCGAAGCAAGAATCGCCGTAGGCGCGGAAAATGTTCGAAATTCGAACAGCAGCACCGTGAACACCAGGACCACCGCCAGCGCCAGCACCACCAGAAGATCGCGGAACGATTTCTGCTGCTCCGCGTAGGTGCCGCCGTAGACCACGCGGATCGCGGAAGGGAGGTCGAGCGCCGCCACGGTCTGCTGCACCGCCTCCATGCCCCTGCCCAAGCTCACGCCTTCGAAGCGTCCGGTCACCGCCACGTCGCGCTGCAAATTTTCGCGCTGGATTTCGGTTTGCCCGGCTTCATCCTTGAACTCTGCCAGCGCACCCAGCGTCGCGGTCTTCCCGGTGGAACTGCTGGTGATCACCGTGTTACGGATCTGGTCCAGAGTTGAGCGAGTGTCCTCCGGGAAGCGCACGCGAATGGTGTAAGCGCGATCGTTCACCACCACGGGCGTGCTGGCCGGCTCGCCTTGCAGGATCGCGCTCGCGTCCAGCTCAATCTCCTGCGGAGAAAAACCGGCGCGAGCCGCGACCACCGGGTCGACGTTCATGACGATGGCGGGGCCGCTGATGGTGTTCTCGATGCCGTTTTTCACATCCACGACGCCCTTTATCTTGCCCACCTTTTCGGCTACTTTAGGCGCCCACTCCTTCAGCAGATTGGGATCCTGAGCAAACAGCTTGATCTCCATCGGCTCCGGCGAACTGGTCAAATCGCCGATCATGTCCTGCAATACTTGCACGAATTCAACATCGAGCTGCGGATACTTCTTGTTGACCTTGGCACGAACATCGGAGATGACCTCGTCTATGCCGCGCTCGCCACGCTTCAACTTCACGGAGAAGTCGCCCGTGTTCGCCTCGGTGACTGCGGCCAAGCCCAGTTGCAGGCCCGTCCGCCGCGACGTGCCTTCCACCTCCGGGGTCTCCGATAGAATTTTTTCGACGCCCAGAAGCACCTCGTTTGTGTCGGCCAGCGACGACCCAGCCGGCATCAGGTAATCGAGAATAAACCCGCCCTCGTCCATTTCAGGAAGCAAATCGCTGCCCAGGGCTCGATAGCAAAAGAACGACGCCACAATCAGCGCCGCGCAGGCCGCCGTCAACAGCAGGGGATGAGCCAGCACGAATCGCAGCGTCGCGCCGTAGGCTCTCGTGACTCGACCCATCAGGCCCGCGGCCGGATGGCCGTGCTCGGCGACATAGCCTACGCCGCCGCCTTCGCCGGCCTCGGTTCGAGCGCTTCCGCGGCGGCGCAGGAAGTAATGGCTCAGCGTCGGCGTCCACGTCAGCGCCAGCGCAAGGGATGTCAGCAGCGCGGTGCCCACGGTCATCGCCAGCGCGCGGAAGAACGTCCCGGTGACACCCGTGATGGTGACCAGCGGGAGGAACACCACAATCGGCGTAACGGTGGAGCCCACCAGGGGGACGCGGATCTCGCGCAGCGCGTGGCGAATCGCCTCCGCACGATTTTGGCCGGAATCGCGGTGCAGAACGATATTCTCCACCACCACGATGGCGTCGTCGATCACCAATCCCACCGCTGCGGCAAGTCCCCCCAGAGTCATCAGGTTGAAGCTTTCGCCCAGCAGGTGCATGGCGATCAATGTGATGGCGATGGTCGCTGGAATCACTAGCGCGGCCACAACGGAGCTGCCCCAATCGCGCAGGAACAGGACCAGAATCACCGCCGCCAGAATCAAGCCCACCAGGATCGCATCGCGAACGCTGGCGATTGAATCGCGCACCAGCGTGGATTGATCGTAGAAGGTCTGCACCTTCACACCCGCCGGCAGAGTTTTCTTGATTTCGGCCAGCTCGCCGGCGGCCGCGTCGGCCACCGCAACTGTATTGCTGTCGGGCTGGCGGAAGATATTCAGCAATACCGCCGGCTTTCCATTTGCCGTTACGATCGTATACACGGGCATCACCGACGGCCTTACCGTAGCCACATCGGCGATCCTGACCGGAAGACCGCTCGCGGTGGTCCGCACCACGATGTTGCCGATCTCGGCGGGATCGCGCGTCAGCCCGCTCACCAGCGTCAGCGAGAGCTCGTGATTGTTCTCGATCAGGCCGGGGGAGTCGATCATGTTGGTTTTCGCGACCGCGTCGAGAATTCCCGGCACCGTCACCTGCGCCTGGGCCAATTTGGCTGGATCGGGCTGAATCTCAAACTCCGGAACCCTGCCGCCCTGAAGCACCACCATGGAGA
Source organism: Bryobacterales bacterium (assembly GCA_963765185.1). GTDB lineage: Bacteria > Acidobacteriota > Terriglobia > Bryobacterales > Bryobacteraceae > Palsa-187. The sequence goes on from CAVXWB010000057.1 coordinate 7,004, forward strand.
CGCCGTTGACCCGGTTCAGACGCGGCTTGATGGAATAATTCGCCAGTTCCCAGAGCTGTGTCTGTGACATGCTCTCCGACGTCAGGCTGTACGCCAGGATCGGAAACGCCGCGAAGGTTAGCCGGTTCGCCGTGAGCTTTGCCGTTGCAGGCAGAGTCGGCTGCACTCGCGCCAACGCCGCGTTCACCGACTGCAGCGTCTGGAACATGTTCACGTTCCAATTGAAGAAGAGGTTCACTTCGGCCGAGCCGCGGCTGGTGAGCGACCGCACCTGCTCCAGGCCCGGCACGCTGTTCATAGCCTCCTCGATCGGGCGCGTCACCGTCACCTGCATTTGATTAATGGGCGCGACGCCGTTGTCCACCCCCACCACGATGCGCGGGAAGTCCGTCGCCGGAAACACCGCCACCGCTATAGTGAAGGCGGAGTAAATCCCGATGCCCACCAGAGTGAGAATGATGAAGATCACTGGCCGGGAGAAGCGCGCAGTCCAGTGCTCGGACGCGCCGTTAACGGGCTCGCGCGGGCTCATCGGCTATTTGCCCGAATCCTCATCTTCGTCCTCATCCTCGTCCTTGGGTTGCTGGATGGCGACCTTGGCCTTGTCCTCCAGACCCAGGCCGCCCGAGGTCACCACCTGATCGCCGTCCTCTAAGCCGCTCACGATTTGCACACGGTCGCCCTGGCGCACGCCTACAGACACCATGCGCTCATGCGCCACCGAATCCTTGGTCACCACCATTACCTTCTGCCCGCCCTCATCGCCGTTGAGCAAGGCCGAGGCCGGGACCACAATCGTGTTCTGGATGGTCTCCGCGATGATCGCCACGCGCACGGTTCCGCCGGGCTTCAGTTTTTCCCCAGGATTCGCCGCCCGCACCCAGACCTGAACGGTGGTGGTGGTTGGGTCCACGGCCGGACTCACCACGGTAACGGTGCCGGGAATGTCGCCATCGGGACCTGTTATGCGCGCGGGCCGTCCTACTTTGATGGCCGCGGCATCCTTCACGGAACGTTGGCGCGTGCCACAACCTCCGAAATATCGACGATCGATACCAGACGGCGTCCCGCTCACCGCCATTTCGCCGGGATACACCGCGCGGTCGGCCACGACGCCCGCGATCGGGCTGTGAATCTGCGCGTAGGAAAGCTGTACCGCCGCGTTTTCATAGTGCGCCTTGGCGGCGTTCATCTGTGCCTCCGCGCCGCGCACGGACTGCTTCTGGCTTACCTGGCTCAGCGCCTCCAGATGCCTTTGCGCGATGTCCAGCTGGTTCTGCGCCTGCACCATCGCCAATTTCGAGCATCGTCCACCAGCCTTCTGCGCCAGCGCGCCCTCGCGCTGCGCCGCCGCGCGATTCTCGTACACCTTGCTGGCAGCGTCCAGCGCCTCTTTGGCCGATTGCACATCCGCCTGCGCCCGGCCTCGATCCTCGCCCGACCGTCGCGCCGGTCAGCATCGTCGTAGGCCGCCTGCGTCTGCTCGTATTGGTGCTGGCTCTCGTTCGCCGACGCCGCCAGGTCCGCGCTTTCCAGCACCGCCAGCAACTGCCCCGCGCGAACATGATCGCCGCGATTCACTAAAATGCGAGTCACGGGAGCGCTGATCTTCGCCGTCACGTTGGCTTGGTTGACGGGATACAGGACCGCGTCCGGCGGTCACCATGCGGTCGATCGCGCCCGCGCACGGCGGTTTCGACCGTAACGGGCGTAGGCGCTTCGGCTCGGTTCCGCGCCGCTTCTTTTTGGGTGCGACTTGCCGCATCCATTCATCCAGCAATTGCCGCCATCAGGCACGCCAGCCGCGGCAAGTTTCCATGGGGCGCTTCCAATCATCGTCATAACGTCCCCGTCAATGTTTCCAGTGTCGCCAGCGCGATCCTGTACCGCGCCAGCCCGTCGTCCAGCCCGTTGCGAGCCTGCGCCAGCACGTTCTGCGCGTCCACCACTTCAAGCGCCGCCGCCTCGCCCGCCTGATATCGAATCACCGTCAGGCGCAGGTTCTCCGTCGCCAGATCGACCGAGCTCCCGCAGCGAATCCAGCTGCGCCAGGGCGCCGCGCGCCTCCGCGTACGCCTCCGCCACATTGCCTTGCAGCGTCTTCTGCGCCAGATTGAGATCGAGCTGCGCCTGAGTTTGCCTCTGCTCCGCCTGCTTGACCTTGCTGCGCGTCGCGCCCCAGTTCCATACCGGAACGTTCAGCGTCACCTGTGCCACGTAGCCGAGATTCTGCCGCGGATCGACCTCATAGTCCGGAAGCGTGCTGCGTCCGGTGGCCTGAGTGGGGTGCGTAGTCTTGATGGCGAACTGGTTTGCATCGATGCCGTAGAAAAGATCGATTCCAAGCGAGGGCAAATAGCCGTAGCGCGCGACCTCCGTA
>CAVXWB010000058.1:0-16517 GCA_963765185.1 Bryobacterales bacterium
GATGTATTGCTGGTCCCCCTGGACCCGCTCCCGACCAAGCCAGCCGACCAGGGGGTCCGCCCCACAATCAATGGAGACTGCGCTGTATCGGGTTTCATTTGCCAAGTCGGTCCGCGAATCCACGCTCGATTTCGCGAAGCTGCGCTTCAATGGAAGCATCGATGGTGCCATGCGCCGTTTCGAAGAGCACGTCGCCGCATTGCATGGAAGGATCGGGAACCAATTCCACCTTGTGCGAATTGGAAAACCGCTCCATGGAGGCGCGGATGGCCGGCTCCTGGTCCGGATGCACTCGAACGCGGCACAGATCGCGCGCCCCCAGTTTTTCAAGCGCGATCCGGATCAAGCCTTCAATCGACTCCGGGTCCAAGGTCAGCTCCCGATGCAGCACGCGGCGCGCAACGCTAATGGACAGCTTCAGCAAGTCTCCTTCGGCGTCCTTACGAATCCGGGAACGAAGCGAAGACAGCTCGGCAAGGGTTCGCGCGAGTCGATCGAGGACTGGTTGAACGTCGGCCGCGCCCTGCTCCCGTCCCACTCCCTTCCCCTCGTTGAAGCCGCGCTGGTAGGCCTCGCGTTCCGTCCTCTGGAGATCCAATTGCGAATCGCGCTCCGGGGCGCTCGGTTCCACTGGAACGGCCTTCTCCCGGCTGCGATTTTGGAAAGCTGGCGCCGGCGCTGGAGCCGTGTCCCGCCACCATACCGGTGTGATCGCGGAATGCTCATCCTCGCGAAGGATTCTAGAGGACGTATTGTTCACTTCCGCCGCCCCCTTTCAGGCTCACGACGCCTTCGCTCTCCAGTTGTCTTACGACGGCAATCACCTGCTGCTGCGCGGCCTCGACGTCCTTGATCTTGATCGGACCCAAAGCCTCCATGTCCTCCAGCAGCATGGCGGAGCCGCGCTGCGACATACCCTTCAACAAATGTTGGCGGACTTCTTCGCTGGCGCCCTTGAGTGCAACCGTGAGCTGCCGCCGGTCCGCGCGGGCCAACAGCTCCTTGACTCCGTTTGCGTCCACCGACAGGAGATCGTTAAAGACGAACATCTTATTGCGAATGGCTTCCATGAGCTCGGCATTCTGCTCGCCGATCTGCGTCAGAATCTCGTCGCTCAGGTTGGAGTCCAGCTGGTTGAAAATCTCGGCGACGGCTCTCGGGCCGCCCGAAGATTCGCGCTTGATCTCGCCCACCGACTTCAGTTTCTGCCCGATCACGGCCGAAATCTTGCTGATGACGGCCGGCGAAATTTTCTCCAGTGTGGCGATGCGCAGCGCAATGTCCGCCTGCACGGGCGAGTCCAAGGAAGCCAGCACGGCCGCCGACTGCGCCGCACTCAGGTGCGCCAGGATGAGCGCCACCGTCTGCGGATGTTCGCTGCGCACGAAACGCGCCAGCAGTTGCGGCTCAACCCGCTGCAACTCACGCGAATGGGACTCTTTGCCGGGTACCTCGGGAAGACGATCCAGATGCTTCTTGCTGCCCTCCGGACCAAATGCGTTGGTGAGAATGCGTTTGGCAAACGCGACGCCGCCGTGTCCCACTTGAACCGCGTTCATGGCCATGGAGTTAAACTCTTCGAGAACCAGTTCCACCTGTTCCGGAGAAATCATCGGCAGGGTCGCGATGGCGTTGCTCACCATCTGCACTTCGTCCTCGCTCAAGTGCTTGAGCAGCTCAGACGATCCTTGATCCCCCAGCACGATGAGCAGGATCGCGGATTTTTGCACTCCCGTCAGGAGCGGCGCGCCAGTGGAAGCAGCCAACGCAGCGGTAGCCATAGCCTTAGGTGCGCTCCTCTTTGAGCCAGCCGCGCAGGACGCCGGCACAGACCTCGGCGTCTTTTTGCGCCGTTTCGCGGAGATTCTTGGTCAGGACTTCGATTCTTCCGGGCGCCAGGGCGGGTAGCGGGGAACGGGCCGCACCGGAGGGAGTCCAGCTATCCTGCTCGTTCGCTCCGCCTGCACGCGCCAATGGGGGTCCGCCGGCTTCACCGGACCCTTGCGCTAACGCCGGCACTGCGTAAGCCTGGACGTCCTTGCCCGCTGAGGCCTTCATCAAGCCGCGGATAAAGAAGAAACAACCGCCCAGGAGCGCGACCAGGGTCGCCCCTGCGCCAATCATGAGCTTCGGCTCGCTCTTCAATTGCTCCAGCAGAGAAAGCTTCTTGTTGTTGACACCCGCCACAGGCGCCGAATCCTGCGGACCGGGCGGGTCCAGGTTGAGAGTGGATTCGAAGGGCAGGCTTTCGACAATCAATTGATCCCCGCGATCCGTATTGAGACCCGTGGCCGCGGCGGCTAAATCGTGAATCACCTTCAACCGTTCCGCGGATGGAGGCACCAGAACGCGCTTGGCCGCGGCCCCCACGCCTTCCCAGTGAGCTTCCTGATCGATGAGCACGGAAACGGAAAGTCGCTTGATGGCTCCCTGCGGCAGCACCGTCCGCTTCACCGTGCGGCTGGTTTCATAGTTGACGTTCTCGGTCTTTCGCGACGTTCCCGACCCGCCGGCACCGGGCTTCGGAGCGGTCTCGGGAAGATTGGAAGCCGTTCCGGGAATGCCCCCCTCCACTGAGCGCGTCGTGGAAGAAGAATCCTGGGTGGTTTGGGACGACACCATGACCGAACGGGTCGGGTCGAAACTCTCTTCGCTCTGCTCTCCGCTGGTCAAGTCGCAGTCGGCCGAGACAGCGGCGCGGAACCGGCCTTCGCCCACCAGAGGCTCCAGCGTTGAATTCAACTTGGCCGTCAAATCCTGCTCCACTTTGTGACGGTATTCCAGCGCGGACTCCGATAGATCCTCGCCGCCGCTGCCGTTCATCCGCTTGGCCCGGTTCAACAGGTTGCCGCGCATGTCCAGAACCGAAACCGACTCCGGCGCCAGCCCCTCCACGGCGCTTGAAATCAGGTTGGTAATCGCGGGCACGGCGGATTCGGGCAACGCGTCGCCGGACCGGATCTTCACCAGAACGCTTGCCTTGGCAGGCTGCCGCGCCTCGGTGAACACCGATTCCTGCGGGAAAGAAATATGTACGCGCGCCTGCTCAACCTGCGAGATCGACATTACCGATCTTTCCAACTCGCCCTCCAGCGCGCGGCGATAGTTGATGTGCTCGGCGAAGTCGGTCATGCCGAAATTGGTCTTGTCGAAGATCTCGAAGCCGATCCGGCCGTTCTTCGGAATTCCAGCGCCGGCCATCTCCAGCCGCAGCTCCGCCACTTTGTCTTCGGGCACGGAAATGGTGGAATTGTTGCTCGACAACCGATAGGGAGTGCCGCCTTCTTTCAGCTTCTGGACCACCAGCGCGGCATCGTCCGCGGCCAGCGAATTATAAAGGGGACGAAAGCTGTTCTCCGTCTGCCAGTGGGCCAGCCCGTAGAAACCGGCTGCCGCCAGGATTCCCACGAGCAGAATCGTCCAACGTTGGCGGACCGACAGCGAAGCGACTAAGCGTTTGATCTGTTCCATTGAGGTGGGGAGTGGGCCGGTTCGATCGCGCTACAGCTGCATCTTCATAACTTCCTGGTAAGCCGAAACTACTTTGTTGCGCACCTGCATGAACATCTGAAATTCGAGATCCGCGCGCTGCGTGGACAGGATGGTGGAATGAAGATCGTTTCCTTCGCCCGACAGAAATTGCTCCACGCTGTTGTTGGCAGCGCTTCGCGAGGATTCAACTTCATTGATGGCGCCGCTCAGCATGTCGGTGAACGACGTTCCCGCGCTTCCCGCGGCGGGCGCTGTCGGTGACGCCAGCGCTGGCGCTGCCAGCTGCGGCGGGACCGGAATCAGTGAGCCGAGGCCTGAAAGATTCAAGGGCATGAGCTTTAGCGGAAGAGGTCCAGCGATTTCTGGACCATATCCTTGACCGCGGAAATGGCCGAGACGTTGGCCTGGTAGCTGCGCGACGCGCCCATCAGATCGACCATATCCTCCGAGGGATTCATTTTTGGATAAGCCACGTAGCCGTCCTCGTCGGCGTCGGGATGACCGGGAAGATAGCGCTTTTCAGGCTCGGTCGTATCGGTGACCACCTGGGCCACGCGCACTCCCACGCCTCCCGGATTCATTTCGGACTCGAATAGCGAGGAGAACTGCGCCGTGGACGGGTCCGAGGTAAAGACCACGTCCTTGCGCCGGTAGGGGCCGCCTTCAGGCGTGCGCGTGGTGTCGGAGTTGGCCAGATTCTCCACCAACAACTCAGTGCGGGCCCTTTGCGCGGACATACCGGAAGCGCTGATCGACAAAGCCGAGAGAAGATTCATGAGTTCTTTCCGTCCTGAATCGCTGTTTTCAGCGTAGAGAGTTCCGACCGGGCAAAATTCGAAGCGATGGAGAAGCGGAGCGCATTTTCAGACAGGAGCCGAGCTTCCCGGTCGAGATTGACATTGTTCCCGTCCGCTTTTGTCGTCAGGCCTTCGGGTTCGATCACCGCCGGCGCCGATTGTCCCGAGGTCGCGTTCTCGAACTCGGAGCGAAAATCGATGTCTTGCGTGCGATAGCCGGGCGTATCGGCATTGGCGATATTGGATGCGACCAGCTTTTGCCGCTCGCTCAACAGCGTCATGTATCGCTCGGGATCGACGGCTACACCTTGGAACATGATACGGGCGAGTAGCAACTGCCGTGCCAAGTTCTAAGATATTGATTTGAATTGCAGGCCAGCCTGGGGACCGTCGCAAACTGGACGGTTTGCGTCAGATCTCCGACGGTTGCCGTGCGCTCATCGGGAGAACGTTGAGTAGGCCTTCTTGCAGGTGAGATGGATCAGCTTGCGTTGCGTGTGCGCGCGGCTTGCGAGCGTGGCAGTACGCGCCCACCCGAGTAAATCGCCCACCTCGGCGACCACCGCGGCGCGCTGTTCTGCGGAGCCGGCCTCCTCCCAGCGAGCTGTCATTTCGCCCCGGTAAACACCCAGCAGCTGCTCGGCTTCCTGATAGGCGCCGGAGGAAACGGCCCGGCGCAGCAATTCAACCGTTTGTGACGTCATCTTGGGTATCCGTGAAGAGATTTGTGAAGTAACTGTCTTGCGATTGGAGTGAGGCGATCAGCGCGTCCGCAGCCGCCATCCGCGACGTCATCTGGGTTTGTACCGTTTCGGCCTGGTTCTCCGTGGACGTGATCTGCTGGTTGACGCCGGTGATCTGCGTCTGGACGGTGTTCTCGACCGACTGAAACACTCCGTTGGTGGAACTATCCAAGCTGTTCAGAATGTTGGTCGCGGCGTTCAGGAAACCAGTCTGAGACTCCGCCGAGCCGAGAAACGACGCTACGTCGCTCGGATCGGTTGACTCTAAGCTCGTGAACTGCGTTTGGTTGAAAGACAGCTGGCCGCTTGAATCGAAGGTGAGTCCAAGATCCGCCAGGTTTTGCACCGAGCCGCTTCCGCCCACGTAGGTGACCAATTCTTGCAGCGATTGCTGCAGCGACAATACGATGCTTTGACCAGTGAGCGCTCCGCCTGCCGTTCCATGGTTGGTGTTCAGCTCAGTGACGGCCGAATTATAGGCGGTTACGAAGGAAGAGAGAGCGGTGGCCGCCGTCGATGGGTCCGACGACACAGTAATGGTGGTCTGGCCGGGCGCGAGCAGCTCGGCAGTCAGCCCCGGCGCCAGCGTAACGGTGCTGGTGTCCGACGAAATTGGCGTCGAGGGTTGCCCGTTCACCTGGTACTCCGCCGCCGAGCCCGCCGTAGCGGTGGTCAACAAATTCTGGGTCCCGTCGTTCAGCTGGATGGTTTCGTTGCCCAGAGTCGTGCTCTGGACCGAGAGCGTGTAGTCGGGAGTCGAGGGAGAGCCAAGATTGACAAGCGTCGCGCTCACCCCGGCGCCGGAAGTGTTAATCGCCTCCGCAAGTGCGTCCAGCGTATTCGCCGACGGGGTAATTGTGTACGTCGAGCTATCGACGGTGAGCGTGAAACTGGAGGCGGTGCTGATCGACGTACTGCTTGGATCGGTAACGGTGGGGAGGCTGGAATTGCTTACGGTGGTGGTTGGAGCACCGGTACTGATCACATTCAAATCGTAGGTTCCGCCGGAAATGGCGGCCGTGGAATCGAGTGCCACCGACGCCACCGAATCGTCGGAGCCCGAGGCCGAAAGACCGCCGCCGTTGGCTGCCTGGTCCAGACTCTGAATCGCGGTTTGAATCGCGGTGAAGTCGGTCTGAAGCGTGGACAACTCAGTGCTTTGGTTTTGCAGCGAAGTCAGGTTAGACTCCAACTGGTTCAGCGGAGCGGAGGCCTGCGCCACCGCCTGAGCCACCTCCTGGTTCAGCTGGGCGGCGTAGGTGCTTGAACCGTTAAAATAAGTCGGCGTCGTTGACATGGATGTCCTCCTCGAAAGGCTGGGCCGTTCCCGGTTAGGAATCGGCCCAGTTGCCCGAAGACGTTAGGACTCCCTTTTACTGCAGGAGCTTGAGGAGCGCTTGGGGGGAGGCGTTGGCCTGCGCCAGCGCCGCCACCGAAGACTGCTCCAGTACCTGCGATTGACTCAAATTCGCGGCTTCCTGCGCGATATTCGCGTCCCGAATACTGGCTTCCGATGCCGACTCGTTGGTAATCTGCGAGTTGGCCAAGCCGATGGCGTAGGTCAGATCGTTCTCTCCGGTGCCGACCGCGCCTTGAGTCGCGCCAAGGGTCTGCACGGCGGCGGTGATGTTTGTGATGGCAGTCAGCGCATCGGCTGACGTGCTGATGTCGTTGGTGGAGATGCCCAATCCATGGGCGTCGACCTGGTTCGAAGCTCCGCTCAGGTTTACCTGGACTTGAGAATCTGTTTGGGTGTCGCCGCCGCCGATATACACTCCGATGGTGGTGTTGTACTGGCTCGCCGCGCCGCCTCCGCTCGCCAAACCGATGTTGGCGGCCTGGCGATCGATTTCGCCCAGAAGCGTGGTGAACTCGTTATTCAGCGTAGTGCGGCTGCCGGAGAAGGTCGTTGAAGCCGACTGCGTCGCCAGACTTTGCAGCTGGTCGAGAATGGTTGAAATGTTACTCAAGCCGCCGTCGATGGTCTGCAGAATTCCAACACCGTTATTTGCGTTCGAAACTCCCTCCGTAAGCTGCGAGATCTGATCGCGGAGGCCGTTGGCGACGGCGAGGCCGCCAGCGTCGTCCCCGGAATTGTTGATCCGATAGCCCGAGGTAAGTTGGGTGATGGTGTTATTCATGAAGCTTTGATTCACTCCAAGATTGTTTTCCGCCACCAAGGATTCGACGTTTGTTTGAAACGAGAGAGCGCCCATGGTTCACATCCTTTTGTTGAGATTTTCCGGCATTCCGCCGAACCCGCGTGACTGTCTCACCGGTGCTATTCATTTCGATGACGGCCTCCCGCTTTTCAGTTTTTTTTGAATTTTTTCAAGCTAGTACGCCGTGGAAGAGAGTCCCATCGTTAAGATTCCCGAAACTTTGGCTAGACAGCCGTCCGCATTCGGCGATATGCACAGCGGGGAAAGATATCAAACATGACCTATACGGACTCTCTTACCGGTTCTGAACGCATCGCCCGGTCCTTGCTGGCAGCTTGGAATAGTGGTAACGTACCTTTTCTGCGACAGGAACTGAGTCAGATCGCTGTGACGGACCACACCGGCCTGTCCGCGGTCGAGCACGAGAGGATGGAGATCGTACAGGAAGTCGCCCAGATCATGCGGGGTTGGTTGAGCGGAGCCAGAAAAAAGCACGCGGACTTGAACGTCGCATTAGCGCTGCTGCGCCACCTGACGAGAGCGCAAGACGAGACCTGTTAACTAAGTACTCATGTGGGGCGGACGCCCTCGTCCGCGCGGGACGCCGTCTTAACGAAAAATGCGCCGCACAAGCCGGCCGGGGGGCCGGCTGCGGTCCAGGGGGACCGCCCCACCTCCAAGGCTCGGCACCCGATTCGTTGGCGTATTTGCGAACGGGAGTACTAAGGGAGTTGTTCCACCTGGAAGGCCCGCTTCCGGCCCGCGCTGACAATGTGGCCCATGATGGCAAGATCGCCGTTCACCAGCCCGTGCAGAGATTTTTGCAGGGAGTAGTCGAAAGTGATCACCTGCCCGGCCTTAAGGGCCAGGATTTCCGTGACTGCAAGCGTCGGTCCCTGCAACCTCACTTCCAGCTCAACCTGGGCGTTCTCTAAGATGCCAATGTTGCGTTTGAAATCAGCCGGGTCAGGCTCGGCAGTCGAAACTTCCTGCTGGGTGGCGGGTGGCGCGGCCGCTTCGAACAAAGATCGCGGGACTGCCAGCTCAAAGCTTCCTGTTTGTTCGCCCCATTGAAGGTTGAACCCCATGCGAACCAGGGCCGGCGCGGGATCGGGGCACGGCAATGCCGCGGGGTCGCTGCCCAGCGTCTCAACTTCAAACTCCACGGCAACCAGGGATTGCCAAGCTCCTCCCAGAACACGAACCAGCACCCGAACCACTTCTTCGAGCAAGCTCCACTCAATTTCCGTCAGCTCTCTTGACGCTGACGGTACGGCCCCTCCCGTTCCTCCCAGCAGCAATTCCAGCAGGCCGAAAACGGTTGACGAATCGAGGTGCAGGATCAAGCGTTCCTGCCGGGGAAAAAGCTTAAGCGTGATGAGGCAGCTGGGGAACGGAAGTGCGTTCCGGAAATCGGCGGCCTCGACCAAGCCGATCTCTCCCAGACTTGCCGCGATCTCGGATTGCAGGAAGGCAGAGAGGCTGGCGCCGAGCTCACGGGCAAACGCTTCGTGGATGCTCCGCAGCAGCTTGAGCTGCGGACCGCCGGCATCTGGCCGGCCTAACGCGAGCGGAGTCGGTATCGTATTCAATCCGCAACCTTTCGCATAGTGCTGTTTGATCCTGAACATTTAGATCGTCAGGCTAGGTGGATTGCTGTAGATCGCGCCCAAGAAGCCGAGACATGGGGATTCAACCCGGATAAGGATATACAAACCCGCGTTTCTCATCGATATGACTATGCTCAAGATCCGAGTCCCGGAATGAGGTGTCCTCAGAATGATAAAAGTGACCAGACTAAACCACTCCGCCCTGATCCTGAACTCGGACCTGATCGAGCACATCGAAATCACGCCGGACACGGTCATCACTCTGACCTCGGGCCAGAAATTCATGGTGTTGGAATCTCCTCAAGAGATCGTCGAACAAGTGATCGCGTTCCGGAAATCGCTGTTTAGCAAGGAATTATTCTGTCCGGTTGCAGGAGAATCCTCGTCTCATGGCAGATAAGGGCGCGACGACGGCTTCGAAAGTACGATCGATTCGGCCCGACTTTGCCAGCATCGGCGGACTCATCGTCGCGGCGGGGGGCATCATCGGCGGATTGGTGCTCGACGGCGGCAAAGTGTCCGATATCCGTCAAGTCACGGCGGCGATCATCGTCCTGGGCGGAACCTTGGGAGCTGTCATGGTTACCTCGCCCATGTCCGCCCTGATCCGAGCCGCGAAAGGATTGAAGCAGGTCTTCTTTGAAGAAGTCATCGACATGAACGCGGCTGTGGAGGAGATTGTCGGCTATGCTTCCAAGGCGCGTAAGAGCAGCATCATTTCGCTCGAGGAAGACCTGGACAAGATTGGAGATCCCTTTCTGAAGAAGGCTCTCTCGCTGGCCATTGACGGCACCGATCTCAAGGAGCTTCGCAAGATGATGGACCTGGAGATTTATCAGGCCGAAAAGCGCGCCGAGACCGGAGTCAAAATCTATGAGGCCGCCGGCGGCTACTCTCCGACCATCGGGATCATCGGCGCGGTCATGGGATTGATCCAGGTGATGAAGCACCTGGAGAACATCGACGAGGTAGGGCGCGGAATCGCGATCGCCTTCGTAGCGACGGTGTATGGAGTTGCCGTGGCCAACCTCTTTTTTCTGCCGGTTGCCAACAAGCTGAAAGCACGGATCCAGAACGACGTGCAGGTCAAGGAACTGCTTCTTGAAGGCGTCGGCAGCATCATCGAAGGAATGAATCCGAAGCTGATTCGCGTGAAGCTGGAAGCCTTTCTGGAGCCTGGCGGCAAGAAGAAAACGGCGGCCGGCAAGGAAACAGCCGGAGCCGGCGAACCCGCGGCGGTGAAAGGATAGCCTTGGACAGAAGAAGAAAGCCGCCCGACCACGAAAATCACGAGCGCTGGCTGGTCTCCTACGCCGACTTCATCACGCTTTTGTTTGCCTTCTTTGTGGTGATGTTCGCGTCCTCGCAGACGGATAAGTCGAAAGCCAAGCAGATATCGGAAGCTGTGGAAAAGGCCCTTGCCGACGGGAAATCCGTGGGAGTGCCGCCGCAGGTCGCCAAGATTCTGGGCGGAACAATCGATGACAAAGGACAAGGGAACGCTCAGATGAGGGGCCCCGGCGGAGCGCAGCGGGCTGCCAAAGAAACTCCGCCGGAGGATCTTCTTGAACTGGCGCCGTCGTTGAAGAGCCTGTCAAAGGAACTGCAGGACGAGATCAAGGCCGGCAAGGTCGAGGTCAGTCTGGAGCCGCGAGGTCTTGTAGTCAGCCTGAAGCAGGCCGCCTTTTTCCCATCCGGCGAGGATACCATAGATCCTTCGACATTCCCCATCGTCGCCAAGCTTGCTGCGGCCCTGAACCAAGTCTCCAATCCTTTACAAGTGGAAGGCCATACCGATTCCGTCCCCATTCACACCGCCCACTTCCGCAGTAATTGGGAGCTGTCGGCGGCTCGCAGCATTGCCATGATGGAGCTGTTGTCCACGCGATTCGGCATCAATCGCCAGCGCATGATCATCGTCGGCTTCGCCGACACGTCGCCGGAAACCACCAATGACACCGCGGAAGGCCGCGCCGCAAACCGTCGCGTGAATATCGTGATTCTGAATAGGTACGCGCTGGGGAAGGTTGAGCCGCCGAGAGCCAAATAGGCAGCGGACTGCGTGTCCAGCAGCCCGTGGCGAAAGTCGTCTGGCGCAAAAACCGGGACAGCCACCGTATTTCGCCCGCCGGGAAGCCTCCGTCGAACCAATGCGCCTCTGTGGCGAAATATGGTGACTGTCCCAGGCTTTTGCGATTCGGCCCCCTCTGCCACGGGCTGCTAGGAGCCGAAGAGCGTCTACGAGCCGGGGGACAGGATCAGCGGGGCGCGGGCCAAGAGCGGGACCGGTGGGGGAGCCTCCAGGGTACATGACCAAACCGGAAGTGGGCGAGGTGGAAGTGCTGCCGCTCGACCCCGATTCGGCGCCCGTCGCGTCCTGGGTGCTGCTGCTGTCTTCGGTCGATGAGCTGCCGTGGTGGTGATGATGTCCATGGTGGCCGGAGGTGGCGCTCGACGAGGTGGCTGTTTCAAACGATGAGAGGTTGCCGCTCTGGGAGGCCTGCTGGAACTTGTCGGCAAGATCGGTAAGAAAGCTGGCCTGCGAGGGATTCGTGGCCTGCTGGGCAGCTTGTTGCAGTTGCGAAGCAGCGTTCGCCGTCACCTTTGTGAATTCCGCCGGATCGGTGGTTTGAAGCTGCTGGAGTTGCTGAAACAACTGCGCAACCTGCGAGACGTTGGCGGTGTCGGGAGACGAAGTGCCGGTCGCCGCAGTCGCGGTGGAGCTACCGCTTGGAGAAGCGATTGGCGTGGTCGAAAGGTCGCTGCCGATCTCGTTCAGCAGGGAGCTGTTGATCGAGTGGAGTGTGTTGGCGATAGAGCTCATTCCTTGCTTATCGGCATTTCCCGGCGTTTCACAAGGGGCGAGCCCAGATTTTTGCTATGCCAGCGCCGCCGCTGCACGCTCGATTGCCAGGGCCCGCACCCCGCGGAAATCGACCTTCCCGGTACCCAGCGTCGGCAGCGCGTCCACCCGATGAATGTCCTCGCGCTTAGGCAGCCACAGCTTGGGGAGATCGGTCGCCGCCAGCCTCTGCCACAATTCTGAGTCAGATACTCCCGCCGCCGTGTAGAGCACGGCGATGCGCTCGCCCTTCCGCTCATCCGGGATTCCGGTGACGCAGCAAGGCTCGCCGCCGGTCGCCTGGAACACCGCTTCTTCGATCTTCAGGTGGGGGACCATCTCGCCGCCGATTTTGCTGAACCGCGCCAGTCTGTCGGTGATCTTGAGGAATCCGTCATCGTCCAGCATGCCGATATCGCCGGTGTTGTACCAGCCGTCGTGCAGCGCCTGCGCGGTCATGTCCGGCTGCCCCAAATACCCCAGCATCCGGTTGGGGCCCTTCACCAGCAGCAACCCTTCGCAGCCCTGCGGGAGCGGCGCCAGCGTCTCCGGATCCACGGTCCTCACCGCGACCCCCGGAAGCGGACGCCCCACCGAACCCGCCTTCGCGCCGGACTGGCTGTCGCGCCCCGCCTCATACCCTGCCGTGTTTACCGCGACCACCGGAGCCATCTCCGTGCATCCGTAACCCTCCAGCAGCTTCAATCCGAACGCGTCCTCGAAAGCCTTGGCCGCGGATTCGCGCAGTTTCTCCGCGCCCACCAGCACGAACCTCAATGAAGCGAACTGCTCCCGCGTGCACTTGCGCGCGTAGCCCATGGCGAACGTCGGCGTCGAAAGCAGCAGCGTGCCGCGATAGCGCTCAATCATCTCGCCGATGGTTTTGGCGTCGGTCGGATTGAAGTGATACATCACTCCGGTTCCCGACACCGCCGGCAGCCATAGCGTGACCGTGAAACCGAACGAGTGAAATAACGGCAGCACGCCCACGATGCGGTCGTTTTGGTTCAGATCGAATACTTGCAGCACGGCCTCGATGTTTGAAATCACGTTGTAGTGCGAGAGCATCACGCCCTTCGGGGTGCTGGTGCTGCCGCTCGAAAACAGTACCGTTGCAAGCGAGTCCGGTTCCCGCGCTTCGAGCAGCGCGCTTACCGGCGCAATTCTCGCCCGCGCTGCCGCCCACGCTTTTGCGAATCCTCCCACGCGCGCCAGAACGTCCTCCAGATAGACCATTCCTTCCGTAGCCTCGACCTTCGCCTTGGCCAAAAATACCTTCGAGGTGAGGATCGTCCGGATCCCGCACTGCTCGATCGCCGCCGCCATGGCTTCCTTACCGGCCGTGAAATTCAAATTCACCGGCACGCGTCCGGCCAGCGTCAGTCCCATGTTCGCCAGCGCTGCGCCGACCGAAGGCGGCAGCAGCACGCCGATCCTTTCACTGCTGGTCGAGTTCCGCCGCGCCCAATCCGCCACCAGCAGGCTGCCAACCAGCGCGCGCCCATGCGTCAGCTCGCGCCCGCTCGAATCCGCCATGGCGAATCGATTCCAATTGTTCCGGGCGGAGCGGACGAAGCGCTCGCCCAGCGTGTCTCCGCGCTGCTTGCGCAGGCATGCCGCTTCCGCGCCCAGTTCCATCACCGCCTGGCGCACTTCCTGCGCGCTCGCGGCCTCGGCCGCACGCTGCGCCGAACGACACCGTGACAGGGTATGAAATATCCGCCGCGGCCATTTGGCGAAGAACTTTGCCGCCCGCGAAGCTGAACAGGCTGCCCCACAGCCGGTCCAGATGCATCGGGATCATCGGGACCGCCGTGCCGTGCGCGATTCTTTCCAGGCCGCGCTTGAACGGATGCAGACGTGCCCGTGCGGGTGATGGCGCCTTCGGCGAAAATGCACACCACGCGTCCGCGCTTCAGCTCCTCGCGAGCCTTCGCCATCGCCGCCACCATGTCGCGCGGACCATCCGTTGCCCACCGGAATCGCGCGAATCTGGCGGAAGAACCAACGCACATGGCAGTGTTGGCGAAGTACGGCTTCCAGATCATGAAGCGCACGTTGCGGTCGATCGCCGCGGAGATCAAGATGCCATCGACGAAGGACACGTGATTGCGACACCAGCAGCGCGCGGTCCCTTGCGCGGAACGCGCTCGCGACCCTCCACTCGAATCCGGAACAGCGTGTGAATCGCGACCCGCAAGCCCAGGCGCACCAGATGAAACGGCAGCAGCCAGACCACATAGACGGTCGCCGCCAGCGTCGACCATCCCGGTGCCAGAGAATCAGCCGGTCCGGCGAAACATGCAGGCGGTCATGAAACAGCGCACAGCGCTCCGGACGGCCAGCATCAGCCCGATGGTGTTGAAGAAATTGTTGGTGGCGATCATGCGGCCGCGTTCGCCGCTGCTCGCTGCGTTGTTGCAGAAACGCGTTCAGCGGCACGATGAACAAGCCCGCTGGCCAGGCCCAGCGCCGCCAGAGCGCCACAACCGACCATCCGTACGATCCCTTCGCGCGCCGCCAGCGCGACCGAGCAAAACCCATCAGCGCCGATCCCACCGGAACCAGTCCCAGATCCACGCGGTCTCCCGAAAGCTTTCCCGCCGCCAGGCTGCCCGCGCCGATGCCCACCGCCAGCGCCGTCACCATGAATCCGATCTTTATATCGCTCGGCGTGCAGCACTTCACTGCCGTAAAAGAACAGATCCAGTTGGAACAGCGCGCCCAGCATCCAGAAATAGGAAATGCCCACCACCGTCAGCCACAGCGACCGGTCGCGCAGCAGGTGCCTGGTTCCGATCGACCACTTCCGCAAACGGATTCCATCGGAATTTATCTTCCGTCGGCACGGCTGCCGTTCGCGGAATGCCCGAAGCTCACCGCCAGTCCCGTGATCGCCACGCCCACCATCACGACGCCCATCTTCCAGGCCTCGTCCTTCCAGAAGGCGAATAAGAACGAGCTGAGCGAGGTGCCCAGCACGATCGCCACGAAGGTGGTCATCTCCAGCAGGCCGTTGGCGCGCGAGAGATCCTTGCTTTCGAGCATCTCCGGCACGAACCCGTATTTGGCCGGGCTGAAGATGGTGGAGTGCAGCGCCATCAGGAACAGCACCGCCAGCATCCATTCCATGCGGTTGGTGAAGAACACCGCCAGGCCCAGCGTCATCACGCCGATCTCGAAAACCTTCACCGAGATCATCACGCGTGCGCTTGGAAACCTTGTCCGCCAGGTGTCCCGAGTATCCCGAGAACAGCAGGAACGGCAGCACGAAGACCGCGCCGGCCAGCGAGAGATAGTCCAGGCCGGCGCTGGCCGCCACCTGCACCGCGCGCAGCGACACGATGGTCTTGTACAGGTTGTCGTTCAGCGCGCCCAGGAACTGGGTCCACAGGAACGACTCGGAATCCCGAATTCTTCGAACAGTTGCTTCATGCGAATGAGCAAAGGCACGTCGCGCGGCCAGTCGAAAGCCTCATGGAATCAATCGGCCGCTGCGAACTTTGGCGTGCACGCCTGTACAATTTATGACATGGATAGTACATTGAATGTACATGCCGCCGCCGTTTCTTTCCCCTCACGGAGCGCGCTTTCCTGGAAGCCGTCAGCCGGCCTGGCCTCTTCCAATCCCTTCCTTCCCGAGCATAGCGCGTTCGAGCGTGCCGCTCTGGGCCCAGCTTCGTCGAAGGCGAGCCTGTCTGGAGCCTTCCCGTCGATGAGCCGGAGCGGCCGCGCGCGAACGTCTGGCGCATCGCCGGGCGGCTGGAAATCCTGACCAGGCAATTGCGCGATCGCCTCCACGCCGGCGTCCCGGCGCGCGAGGGCGATCTCCTGCTTTACGGAAACGCCGTTGAGCGCCATCTCTATCAGCGCTTCTATCCGCGTTTCTACGACGCCACCTTCGGGGCAGCGTCGCGTCTGCCGGGCCGCTGGCAATTCTATCGCGAATTTCTGGCGGACTGGCGTCACTTCTTCGAGCCTTCGCTGCGCCTGCCTTCCGGCCACGAACTCTTCCACGATCCGCGCCACACCTTCGCCTGCTTCCGCCAGATCCAGCGGGCCTTCGATCAGATCCTGCGCGATATCATCGGCGGTTCGCTGCCGGCCGCGCGACTGCGCGCCAGCGTCTGGCAGAGCATCTTCACCCATGACATGCGGCGTTACCAGCGCACGCCTCTACACGCGCATGGGCGAGTTCGCCACGCTGATCACGGGACCCTCCGGAACCGGCAAGGAACTGGCCGCCCGCGCCATCGCGCGATCCCGCTACCTTGCCTTTCGACGACCGTGCGCTCACGTTCCCCGGCGAAGGAACCGCGCTATTTTATCCCATCAACATTTCCGCGCTTTCGCCCACGCTGGTCGAATCCGAGCTGTTCGGCCACCGCCGCGGCTCTTTCACCGGCGCGATTGCCGACCGCAAGGGCTGGCTGGAGACCTGTCCCGCGCAAGGCTCCGTCTTTCTGGACGAGCTGGGCGATCTGGATCCCGGCGATTCAGGTGAAGCTGCTGCGCGTGATCGAGA
The DNA here is from genome assembly GCA_963765185.1 of Bryobacterales bacterium. Taxonomy (GTDB): domain Bacteria; phylum Acidobacteriota; class Terriglobia; order Bryobacterales; family Bryobacteraceae; genus Palsa-187. The sequence continues at coordinate 16,172 of CAVXWB010000058.1, forward strand.
CGCGCACGTTTCATCCGGTGGGTTCGACCGAGTCGCGGGCAGTTCCGCGGCAAATTGATCGCGGCCACCAATCGCGATCTGGCCGCCAGATCCGCCCAGGGCGAATTTCGCGAGGATCTTTACTACCGCCTCTGTTCCGACCAGATCGTGACGCCTTCGCTGGCCGAGCAGATCGCCGGTTCGCCGCTGCGCTTCAGGAGATGATCGTCTATATGACGCGCCGCGTGGCGGGAGCCGAGGCCGAGAGCCTGGCGCATGACGTCAGCCGCTGGATCGAGCGCAATCTGCGGCCGCGACTACGCCTGGCCCGGCAATTATCGCGAGCTGGAGCAGTGCCAGACGATGC
>CAVXWB010000059.1:0-18458 GCA_963765185.1 Bryobacterales bacterium
CGATACCGTAGCTTTGAAGGTTCCGCCCATTCTGGCCTCCCGCGAACTCGCTCGGACCAAAATAGCCCCCGTAAGGGACCGCGACAATGATATATTCCGCGTCGCAAGTGATATTTCATGCATTTTCGCCTGAGTCGACGATTGACAGTCCGATCGGCATCGCTATCATCCCTGTTATGCGGTCAGGGCCAGCGGATCCTAGCATATTCGTCGGCCCAGGATTACGCCGACTCCGGCAGCGTGATCGCCTTCGCCGGCGCCGGCGGACTGGGCTTTCCCGATCGCGATTACTACATCAAGACCGACGCCAAATCCCAGGAGACGCGGCGGAAGTATGTGGAGCACGTGGCGAGAATGTTCGAGCTGCTGGGCGATGCCGCCGGCTGCAGCGCGAAGCCGACGCGCAGACCGTGATGGACATCGAGACCGCGCTGGCCAAGGCGTCGCTCACGCGCGTGGAGAAGCGCGATCCGTACAAGCTGTTCCACAAGATGACGCCCGCGCAGCTGCAGGCGCTGACGCCCGTCGTTCACTGGGACGCGATTACTTCGCGGACGCCATCGGGCTGCGCCGCGACGTCGCGGTCATCAACGTCACCGAGCCGGCGTTCTACAAGGAGCTGGAGAGCAGCTGAAATCGCGCAGCTATGGACGACTGGAAGACGTATCTGCGCTGGCACCTGGTCCACGCCAAGGCGCGCTATCTTTCTTCGCCGTTCGTGAAGGCCAATTTCGATTTCTACAGCAAGTATCTGCGCGGGCTGGAGCAGATGCCGCCGCGCTGGAAGCGCTGCGTCCGGCAGGTGGACGGCGAACTGGGCGAGGCGCTGGGACAGGTGTTCGTCGCCAAGACGTTCGCGCCCGAAACCAAGCAGCGGGCCCTCGCCATGACCAAGGAAGATGGAAAAGGCCATGGAGAGCGAAATCCAGCAGCTTCCCTGGATGGGCGAGGACGACCAAGCAGCGGCGCTGGAAAAGCTGCACGCGGTGGTCAATAAGATCGGCTATCCCGGACAAATGGCGCGATTACAGCTCCATCAAGATCGCGCGCGACGACTATCTCGGCAACGTGGAGCGCGCCACCGATTTTCGAATCGCGGCGCGCAGCTGGCCAAGATCGGCAAGCCGGTGGACCGCACCGAATGGCAGATGACGCCGCCCACGGTCAACGCCTATTACGATCCGCAGATGAACGACATCAATTTCCCGGCGGGCGTGCTGCAGCCGCCTCTGTTCGATCCCAAGTCCGACGACGCGCCCAATTTCGGCGACACCGGCGCCACCATCGGCCACGAGCTGACGCACGCCTTCGACGATGAAGGCCGCCAGTTCGACGCCACGGGAAATCTGCAAGAACTGGTGGACCAAGAAGGACGCGCAAGGAATTCGAGGAGCGCGCCAAGTGCGTTTCCGATCAGTATTCGCAATACACCGTGGTCGACGACATCAAGATCAACGGCAAGCTGACGCTGGGCGAGGATCTGGCCGACCTGGGCGGCACGTTACTGGCGCTGCTGGCCTGGAAGTCCGTGACCAAGGACCAGAAACTGGAACCCATCGACGGGCTGACCCCGGATCAGCGCTTTTTCGTGGGCATGGCGCAATGGGCCTGCGGCGCGGAGCGTCCGGAGATCAAGCGCATGAACGCCATCACCGATCCGCACTCCCCGCTGGAGGATCGGGTCAACGGCGTGGTTTCGAATTTGCCCGAATTCCAGAAGGCGTTTTCGTGCAAAATCGGACAGCCGATGGTGCGCGAGCACACGTGCAAAGTCTGGTAATCACTCAGGCGTGGCCTGGGCCGCGCGCTGGGCGATGATTGACGAGACTTTCGCGAGCAGCTCCTGCTGGGTAAAAGGGCTGCGGATTTCGAAGGGTTCTCGCGGAGTTTCCTCGACCACGCTCAGGGCCTGGAGCGAGCGATGGAATCCGCGAAGGTGGGTTAAGAGTTCGCCCGCCTGCGCGCCCCCGGCGATCAACACATCGAGCGAGCCTGCATGCACCTCGCCCAGCGCGATAGCTTCCTCCATGTCGCTGGCCTCGATCAGGTTGTAGCCCGCGATCTCGAAGAAGTTGTGCAGCTCCAGACGGACGGATTCGCGAGGCTCCACCAGCAGAATGGAGGCGGGCACTCCGGCGGGTCCGGCCGGCAGCGCCTGATCGGCCAGGCGCGGGGATCAGCAGCTCGATGCGCGAGCCACCGTTGGGATTGGAGCGGGCCGAGACGTAGCCGCCGCACTCCGCCGCCAGCCAGTGCACCTGCGCCAGCGCCAGACCGGACCCGCCGGCCGAGGCCGGGTCGAACAGGCGCTCGATCTCCGGCTCCACGGCCGAGTAGGCGATGGCCAGCAGAACATACGGCTCCGCATTGGCGGCATGCGGAAGGTCCACGCGCGCGGTATCGATCAGGAGCTGGCCGCCCTGAGGCATGACATCGCAGGCATGCGTCACCAGATTGAGGATGGCCGACTCCATCTGCGCCACCACGGCCTTCACCTGCCCGGCTCCCGGGGAGGGCCGCAGGGCCACGCGAATCCGGCTGCCGGCCGCGGCTTCAATCAGGCGGGCCATGCGCCGCAGCAGCCCGTTCACGCTCAGCGTCTCCGGCTGCCAAACCTGGCGGGTGCCGAAGGCTTCCAGACGCCGTGTGATCTCGTCGGCCGCGGCCGCGGCCCGATGAATCTCCTCCAGCGGCTCTCGCGCGGCGGAATAATCTCCGAACTGGCGCAGCAGCAGTTCGTTCTGCTTGCGGATGATGGCGATGAGAGTGGTGTATTCGCCGGCGGCGCCGGCGGCCAATTTCCCGGCCGCTTCCAGCCGGTGGGCCTGGCGCAGCTGCCGCTCCTCCCAGCGGTGGGCGCTGGCGTCGCGGAAGGTCAGCACCACGCCCAGCACCTCCGCCCCGGTCCGCACCGGCGCGACGAACCCGTCCACCTCGATTTCCCGGCCATCGCGTGCGAGCAGCCGGGCGCGGCGGTCGAACTCCACCGGCGCATCGCGCAGCAGGGCGATCGGAACGGGATCGAACGGGCTCTCACCGCCCCCCGGGGCCGGACTCATTCTCCACCGAACCGGCTCAGGCGCACGATCTTGTGCACCGGCTGGCCCTCGGCTTCGGCCTGGGTCCATCCCGTGAAGCGTTCCGCGGCGCGGTTGAGCAGGCGCACGCGGCCCTCGGCGCCGGCCACCACCGCCGCGTCGGCGATGGAGGCGAGCACCGCGCGCAGCCAGGCTTCGCGCTCCTCCAGCAGCCGCTCCACGCGGTGCTTGGCGATGGCCATCTCGATGCCGGTCTGCAGCGAGGCCGGGCCCAGCGGCTTGACGATGTAGCCGAAGGGGCCGGCCTGCTTGGCGCGCTCCAGAGTGGCGCGGTCGGCGTGCGCGGTCAGGAAGATCACGGGCAGGTGGTGGCGCGCGCGAATCTCCAGCGCCGTGTCGATGCCGTCGCGCTGGCCGTCGATGCGGATGTCCATCAGGACGATTTCGGCGCCGGGGGCCAGCGCCAGAGCCTCCTCCGCGGTGGAGGCCGGGCCGAGCACCTCATGACCCAGAGCTTCCAGCCGGCGCGCGATATCGTGCGCGATCAGGCCTTCGTCCTCCACCACCAGGACCCGGTAGGCTCGCGAGGGTTCAGGATGTGGCATAGTCATCTTCCCGGGTCGCCTCCGCAAAGTTGTGGCGCGGGAGCGGAGATTTTCTCCGCCCTATCGCCATTTATCGGTGTTCATCATTGGCCGCCGATGCACGCGGATGAACCCCGAAAAAGCAAACTACCCTGATGGTTCGGGGCCGTCACGCGGCCGGACGCGGAAGTCCCCCCGGCTTGAGGCTTCCGAATCGGGCTATCGCTTCAGATGATGACCTTGAGTTCTTCTCTCACAGGCGGGGTAGATGCGAATGGATCTTCCGGAATTTCCTCGTTGTCCTTAAGTAGCCCGCGAAGGTGGCAGGCAATGGCGTCGCCAGCCATCTCTTTAGCCTCCGCCAGCGTGCGGCCGTAGGTCGCGATTTCCGGCAGCGCCGGAACGATGACCTGGTAGCCGCCGTCTTCGTGCGGCTCGTAGATGACCGTGAATACGTATTCCGCCATCGCTCCCTCTGTCCCAACGGTAGCGCAACGGTCTCGCTTTCGGGGCGAGTCTCTCAAACTCTGCTAGCATGGGAAGTTGTCAGGCTCCGGGCTTCGTGCAACGGGCGGCTGCAAACCCCGCCAGGTCCGGAAGGAAGCAACGGTAGTGGTTTAACTCGTGTGCCGCGGATCACCCGGGGTCTGGCATAATTCCCCTCCCATGTACCAGGTGATCGCCCGCAAATACCGGCCGCAGACCTTCGCGGAGCTGATCAGCCAGGAACACGTCAAAACCACGCTCGAAAACGCGATCACCCAGCGGCGCATCGCCCACGGCTACATTTTTTCGGGGCAGCGCGGCACCGGCAAGACCACCGTGGCGCGCATCATGGCCCGCTGCCTCAATTGCGAGCAGGGACCCACGGCGACTCCCTGCGGCGTGTGCGCCAGTTGCCGCGAAATCGCCTCCGGCTCCTCGGTCGACGTGATCGAAATCGACGCGGCCTCCAACCGCGGCATCAACGAAATGCGCGAGCTGCGCGAAAACGTCCGCTACCGCCCGGCTCGCGACCGCTATAAAGTCTTCATCGTCGACGAAGCGCACCAGATCACCAGCGAAGCCTTCAACGCGCTGCTGAAGACCCTGGAGGAGCCGCCGGAATGGGTGGTGTTCCTGCTGTGCACCACCGAGTCGCACAAGATTCCCGCCACCATCGCCTCGCGCTGCCAGCAGTTCAGCTTCCGCTCGGTCGATTTCGGCGAGCTGGTGGAGCGCATGGAGCAGATCGCCCAGCTGGAAGGCATCGAGGCCGATAAAGAGACGCTGGGCGTACTGGCCGCGGCGGGCGAAGGCAGCGTGCGCGATTCGCTCTCGGCTCTGGACCAGGCCATCGCCTGCTGCGGCACCAAGCTCCATGCCGACGAGGTGCGGGCGCTGCTGGGGATGTTCGCGGCGGAGAGTCTGGAGCAGGTGGCGCAGGCGCTGATCGCCGGCGACGCGCACAAGATGCTGGAAGTGGTCGCCGAGCTCGAAGCCAACGGCCGCAGCTTGCAGCATTTTGCTCGCGGAACTAGCGCGCTACGTCCGCAATCTTCTGGTGGTGAAGATCGAAGGCGGTTTCACGCGGCTGGTGGCGCGCATCCGAAGCCGAGCAGGAGCGGATGCTGCAGACGGCGGCATCACTTTCGCGAAGAGGATTTGACTCGCTATTTGAAGCTGACGCTGGATCTGTTCCGCGATTTGCAGAGTTCGCTGCAACCCCGGCTGCATCTGGAAATGGGATTATTGCGTCTGGTGCACGCCGGGCGATTACAGCCGATCGAGGAGGCGTCTGGCGTCCTTGGGGCGTCCCGGGCGGCGTCTTCGGCGGCTCCTGGGACACCCCAGGCGCCTCCGGTGCCCAAAGCCCCAGCAGCGACGAAACCTCCGTCACTCGGCCCCGGCTGGCATCGGGCGGCAGTCTGCGCTCGCGCCTGCACGCCGCGCTGCATCGAAGCCAAGCAGGCCAATCTGGCGGATGCGCTGGAGCACACTGAGCTCGCCGAATCCGACTCGGAGCTGGTCTTCACCACGCCCAAGATGTACCAAATGTTTTTGAAAGACCCGGCCTTTGAGGCGGCAGTGAAGCGGGTGATGGGCAAGCCGGTCGCGGATCACCATCAAAGTGGGAGAAACCTCGCGCGCGGCGGAACCGGCCTGCGCCGGTCCAAGACCGGAGCCGCCAGCTAAATCGGACGCTGCGGCGGAGCGAGCAATGGGGCATCCTGAAGTGCAGAAATTCCAGGAGCTGTTTCCCGGAAGCCAGGTGCGCGCGGTGCGTAATTTGAGGGAGAACGAAGCATGAAGATGCCGGACAGGAAACATGCAGGCCATGATGCAGCAGGCCCAGCAGATGCAGAAGAAGATGCAGGAGGAGATCGCGCTGATTCGCGTGGAGGCCTCCGCCGGCGGAGGCATGGTCTCGGTCAAGATGGACGGCCATAAGAACGTCACCGGCGGTCAAGATCGACCCGGAGGTCGCCGGCGACGTGGAGATGCTGCAGGACCTGGTGGTGGCCGCCTGCAACGAAGCCACCAAGAAGGTGGACGAAGAGACGCAGCGCAAGACGGCGGGCCTGCTGGGCGGGCTTGGGTTTGCCGCCGGGCTTGCTGTAATCCGGCATGCCGGATTTCGCGGCGCCGCTTGCAGCGCCTGATCGATGAGTTCCGGCGGCTTCCCGGGAATCGGGCAGAAGTCGGCGCAGAGGCTGGCGTTTCACGTACTCGCGCACTTCGCGCGACGATGCCGCGCGCCTGGCCGACGCGCTGCTCGACGTGAAAGACAATCTGGGCATGTGCGCCGAGTGCAACAACATCAGCGACGCGGAGTTGTGCCCGTATTGCCGCGACCCGCATCGCGACCGCTCCTCCATCTGCGTGGTGGAGGAGGTTCACAATATCCTGCCCATCGAGACCACGCGCACGCTTCGCGGGCGTTGTATCACGTGCTGCACGGCTCCATCTCGCCTCTGCGCGGCGTCGGTCCGGAGCAGTTGAAGATCAAGGGGCTGCTCGATCGCATCGCCAAGAGCGAGCCGAAAGAGATCATCCTGGCGACGAATCCGACGGTGGAGGGCGAGGCCACGGCGGTGTATTTATCGCGCCTGCTGAAGCCGCTGGGCATGAAGGTGACGCGCATCGCCATGGGCATTCCGGTGGGCAGCGATCTGGAGTTCGCCGACGAAGTGACCATGATCGAAATCGCTCGAAAACCGGCGCGAGATGTAGAATGTGGAGATGCGTACGCTGCTCCTCGGCTTGGCGTTCGTCGGCGGTCTTGCCGGTCAATCTGAAGTGCCAACGGAGCAATGCCTCGGCGGCACGCTGATCTCGATCCAGCCGGACTCGATAACCCTGAAGTTCAACGAGAAGATCACGACCTTTCGTCTCGCTTCGGATGCCGAGATCTGGCGCAGGGGAACGGATGTCGCGAGCCTCCAGCAACTGGTCCTGGGAGACGATATCTACCTGCGATGCAGTCAATCGGGCGAAGAAGTTGTTGCCTCGGTAGTTGGTGCGGTCGAAGCGGGCGGTCAGGTCTACATGGAGCCGCATCATCTGAAGGAAGTCACCGTCTGCATGGGCCATTTGGTCGCGGTCACGAAAGACACTCTCTCGATGAAGAACGATAAAGGCGTCTGCGTCGTCCATATCCCACCCGACATCGAAATTTGGCGCGGAGAGATCTTTCACGATACCAGCGCTCTCAAGCTTGGCGACGAGGTGGGTGCGAGGGCCACGATTGGATACCCGAACCGCGAGCTGACCGCCGAAACGGTCGAGGCGAATGTTGCGAAGGCCGAAGGTAAGATTGTCTCCGTGCGCCCCGACCGCATCCTTGTCAAGGAGGATCGTGTGCGCGGACGCACGACGGTGCTTCTGGATTCCCGCACCGCGTTCGACCTGGACCAGGGCAAATTGGAAAAGGGCGCCTTTGTGATGGCGATTGGCCTCGACCTGGGACACAATACGTTTCGTGCTACGTCGGTCGTTGTCGAGAAGTGAGGCTGCTCCGGTGCCGAGAGAAATGGCCCGGCGGGCACTATAATGAAGGCACACGTTTATGAACGATGATCATCCGGTGACGCACAGGGAGCTCCAAGCCGAGCTGACGGCGCTGAGGGAAGATCTGACCGCTGGCATGTGTCAGATTGAGACCAATCTCCTGACTGCGTTCCATAGTTATGCCAAAGGCCAACATGCCCGCCTGCACACAATGGAAACCATTGATCAGGAACTGCGAATCCGCGTGGAGACCCTGGAAGAACGGGTCCTCACACTCGAGACGCGTCCGCGCTTATAGCACCCTCAGCATCCCCGCCTCGCTCAGACCCTCCGCCGTCAATCCTCCGATTCGCACATCGACAATCCGGTTCGGCTCGCGCGGCGAGGCTAGCGCGATCTTGAGATAATTTTCGCTCAGCGCGATAAGTCCGGTTTCGATGGTCACGGCGGAAAGCGTTCGTCCGAGCATCGCCTGACGGAACTCGCGGTTCTTGCGAGCGCTCAGATCGCGTAGGACATCGCGTCCGGCGCTTACGCACTTCCATGGGCACCTGAGACGGCGCCTCCGCCGCAGGCGTTCCCGGCCGCTCCGAATACGTGAACACGTGCAGATAGGTGAACGGGAGGCTTTCGATGAACGCGCGCGATTCCTCGAATTCCTCTTCGGTCTCGCCCGGGAAACCGGTCATGACATCGGCGCCCACGGCGCAATCCGGCATCAGCGCCCGCGCCTTGGCGATCCGATCGGCATAATGCCGGGGGCGGTACTTGCGATGCATCCGCCGCAATACGCGATCCAGCCGGATTGCAGAGGCGCGTGCACATGCGCGGCGATGCGCGAGCTCTCCGCCATCAGCGCCAGAAGCTCATCGGAGAAATCCATCGGCTCGACCGAGCTGAGCCGCAACCGCTCAATCGGCGTTTCATTCAGTAGCCGGCGCACCAGGTGGATCAGTCGCAAGGTGTGGTCGAGATCGCGGCCCCAGCGGCCCAGGTTGATGCCGCTGAGCACGACCTCTTTGTACTTCTCCGCAAGCCGCCGCACCTGCGCGATCACGGAATCCGCGGGAGCGCTGCGGCTGCGTCCGCGCACGAACGGAATAATACAAAACGAGCAGCGATTGTTGCAGCCGTCCTGGATCTTGAGGTTGGGACGGGTGCGGTCGCCCAACGCGTCTTCGACCGGGCTGCTGAGAAAATCATGCTGCGCGAAAATGTCGCCGACTTCTACCTGACCATGATAGGGAGCGGCGGTGGAGACCAGATCCGGGATCTGAGTCTTGTGCGAATTGCCGGCCACCAGCCACACACCGGGCAGCGCGGCGATCTCCTGCGGAGCGCGCTGGGCGTAGCATCCGGTCACCAGAATGCGCGCGTCCGGGCTTTCGCGATGGATGCGGCGAACGGTCTGGCGCAGCTCGTCGTCGGCGGTCGCGGTTACGGTGCAGGTGTTGAGCACAACCAGATCGGCTGCGCCGGCGCCCGCGGTTTGCGACAATCCGCGCGCTGTCAGCGCTGCTTCGAGAGCGGCTCCATCGGCCTGTGAGGCGCGGCAACCGAACGTCTTGACGTAGAATCGCTGCAAGCCTCTATTCTAACGGGCGAAAAGCGGGTAATGGCGTCCCCGTTTTTCGCGGGATGCGAGAATACTAGAAGCCCGCGCAACTCCGCTCATGATCCGAACCCGCTACGTGGCCGCGCTGTCCCTGCTGTTCACGGCCCTTTTTTTCATCGAATACACGCCGGTCCTGCCGCGGATGCGGATTCCTTACGATCTTGAGGGCTTCCACTATCCGCTGGCCGATTACGCGTTTCAAGCGCTCAAACAAGGCCGGTTTCCGCAGTGGGACCCGTCCACGTACTGCGGCTTGAGCTTCGCCGGCAACCCGCAAACGGCGATGTACTATCCGCCGGTTTGGCTGATGTTCGCGTTGAAGTGGGGCTCCGCAAAGCTTTCCTACCGTGCGCTGGAATACCTGGCGCTGGCGCACGTCTGGCTTGCGTTTCTGTTGTGTTACGCGTGGCTCCACGACCGTCGCAAGCTGCACTGGCTGGCGTCGATTCTGGGCGCGGGAGGTTATGCGTTCGGCGGCTACTTGTTGGAGCAGTTGCAGCACTTGGGATTGCTGGCCGGATACGCCTGGCTGCCGCTGGCGTTTCTGAGCATCGACGAAGCCGCGGAAAAAGGCGCCTGGCGTCCCTTATGGAAACTGGCGCTGGCCTCGGCGATGTGTTTGCTGGGCGGCTATCCACCCATTTGGATCGTGTTCGCGATGTGCTCGGCGGCTTATGCTTTCGGGCGCCGGTCCGCTCAAGGAAGCCGGCGAGTGCGCCTGGGTCTTTGGACCTTGGCTGCGCTGGGGTGTTCACTGCTCTTCTGCGCCGTCGAGCTGCTGCCGGCCTTGGAAGCCGCGCTGCTGAAGGTTCCGGAAGTGAAATACAACTTCGCGAGCGGGTTCAAGGATCCTGCATATTATCTCTCCTATTTCGTCCCCAACTATTTCAAGTTCGATCTGGGCGTCGATCCCGCCACAACCGCTTTTCGCGATTATTTGTACCTGGGAGGCGCGTGCTTGTGCGGGTTAGGGCTGCTGTTCCGGCGGAGGAAATTCCGGGATGTGGCTCCCTTGTTCACAGTGCTGCTCGTGTCGCTGCTCTTTTTGGTGAATCCCGCGGGACTCCTGGGCTGGGCGATTGAGCGCACGCCCTTGTCGCAGGTGATGGTCGATTGGGATTTTCTCGCCGGGGTTTCCGCGGCGCTGGCGGCATTGGCGGCATTTGGTCTCGATTTCGCATTTCGGCGCGTGAGCGGAAAGGCGCCGTCGTGGACTGCGGCGGCGGGAATCGCATTGGCTGTCGCGTGGTCCGTTCGCTTGCTGGTTTTGTGGAACGGGCCGGGTGTGGCCTCGGGCGCGAAGTCGGCGCGCGACGCCGCCGGCGGGATTCTTCTTGGCGCGGTGCTGATCTATCTTTATTCAAACCTCGGGATTTACCCGCGGGCTGGACGCCAGCTCCGCTGGGCCGCGGCCGCGGCGCTGATTCTTCTTGCCGCGGCTGAATACAAGGCCTTCGGAACCAGCAAGCAGTTCAATGGCGATCCGCAGAAATACTTCGTCAGCTACATCGGCGCGACCTACCCGGCCATGAACGCCGAGACCTACGCGGTGCTCCAGCGGCGCCGCGAGTATCGCTGGGCTTTGGACGATTTTGGCCCCGATCCGACCAATCTCCGGCATTTCGGTTTCGCCACGCCGCAGGGCTTTGACCCCAACCTGCCGGCGCAGTACAAAATGTTGATTGACCAGATCGGCCACTTCCAGACCAACCGCCTGTTCGATTTGAATCCCGAAGATGGATCCGCGCTGCGCCTGCTGGGGGTGGGCTACGTGGTCGGCGCGAAAAGATCGCCGGATTATGCGCGGCTGCTGGAGAATCCCAATTTCCGGTTGATGCAGCCGGCCGATTCCTATTACAAAGTATTCGAGCTGATCGACGCGCAGCCGTCCTTCGGATGGGAGCAGAATGGCGCGGGGCGTTCGGCCGAGGTGATCGAATGGGAGCCGGAACGGCGCGGGCTCCGCGTAACGTCGCCGGACGGAGGCGTGTTCCGATTGTCGGAACAATTCTATCCGGGCTGGAGCGCGGCGATCGATGGCGCTCCGCTTGAAATCGAGCGCTGTCACGAGGCGTTTCAATGCGTCGCGGTTGCCCCGGGTCAACATCTCCTGGAGTTCCGCTACCGCTCGCGCTGGCTGTTTCCGGGGGCCGCGCTGAGCTTGAGTTCGATGCTGCTGGCGATGGCTTTCGTGCGTTTCCGCTGGCCGTTCGCGAACGTGCGCGGCTCGAAAACGACGGCGCCATTGCAGGTGCAGGCTCCGGCGCAACCGCCGGCCACTTCGCAACTGCCGGCTCGCCGCCGCCGTCCCGGAGCGGTTGCCAGGTACGCACTAACGAAGGCACCTCGGATCGCGCTTGCGGTATTGATCGCTGCGTTCTTCTGGGCGTTTCAGGGAAGGGCTCTGAAGTCTCACTTTGGGCCGGACGAGATGATGAACATCTACGGCTATTGGTTCCCGCCGCTGTGGAAAGTGCTTCTGGCCAGCCTGACTTTCTGGAGCAACTTCGTTCGTCCCATGGCCGCGGTTTATTATCTTCCTCTGTTTCACCTGTTCAAGCTCAATCCGGTCCCGTATACCTGGGTCCGGATCGGAATGCTGGCTGTGAATACGGTGCTGTTTTACAAGCTGGCGCGGGGAATTTCGCGGTCGTGGTGGGTGGCCGCGCTGGCCGCGTTTCCCGTCGCCTATCAGGCCAACCTCGGAAACCTGTCCTTTGACGGCGCGTTCATTTTCGATACTCTCTGCGGCGGCTTCTATTTCGCGGCGTTGCTCTATTACGTCCGCGCACGCACGGGCAAGACGCATCTTAATGTGACCCAGGGGTGCGTGTTTCTGGCGCTCTATATCTGCGCGCTCGATTCCAAGGAAATGGCGGTATCGCTGCCGGTGGTGGCTCTGGCATATGAACTGTTGCTTCAGAAGCGCGCCACGGGATGGTCCAACCTGGCCAAACAGCTCTGGCCCGCGCTTACGGCCGGAGCGATTACGGCAGTCTTCATTTTGGGGAAGACTCTGAGCGCAGGCAGTCTCACTAATATGGACGCGTACCGGCCTGTGATCACCTGGGCCCGATTCTCGGAATCGAGCACTCGGTTCTTCAACACCATCTTCTATGCCGAGGGACTCACCATGGAACACGGCATTGCTTTGTGGGGTGTGCTGCTGTGCGCCGGCATCGCCGGGCTTTCCAGAAAACCGATCGGCACAACGGAGCCTGTCGCAGCCGGATCGCCGCCGGTTTCCGGGCTAGAGGAGGGCCGCTCCGGCCCTGTGCCGCTCGTGCGCCGCCGCCGCGACCCGCGCTGGTTGTTCCTGTGGATCTGGGTGATGGTGACTCCTCTGCCGATCGCGTTTCTGCCCGGACGCGGCGCCGGGCTCCTGTATATCGTGGCGGCGGGATGGGCGCTGGCGACGGCGATGCTGTGCCGGGCTGTCTCGTGGCGTCTGGTGCGGGAGTTGTTCCGCGAACGTCCGGCGCGGATGGCGGCGATGGGTCTGTGCCTGCTCGGCTACGCCTCCGCGTACGCCTACCAAACCAGGATTGAGCATCGCTACCAGGTGTATGGGTATCTGCTGCTGGGAAAGCATACGGCGGACGTCATCGGCCAGTTCAAGCAGCTGGGCCTGCAGCCCCAGCCCGGAAGCCGGATCGTATTTCTGCGCGATCCATTCCAAGGGAGTTACGACATGACTTTCGTGGCCGCGCTGGTCTGGAGCGATCGATCACTCAGGATCTTCCAGCAGAGTCAGGTCCACTTGCCGGAAGATCAGGTCGCCGGAATGGATTACATCCTCGATTACACGGGAAACCAATTCGTGGTGCTCAAGCGCAGATAGACTGTGGTACGTTGACCATAGATGGCGATGCCCCGCTCATGTCTCAGGAGCCGTTTTGCCGCGCTGGCGCTGGCCACGGTTTTGGCGACGCTTTTCGCTCAAGTGCTGGGGGCGCAAACCGGTCCAGGCGTTCAGCAGCCCCCCCTCAAGAGCGATTTGCTGGATCAGCTGGCCGGTGGTTTTTGGGAGGGCACTCGTTTGAATTCGCCGGGTCGCGAAAGGGTGGATGCCGAGTGGGTGTTGGGGCACCAGTTTTTGAGAATCCACCGCAAGGAAATCGACGGGACTGTCGAATCGGTTGAGCACATCGGGTTCGATAACGTCATTCAACGCTACGTCGCCATCCGGCTGGACAGCTTCAGCGCGCGCGGCGGGGAAACCATCGGTTACGGTCTTCAGACGGGCGATAAACTGGAGTTCACCTTCGACTATCCCACCGCGCCTATCAAGGAAACCTTCAGCTGGGATGCCAAAGAAAAAACCTGGCAAGTCATGGCGGAGCGAAAAAATCCCAGAGATCCTAAAGGCGGCTGGAACGTGCTTTCCACAGTGACCTTGCGGCGCATTCGAGGGGCGCGCGGCGGCCCGCCTCCGGGTTTTCATCCGCCAGCGACTTCCTCCGCAACAGCCGCCTCCGCCCGCAGTGAGCCGCGCGCCGATCCGGATTCGACGCGTCTCCGAGGCGGACGTTCCCCTGATCCTGAGTTTCATTCGCAAGCTGGCGGAGTATGAGCGCAAGTCGCACGAAGTGGTCTCGACCGAAGAGAACCTGCGCGATGCGTTGTTCGGCCAGCGTCCGGTCGCGGAAGCTCTGCTGGCCTATTTGCCCGCCTCCCCGGAGGACCAGCCTGTGGGTTTCGCGCTGTACTTCGAAACCTATTCAACCTTCCGCGGCCGCCGCGGGATCTTTCTCGAAGACTTGTTCGTGGAGCCGCAGCATCGCGGCCAGGGTATCGGGACCGAATTGCTCGCGGCCACGGCCCGGCTCGCGCAGGAACGCGGAGGATGGCTGCAATGGCTGGTGCTCGATTGGAATGAGCCGGCGGTCGAGTTTTACCGGCGCCTGGGAGCGACGCACATCGAAGAGTGGAATTCCTACAAGTTGCAAGGGGACGCGCTGAAGCGTCTGGCGTTGAGTTAATTTCCGGGAAGAAGAACTGGTCAACTCCGCTGTACTGGCCGCCCAACCAGACGGAGAGAGACGCCTCCGGCGCCTTGCATCAAAGTGCCGCGCCGCAGCTCCGGTTTTCCGCGAATCGGAAGCTGGAAGACCGCCTTGCCGCGGTGGAAGCGCTGTTGTCCGGTGAGGCTCCGGCGGCTCTGCGGCCGGCGAACAGCCAATAGAGGACGGCTGGCGGCGCTGGTATATACTTTTATTGCTCGAAAGAGACAAATAGAAGTTTACGAAAAGGAGAATATTTGTGAAGCCGAATTGTCTGTTGCGTGTGGTGTCTCTTCTGGTTCTCGCGTCCGCGGCGCTAACTGCGCAGATCGCACGGCAGGTTGATATTCCCCTGAAAAACTGGTCGACTCCGCTGTACTGGCAGCCCAACCAGACGGAGAGAGCGACCTCTGGCGGACGCCTTCCGCAGCTCCAGTTTTCCACGAATGCCGTGTCGACGAACGCTCTCACGTTCATTGCAATCACGCCTTGCCGCCTGGTGGACACTCGTGGAGCGGCGGCTGGATTTAATGGGGCCGATCCGTTTGCGGGACCGGCCATACGCATCCAAAGGAACTCGACAATCCCCGTCCAATCCCCAAGCGAGGCTACGGCCAACACCACGCCCGCGCCCTGCGGCGCGATTCCATCCATCGCCGGGGCTTACTCGTTTAACCTGACGGTGGTCCCCCACGCGGGAGGCGCGGTCGATTACGTTACCCTGTGGCCTGCTGGCGGCGCACAACCTTTCGTCGCGACCCTAAATGATCCTCAAGGTATCATCCGGCAAACGCGGCCATAGTGCCAGCAGGAACGCCCTCAGGCGGCATCAGCGTGTATAACGCCGGTCCCTCGGCCACGGATATCGTCATTGACATGAACGGTTACTTTGCCGCGCCGACCGACGTGAGTGGCAACACAGCCATCGGGACGGGAGCCCTCGCGAACAACACCACCGGGCACACTAATACGGCCATCGGCGACAACGCTCTGTACGCCAACACCACGGGCGTGGACAACATGGCCAGCGGCGAAGGCGCGCTACAGAACAACACCACCGGGAACTTCAATAAAGCCGTCGGTCAGGGCGCGCTGTATAGCAACACCACCGGGGGATCTAACACGGCCATCGGCGACAACGCGCTGACCCTCAACACTACCGGGGTGGACAACACGGCCAGCGGCTATTAGGCGCTATACAACAACACCACCGGGAACTTCAATACAGCCGTCGGTCAGGGCGCGCTGTATAGCAACACCACCGGGGGATCTAACACGGCCACGGGCGAAAGCGCGCTGGCGAGCAACACCACCGGCACGGCCAACACAGCCAGCGGATACTACGCGCTGTACTACAACACCGCCGGGAGCTACAACACAGCCAGTGGCGTCGGCGCGCTGGGTGCCAACACAACTGGGGGCTCCAACACTGCCAGCGGTCAAGCCGCGCTAGCGAGCAATACCACCGGGGGCGGGAACACGGCCAGCGGCATCGACGCACTGGCCTACAACACCATCGGGAACTACAACACAGCCAGTGGCGTCGGCGCGCTGGAGTTCAACACTACCGGGAGTGGAAACGTCGCCATCGGGACTAATGCGGCCTCCAGCGTCTCGGGCGGGAATAGTAACAACATTCATATCAGTAACCTGGGCGCCTCCGGTGACAGCGGCGTCATCCGCATTGGGACGGTGGGCACGCAGACCAGCGCTTACATCGCGGGAATTTACGGCGGAACCCCGGGCAGCCCCAACTCGCCCGTCTGCGTCGACGCGAACGGGACCCTGGGGACCACGAGCTGCAGCAGCACTCCCTCGTCACGCCGGTTCAAAGAACAGATCACCGACATGGGCGACAGCAGCAGCAAGCTGCTCCAGTTGCGTCCGGTGACGTTCTTTTATAAACCGCAGTACGACGATGGCTCCCACGTGCTGCAATACGGCCTGATCGCCGAAGAAGTGGCCGAGCTTTATCCCGATATGGTGGGATACGACAAAGACGGCCGGCCGTCGTCGGTCAAGTATCAGTCGCTTGCTCCCATGCTGCTGAACGAGGTGCAGAAGCAGAACGCGCAGCTCCAGAACCAGGATCGGCAGCTCCAGGACCAGAACGCCGAGCTGCAGAGCCAGGTCCAGCTCCAGCAGGAGGAGAATCGGAAACTGGAAGACCGCGTTGCCGCGCTGGAAGCGCTGCTTTCCGGTCAGACAGCGGTGGCTGTGCGTCCGGCGAACAGCCAGTAAGGGAACGCCTGCGACTCGTGGCAGCGTTGATATATACTTTTACTGCCCGAAAAACACAGGTAGGTAGAAGTACAGCGAAAAGGAGAATATTTGTGAAGCCGAATTGTCTGTTGCGTGTGGTGTCTCTTCTGGTTCTCGCGTCCGCGGCGCTGACTGCGCAGATCGCACGGCAGGTTGATATTCCCCTGAAAAACTGGTCGACTCCGCTGTACTGGCAGCCCAACCAGACGGAGAGAGCGACCTCTGGGAACGCCCTGCCGCAGCTCCAGTTTTCCACGAATGCCGTGTCGACGAACGCTCTCACGTTCATCGCAATCACGCCCTGCCGCCTGGTGGATACTCGGGGCGGCGCGTTTAACGGGATCTCTCCTTTTTCGGGGCCGTCCATACCAGCCACCGGGAGCACTACGATCCCGGTGCAATCACCTGCCGAGGCCTCCACCAACACCGCGCCCGCGCCCTGCGGCACGATTCCTTCCATCGCCCAGGCTTATTCGTTTAACCTCACGGTGGTCCCCCACGCGGGAGGCGCGGTCGATTACGTTACCCTGTGGCCTGCTGGCGGCGCACAACCTTTCGTCGCGACTTTAAACGATCCGCAGGGTGCGATTGTGGCCAACGCGGCAGTAGTTTCGGCAGGACCAAGCGCCAGCCCTGGTTATGGCGGCATCAGCGTGTATAACGCCGGTCCCGCGGCCACGGATATCGTCATTGACATGAACGGCTACTTTGCAGCGCCGACCGACTTGAGCGGGAATACCGCCATCGGGAGCGGAGCGCTGGCGAGCAACACCACCGGGGAGGACAACACGGCCAGCGGCTACGAGGCGCTGGCGAACAACATTGGCGAGCCTTCCATCGGGGAGCGAACACGGCGACCGGCTACCAGGCGTTGCTGATCAACACCACGGGGTACGACAACACGGCCAGCGGCGTCGGGCGCTGGAGAAAAACACCACCGGAGATTACAACACGGCCGACGGCTAGGCCGCGCTGCGCTCAACACCGGGGACGGCAATACAGCCGTCGGCTTCGATGCGCTGCAGGGCAACAGCGCCGGGGACGAAAACACGGCCATCGGCACCGCCGCGCTGGCGGCAACACCACCGGGAGCAACAACACGGCCAGCGGCGCCTATGCGCTGCACCTCAACACCACGGGGAGCAACAACACGGCCAGCGGCTTCGACGCGCTGTAGAGGAACAACACCACCGGGAGGGCGCAACACGGCCGTCGGCGACAGCGCTTGGCAGAGCAACACCACTGGCGGCGCCAATATTCCATCGGGTTATCAGGCGGCCATCGCCGTCTCGGCTGCCAATAGCAACAATATTGACATTGGCAGCCAGGGCGCTGGCGGCGACGGCGCCGCGACAGCGGTGTCATCCGCATCGGAGGGCCCGCAGACCAGCACATCCATCGCGGGCATTCACGGCGGAATCCCGAGCACCCCCAACCTGCTCGTCTGCGTCGACGCGAACGGGACGTTGGGAACCTCAGGTTGCAGCAGCACTCCCTCCTCGCGCCGCTTCAAAGAACAGATCACGGACATGGGCGACAGCAGCAGCAAGCTGCTCCAGTTGCGTCCCGTGACGTTCTTTTACAAACCGCAGTACGACGATGGCTCCCACGCTCTGCAATACGGCCTTATCGCCGAAGAAGTCGCCAAGCTCTATCCCGATATGGTGGGATACGACAAAGACGGCCAGCCGTCGTCGGTCAAGTATCAGTCGCTTGCTCCGATGCTGCTGAACGAGGTGCAGAAGCAGAACGCGCAGCTTAAGAAGCAGGCGGAGGTCAACCAGCTTCAGCAGGAGCAGAATCGGAAACTGGAGGATCGTCTTGCCGCGCTGGAAGCGCTGATGGCCAGCCAGTAAACGGCTACGGCCCCGCCGTCGTCCACGTCGATTCCAACCCGCTCTTCACCACCAGGTTCGGCTTCGCATCCCGGAACTCGAACAAGCCGCCGCCTGAATCGGCCAGAGTG
>CAVXWB010000060.1:0-33658 GCA_963765185.1 Bryobacterales bacterium
GCTTGATCTGCTCCTTGGTGAGCATGTCGCTGGGAGGCATCTGGTTGCCGGCGGTGTCGGAAATGCGCTGCACCAGCAGGCTTGCCTTGGAGTTTCCGGGGATGATCACCCTCCCCGCATTGCTGCCGGCCATCGCGCCCGCGGCGGTATCCAGATGCAGACCGGCGGACGCAGACGGACCAATATGACAAGCCGCGCAGGTATTAAAGATGGGTTGCACTTGCCGGGCGTAGTCCACGGTCGGGGCGGGCTGTTGGGACGGCAACTGAGCCGCAAAAATAAGAATGATCGCGGCGGGAATCAGCGTGGATCGCATGGTGGCTTGAGCTCTCTCCCTGAGGCGCACAAAATCCTAGCAACCACAGAGTTTATCGGACTTTTTCATGCAGCACAAGGGTCCCGAAATGGGGCCCTTTGGCGGAGAGTCACGCTGGCCAACAGCGCGATGGAAGAGGCACGTAACTGTTCTTTTCAGGAACTCGCGCAAAACGGAGCGCGGCGCGATTGGTTCCTGGATTGATCCGGGGGGTGCGCGCCTCACCCTTGCGCTTAGGCGACCCTCTTATTGGTCGCCCGCCGGCCGTGCCGGCGCCGCTGTCAGGGTGGACAACTGGGCCTCCAGCGCGGCGAGGCGATCTTCCAGTTTCCGATTCTGCTCCTGCTGGAGCTGAACGGTTTCCTCCAGGGTCTGAACATGCGCGTTCTGCTTCTGCATCTCATTCAGCAGCATGGGAGCGAGCATCTGATACTTGATCGAATTGGGCTGGCCGTCTTTGTCGTATCCCACCATGTCGGGGTAGAGATCGGCTACCTCTTCGGCGATGAGGCCGTATTGCAGCGAGTGGGAACCATCGTCGTACTGCGGTTTGTAGAAAAAGGTCACCGGACGCAATTGGAACAGGTTGCTGCTGCTGTCGCCCATGTCCGCGATCTCATCTTTGAAGCGGCGCGAGGAGGGGGTCTTCGCTTCAACGGTGACGCAATTCGTTCCGAGCCTATTGGTCGAGTCGATGCAAACGTACGAGTTGGGGGTTTCGATGTTTTGGCCGTAAATGCCCGCGAGTTTGGTGACCGTCTGGGTGTTCCCGATGGTAATCACGTTGCTGTCGGTGGAAGCGCCCTCATTGCCGATGTGAATGTTGTTGCCGTTGCCACCCGCGACGTTGAAAGCCGCAAGGGTCCCGATGGCGATGTTGCCGCTCGCGGTGGTGTTGTTGTACAGCGACTGGTAGCCGATGGCGGTGTTGCTGTTCCCGGTGGTGTTCTTGTACATCGAGACGAAGCCGTTCGCAACGTTGCCGTTGGCCAGGTCGCTGTACAGCGCCTGATAGCCGGTGGCCGTGTCGTTGGCCCCACCGGTGTTGGAATACAGCGCCTGGTAGCCGATGGCCGTGAGGTAGTCCCCGGTGCTGTTGCTCTCTAGCGCGCCGGCGCCGACGGCTGTATTGTCGATCCCATCACTGTTGTCCGCGAGCGCGTAGTAGCCGGTGGCCACGTTGTTGCTCCCGTTGGTGTTGGTGGACAGCGCGTAGTAGCCGCTGGCCGTGTTGTAGCTCCCTGTGCCGTTGAAGAGCATCGTAGCGAAACCGTTGGCGGTGTTGTCGGCCCCGGTGGTGTTGCTGAACAGCGAGTACCCCCCAGTAGCGGTGTTATCGTTCAGATCCGTCGGCGCGGCGAAGAAGCCGTTCATGTCAATGATGAAATCCGCGGTTGAGGGACCGTCGTTGAACACACTGATCCCGCCACTGGATCCTCCTGCCGGAACAATGGCCGCATTGGACACGATCGCCCCTTGCGGGTCGTCCAAGGTCGCGACGACAGGCTGTGTGGCGCCAGCCGGCCACATCGTTACATAGTCCACCGCGCCCCCCGAGTGGGGCACCACCGTGAGGTTGAACGAGTACGCCTGGGCGATCGACGGAATCGCGCCGCAGGGTGCGGGCGTGGTGTCGGTGCTGGCTTCGGACGCCGACTGCACGGGGATGGTAAGAGTTGCCTTGGACGCTACGGACGGCCCGTTAAAAGGAGCCTCACCGTTAAATCCGGCTGCCGCGCCTCGCGTATCCACCAATCGGCAGGGCGTGACGGCCACGAAGGTGAGCGCGGTATTGGACACCTGAGTGGCGGAAAACACAACCTGCGGTAAGGCTGTTTGCGGAGAAGCTTGCGCGGCGGCTTGTCTCTCCACCTGGTTGGGCTGCCAGTATAAGGGGGTCGCCCAGTTCTTGAGTGGGACATCTATTTGTCGTGCGACCTGCGCAGTCAGCGCCACGGACGCCAGAACCAGAAGAGAGACAACACGCACCAGAAAATTCGGCTTCACAAATGTTCTCCTTTTTCCTGAACCTCTATTGGGGCTTGGGATCGTTAGAGAATATATTACACGGTGGCGGCCTGTGGATGTTCTTCGAGGGTTCCTTTACTGGTTGCCCAGCAGTGCCTCCAGCGCGGCCAGGCGATCCTCCAGTTTCCGATTCTGCTCCTGCTGGAGCTGAATGGCTTCCGCCTGACTCTGGAGTTGCGCGTTCTGCTTCTGCACCTCGTTCAGCAGCATGGTTGTCGACCTTTTTTCGAGATGGCATTCATCAACCGCGTGAAGCGGCGCGTCTGCATCCGCATCGTGAGATTCTGCCGCTCGGTGCAGGACGTGGACCGTCCTTTGGTTCCGGCTTGCCGGTGCGCCAGGCTGTCGCGCTTGTGGGATCCTGCCGTGCGACCTGCGTAGTCGGCGGCACGGACGCAAGGCCCAGGGAAAACACGAAATGGGCCAGGTAACTGGTCTCACAAATGTTCTCGCTTTCCTTCGAACAGCTTAACGCATGCTGTCTGCGATCAATCGGGTTTTGTCGTTGATGCGCTCGTGGAAGCGCCCTGCCGGGAGGCTAGCGGCGGCTGCGGAGCTTCGATAGCAGGCGCAGGATTTCCAGGTACAGCCACACCAGCGTGACCATCAGGCCGAACGCTCCGTACCATTCCATATAGCGGGGCGCGCCCTGCGCCGCGCCTTGCTCGATGAAATTGAAATCCAGAACCAGGTTGAGCGCCGCGATCCCCACCACGAACAGGCTGAACAGAATGCTGATGGTGCTGTTTCCGTTGACGAACGACGTCAGCGCGGAGACGTGGAACAAACTGAGGACCATGCTGATCAGATAGAAGACCGCGATTCCGCCGGTGGCCGCGACCACTCCCAGCGTGAATTTTTGCGTGACCTTGATCAGGCCGGAGCGGTAGGCCATCAACATACAGAAGCAAGTGCCGAAGGTCAGCGCCACCGCTTGGATGGCGATACCGGGGTAGCGCAACTCAAACATCGCGGACATCGCGCCCAGGAACAAGCCCTCAAGCAAAGCGTACAGCGGCGCGGTCACCGGCGACCAATTCTTCTTGAACACCGTGACCAGCGCGACCACCAGCCCCCCGATCGCGCCAATGCCGATGTAGCCGCCCATTTCCCCGGCATCCTGCGTAGCGCTGAAGCGGTTCCAGGTCCAGCCCGCGGTGAGGACGGCGCACAGAAGCAGGATAACGGTCTTCATGATGGTCCCGTTGACCGTCATTACTTCGCCGAAGCCGGCGCGCACGCCGGAGACGGAGAATGTTTTGTCGTTGAAGGATGGATTGCTGGTCCGCATTCCTTTATTGTACTGCCTGCGTGGTTGGGATACACTTGCGGCATGCGAAAGCTGTGCCTGATGTTCCTCGGTTTCGCGGCGGCGGCGTATGCTCAGGACCCCGGCCGGCTCGCCTATGAAGCGCGCTGCTCGCGCTGCCATGGCGGCGACGCGACCGGCGGTGAAGCTGGTCCGAATATCGTCGCGCAGCTGGGATCGCGGAACGATACGGACCTCACGGCGTTTTTGCGCGCGGGCAAACCGGCGTCGGGGATGCCCGCGTTCGATTTGCCGGCCGCGGAGATGAACGGGTTGGTGCAATATCTGCGCTCGCTGACGCCGATTTCGCGCACACAGGCGCCCACGGTGGTGCGGAGATCGGTACAGACCACCGACGGCCGCACCATTCAGGGACAGGTGATCGCCGAAGGCATGACCGATTTGCAGCTTCGCTCAGGGGACGGCCGCATCACGCTCCTGCGAAAAGAAGGCGGAGCCTTCCGCGTGGTGACCTCGCAGACGGATTGGCCCACCTATAACGGCGATGCGGGAGGCAATCGCTACTCCAAGCTGACTGCGATCGACAAGACCAACGTGGCCAGGCTCGCGCCCAAATGGATCTTTCCATTGCCCAACGTCTCGCAGGTGGAGAACACGCCGCTGGTGGTCGAAGGCATCATGTACGTTTCGAGCGCCAACGAATGCTGGGCGCTCGACGCCGGAACCGGCCGGCTGCTGTGGCATTACCAGCGCCCTCGCACCAAGGGGCTCGCGGGCAACGCCGCCATCGGGTTCAACCGAGGCGTGGCCTCGGCAGGCGAGCGCATCTTCATGCTCACCGACAACGCCCACATGATCGCGCTCAACCGTTTTAACGGCGAGCTTCTCTGGGAAACCGAGATGGCGGATTGGCACCAGAACTACAACGGGACTTCCGCACCGCTCACTGTGGGCAGCCTCGTTATTTCGGGAACCGCCGGCGGCGATGAGGGCGTGCGCGGCTTCGTGGCCGCCTTCGATCAGTCAACTGGTCACGAGGCGTGGCGCGTCTGGACCGTGCCGAAACCGGGCGAGCCGGGCTCGGAAACATGGAAGGGGAAAGATGTCGAGCACCGTTCCGGCGCGACGTGGATGACCGGAACCTACGACGCTCAGCTGGACACGATCTACTGGCCTGTAGGCAATCCGGGTCCTGATTTCACGGGTGCTGAACGCGAGGGCGACAATCTTTATACCGATTCGATTCTGGCGCTGGACCCCAAGTCCGGCAAGCTCAAGTGGTATTTCCAATTCACGCCGCACGACGTGCACGATTGGGATGCCCAAGAGCCTCCGGTGCTGGTCGACGCGAACTGGCAGGGACAGCCTCGCAAGCTGCTGCTGCAGGCCAATCGTAACGGCTTCTTTTATGTTCTGGACCGCACCGATGGCAAGCTGCTGCTGGCGAAACCGTTCCTGAAGAAATTGAATTGGGCCGAGGGGATCGGCGCGGACGGGCGTCCGATTCTGAAGGCTCTGCCGCAGCAGGCCAACGGCGACACCTACGTCTGCCCCGGCTTCCAGGGCGGTACCAACTGGTTTTCGACCTCATTCAATCCCATCACCGGTCTGTACTACTTCAATGCGCTGGAGCGGTGCAATGTTTTCTCGCAAAGTCATGGAGAATGGACCGCGGGCAAGAGCTACATGGGCGGCGCGGCTCGGCCGGCTCCGGGCGAGACGTTTGAGAAATATCTCCGCGCTATTAATATTCAAACCGGCGAGATAGCGTGGGAGGTGCCGCAGGTGAGCGGCTCGATCACCGCCTCAGCCGGAGCTTTGTCCACCGCGTCGGGCTTGGTCTTCTTCGGCGAAAACAGCGGCTCGTTCATGGCCGTGGACGCGGCGGATGGCAAGACGCTGTGGCAATTCCAAACCAATCAGGTGTGGAAGGCTTCGCCGATGACGTATATGTTCGACAACCGGCAGTACGTCGCCGTCGCGGTCGGGCAGGGTATCGTCGCGTTTGGGCTACCTTGATAAGTGTTAAGCTACAGATTACAGTTTACGTGAGAATACGAAACTTCGCCCATAAGGGGCTGAAGCGGCTCTAGACGGAAGACAGCCTGCAGGGCCTGTTCCGCCCGACACCGCGAACAAGTTGCGCAAGATGCTCGACTTACCTGGAAAACATGGAAGACGCAGAGGAACTTCGGGCGCTCACGCTCTTGGAAGGTTCACACGCTGACCGGCGACCGCAAAGGGAGCCTGGAGCCTGAGCGTTACCCGGAACCGCCGGCTGACCTTCCGAATCGACACTGCTGAACGCGAGATCTGCGACGTGAACTTAGAGGACTATCACTAGCTACAGGAGCAACCGCCATGCCCATCAAGAACCCGCCCCACCCAGGCGATTTTATCCGGACAGAGATCATTGAACCCGCCGGTCTGTCCGTGACGGCCGCGTCCGCCGCACTTCAGGTCTCCCGTCCAGCTCTGTCCAGCTTGCTCAACGGCAAGGCTGCTCTGTCCGGCGAAATGGCGCTACGCATCGAGAAAGCCTTCGGCGTGAAGATGGAGACGCTCATGCGGATGCAATTCGCCTACGACATCGCACAAACCCGCAAACGCGAGAAGGAAATCCGCGTACGGCGGTTTCAACCCCCTGCCGAGGCGCGACCGTAGGCCCATACTCACGCCGCCGGCTGCGGCTGGTAAAGCTTTACCTTGATTTCGTTCTCGTGCTGACGGGCCTGTGCCAGATCGTAGGCCGCCTGCATTCGTATCCAGATGTCGGGCGTGGCGCCGAAGGCCTTGGCAAGGCGGATGGCCATGTCAGGCGACACACCCGCCTGCCCGTTGATGAGGCGTGAAAGAGTGGTTCGGCTGACACCTAGCGCCTTTGCCCCTTCCGTAACGGACAGACCAAACGGCTCCAGGCAATTGAGCCGGACAGACAGGCCGGGATGCGGCGGATTTTTCATGGCCATTGCGATTCCTCCTTCAAGTTTAGTGTTAATCAATCAGTTCGACCGCGTCGGCGTTGCCGTTCCCAAAGCGGAAAACAATCCGCCAATTAGCCCTCACCGTCACAGACCACAGGCCCTTCTTATCGCCCTTGAGAGGGTGCAGGTGAAAACTGGTCATGTGCATGTCCTCAATGGTTTCGGCTTCGTCGAGCTGGATCAGGATGGTGCGTACCTTGTCCCGCAGGTCCGGTCGAATGCCACTGGCATCGTCCTTTTCAAAGAGCCGCTTCAAGCCCTTATGGCGAAAGCCGACGATCATACTGCACTGTAGCGCGCATCGCTACACGCGTCAAGGAGCGCGTCCCTGTCGGTTCCTGATGGTCGGCTTTTGACTACAATTAGGGTTGACACAGTTCAAAGATGAAGACCGCCAACAGGACCGCCGACACTTACGTTCGCGCCCGCATCGATAGCGCCACCAAGGAGCGCGCCGCCGATGCTCTGGCCGCAATGGGACTGTCCATTTCGGACGCCATCCGATTGCTGATGTTGCGCGTGGTGGATGAGCGCCGGTTACCCTTCGAGGTCAAAGCTCCAAACGCGACCACGCGCAAGAGCCATTGCCGAGCTTGAGGCGGGCAAAGGCAAGCGCTTCGCCAGTACCGCCGCACTGCTGGCGGACTTGAATGAGGGCGATTGAACGCTCATCGGCATTCAAGCGTGACTACAAGCGCGCGAAGGCAACGCCGCGCCACGGTAAGGATCTGGATTCGCTTCTGTCAACCGCCCTGGCACTGCTGCTGAGGGATCAAGTCTTACCGGCGAATTACCGTGACCACCGCTTGATTGGCGCTTGGGCGGGCTATCGCGAATGCCACGTCAGGCCCAATTTGTTGCTGATTTACCGCAAACCAGACGCCGTCACGCTGCGTCTGGCTCGGCTTGGCTCACAAACTATTCGGTTGAGCCGCGGTGTGAGGAAGCCGGCTCCGACGATGCCGAGCCGCTTTGGTGGCGATGGCCGCGATATCGCTCGTAAGGAACGCCCTTTTCCTCCCGGCGCGTTTCAGACACGAGACCATCCCAGAAGTCCTCCCAGATGGCCCCATGTTTTTTCAGGTCGATTAGAACGCCAACTTTGCGGCCCTTCTTATCGGTGACAAACTGGATTCCGCTCATAGTTTCATTCTCGCTTGGGTGAGGCTGTATCGAGGCTAGCTCCAGGGCGCGAACGCGCCCCACAAGGAGAATGCACCCGTCAGGGAGAAGAACGGACGAGCGAACCACTCTGGCATCCTCGGGCCGGGTTCGCGGCTTCCGCGCATCGCGAAGCGGAAGTCCTTCCCGCAGACAGCGTGGTAGATCGCCGCCAGCCCAACGGGCGCAAAGAATCCGCGGAGGACAATACTGCCGATAACATGCATGCCTCGCCCGCCCTTCACGGCAGTGCGAACACCACCAACCCCTGCCCACTCACCGGCCCACCCACCGGCGCCGGAGCCCCACGTCCACCCCCTCCGCCCACTGCCGCGACGATGGCCACGTACTGCTTGCCGTTCTTACCCTGATACGTCATCGGCACCGCGGTCGCGGTGTAGTCGAGCTTGGTGACCCATAGCTCCTTGCCGGTCTTCGAATCGAACGCGCGGAAGCGGCTGTCGTTGGTTGCGCCGATGAACACCAGCCCGCCCGCAGTTGCAATGGGACCCGCGAGGTTGCTGACGCCGGTGTTCTGCTTGCCCTCGGGCAAAGACTCGGTGATGCCCAGCGGGACCTTCCACGCGAATTCGCCGGTGCTGGCGTTCACCGCCATCAGGCTTCCCCATGGTGGTTTGTAGCACGGCCAGTTTCCGATCAGCCGGCCGCTGGCGTCGCGAACCTGCGCGTTGAATCCGCCCAGACCTTGCGGGCTGGTGTGGGTGTACGGCTCGATGCCCTCCTTGTTGCCGGGCGTGTACTTCGGATTCTTCTCCATCCAGCCCACCAGCGGAGTGTCATGGCTGTTGACGAAGATGTAGCCCAGCTTGGGATCCGTGGCGGTGCCCCCCCAGTTTACACCGCCGGTAGTGCCGGGGAAAATGATGCCGGGCTTGGCGTTTTCGGAGTGAAACGGGAACGGAGTGAAGGGTCCGCCATTGTACAGACCGCCGAATTTGTCCCACAATTCCTGGCAGGCTTTGGCATGCTCCGGCGTGGTGTCGGCCGCGGTGACGATGTCGTCCTTGGTGAAGCTGACGCGCGAAAGCGGCGGAGGCTTGGTTGGAATCGGCTGCGTGGGAAAGCTCACCTCACCGGGAACATCGCTCTTGGCGACAGGAGTTTCGACGACGGGGAACACGGGCTTGCCGGTGACGCGGTCAAGAATGTACATGTAGCCCGACTTGCCCACTTGCGCCAGAGCCTGGATCTTTTTGCCGTTTACGGTGATGTCGATCAACCCCGGAGCCGGCGGCAGATTGTAATCCCACAGCTCATGCCGCACGTTCTGGAAAAACCATTTCAATTTTCCGGTTTCCACATCCAGTGCGACTGTGGTGTTTCCAAAAAGATTCGCGCCGGGCCGGTCGCCTCCATAATAATTCGCGCCGGGCCCGCTGACCGGCTCATAGACAATGCCGTGCTCCTCGTCGACGGTCAAAGCGAAAGCCCAGACGTTGTTGCCGGTACGGTTCTGCGAACTGTCTTTGCCTTCGAAATCCTTGCCCCAGGTATCGTGACCGATTTCGCCGGGTTTCGGGAAAGTGTCGAAGGTCCACAGCTCTTTTCCGGTGCGGACATCATAGCCGTGCTGCTGGGGGATTTGACCGACGGCCACCTCCAGCTGCGGGCCGATGTGCCGCTCCCCGGGGCCGTAGAAGTTGGTCCCCACCAGCAGGATGTTCTTGAAGATGGTGGGCGCGCCGTCGTAGGGCACGGTCAGCTCCACCGAGCCTTCCTTGCCGAATCCGGGATCCACCTTGCCGGTCTTCGCGTTCAGCGCCATCATCTTGCGTCCGGTGGTGAAGATGATGCGGGGAGGATTGTTGCGATCGCCGGGCCAATACGCCACGCCGCGGAAGGATGCGAGCGCGCCCTGGACTTCATACACCCACAGCTCCTTGCCCGTCTCCGGTTCCAGCGCGACCACTCGATCGCCCGCCGGCAGGTACATCACGTCGTTGACCACGATGGGCGTGATTTCCTGATACAGCTCGCTGGGGCTGTCGCCGTGAATCTGCTTGCCTTCGCGGTTGAAGTGGTAGGTCCAGGCTTTGGTGAGCTTTTGGACGTTGCTGGTGTTGATCTGGGTGAGCGGCGAATAGCGCGTGCCTGCCAGGTCGCGATTGAACATCGGCCAATCCGCGCCGTTGTCTTTCTTGGATTGAGCGAAAAGCCTTGGCTCAAAAAACGCCGGCAACAGCGCGGCCGCCACAAGCAGGGTCCGAGTGCATCGCATAGTACGCAAGTATATCAGCGTAGCCGGTGCTACTTAAGCCCGTCCCAGATCGCGCGCAACTGGAGCGTGAACCCCTTGACCGGGCCTTTGCCCGCCAGTTTCAGAATGCCCTTCCGCGTTTCCACCTGCTGGTCTTTTTGATAGATGTAAACGGTCTCGGCATCGCCGTCGATCAGCCATGCGAGCTGCGCGCCGTTGGCTATCCACTGCTCCATTTTGGCCTGCGCCTTCTTAAGGCGGTCGCTGGGAGAGAGGATCTCGATCACGAATTCCGGGCACAGCCGCAGGAATTCTTTGCGTTGCTGGTGGGTAAGGCGATTCAGCGCGTCATTTGAAACCCAAGCCGCATCAGGGCATAGCGCCGAGCCATCCGGAAGAAGGAATTGGGCAGTCGCGCCCGACGCCCGGCCGCGGCCATCTGTCTCCGCCCACCGATCCAGTTGGGCCGCCGCCTTGTTGCTGCGATAGTCAGACTCGTAGCCGGCTGGAGGCACGATGACGATCTCTCCTTTCGCGGACCGCTCGAGGCGCAGGTCCGGATTTGCTTCACAGAACGCGAAGTAGGCCTTATCCGAAAATCGATCTTCATAAGCGATCTTGACCGGCGTCCGCAGCTCCGGCAATGCGACATGCACTTGCATACTCTGATTCTACCGCTCTGTTCGGTAGAGCTAATCCAAGAAAAACGGCGTCTCGTTTTCCCCGCGCAGAATCAGGTCAAAGCGATACGCCGCAACACCCTCCGAATCGAGCGACGGACAGCGAACTGCGAACAGGCGCGGGCGCACGGCCTCGGGGACGCATCTTAGTACCGGATCGTCGACGGTACCAGGCTCATCCGCGAAGAAGATGGTCGTGACCAGGCGGTGGGTCAGCCCGATGCCCAGGATCATCACGTTGATGTGCGGGCAGCGCGGCGCGCCATCCTCGCCCGCATAGCTTCCGGGAAGCACCGTGCGGAAGCGGTACTCGCCCTGCGCGTCGGTGCGGGCGCGGCCCCAGCCGCTGAACCCAGGATCGGCTTGGGCGCAGCGCGGATCGAGCGGATGGCGGAAGATGCCGTTGGCATCAGGCTGCCAGATTTCAAGGATCGTGTTCCGCGTAGGACGATTGCCTTCTTCAAGCACTCGTCCGCGGATCAGAATGTGGCGCCCGAGCGCGCTGTGGCCGTCGCACTGCGTCAGGTCTTCGCAGCCGTCCACGAAATCGTATGGAAAGAACGGGCCGATGGTTCCGAAAGGCGACGTGATCATGCTTCGTCCAAGACCACTTTAATCCAAAGCCGGCGTGCGCCGGTGTCCGCGCAGCACGAAATCCTGACGGAAGCTGATGGCGTTGACCGCGCCCATGCTGGTGGAGTCGAATTTAAAAATCAAACGTTCGCGCACTTCCGCGTCATGGACCGCATTCAGCAGCAGATCGATTTCGTTCAGCGGCTCGCCCGGGAAAAAGATCTGGGTCACGAAGCGGTTCATCCAACTCGGCCCCAGAATCGAGAAATGGATGTGCGGCGGACGCCACCACCAGCCCGATTCGAGCACCGGATACGCGCCCGGCTTGATGGAGAAAAACTTGAATTGGCCGTCCGCATCGGTGACCAGCCTTCCCTGCCCCGTGAAGTTGGGGTCCACCGGCGCGTTGGTGTGGTCCATCTCGTGAATGTACCTGCCGGCGGAATTCGCCTGCCACAGTTCCACCACCGCATTCTCAATCGGCGAGCCGTCTTCATCGGTGACCCGTCCGAACACCGAAATCAGCTGCCCCACGGCCTGCGGTCCATCCGCAACGGCCCGGGAAAGATCCAGCGGACCGGCATCCAGCCTGCGAACCAGCCCCGTCGGGCCGGTCCTCTCCGTTAATGTCAGCGGACGCTCAATCAGCGGCGCCGAGGGATTGCGCGTGAAGCTGAGAGGATACCGATCGATTTTGCGCGCCAATTGCGTGTTATCGTCGTAAGGTAGGTAGTCGGTCATCTGTAGTTTCATTCTAGATTCTTCTGTGCCGAACGGCCACTTCAAGCTCCATCTTTTTTTACGCCCGAAGAAAATTGTAATCCGAACCGGGCGGAAGACGTTAATAAGTTGATAGGCGGATTTCGTTAACGGTGGCCTCTGCGTGAGAATTTCGGCGTTATGCATCGTGATTGGCGCAGCTTGGCTCCTCATGGTACAAACGGCCCGCGCCCAGGGGGCCAGCGCGCCGGAAACCGCCCAGCCGGACGCCGCTGTACAGGGCACCACTGCACAGGACCCACCGCCGCACCGGACACGCCGCCGCACAGGACACGGCCGCACAGGACACTGCGCCGGCTGACGACGAAGGCGGCCGTATCTTCGGCGTCATTCCGAATAACAAGACCGTCCCGACCAAATCCCCTTCGGAAGAACCGCTCACGGTCCGCCAGAAATTTAATCTTGCAACCAAAGACACCACCGACCCATTCACCATCGTGCTGGCCGCCTTCTATGCGGGCATCGCCCAATGGCAGGACGATTTTCCCACCTGGGGGCAGGGCGGCGCGGCGTATGGCAAGCGCTTCGGAGCGGCGTATGGGGACCAGGTGGTCGGCAACTACCTCACCGAGGCGATTCTTCCCAGCTTGTTCCACGAGGATCCGCGCTATTTCCGCAAGGGGATCGGGCTCAAGCGGCGACGCATCGGTTATGCTCTCAG
Source organism: Bryobacterales bacterium (assembly GCA_963765185.1). Classification (GTDB taxonomy): domain Bacteria; phylum Acidobacteriota; class Terriglobia; order Bryobacterales; family Bryobacteraceae; genus Palsa-187. The sequence continues at coordinate 12,672 of CAVXWB010000060.1, forward strand.
CCGCGTTCTGATCACTCGCACGGACGGAGGCACGAATCGGTTTAACTATTCGGAGATCGTCGGCAACGGCCTGGCCGCGGGAATCTCCAATCTGTACTATCCGGCCACGGAGCGCTCGGTCAGCGAGACGGGAGAAAAATTCGCCGTCCAGATGGTCAGCGACAGCGCCTTTAACATCCTCCTGGAATTCTGGCCGGACATGAAACACGCGATCTTTAAAAAGTAACGCCCCCGGGAAAAAGTAGCCGCCGCGGCAGAAGCAGCGGTCTCCAGCCGCCTTGCCCACCCTTATCGCGTTCCCTCCAACCGGCGTATTGAGTTATACTCGCGACTATTATCCGTCGGCCAGTTGGAGGAATCGCGATGAACAGACGGAAATTCTTTCGCGTCGGCGCCATGAGCGCGATGGCGCTGCCTCAGTTTCCCGCTCAGCTGCTGGCCGGCGAGGATAACGGAAACGATCGCCGCCGCGGCGTCTCTCCACTGGACCATGCACCCGGCTTGGTCCAAAGAGCGCTGTCATCTGCAATCACTGGATTTCCAACCATCGAACCGGTCTTCGGTGGAATTTTTCTGCCCGGCGGGAATCTCACTCAGTTGATCGGCGCGAATGGATTTTCTTCGCTAAACACACAGGTGCAGACCTTGGCGGCGCAAGGGTACCAACTGGCTTCGCTGACGGCGATTCGCAACATGAATTCCACGTGGTACTACGCCGCTTTTTCGTACGCGCAGGGCAACCCCAGCTATGTGCTGCTGAGAACCTCCGATCCGAACCAGTTTCAACAGACGTTTGCCATGAACCAAACCGGGTATCGCCTGGTGGACTTCACGATTACCTGGGAGCAGAACGAACTGTACTACGTCGGCTACTGGCTCGCCGTGACCTCGCCGGTGAATCAGACGATGGTGTGGGATCTCTTATACCTCGATCTATTCTTTCAATGGACCACGCTTTCCAGTCAGGGGATGCGCATGACGCGAACCCAGTCTTTTCCGCAGCAGGACGTGGCAGCCTTCACGGCACTGTTTGAAGCGGGCGCGGGCGGTTTCGCGTTGGCCAACGACAGCCTTCCGAACTTTCCGGGCGACGTCGCCGGGAAATCCGGATATTCATTGGTCGGCCTGGGCTACGACACGGTGGATGGCAATATGATCGGGTGTTGGCGGGATAAAGTCGCTTCGGCTCAGTTTGTCTGGAATCAGGATTGGAATACGTTGCAGGCCACGGCGCAGCAGATGGCGGCCAGCGGACTGATCCTCAGCGCGATCTCGGCCTATCCCAACGCGCCGGACTTCGACGATTATTTCGCGGCCAACCTTGCGCCATTCGTCATGGGCTACGCTTACGCTGTCGGATATAACGGTCAAGTGGCGGCCAACGGATATGGATTTGCCAGAAGTCCCAATGAATCGCAGAACCCGAACACGGCCTTCACGCCCACCACGCGTTGCAACCTCGCGAGCATCTCCAAAGCCGTCACGGGCATCGCGCTGGAGGTGCTCCTCCTGCAGTACCCGAGCGTTACCCTCGACATGCCATTCTGGCCGCTGATCTCGAGCATGGTGCCGAATCCCGATCCTTCCGTGAAGCCGGTTACGCTGCGTAATCTGGCCACGATGAAGAGCGGAATGCCGACTCCACCGGATGAAGGCCCGCTCAGCGGAGATCTGTGGTCCTATCTGAACACCTATCTGGCACAGCCGCTGGTTGGCACGCCCGGTGTCACCTATTCCTATAACAATGAGAACTTCACCATCCTGCAAGGGGTGATCGATCAAGTGACCGGCCAGGATTACGTAACTTGGGTGACTCAGAATGTGCTTGTGCCGGCCGGCATCGACCCTTCGATTTTTAACCCCAATCCGGACCCGAACGCGACGGCGACTCTTCTCTATAGCGGACCGAGCGACACGCGGGATGGATATTATTACGGGCCTCTTGATTTTGTAGCTCCCGGCGGCTTTATCTCGACGGCGCTGGAGCTTTTGAAAATTCCACTGGCTCTGCGCAACACCAGCGTTCTTCCGGCGGCCGCGATCAGCGAGATGCTGAACGACGGAATCGGCTGGTTTCCCTACGCCGGCAACTTCGGAACTTACTACCAAAAGGACGGAGGCCTCCACAACGGAGGGACGCCGCAGCAAACTCTGAATACCTGCATCGTCCGCCTCGCCGAAGGCTACGATATCGCGCTGGTGGCCAATACTCAGCCGCCCATCGACGTCGTGAACATCTGCGCCGGCGCGTTCGACTCCCGTGGCTTGCTGGCCACAGACCTGCCGCCGGCGATTTCCACGGTGATCGGCGCGGCGACTCTATCTTCCGAAAGCGGCGCCGGCAGCCTACTGCTCGATCATGGGCGCCGGATTCACGGATCAGGCGGCAACCGATTGGAGCAGCTCGATCACCGGCCCCACGCTTCCTACTTCCGTCGGCGGCATCAGCGTCAGCGTGAACGGGACACCCGCGTATGTCGAGTACATCAGCGCGACTCAAATCAATTTTCTGCTGCCGTCGAGCGCCGCCATCGGGATCGCCGACGTGGAACTGATCACGCCCACCGGAGTGATGAGTTCGACGCTCGAGATCGACGCCGTTGCGCCCGGACTTTTTTGTTACACGCTGAAAGGCGTGCTTTACCCGTCTTCGGTATACGCCACCGGAAGCGGCGTCGTTTACGTGGCCGCGGCCGGCGCATTGCCGGGATATAACAGCCGCCCCGCTGCCGCCGGCGACATGATCGAGTTGTACGCCACGGGATGCGGACCCACGAATCCCGCCGCTCCCGACGGAGTTGTGTTGTCCACGCCGTATCCCGCGGCGAATCTCGCGGCGTTTGAAGTGACCATCGCCGGAACGACCGCTACCGTTCTCTTCGCAGGTATAGTAGGCCCCGGCTTGTGGCAACTGAATGTTCAAATCCCGTCCGGCCTCATCGGCGGAGATCAACCTCTAGTGTTATCCGTAAACAACGTCGCATCGCAGCCGAACGTGATGATCACGGTTCTGGGCGGCTGATCCTCCAACACGGTCACATGATATGCTGTGCCCATGCGACTGCACACGCTTCCCAAGCACATATTCTCTTGGACAGCTACCGCCGCGCTCAGCGCCACGCTGGTTTGGGCCCAAGCCAAAGTCTGGACCACGCGGGAACTCTTCAACCGGAACATCGGCACCAAGGAGCAGCAGACAACCCAGTTCCCCCCGCACAAGATCATCGGCAACATGTACTACGTGGGCACGGAAGCGCTGGGTTCCTTCCTGGTGGTGACGCCCGCGGGAAACATCCTGATCGACAGCACCTACGAAGTCAACGTCCCTGTGATTCGCAAGTCGATTGAAGATCTGGGCTTCAAATTCTCCGATACCAAGATCCTTCTCGGCAGCCACGCCCACGCCGACCATCAGGAGGGCGACGCCATGGTGAAGGAGCTCACCGGCGCCCAGGTGATGGCCATGGCCGAGGACGTTCCCGCGCTCCAGAAAATGACCCCCGGCGGCAAGCCGCATCCTATCGACCGGGTGCTTCACGACGGCGACCAGGTTACTCTTGGCGGCACAACTTTGGTGGCGCACCTGACGCCCGGCCACACCCATGGCGACACCACCTGGAGCTTGAAAGTGCAGGATTCAGGTAAGAGCTACAACGTGGTGATCATCGGAAGCATGGGATTCAACGGAACCGCCCAGCAGCTCCTCAGCAACCCCGCTCTGGTGGCCGAATATGAGCAGGGATTCCGGGTCATGCACAGCCTGGCCTGCGACGTCCCCCTGGGATCGCACCCGGCCATGTACAACCTGGTCGAGAAGTACGCCAAACTCGGGAAGGGCGGCCCCAATCCGTTCATCGACCCGGAGGGTTATAAGACCGAGGTGGCCATTGAAGAAGGCGCCTATCGGGCGTTATTGGCGACCTCGCCAGCCACCAAGAACTGAGGTCCTCAGGCTCTCAGCTGAAACGCCGATCAACGCGGACAGGAATCAAAATGCCTATCGGCGTGCATCCGCGTTCATCTGTTCGCCAAATTTCCTTTAGATCCTGGCAGGATGCTGAAAAAGCATTATTGGCCGCCGATGAACACAGATGAACGCGGATTCAAAGACGCGAAAGATTTTTTTTCGATCCGCGCTTATCCGCGTTTATCGGCGGCCGACCCTGTCTTTGACTTTTTCCGCGACCTGCTAGAGCAAGTCATCGCGTCCCGCCTTCTCCAAACGCTTGACCAGATCCCCGACCTCTTGAGCGCGCCGGCGATCCGCAATCAGCAATGCGCCGGGCGTATCCACCACGATCAGGTCCTCGACCCCCAGCAAGGCCACCAGCTTACCGTGGGCGTCTACGTACATGCCCTTGGAATCATGCACAAGAGTGTCGCCCAGCAGGACGTTTCCGGCAGCGTCGCGGCGGGCCAGCTCATATACCGCGTTCCAACTCCCCACGTCGTTCCAGCCGATATCGCCCGCGGCGAACCCCACCACCTGGGGCGATTTCTCCAGCACCGCATAGTCGATCGAAATATTCTCGCACTGCGGGAAGATCTCGGCGACGCGCTTGGCAAATCCGCGCGACCCGAACTTCGGCAAGCTATCCAGAAGCCCGGCAGTCTGCGGCAGGAACTTGCGCAGAGCGTCCAACAGCACCGAAGCGCGCCAGAAAAACATGCCCGCATTCCAGTAGAAGTTGCCGGAGCGCACGAAGCGCGCCGCAGTGCGGGCATCCGGCTTCTCGCGGAAACGCAGCACGCGCGAAGGTTCCAAAGATCCGGGCTGAACTCCGCGCGGGAATTCAATATACCCGTAGCCGGTTTCCGCCCACCGCGGCTGAATTCCGAGAACCACGATGTTGCCCTGCCGGGCCGAGCGAATCGCGGGCCGCACCAAACGCCGGTACGCGCGCGGATCGCCGATCACATGGTCCGCGGGAAACACGCCCATGACCGCGCCGGGATCGAGCGATTCCAGAATATGCGCCGCCAGGCCGATCGCAGGGGCAGTGTTGCGCTGGGCCGGCTCCGCCAGAATCTGCCGCGCCGGAACCTCGGGAAGCTGCCGCACGATGGTGTCGCGCAAATGATCGTTGGTCAGAATCCAGATCCGCTCCGGAGCGATGATGGGACCCAGGCGGTCCACGGTCTGCTGAATCAGCGACCGCTCTCCAAAAAAGGTCAGGACTTGTTTGGCCGAGGCGCGCCGGCTGCGCGGCCAGAAGCGCGTGCCGCGCCCTCCTGCCAGAATTAACCCGTAGGTTGCGCTCATCTATCTATCGGACGAGCTATTGAACGGGATACCCGCGCACCAGCTTGAGGTCGCGGTTCCAGCGGGTTTTCACAAAGAAGTTCTTGGCCAGGTCCACGAAGTGGTTGGCGGTGAACCCCACCAGGTCCTGGGTATCCGCGTCGTAGGACCAGAAAATCAGCAGCGGCTTGCCGATGATGTTTTCGCGCGGCACCAGGCCCCAATAGCGGCTGTCGGAGGAGTCGTCGCGATTGTCGCCCATGGCGAAGTAAAACCCGTCCGGCACCACCAGTTCGCCGTTGACCACGTGGTTCGAAAACATCTCCTGCGCGCGTTCCCGCTCGCGATAGGAGCCCTCCCCGCCAGGCGGAATCGATGGGAAGTTGTCCGCGTAGGGAAGCACGTACGGACGCACGTGGTGGGTGTACGGCTCCACCAGCTTCTTGCCGTTCAGCACCACCGTCTTTGTTCTCCAGATGGATGTGATCGCCGGGCACGCCCATCACCCGCTTGACGTAGTTCTCGTCGATGTTCACCGGATAGCGGAACACGATGATGTCGCCGCGTTTGACCTCGGTGTAGGGCAGCAAGTAGCGGCTGATGGCGCCGGGCGGCGCATAGGAAAGCTTGTCCACCAGCAGGTGATCCCCCACCATGACGGTGGTGTCCATGGAAGGAGTGGGCACGATGAACGCCTGCACCAGCGTGGTGGTGCCGAACAGCAGAATCAGGATATTGATGGTCCACTCGATGATGAAATCGCGGACCGGGTGAGGAGTCTTTGGCCATGTTTTATTGGACGGGATATCCGTGAATCAACTGGAACGTCGCGGCGCCAGCGGGTCTTGCTGAAGAAGTGCGTCGCCAGATCGAGCATCTGCGGAAACGTGATGGAATTGGTGTTGCAGCTGATCGCTGGGGCGGTCGTAGGACCAGTAGATGATCAGCGGCTTGCCGATAATGTTCTGCCGCGGCACGAATCCCCAATAGCGGCTGTCCCAGGAGGAATCGCGGTTGTCGCCCATGGCGAAATAGCTGCCGGGCGGCACCACCACTTCGCCGTTGACCACGTTGTTCTGCCAGCATCTTCGATGGCGCCCGGCTCCAGAGTGACGTTGGGCTCACTGGGGAAATTGTCGCGATAGGATTCGATGTAATCGGTCTTGTTGTACTTGTACGGCTCGATCCAGCGGCTTGCCGTTGAGGTACACCTGCTTGTTGACGATGTGGATGCGGTCGCCGGGAATGCCCATGCAGCGTTTGACGAAGGTTTGCTGGATGTCGGTGGGGTAGCGGAACACGATGATGTCGCCGCGCTTGGGCTCGCGATAGGGCAGGATGTACTTGCTGACCGGGCCCGGCCGGCGCGTAGGCCATTTTATCCACCAGCAGATGATCGCCGATCAGCAGCGTATCTTCCATGGAGCCGGTGGGGATCACGAACGCCTGCACCAGCGTGGTGGTCAGGAACAGCAGCAGCAGAATGGTGATCACCCATTCGGATAAGGTGCTGCGCGGGAACTCCTCCTGGGAAGGAGATCCTTCCGTCGTCTCGGGGCTCACCTCGACGGGCGTAACCTCGGCGGGCATCACCTCGGTGTGAATGCCGTTAGAGGCAACCACTTCGGCCGGAACCGCTTCGATCGGGCCGGCCGCCCAGGAGTTTTCGGCGACGGGGACTTCAGGAGCTACGGACCCCAGGGGCTGATCCGGTGAATTTTCGGGGCTCACTGAATTCAGTCTAGCAGGCAAACGTTACGCATGAGAAATCCCGCCCGGTCCGGCGACTACAGTGACATGCGCCGTCTTGACATACGCCGGCTTAGGGCTTTCCCGGCCCTGTTCGCTCTGATTGCGGCGCTGACCCCGGCATTGTTCGCCCAAAGCCGCGCCCAATACGCCGGCGGGACCTCGGCTCAGCTCACCGTCGGCACCGAGGGCCGCATCGAAGTCGCCGACGAGCATTACTTCGCCTTTTATTCCAACAAGACCCAGGTGCGGGTTCCCTACGATCGCATCAACCTGGTCGAGTACGGCCAAACCGTAAGCCGGCGGGTAGCCATGGCCATCGCCATGTCGATCGCCTTGCCTGGCGTCGGCTCCCTGTTTCTGTTGAGCAAGAGCCGCAAACACTTCCTGACGGTGGGCTACATGGGCGAGGACGGCAAGCAGCAGGCGCTGGTATTCCGCGTGGATAAAGACGGCATCCGCGCGACCCTGGTGAGCCTGGAGGCTCGCACCGGCCTGAAGGTTGAGTATCAGGACGAGGAAGCCCGAAAGGCAGGCAAGGGATGAAAGGCAGGCGAAGGATGAAACCGTGGTTGTTGGTATTTTTACTCGCGCCCGCCGTGGCGCTGGCCCAAGAGGACCTGTTGCCGCAGTTGCTGACGGTCAAGCGCGTTTACGTGGACCGCCTCACCGGCGGCGAAACCGCCGCGCAGATGCGCGATCTGATCATCGCCAGCCTGCAAAACTCCAAGCTGTTCGTCCTGACGGAAAATCCCGACCGCGCCGACGCCTTCGTGCATGGCGCGGCCGAGGATCTGATCTATACCGACGATTTTCAATCCTCGGACAGCCTCGACATCCGCGGCGGCGCCAGCTCCAGCAGCCACGACGCCAGCTATCGCACCGGGCCCAGCTCGGAAAGCCCGGGCAACGGCGAGAGCCGTTCCCTCACCCTCGGCGCGGGCGAGAACGATTCCACCAATATCAAGGAGCGCAAGCACGAGGCGCTGGCCACCGTGCGCCTGGTCAATAAAGACGGCGACGTGATCTGGTCCACCACCCAGGAAAGCAACGGAGCAAAATTCCGCGGCGCCAGCGCCGACGTCGCCGAAAAGATCACGCACCAACTCGCCACGCGAGTACGACAAGCGGAAACGCCACAGGGACAAGACCGCGCCGTAGCCCTGTCCGCAGACCAGGCGGGTGGCGACTTAAAAGCATCCCGCGTGGCGCTTCAGAATCTGCGCCAGGTTCTGCGAGAACGCCGACCGGGGCAGCACGGCATCGCACCCGGCCTGCTGCGCCTTCAGCTTCAGCTCGCCCTGGACGTGCGAAAGATATCCGATCACGCTGAGTCCTTGGTCTCCGCGTCCGCCTTCAAGTCCCGCACCAACTTCAGCGGGTCGACCCCCGAAATTCAGGTCGAAAATGATCAGGGCGGGATGCGCGTCTTGGCACGCAGCAGACGTCGATCTCGGTCTTCAAGAATTCGATGGGAAGGCCGGCCCGTTTGGCCGCCTCGTTGATTTTCACCATGAAGAACAAGGTCGTCCAGCACGGCGAGAATGTTCCGGGTTGCATCGAGGGTGAATTCAATCTTAGCATGCTACGTTGAAGCATGGCGGAAGCGCAGAATCCCTTTGCCGATCCGTTGCGCTTCGAGCGGCGTGTGCCGGAATGCGCCATCGTGATCTTCGGCGCCAATGGCGACCTCACCAAACGCAAGTTGCTTCCCGCGCTGTATCAATTGGCGCGGACCGGCGGCTGCCGGCCTCCTTCGCCGTCATCGGGACTTCGCGCACGCCGCTCGACGAGAGGCGTTCCGCGCCAAAATGCGCGAGGAAGTGCGGCAGTTTTTGGAAGGCGCGAAATTTCGACGACGACCTGTGGACCCATTTCGCCGCAAACCTGCACTACGTCGCCGGCGACATGAACGATCCGCGCTGTACCAGGCCATCGGCGCGAAGCTAGCCGCAGTCGGCATGAAAAACGTCCTGTACTATCTGTCCACGCAGCCGAGCTATTACTCGACCGTCGCCGCCGGACTCGGGGCAGCGGCCTGCGGCATCGGGACTTGGAGCAGAGGCGGCCACCGGCGAAAGCGACGGAGGGTGGCGCCGGATCGTGGTCGAGAAACCGTTCGGCCACGACCTCGCGAGCGCACGCGAGCTCAACGCCCAGCTGCACGCCGTTTTCCCGGAGCCGGAGATCTACCGCATCGATCATTACCTGGGCAAGGAAACCGTGCAGAACATCCTGGCCTTCCGCTTCGGCAACGGCATCTTCGAGCCTTTGTGGAACCGCCGCTACGTCAACCACGTGCAGATCACTGCCGCCGAAGCCATCGGCGTGGAGGGCCGCGGCGCCTATTACCAGGAAGCCGGCGCGCTGCGCGACATGATCCAGAATCACCTCCTCCAGGTGCTGGCGACCGTCGCCATGGAGCCCGCCGCCGTGTTCGAACCCAACGCCGTGCGCGATGAGCGAGCCAAGCTGCTGCGCTCGATCAAGATCATGCAGCCCGAAGAAGGTGCCGGCAAAACGGCGCCGTCGCCGGCGAATACGAACGGATTCCGCCAGGAGCCCGGCGTCGATCCCGTTTCGCAAACCGACACCTTCGCCGCCATCACCTTCTACGTGGACAACTGGCGCTGGGCCGGCGTGCCCGTTCTTCATCCGCACCGGCAAGAAGCTGCCCAAGCGCGTCCACCGACATCGCCATTCAATTCAACTCCGCGCCGCTCACCCTGTTCGGCTCGACGGCGACGGCGAACTGTCCAAGCGGCCCAATCTTCTGATCCTCCGCATCCAGCCGGAAGAGGGCATCTCGCTGCGGTTTTTCTCCAAGCAGCCGGGCAGCGGCATGCACCTGCGGCCCGTCTCCATGGACTTCAAGTATGGCGCGAGCTTTGGCGGGCGATCTCCTTCCGCCTACGAGACTTTGCTGGTCGACGCCATGGTCGGCGACGCGACGCTTTATACCCGCCAGGATATGGTGGAGGCAAGCTGGAAAGTGGTCGAGCCCATCATGGAGGACTGGCAGTCGCAGCACCTCCAAATTTCCCGAATTACGAAGCCGGCACCTGGGGTCCTGCCGCAGCCGATGCCATGCTGGCGCGAACCGGTCATGTTTGGAGAAATAGTTGATGACGGCCGCGACGCATCCAACCCGGCAAAATTCTCCGTGAGTTGAACGAGCAATGGGATCAGCTGGATCAGGACAAGATCGTCTCCGGCGGCGTGCTGCGCGCCTGCGCCATGACCCTGGTGGTCACCGCCGGCGACGACCTCGACGCCGAAACCGTGCGCCGCACCCTGGGCGTGCTGATGCATGAGCATCCCTCCCGCGCGGTGGTGCTGACGGCGCGCGACGGCGTGGAGCTGAATGCGCGTGTCTTCGCCGAGTGCTGGAAGCCTTTCGGAAGCACCCAGCAGATCTGCTCGGAAGGAGTGGAGATCCTGGCCGATTCCGCCAGCCTGGAGGAAGCCGCCCGCCTTCTGGTTCCCTTGAAGGTGCCGGATCTGCCGCTGGTGCTGTGGTGCCGCGGCCCTCAGGCCTTTCATCTGCGCGCCTTCGACGCCCTGTTTCCGCTGGCCGATAAGATCATCCTCGACTCCTCCATGGTCCCCAACGCCAGCGCGGCGCTGAGTTTCCTGCGCAGCTTGCGCGCGCGCGGCTGCCGCGTCGCCGATTTGCATTGGACCCGGCTGACCGGCTGGCGGGAGATCCTGGCGCACTTGTTCGACGACGAAGCCTTGCCCGCCGCCGGCATCACCACGGCCCGGGTGGGCTATTGCGGCGCTGCGCCGTCGGCCTGCGCGCTGTATTTCGCCGCCTGGATCGCACGCGCCCTGCCCAACGCCCGAGTGTCGCTGGCCGATCAGGACGGCGAGCCCGGGTTGAACTCGGTCACGCTGGCTACCCCCACCTGCGAGCTTTCGCTGCACCAAGGTTGTTTCAGAGAACTCCGGCGGGGCTATCGAGGTCGACGGATGCGGCCGGCACTACGCACTTCCTTCCCGCCCGTCGACGAGGAATCGCTGATGCGCGAGGAGCTCAACATTCTGGGCGCCGACCCGGTTTACGATCGCGTATTGGGGTAAGCTCGAGAATGAATCTGCATCGTTCCACCGACGCCTCCACCGCCGCTCAAGCCTGCGCGGCTCGAGTTCTGAGCCTGCTGTCGGCCGCATCGAAGGAACACGGCGAGGCCACGCTGGCTATTTCCGGCGGCACTTCGCCTAAGGCTCATGTTCGAGATTTTCGCGCACTCCGGCTTTGCCTGGGAGCGCGTGCATCTTTTCTTTGTGGATGAGCGCGTGGTGCCGCCCACCGATCCCGAGAGCAACTTCAAGCTGGCCAACGACCATTGGTTCGCGCTTCACGCATCCCCCTCCCCGCACGTTCATCGCGTGCAGACCGAGCTGGGCGCCGAGGAGGCCGCGCGCGATTATCAGGCCGAGATGCTGCGCTACTTTGGGCAAACCGGCCGGACGGCTCTGGACGTGATTCATCGCGGCATGGGACCGGACAGCCACACCGCCAGCCTCTTTCCTGGCGAGCCGTTAATCAAGGATCACACCGGCATCGCCGCCGCGGTCTGGGTCGAGAAAATGCATCAATGGCGCGTGACCCTGCTGCCCGGCGTCTTGGAGGCCGCGCGCAACACCGTGATGCTGGTGACCGGAGCCGACAAAGCCCCGGCGCTCAAAGCTACGCTCGACGGCCCCTACGACCCCAGCGCGCATCCCGCCCAGATCGCCCGCGATTCCGCGGATTGGTTCGTGGACCAGGCGGCGTCGGCGTGATCTGTTTCGTCGCGGGTGATTTCGCCTGTCCCAGACGGAAAAACCGCGACATCGTCGCCTGTCCCAGCCGGAAAAACCGCGGCAGCGTAGCACCGCGATCGCCACGCCGCGTTCGCGTTCCGACCTGTCCGAGCCGGAAAAACCGCGACATCGTCGCCTGTCCGAGCCGGAAAAACCGGGACACTATTGCCTGTCCCGGCCGCGGAACCTGTACGCTATCGATGCCTCGGCCGGGACAGGCTATGGTGTCCCCGTTTTTCCGGCCACCGACATCCCGCCCAGCCGCCCCATGATCACACGCCGAGCGCTACCGGCCCTGCTAGGCCTCATCCCGCTCAATCGCCGCTACAAGGAAACGCTCCCGCCGCCTTCGCCCGGCACCCGCATTCTGTTCGGCGGCGACGTGATGCTTTCGCGCTGGGTCGGCAGGATCGCCCGGGAACATCACGATCCCGCGTGGCCTTTGCGCGACCTTGCGCCCGTGCTCGCCAGCGCCGATATCGCCTTCGTCAATCTGGAATCTCCTTTTTCCGACCGCGGCCGCCTGGTCGAATCCGGAATGATCTTCAAGGACGAGCCGGAAATGATCGAAGCCCTGGAAGCCGCCGGGATCGACATCGTTTCCACCGCCAACAACCACGCCCGCGATTGCGGTGGCTACGGAGTGGAGTTCACGCTGGACTGGCTGGCCAGCCACGGCATCGCCACCGTCGGCTCGGCCAAAACGCCGGAGCTGGCGCACCAGGGCACGGTGCTGATTCGCAACGGCGTCCGCTTCGGCTTCCTGGCCTACACCTACGATCAATCTAACGGCAATCATACCGACGTGGACCTTCGCGTCCCCGTGATGGATACGGAGCGCATGCGCGAAGACGTCCGCGGCCTGCTTGCGCGCTCCGACGTCGCCATTGTTTCCATGCACGCCGGAACCGAGTATTCCCCGACGCCCAACGCCCAGCAGAAGGAATTCGCGCACGCCGCCATCGACGCCGGAGCGCGCATCGTGGTAGGTCATCATCCCCACGTCACGCAGCCCTGGGAGCAGTACCACTCCGGCGTCATCTTTTATTCGCTCGGCAATCTGGTGTTCGACCAGTTCCAGCGCGCCGAAACCCAGCGCGGCTTGCTGGCCGAAGCCATTTTTTCAGGAGCGGCGCTGGTTCACGCCGGCGTGATTCCGGTGAACATCGTGCGCACCGTTCCGCGCCTGGCCGCCTGAGCCCCGGCTCGACGCGGCATCCTGCGCCGGAAATAACCCATCAGGAACAGCCCCGTCGCCACTAACAGTAAGGTAGCGGCTTCGGGAGTCGGGGATGGGTCGCCGCCGCCGTCGGCGGGGGAGCCGATGAAGATGTCGCCGATTGTGAGCTGCGCTCAGCCGCTGCTAATGAAGAGGCTGGTGAAGTCGGAATCGGTGACGACGCCAAAGAACCCACTGGACAGCGCGCATGTTAGAGTCAGGACCCGCCGGTGCTGTCCGTCACCGAGACGTAGAGGTCGCTGCCGCCGCTCACGTCGAATTCGATAGCATTCGCCGAGCGCGGGAATCGTAATGCGTGATCGTGTGTTCTCCGGCGCAGGCAGCTGATGCCTTGTCCCGGAGGCGATCCCGCCGCTGATGCGCTGCAGCCCCGACGGATCGCTGAAGTCCGTCCCCGTGGCCAGGTCCGTATAGCGGTTGCCGAGGCCCGTGCGTCACGGCTATGTTCTGGAAGGTGTCGTCCTCGGCCGTGGATCCGTCGCGAAGCAGGACGTTGTCGTGCAGGTGAGTCAGCGTCGCGGACGCCGGAACGGCGCAGCAGAAGCCTAGCAGCACAACCGAAATCAGAAATTTCTGGGCAAACATTTGCATGGAATCCCTCCTTGGGACACTCGTGAACACACCTCACCCTGAGCAGGATGTTTCATTCCTAAATCGCAGAGCCGATTTGGAATTTCCCTTTCCACTTTGGTACGCCAAGCACCGGGATGTTCTGCACAGGGTGTGTCCGTAGCGCTCGCTGCCCTTCGAAGGCCTAAGCCAAGCGACTAGCGTTCAATCCGAACAGCGGACGGTCATCACCAAGTGAGAATCTTTGCCTCCGATCCGCACCCCTCCGCTGATGCGACCGGCGCTAAGATTCCTCCTGCTTGGCGTGGGTTTCCCCGCCAGACTTCTAGGAGACCTTTGCCTGACACTCGCCGCGCTCGCGGCCCACTTCTGGACCACCGCGCTGGGCTACATCGATGCAGGATGGTCCGGCGCAGCCGTCTCATTCTGCACACCCGTCCTGTCGGAGATGCGCTTTCTATGGGTCCAGCATCAGAGCCCGGGAGGAATCGACCCGCTGTACCTCGCCGTCATCGCCGCAATGCCGGCGGGATGGGCGGTTGCAACCTTCGGAGCGTTTCTGGTGACCATCGCCCGATCAAAGCCCAGCTCCGCTCCGTCCTAGTCCCGGATAACGGAAGGCCTGCGGTTTTTGTGGGGCGGGCCCCCTGGCCCGCGGCCGACGCCCTCGTCGGCCTTTGCTTGGAGCGGAAGAGGCGGACCAGGGGTCCGCCGCGGACGGGGGCGTCCGCCCCACCTTGGCATACAGAAACTACGAAAATCGTCTACCGCTCAATCCGGACCAATTTCACAGGCCAGGACCCTGCACAGCTCGGCGTTGGCCGTGCCCTTGCTCCGGAGCGTCGGCCATCACCCCGGCGACCCAGCACGATACGTGCTGTACCCGAACGAGCTCAGCAGCAGCGGCAAATGATACCGGTGGGTGGGATTGCGCACCTCAAACGTAATGGCGATGGAAGGGTAAAACGCCTGCGGCATGTACGCCGCGATGTCGAACATGATGCGGTAGACGCCTACCGCCGCGGGCTCGCCAAAATCGAGCACGTGGCCGTCCTCGCTGGTGAGGCCGTGTCCCACTTCGCGCCATCCGTGCCCGCTGATGAACAGGTCCAGTTGGACGGGGATGCGCGCCGCAGGAGTTCCGCGGGCCAGATCAAGAACATGGGTCGTGATCATTTCTTCTCGGGAATGTCGAAGCCTGCGCCATCCACGTCCTCAATGTGCAGGATGATCCCCTTGCGAAACTCCACGTCGTCTTCTTTGGCGTCGAAGCTCGCCTCCGCCATGCGGTCGATGGTCTTGCCCGGCCCAATGGTGTCCGGCGCAGCCAGCACGTCGTTGTATTTCACCCCGATCAGCGGTTGGGCTTGGAACATGGTGTCGACGTCGGTCCGGGACACTTCCACTCCATCCAGGGGATCTTCTTTGTAGCGCTCCATCTTCATCGAAACTTCCCGCACCACGAACGGAACCACGGACGGATTGGTGACGCGGAAATCGACCACCACCAGAGAAGTTCCGCCCTCCAGCGCAATCGAGCGAACCTTGAGGATCTTTCCCGTCAGCTCCAGGTGGTTGCTCTTGGTGCCGCTATAGATCGCAGCCAGGACCAGGCCCACCGCCACCAGCCCCACTGCCAGAAAACCCCAGAACTGTTTCGACATGCGCGGTCAATCTCCCAGAAGCCGGCCGTACGCCTGCAGGCTCCCGACATTATCGCAGACGGCCTTGAGCGCGGCGGTAATCGGGATGGCCAGCACCAGCCCGATGCCACCCCACAACATACCCCAGAACATCAGCGCGATGGTGACCACCAGCGGATTCAGATGCACGCGCGAGCCCACGAACTTCGGATACAGAAGGTTCAGCGCCAGCAGGTGCAGCACCGCGACGCCGGCCGTCAGGAACAGATACAGCGCCGCCGGTTCGGGTTTCAGCGGCAGGGCGAGCGCCGCCAGCAGCGGCGGAATCAGCGCCAAAGGCAGTCCGATGTAGGGCGCCAGGCTGAAAAATCCGCTGATCGGCGCCACCACGATCCAGTACGGCAACTTGACTGAGGCGAACAGCACCGCGCTGGCCACGCTCAGCACCAGGCCCAGCAAAAAATTCCCGATGACGTAGGCGCGCACCATTTCGGCCACGCCGTCCAGCGCCTTGGACACGGTATAGCGCGCCTCGCCTCCCACGATCACCAGCAGGCGCCCGCGCATTTGATCGCGCCAGCTCAGAATGAAGTAGACCAGGAACGGCACGAAGGACGCCATCAGCAGGACGTCGTAAAAAGACCGCAGGTAGTCGTAGACGTAATTGAACGGAGGCGTGGGCTCCGGACGCACGCGCACTTCCTGGATGGGGGGAACGGCGGGAACGTTGGGCTGATCGGTCTCCTTCTTCTTCGATCCGCCGCGCGCGGCCTTGGCCGGAGGAGGCGGCGCTTCGACGACGCCTTCCTGGAAGCGCCGCGGAACCAGCGTCCGGTACACGCTTTCCTGGAAATGTTCCATGCGCAGCGACACGCTGTCCACCACTTCGTTGATACGCTCCCCGTAGGCGGGAAGATTGCCCAGCATGTCCATCCCTTCGGTGTACACGCCCAGGCCCACGAAATACAGGAACGCCAGCGAAATGCTGCACACCACAAAGCTGGCCAGGCCTCGCGGGAAACGCAGCTTCATGAAGAACTCCACCATCGGCTCCAGAAGAAACGCGATGATCGTGGCCACGATCACGGTGATGAAGAAGACGCGCCCGTAGTACAGCAGGGCCACGGCGGCGCCGGCCGCGAGAATCCCGATCCCCACCCGAAGCGAACGTTGCGAGGACGTACTGGGAGCGTACACTTGCCTATCACTATAATTGGACTGACGTGGATTTCAAAGCAAATTCAAATAATCGGCGTGTCCTGGCGCTCGACCTGGGCAAACGGCGCATCGGGCTGGCGCTGAGCGACGCCATGGGGATCACCGCTCAGGGCCTGCCGACCCTCCAGCGCACCAATATTCGGGAGGATTTGGCCGCGCTGGCCAGCCTGGCAGAGGAGCGCGAAGTCGGTCTGCTTCTCATGGGATATCCACTGCATATGAGCGGCCGCGAAGGCCGGCAAGCCGAATACACGCGCGAGTTCGGAGAGCGGCTGGCCGCCCGCACCGGCCTCCCCATCCGGTATTGGGATGAGCGCCTGACCACCGTCGAAGCCCAGCGCGTGCTCAAATCGAGCGGCATCAGCATCGCCAAGCGGGCCAGCGCCGTCGATCAATTGTCCGCGCAGATTCTGCTGGCGAGCTACCTGGATATGGAGCCCCAACCATGAGGACAAACGTGGCCCATGCCGCTTGCTTGATACTTCCGTTTGCAGATACGCCAACGGATTGGGTGCCGAGTTTTGCAAGGTGGGGCGGTCCCCCTGGACCGCAGCCGGCCCCCCGGCCGGCTTGTGCGGGACGAGGGCGTCCCGCGCGGACGAGGGCGTCCGCCCCACCAACGGAAATACGTTACCGTAATTCCGAACGTGAGTACTTAGCAGCCCGTGGTGAAAGTCGTCTGGCGCAAAAACCGCTGTTAGGCCGCGGCTCAACCCATCGGGAGCGGATCTCGTGACCAGGCTCCGGCGCGCAGGCGTGCTGCTGCTGATCGTTCTCGGGCTTGGCGCCGCCGTGTTGGTCTCGCTCCAGTTACCCTACCGGGGCTTTGCCGCGGAAACCTTCGTGAAGCTCGACCGCGGCTCGGGCTCCCTCGCCATTGCTCGTACGCTCGAGCAGGCGGGCGTGATCCGCTACGCCTGGCAGTTCTGGCTGGAGCGCGCGTTGAATCCCTCCGCCAGGCTCACCGCCGGTGAATACAAGTTCGACGATGCCGCCAGCGTCAGCGCCGTCTTCGGCCGCATCGCTCACGGAGACGTCTACTACTTCGAATTCAGCGTTCCGGAAGGCAGCAACATGTTCGACATCGCCCGACTGGCGGAAGCCGCCGGCGTAATGCCCGCGCAGGATTTCCTGAAGGCCGCGGAGAACCCCATGTCCATTCGCGACCTCGACCCCGCTGCGGCAACGCTCGAAGGCTACCTCTTTCCGGCGACCTATCGTCTGTCGCATTCGATAACCGCGGCCGAGCTGTGCGACTTGATGACCACCCAGTTCCGGCGTCAATGGAAGAAACTGGTCGGCCAGAACGCCAAGGCGCCCGCCGATCCGCACCGCACCGTAACGCTGGCCTCGCTGGTGGAAAAGGAAACCGCGCTGGCCGAGGAGCGTCCGCTGATTGCCGGAGTGTTCGTCAACCGGCTCAACATGGGCATGCATCTCGATTGCGATCCCACCACCATCTACGCCGCGCTGCTCGACCATCGCTACCGCGGCGCGATCCACCGCTCCGATCTGGATAGCCGCAATCCCTACAACACGTATCGCAACCTGGGCTTGCCGCCCGGACCCATCGCCGATCCCGGCGCGGAGGCGCTGGCCGCGGCGCTGCATCCGGCCGAAACTAAATACCTCTATTTTGTCGCCAAGCCCTCCGGCGGCGGCCACCAGTTTTCCACCACGCTCGCCGAGCATGACCAAGCCGTGCGGGCTTATCGCCACGGATCGCAGGAACATGCCAAGCAACCTCAAAAACCCGCCGCAAAAAGCAATAAAAAAGCGTGAGCCCAAAACACGCGAGCTGGCGGCGTGGATGGAGCGCACCGCGCCGCGCGAGATCGGCGAGTCTGAGTGGCAGGCCCTGCTCGATGCGCTCGCGCCGATCTCAGATGGTTACCTGCGGCGGCTGTTACGAGAATGGGCGCGCGATTCCGGCATCCCGCTCGCGCCGCTGGTGGAAGGGGTTCGTCAGGAGTCGTTCGACGCTCTGGAATCGAGCCTGCTCAAGCTGCTTGCCGAATACGAGCGGGGAGACGCGCCGGCCCGTTCGCGCGTCCGGCGAGTGGTGATCGCCGCCAAGGACCATGCCCGTTTCGCGTCGCGTAAAGAGGAAAGGCGTGTGGAGAAACAAGAGATGACCTTGTGGATGCTGACCTGGCTGGAGAATCCGCCGGTGTTTCCGGAGTGGGTCCGGCTGCGGCGCGCGGCGCTGGCGGCGAAGGGAGATTGAGCATGGCCGGCCGCCCGCCCAAACTACTCGACCGCGAAAGTCTGATGAATTACGCCGCGCGGGCGCTGACCAGCCGCGCGCTTTCGCTGAATGAACTGCGCGATCGCCTGAAGCGCCGCGCGGCCCGGCAGGAAGACGCCGCCGAAGTGGTGGCGCGTTTGAAAGAAGCCGGGTTTTTGAACGACCGCAAACTGGCCGACTCCTTCGCCAACTGGAGGCGCGAGAACCAGGGGCTGGGCAAGGCTCGCGTGATGAGCGATCTGATGGCTCGCCGCATCGCACCCGCCGTGGCCAAGCAGGCCGTCGAGACGGCCTATGCGGGCGTGGACGAAGTGGCTTTGATCGAAGGCTTCCTGGCGCGCAAGTATCGCGGTAAGGATCTCGGAAAACTGCTGGGCGAAGAGAAGCACCTGGCCTCGGCGTTCCGCCGTCTGCGCGGCGCCGGCTTCAGCCCGGAAATTCGATTCGAGTGTTGAAACGCTATGCCGCGGAGGCCGACAGATTGGAAGAGATGAACGAAACGGAAGAGTAGCGGCTCAGTTAGAGCCGTGGCCGTTGCGGCCACCCTGCAGGGTTTTGAGAATCAACTTTTGGCCCTTCGAGATCTCCTGCATCTGCGAGTTCATGCGCACCAACATCTTCATTCCGGCTTCCACGAGTTTGCGCGTGGCTTCCAAGCGCTGGTCGAACTTGGCTCCGCGCTCTTCAGCCTTTTTCCAGCGCGCATCGGCGAGCTGCTCAGCCTTGTCCATGCGCTCGTCGGCCTTTTTCCAGCGCTCCTGGGTCTTCTTCCAGCGCGCGTCCTCGCGCTTCTCGGCAAGAGCCATGCGCGCTTCGGCGCGATCCATGCGGAGGTTGAACGACCTCTCCGTCCGCTCAAAGCGAGCCTCTACTTCAGGGTCCATCCCTCCGCAGTATAGCCTAAAACTTCACTTTCGGAGCTTCCTTCGCCGCCTCATCCGCCTTGAAATAAGCGTCCTCGCGCTGGAATCCGAACATGGATGCCGCGATGTTCTGGGGGAACAGCGAAATGTCCGTGTTGTACTTCTGCACGGTCTCGTTGTACCTGCGGCGTGAGATCGCGATGCGATTCTCGGTTCCGGCCAGCTCGTCCTGCAAGCGCAGGAAATTTTCGTTGGCCTTGATGTTGGGGTAGTTCTCCACCACCACCAGCAGCCGCGACAGGGCCGAGGTGAGCTGCCCGTCCGCCGCGACCTTCTCCGCCGGAGTCTGCGCGCCCGCCATTTGCGCGCGGGCCTTGGTCACCGAGTCGATCACGGATTGCTCATGGCCGGCCATGCCCTTCACGGTCTCAACCAGATTGGGGATCAGGTCGTTGCGGCGCTGGAGATCGGTGTCGATCTGCGACATCGCGCCCTTTATGGACTCGCGCTCCTGTACCAGGTCGTTGCGATCTCCTATCAGGGTGCTACCCGCAATCAATGCGATCAGCACCAGCACTCCTATCACGATCAGTCCAACCTTCATATTTTTTCCTCCAATCCGTCCACGTACTCCACCAGCCTGCGAATGCACCCCAGATACTGGGCGAACAGCTCGCCCGGATCGCCCGCTTCGGGACCGGACTTGTCTTCACGAATATCCAACAGCATCTCAAACGGCGCGACATCCATTTGCAGCACCGCACCCAGTTGCTTCACCAGCGCGCGGCGTTCGGTCTTCGCCTCAACTCCAGCCGCCAGCAGCGCGTGCCGGCCCAGCACGCAAAATGTGGATACCGAATCCAGGCACAGCGTGAGCAGCGCGCCGGGATCGGAAAGCACCTGCGCTGCCTGCTGCCTAAGACGAAAACCGAAGGGGAAGGGGGCCTGGCATCAATTGTTTACTCGAAGTGGCTCGTGAAAACGCGGATGCCACGAGGCTGCATCCGCACCGAGTACAACTCCAAAACCTTCGCGAGCGCTTGGGGCCCGTGAGAACGGGAGGAAGATAGACATGCGTTTACCCCGCAGGGCTATCGACCCCGCGCAGCAGAAAAAATTTAAGCGCGTAACCTGAATGAAGCACGTTCCTTGCCAAAGATATGGTCTTTAAAGTGAGCAGCATACGGTAAACCTGAGTTACCCTTGTGCAGAGTTTTGCGCAGGCATATGCCAAATCATTTCCCTAATCCGCCCCGTGACCCATCCTTTTCCGGGCCCTTTGCAAAAGAGGGTCGGATCGGCCTGCGCGCCTCCTGGTGGCCGTGCAGGGCTGGTTTCTCAAACCCGTCCCGACGGCCTTCCTTTTGGCGACCGGGCATGTTTGGCGCTGGCGATGCACGCAAAG
>CAVXWB010000061.1:0-14377 GCA_963765185.1 Bryobacterales bacterium
AGTACGAGGCACCCGGCGGTTTTCGACCGTTCGGCCTGCTGGGATGACCTGCAGCTAGAAAGGCCATTCCGAGGTGGTACTGGAAGACAGGATTATTGGCCGCCTTCCGTACACATTCCTGAAGCTGGGTTAGCGCCGTGTCCGGCGAATCCCAGGCGGCAAGTAACGCTGGAATAACGCGAAGGTCAGGCTATACATGCCGTGTTTTTAGACGCCGGCTCAATTCTGCCCTTCGGGGAATCGAGTCGACGCCAAAGCGCGAAGTAGCTAAGAGCGGCGGAATTGGCCCCTCAGCCAGCCGGCGGCGGGTGGAACCATCTCTCTTAAGAGTGCCTCTGTCCAAAACGGACGTGATCTCGATCTAACGGCCGCGTTATTGGCGCGTCCGGTTTCCGTTTTTGGCGTCAAGCTGCACGTTTTTCGCAGGTTGCTACCTCCGAGACTTGCGTGCGGTCGCGCTGACTTATCGAAGCTCGCAGCCGCAAGCCCTGCTCAATGGGTGGGCCCTCCCCGCGCTATTCTGCTAGTCACTTTGCGCGCTTACTTCGCGCCACCTGTAATGGACCCCAAAACCTGGACAAGAACATGGCCTTGTCTTAGATGGAGGGCGGCATTGAAAATGAAGGAGAGTCAATGCCCAAAACGCGAAAGAGTCATCCGCCCAGCCTGAAGGCCAAAGTTGCTGTCGAGGCGATCCGGGCACACAAGACGGCAGCGCAGATCGCACAGATATTCGGCGTCCATCCGACCCAGGTGGGCGGCTGGAAGAAACAGGCGTTGGCCGGTTTGCCCGATGTGTTCGGGAACGGCCGCGAACAGATGCGCGAGCAAGCAGATGCCGAAAAAGACGAATTGTACAAACAGATCGGCCAACTGAAAGTGGAACTGGAATACCAAGCCGCGCTCGATTCTGAGTTTAAAATCAGCCTTCGGTGGCTGACGGCAGACGAAGTGAAGCGCGGTCTGCAGCCCGGCCTGTACGAGGTCCCACCCGAAGATGGCGATTCACCGGTGGTTCCAGCCTTAGTGGATACCTGAAGGTGCTGGAAATCCGGCGGGTTACTCGGTGAGTGACGCGATCGGCTATCCGGTCGGGCGGGAGTTTCCACGGGCCGCTCGACCGAGCCACCGACGTCAAACTTAGACGGATCGTAGACCGGCGCCGATGGTAGCAGAGACTGTAACCTCGACTTGACCCAGGTCCGGATCTTTGAGCCGTCCATCACTGTACACTCTATGTTGATTACCCGTCATAGTTGAAAATCAGCCGCTGTGGACGTACACTTACTGGTAGGAGTATTACCATGCAAATCACCACCAAGGGGCAAGTCACCATCCCCCAGGAGATTCGCAACCGTCTGGGGCTTCTACCGCATACGAAGGTCGAGTTCGAATTGGCCGGAGATCACGCCCGCATTCGGAAGGCGCGGCGCCCGCCCGGTGAAAGCACCCGAGCACGCCTCGCCCTGGAGGTTCTCCGTGGCACCGCGGACACCCGCATGAGTACGGACGAGATTCTCGCGCTTACCAGGGGTGGGACCCGCGCAGCCAGACGGCGCCGCCCGTGACACAGGCCGTCAGCCGCTTGCAGTCTCGCCTGAGCGCCTGCCGTGGCGTACTCGTGGACAGCAACGTCCTGCTTGACATTGCTACAAACGATCCAGACTGGGGGGATTGGTCGGCGCGCGCCCTTTCGGAAGCCGCGGAGCTCGCGATCCTGATCATCAATCCGATCATCTATGCGGAGATATCGATCGGCTATACGACGATCGAGGCTCTGGACGCGGCCGTTCCTACGACTGCTGTATCAGCGCGAACCACTTCCCTGGGAGGCTGGTTTCCTGGCCGGCAAGAGTTTCCTGCGCTACCGCCGCCGCGGCGGCGGGCGAACCTCGCCTCTGCCCGATTTCTACATTGGCGCGCATGCCGCGATTGGGCGCTTGGCTTTGCTCACGCGCGATGCCGCCCGTTATCGCAGCTACTTTCCGACGGTCGAGGTCCTCGCTCCCACATAAAGCGCGATGTGACAACGAAAACAAAATCGCTCCGATGCGAAATGTACATCCCCCAGGCGCTTTGTCCCCGAGGGTCGGAGAAATTTGATCAGCCAAATGGGGAACGGCGTTGACACCGAGCGCACTCGTCGTCGAAGGGAGCGACCGGTTGGGAGCCGGAACCCCTCGAGGTGGGCGAAAAGCCTCCTGGGGATTCCCGCTCCGCTCCGTAGTGCAACTCGGCCTTCACTACCGAACATACGGCAATCTCATCGGGCATCTTGGCCAGAAGTCCTTCGAGAAAATGATGAGACTTGGCCGTTGAGATATTTTGTTGGGCATCCGCACATGTCCCTTCCGCTACGCCAACATTCCCCGTAGATCACGGGCACTGGTCCACAATGAACTTGCACCTCATCCGTTCAGACCCCAGGCATCATCGAACTTCGAAAGGCGCGTGCAGCACTGCTCGCAGATCAGGAGGTGCTCCTCGACTTGACCCAGGTCCGGCTCTTCCAGCCGTCCTTCGCTGTACTGGGCGAGCCGTTCATCGGAAATGTGTTCGAACATCATTTCGGGGATACTCCTTTCGGAGGCTGTGTACGGCCCGCATGGGGAGCCGCCGATTTGCCGTAACCTGCAAGCGCTTTCTCCAATGCGTGACGGATTCGGCCGAAATACGCTAAGTCGCGTTCTTCACGATCTTCGAGAATCTGGAGAATCTCAAAGTTGAACCAGGCACGAGTTTCCTTGAGGGTAGCCTGGGAAATCGCGATTGATTGCCGCTGAAATCGGTTTCGGAATAGGTCCAAGTCGTGAAGGCGATCGACACCAACCAGAATCTCCTCGAAGTTGTGATTGAGGGCGACAAGCGCTTCGTAAATCGCTAGGTTCTTTGCGCTGTCCCTCGGTGCTCGCTTACGCCTTGAACCTGCTGTCTTCTTGCCCATAAAGTTCTGCCTCGGTCAGCAAGCGCGCGGAGGGTCCTTCAGGGGCACTACCGGCGCCGGCTGGTCACCTGCTGTTGGGGGGAGTTCGGTGATTCGGGCGGTCACATCATAGGCGAAGCGCTCTCCGCCGATGGCGACGATCATTCGATGGGTAACCGCGTCCGATGCAATCACGCGGAGCCCGGCCGATGTTTTCAACGCTGCCCGGTCAATGGAGATCACCTTGGCGCGTTTGCGTCTTGGGCGCGGC
This sequence comes from Bryobacterales bacterium, assembly GCA_963765185.1. Lineage (GTDB taxonomy): Bacteria > Acidobacteriota > Terriglobia > Bryobacterales > Bryobacteraceae > Palsa-187. Next base: position 3,195 of record CAVXWB010000061.1, read on the forward strand.
TTCTTGATCATGCTGCGTTCTCCTTGTCGCATTTTGCGATTGCGGCCGGTTTCTTGAGCGTAATCTGCTTCTTCAACGGCGGAGAAATTTCCTCCTCCATGGCGCAGTGGAGCAAGCAGTCCTCGCGGTCCATTCTGTCGTGGACCCCGTCATACTTGCACTCGCAAACCGGCGGCCAGTCGGGTTCCTGCATGCTGTAACTCAGCGTTGATCCCCTTTCTGGGTCATGAGGCCTGCGCAATGGCCATGCGCTCCCGCCCGCAGACCTCCCGCATCCTGCGCAGATCGCCGGCGGAAATCCGTTGCTGATCTTTCCCAAAACGTATCGCTCGCCTTCCAGATGCGCTACAAAGCACCCGGACTTCCAATCGCACCTGAGGCTTCAGGTTCAAGCGGGACACGATGGCGCGGAGGTCCAGGTTGTGGACTTCGGAGAACCTTCGAGGACCGAGCCTGTGGTAGCTGTCGCTCGCCGGTCCGGTGATGCTTTGCGCAGAGCGGAATCGCCGAGTAGTCGGAAGACTTCTGGCCCAGTCCGTGAGGGCCGGTGTGTGAAGCTTCGATCCACCCGGTCGATCCGCAGACGACGCACGGGAGCGTGCGTATCCAGGCCAGGTAATGCGGGTTTCGCGGGGGCTTCATGTCTCAGGAACCTCTCCGCCCCATTCGCGTTCGCAGATCCGCCAATGGGCGCAGTTGCGGCGGGAGCAAAACATCGACATTCGGTTGGGCATGTAGATGCTCCGACCGCATGGCCTGACTGGCCCTGGCGTAGATCGTGTGGGTCGCGCGCAAGTCCTCCTGGGTGACATCGAAGCTTTGAAGAACGATCTTCGGGGTCTTGGTTTTGACCAGCGTGTCGAGCCGGCCCTTACCCGAGGCAGCGGGCGCCAACTGGCGGTAGGTCGCGACCTGGAACCGATTCATGGGATCAATGCTGCCGGGGACTGCCTTGGCGGTCTTGATATCGATGATCCGGCCATCGACGTCCAGCACGTCGATGAATCCCTGGACCCTGACGCCACCGATTTCCCCTTCGACGTGCAGTTCCACCGCCGCTGGCTCGACTGCCGGTGCAACCTCGTCCAAGTACTTTTCGACCAGCGCTTCACCGGCGAAGGCCAGTTGCGAAGGGTCCTCGTCGTCGCGAAACTCGGCCTGGTCGCGCTCTATCGCCCAAGCCTCGCGGAACAGCGCCAGCACACCGGAAAGCGGCAGGTCCTCGCAGGTCTCAACTTTCTGAGCGAAGTTCTGGGTGAGCGCCCAATGAACGGCCCTGCCCAAAGCCAGATTTCCGTTAGGTGGGTCGGGTTGCTTGAGGTTGTACTTAAACCACCAGCGGGCGTGGCAGTCCATGAAGCACCGGACCTGCGTGGGAGAAAGAACCGGCGGGCGGTTTCGAGAGCAATCATCGGTGGTTCCCGCTGCTCATGTTGATCAGCACCGTAATCGCCATGGACTTGATGGCGTCCGCATCAAACCGGACGACGTAGCCTAGTTCTGCGCCGAATCTCTCAGCATTGTAGGCGGCCGAGATCGCGGTTTTGAGGGCGTGCTCCAGCTTGGTCGGAGGAGTTGGTTGGCTGTTTGGGTCGGGACCTTTGTGGCCATTGCCGTTCCGGTTGGCAGCTACCAACTCGATCGACGTACGCAGGTCACGCTCGATCGGTGTCTCGGGCTCCGGATCAGAATCCGGCGCAGGACCGGATACCGACCCGTTCGCAACTTCGAGAAGCTTCCCCGGCTCCGTTGGGCATGCCAGCTCCTCGAAAGGGTCGAGGCGCCGTATAATCCATTCGATCGCGCGCCGGCTGCCCTTCCTCACTTGGGTCTTGCATAGCTCAAAGCGCTCGCCGGCGGCGACACCCTCCGCCTGAATCTTGTTGGCGACGAACGGGGGCACGTACATCACTCGCCCATCCGCCAGGCTGAACATGACGCGATCGCCGTAGCGGCCTTGCACGAGCGTGCCTTCGGGCCGTTCCAGGGTGATCTCCGCGGGTACGTTGAGATGAAAGGGCAGGATGTTCATTCGGCTTTTTGGCGGATACGGTATACCCGCTCTCCTTCTCGTTTGAAGGACTCGACTTTGAATCCCAGCCTCTTGGGCTGGACGCAAATGAAGCCGCGCACACTGTGAGCCTGCCACCCCGTCGCGGTCATGATCTCGGTGAGCGTGGCGCCGGAGGGCCGTTTGATCATGCTCATGACGAGTTCCATTTTGCTCCCTGCTCCCGGAGCCAGAGCCTGAATTGCGGCCCAGATGCGGCGGAGGGCTATGCTTCTGTTTGTAAATTTGCGCACCGGCGTTACGCCCGGTAGTTTGTTCCAGATCTCGACGAGCCGGAGCATGGGCCAGTCCTTTGAAACCGAGGCGAAATCCTTCTCGGTTGCGAACCGCGTCCCATCGCGGCATTGACGTGCCTTCTGGCTTGAAGCGTAGGCCTTAATCGAATTGGCGGAATCGACGTTAAATGTTTTCATGGTTCACCTCGCAGGCCCGGAAACTGTCACTTTCCGAAGGTCTTGCGCTGTGTTGACGTTCGCTCCACGGGCCCGAACAGTCAAGCAGAATCTGCACGTTTTAGAGTAGATTTATCGCGCGTATTCGGACCTGGAATTGCACGGGTCTTGGCGATGGCTGTGGTAGCATTTCAAAGAGTCTTTATTGGCCGGAGCGCAGCGTTGAGGATTCTGGCAGACGAATGCTTGCAAGAGGATTTGGTGGCTTGGCTAACCAAGTCTGATGTTAGGATGGCCCATTACACGGCTAGGCTGGCGTCAACTTCTGGGTCGCAGTGAACCTTCATTCCGGTTGCTGTGAGGACATTTTTGTCCGACACTGGGAGTGTGAGGGGCAATGAGTTTGTGCGGCGCATCCTGGCTTTGGGCAAAGAGCGTGGCGTGGAGGTCCGCTGGTTGGCTCATCGCGGCAAGGGGAGTCACGGACTGCTCTACTACGGTTCGAACATGACGACCGTCCGCAATCTGAAGGATGAAGTCGACTAACGTGCCCTCCACAAGATGCTCAAGCAGCTTTGCCTGAGCGAAAGAGAGTTCGAGTGAAGGAGGCAACGATGCGCACGTTCGTATATCCAGCCAGGTTTGAGCGTGGGGACAAGCAGGGAGTTCTCGTGGTCACGTTTCGGGACGTCCCGGAGGCCATCACGCAGGGCAAAGGGGAGAAGGATGCGCTTTGGCAGGCCGGGGATTGTCTGGAGGAGGCAATCGCAGGTAGGATTGCTGACGGGCGGGAGATCCCGAAGGCTTCGAGAGCAGCGCGGGGCGAACGGCTGATTCCCATCCCGGCACCGATGGCGGCGAAAGCAGCCCTCTATCTCGCGATGAGAGACGCCGGAATCAGCAATGTGCAGTTGGCACGAAAACTCGGTTGCGACGAGAAGGAGGTTCGACGGATGCTCGATCCCAGACATCCCACCAAGCTGCCACGAATCAAAGAAGCGCTCGACGTTTTTGGAAAGCGTCTGGTCGTTAGCGTTGAGGAAGCGGCTTGAGCACGTCCGGATACCCTGGACCTCCTCGGAAAACCCTTTCCTGCACAGTCTAACGCTCGCGGCCGTCCTCACAGCGGTGTCGAGGCGCGGGAGAAAGGAGCTGCCTCCTATGCGTCGGCGCTGGCCAAACCATTCGCAAAGGTCTGCCGCGACGCTCCATTCGCCCTTCGCCTGGAGCAGCGGCTTGCCGCATTCGACTATGGTCGTGTGCGCGAGATCGGCGTTACACTCGCGCATCAGTTCCGCGGCGCGCTTCAAACACGCGCCCTAGCTCGTATGCTGTTTTTCGCGACCATCGGGGAAAAGCGGCACGGGCGGCGTTGATGGCCAGTCGACAATCTTCATCGTTCCCGAATGGCGCGGTCCGCAAGGTGGCGGGGTTGATGACTTCCCACGTTCCTCCGTTGACGCGTTCCGCCGGCTATCGACTCGCTGACGCCCTCGTGAGGGGCAGCATCTTGCGATCCTGCGAGCAGCCAGAGACCCATTGCGCGGGGATCTTGATCGATCCGCGTTCGGATGAAGCCGAAAGATCACGCATTCCGGATTTCGTCGAACACTGCGGGGAACCGGAGTTCTTCCCACAAGCCCCTGGGGTCGGAACACGCGCGGGAAAAGTTGGCGGAGCAAGGTATCTTTCCTGCCCGGTGCGGCCCCGTCACAACACAGCTGGAAAACTGCGAACGTCATCCTGCACGACCGGCCGGATGGCGCGAGGGACGAAGCGTATCTGCAAGAAGGGCCCTGCGCCCTGCGGCTGTGATGGTCTTGTCCTCATAATGAAATGCCAGCCGTGGCGCCCTTGGGACACGCGCCGGGCAGTTCTACGACATGCACCGCCAACCACACACTTTCTTCATCGCGCTGGAATTCCAGATTGAAGTTTCTCGCCTGGATACCCCGGCTCAGAGACCAGGAGCCTGTAAAACCAACACCCAGTCGCTGTCCCCCCCGCTGTTGTGGGCGAGCGGAGTGAAGGATATCCTGCCGCTATTCGTAAACGGAGATCCAGGAATACTCGTATAGGCGCCGTTCGCCGGATCATACCATCGGGCGGTGACCGCTGATTTGAATTTGGCCATGTCGACAAAGGTGGGGCAGCCCGTGACGTCGTAGACGATCGCGAGCGAACCGTCGGTGACCCACGCGGCCGGTGAATAGGTGTTCTCAGTGAGATTGTAGTTGGATGCGTCATAGCCGCCATAGCCACCGGTCACCACTGCGTGAGTCGCGTCGGGAACGAGGTTCCACCATGGGAACGCCTGCAAGAGGCCCGTGAAATACTGGATCTGGAGGGCTCCAGGGCTATCGAGAAAGTTCTGCCATCTGCTCTGGCCTTCGGGTCCGTTGAGCGTCCACGTATAGTGGTTGCCGTAGAGCTGGCTCGTTGCGCCCGAGAGTGCGGCCCAGTACTCCTGCTCCCGGAGGACAAAGGCTCCGGTGACGCCGGGCAGAGAGCCGACCTTGTTCTCATATTCGTAATTGGCCCCGGTCATGAAGACGGGAATGCCGGCTGTGCTGTTATAGGCCTGAAGCACCGTGTCGTAGGTCGGAGCATAAGTATATGCCGAGTTGAGCGCGATGAGCGATCCAAGTTCCGTATCCTGGCTCGAATAACTGCTCAGCGCGTTTAGTTTGGTGGTCTGGAGATGGTTTGGGTCGACGGAGGCGATGCCGGCCATCAATTGATCCACGAGATAGTTTTCAGTGGAATTTGTATTCCAGTCGTTGAAGTCGTTGCCGCTGTCCCAGACGATATTCGGATTGTTTTTATAACGGGTACCAAGATAGACGCCGTAGTTGAAAGCCTTTGTGGCCCCGTTGGTCTCAAGAGTTGTCATCCACCCACCGGTATCAAGAGGATCGAGGAAGACCGTAAGATTGTAGGTCGCGGCCAGGGTGGCTACGGAATCCAGGCGGCTGAAGTAGCTTGGATTGGGCGTCGAGAGGTCATAGGTCGAGGGCGAAAAGCCGAAGGTGAAGGGCGCGAGGCCGTCATAGGTGGTACCGTTCGGATTGCCTCCGGTATACGAGTTGCAGAGAACCTGAACGAGGATCGCGTTGAACCCCCGCGCCTGGCGGTCTGCCATGTAAGTCTCCATGGTTGTGGGATCCAGATTGACGAGCAGGGAATGCGGGGAGTCGCCGACGACGAATGCCGGAACGTTATCCTGGTCAACCAGGTAACGGCCGTTCGCGCTGGCCTTGAGTGGATAGGTGAGGACACTAGACACTGGGAGCGTTGTCGCTGCAACCTCCGGAGTTGTCGTTGCCGAAGTATTCCCTTCCGCATCAAACGCTGCAACGGTGTATCTAAGAGTCGTGGAAGCGGCGAGAGGACCGTCGGTGTAGACTGTTTGCGTTGTGTTCCCCACCTGAACGCCATTCCGGAACACCTGATATCCCGCAACACCCACGTTGTCGCTGGAGGCGGTCCAGGAAAGTGTGACGTACGATGAGGTAATGCTGGGCGCCCGGAGCGCAGCCGGAATCGAAGGTGGCCTGGTATCCGGGAGCAGAGTGGTTACGCTAGCTGGAGAAGAATGCGCCGAAACCTCGCGCTCTGCGTCAGTGGCCGGTGTGGTAACGGTGGGAGTAGCCGTTCCGCTGCCTTCCGCGGTTGGGCTGATGGTTCCCGAGATGGTTTGGGCCGCCGCCGTGAAGTTGACCGTCGTCTGGCTCGCGCCTGCAAGCGTGACCGCAGAGTTCGGCGGCGTGAAGTTGTAGCCGGCGTTGGCCGGCGTCACGGTGTAGGCTCCGTTGGCCAGACCGGTGAAGCTGTAGCTTCCAGAGCCGTTTGCCGTGGTGCTGGTGCCGGCGCTGGCGCCGTCGGGGACACCACTCACCTCCTGCGGCATCGTTTGCTGCGTGCCGTTGCCGATTCCGTCCTCGCCGAAGTGGTTCTCCTCCCAGCAATAAAGCTGGTTGCCCGCGATACCGCAGGTGTCTTTCGCACCATAGCTGACGGCGATCCAGTTGGTCGCGGAGCCAACCTGCTGCGGCGTCTTGTATGGCGGCCGGTGATGAACCGATGCCAAGCTCGCCGGATGAGTCGTTCTCTCCCCAGCAATAAAGCGCGCCGCTCGCAATGCCGCAGGCGTCGGATAATAGCCGCTCTGGCTGACGGCGGTCCAGCCGGTCGTGAGAGGAAGCGCCAACCTGCTGCGGCGTCGTGTATGGTGTGGTGTTGCCGAGGCCGAGTTCGCCGTCAGTGCTCTCGCCCCAGCAATAGAGCGCGCCACCGGCGATGCCGCAGGTATCGCTGAGGCCTTGGCTTATGATCGTCCAGTTGGTGGCCGAGCCGACCTGCTGCGGCGTCGTGTATTGCGTGCCGTTGCCGAGGCCGAGTTGGCCTTGATTGTTGTTTCCCCAGCAATAGAGCTTGCCGCCCGTGATACCGCAGGTGGCGGCGTTGCCCTGGCTGATGGCGGTCCAGGTACCGAGCGAAGCGCCGACCTGCTGCGGCGTGGTTTGCTGGCTGGTATTGCCGATTCCGTCCTCCCCGGTACTGTTATCTCCCCAGCAATAGAGCGCACCGCCGGCAATGCCGCAGGCATCGGTGCCGCCCATGCTTATGGCGGTCCAGCTCGTCGCCATGCCGACCTGCTGCGGCGAATCGTATTGGGTGGTGTTGCCAAGGCCGAGCTCACCGTAATAGTTATGTCCCCAGCAGTAGAGCGCGCCGCCGTCGATGCCGCAAGCGGCCAAGTCCCGGTCGGGATCGCCCTGGCTGACAGCGGTCCAGTTGGTGAGGGTACCGACCCGCTGCGGCACAACAGACCCACGGGTGTTGCCGAGGCCATCCTCGCCGCTACTGTTGTATCCCCAGCAATAGAGCTGGCCGCTAGCAATGGCACAGCCGTCCTGACCGCTCTGGGACGGGGTGGCGCTGGCCGCTCCGCTCAGCGTCACCGTCGCTCCGCTGCCGCCCGCAGTTGGGCTGATGATTCCCGAGATGGTCCAGGTTTGCGTTTGCGCCGCTGCCGTGAAGTTGGTCGTGGTCTGGCTCGCGCCTGCAAGCGTGACCGCCGAGTTGGCTGGCGTAAAGGTGTAGCCGGCGTTGGCCGGCGTCACGGTGTAGGCTCCGTTGGCCAGACCGGTGAAGCTGTAGCTTCCCGAGGCGTTCGCCGTGGTGCTGGCGCCGGCCGCTCCGCTCAGCGTCACCGTCGCTCCGCTCCCACCCGCGGTTGGGCTGATGGTTCCCGAGATGGTCCAGGTTTGCAGCGCCGCCGTGAAGTTGGTCGTGGTCTGGCTCGCTCCTGAAGCGTGACCGCCGAGTTCGGCGGCGTGAAGTTGTACCCGGCGTTGGCCGGCGTCACGGTGTAGGCTCCGTTGACCAGACCCGTGAAGCTGTAGCTTCCCGAGGCATTGGCCGTGGTGCTGGCGCTGGCCGCTCCGCTCAGCGTCACCGTCGCTCCGCTGCCGCCCGCGGTCGGGCTGATGGTTCCCGAGATGGTCCAGGTTTGCGGCGCTGCCGTGAAGTTGGTCGTGGTCTGACTCGCTCCGCTAAGCGTGACCGCAGAGTTCGGCGGTGTGAAGTTGTAGCCGGCGTTGGCCGGCGTCACGGTGTAGGCTCCGTTGGCCAGGCCGGTGAAACTGTAGCTTCCCCAAGGCGCTCGCCGTGGTGCTCGCGCTGGCCGCTCCGCTCAGCGTCACCGTCGCCCCGCTCCCGCCCGCGGTTGGGCTGATGGTTCCCGAGATAGTCCAGGTTTGCGCCGCCGCCGTGAAGTTGGTCGTCGTTTGGCTCGCGCCGTTGACCGTCACCGCCGAATTCGGTGGCGTGAAGTTATAGCCGGCGTTGGCCGGCGTCACGGTGTAGGCTCCGTTGGCCAGACCCGTGAAGCTATAGGTCCCCAAGGCGCTCGCCGTGGTGCTCGCGCTGGCCGCTCCACTCAGCGTCACCGTCGCTCCGCTGCCGCCCGCGGTTGGGCTGATGGTTCCCGAGATGGTCCAGGTTTGCGCCGCCGCCGTGAAGTTGGTCATGGTCTGGCTTGCGCCTGCAAGCGTGACCGCCGAGTTCGGCGGCGTGAAGTTATAGCCCGGCGTTGGCCGGCGTCACGGTGTAGGCGCCGTTGGCGAGGCCGGTGAAAGTGTAGCTCCCCGAGGCATTGGCCGTGGTGGTGGCGCTGGCGGCTCCGCTCAGCGTCACCGTCGCTCCGCTGCCGCCCGCCGTCGGACTGATGGTTCCCGAGATGGTCCAGGTTTGCGCCGCCGCCGTGAAGTGTCGTGGTCTGGTCGCGCCTGCAAGCGTGACCGCCGAGTTCGGCTGGCGTGAAGGTGTAGCCGGCTTGCCCGGCGTCACGGTATAGGCTCCGTTGGCCAGACCGGTGAAGCTGTAGCTTCCCGAGGCGTTCGCCGTGGTGCTGGCGCCGGACGCTCCGCTCAGCGTCACCGTCGCTCCGCTGCCGCCCGCCGTCGGGACTGATGGTTCCCGAGATGGTCCAGGTTTGCAGCCGCCGCCGTGAAGTTCGCGGTCTGGTTCGCGCCGCTGATCGTGACCGCCGATGCTCGGCGGCGTGAAGTTGTAGCCGGCGTTGGCCGGCGTCACGGTGTAGGCTCCGTTGGCCAGGCCGGTGAAGCTGTAGCTCCCCGAGGCGTTCGCCGTGGTGGTGGCGCTGGCCGCTCCGCTCAGCGTCACCGTCGCTCCGCTCCCGCCCGCCGTTGGGCTGATGGTTCCCGAGATGGTCCAGGTTTGCGCCGCCGCCGTGAAGTTGGTCGCGGTCTGGCTCGCGCCGTTGACCGTCACCGCCGAGTTCGGCGGCGTGAAGTTGTAGCCGGCGTTGGCCGGCGTCACGGTGTAGGCTCCGTTGGCCAGGCCGGTGAAGCTGTAGCTCCCCGAGGCATTCGCCGTAGTGGTGGCGCTGCGCCGCTCCACTCAGCGTCACCGTCGCTCCGCTGCCGCCCGCCGTCGGGCTGATGGTTCCCGAGATACTCCAGGTTTGCGCCGCCGCCGTGAAGTTGGTCGCCGTCTGGTTCGCGCCGCTGACCGTTACCGCCGTGCTCGACGGCGTGAAGTTGTAGCCGGCGTTGCTCGGCGTCACGGTGTAGGCTCCGTTGGCCAGGCCGGTGAAGCTATAGCTTCCCGAGGCGTTCGCCGTGGTGGTCGCGCTGGCGGCTCCGCTCAGCGTCACCGTCGCCCCGCTCCCGCCCGCGGTTGGGACTGATGGTTCCCGAGATAGTCCAGGTTTGCGCCGCCGCCGTGAAGTTGGTCGTCGGTTTGGCTCGCGCCGCTGACCGTCACCGCCGAATTCGGTGGCGTGAAGTTATAGCCGGCGTTGGCCGGCGTCACGGTTTAGGCTCCGTTGGCCAGACCCGTGAAGCTATAGCTCCCCGAGGCGCTCGCCGTGGTGCTCGCGCTGGCCGCTCCACTCAGCGTCACCGTCGCTCCGCTGCCGCCCGCCGTGGGACTGATGGTTCCCGAGATGGTCCAGGTTTGCGCCGCCGCCGTGAAGTTGGTCGTCGTTTGGCTCGCTCCGCTGAAGCGTGACCGCTGAGTTCGGCGGCGTGAAGTTGTAGCCGGACTCTGCTCGGCGTCACGGTATAGGCTCCGTTGGCCAGACCGGTGAAGCTGTAGCTCCCCGAGGCGCTCGCCGTGGTGGTGGCGCCGGACGCTCCGCTCAGCGTCACCGTCGCTCCACTGCCGCCCGCAGTCGGGCTGATGGTTCCCGAGATGGTCCAGGTTTGCGGGGCCACCACGATCGTACTCCCACGCCGGCGCCAGGAATCGCGATGCCAGCCGCGGTTGAAGACGCGACTGCCGAGACTAAAATCGGCGTCGAAGAGCCCAGCGCACTTGGGGAAATAGTGAATGTGGCGGCGGCCAGAACACCGTGAGTTTGCGGCAAGAGTGCGTGACGCGGGGTAGCCTGCGCTGTTAAGTTCATTCAGTCGCTGAGGTGCGGCTGATCATGAGGGGCAAAGCCAAACCACCCACTCCCGAGCCAATCGTGCAGTTGCAACGCCAGTTGGATCAGTTCCGTAGCACTCAGCCGCGGCGGTCGAAGTTGCCGGAGTCGCTGTGGCAGGCGGCGGTTGACCTGGCGCGGCAACACGGAGTCCATTCCGTCGCGCAGCCGTTGCGGCTGGATTATATGGGGCTGAAGAAACGGCTTGGCGAACCGTCCAGCCACAGGCGAAAGGCACCCAGGGCGGCGTTCGTCGAACTGATCACGCCACCTCCGGCGACACTGGAGGAGTGCGTCATCGAGTTCGAGTCCTCGCGCGGAGCGAAGATGCGCATTCAGTGGAAGGCATCGGCGTCACCGGATTGGACCAGTCTGCTGCGCGCCTGGCGGGACACGGAAGGATGATTCAGATCACGTCGCAGATGCGGATTCTGGTGGCGGTGGAGTCGGTCGACTTTCGGAAAGGCATCGATTCGTTGGCGGAGTTGTGCCGGCAGAAGCTGGATGCCGATCCGTTTTCGGGTTATCTGTTTGTATTCCGCAGCTGGCGAGAAACCTCTATTAAGGTGTTGGTCTATGACGGGCAGGGATTCTGGCTGGCGACCAAACGTTATTATCAAAAGGACGCTTCCGCTGGTGGCCCCGGATGACAGCAGGAGCCGAGGAACCGGGGTGGTGCTGCGCGCGCATCAAGCGCAGGTGCTGCTGGCGGCAGGCAACCCGGACATCGATGCCGCTCCAGTGTGGCTAAAGCGCGATTATT
>CAVXWB010000062.1:0-4789 GCA_963765185.1 Bryobacterales bacterium
AGGGCACGCCCTTCTTCGGCGATCTGCGTTATCTGTTCCTGCACGGCGTGGGCGCCGCGCCCAACGACGCCTACGCGCCCACCATTCCGCAGCAGACCTACATGATCTACCAGCTCATGTTCGCCATCATCACGCCGGCGCTGATCTCGGGGGCCTTCGCGGAGCGCATGAAATTCTCGGCCATGCTGCTGTTCATGACGCTGTGGTCGCTGATCGTTTATTTCCCGATGGCGCACATGGTGTGGGGCAAGGGCGGATTCTTCAACGCCAGCCTGGGCGGCAAAATTCCCGCCTTCGATTTCGCCGGCGGAACGGTGGTGCACATCACCTAGCGGCGTCTCGGCGCTGGTGTGCGCGCTATATCTGGGCAAGCGCGTGGGCTATCCCGAACGAAGGCATGCGGCCGCACAATCTGGTGCTCAGCGTCGTCGGCGCATGCCTGCTCTGGGTGGGCTGGTTCGGCTTCAACGCGGGCAGCGCGCTGGCGCGCATCCGGCCTGGCCACCAGCGCGTTCGTGGCCACGCACTTCGGCGCGGCCGCCGCGGCGCTGGGCTGGATGTTCGCCGAATGGATCCATACCGGCAAACCCAGCGTGCTGGGCGGCGATCTCGGGCGCGGTGGCGGGACTGGTCGCCATCACGCCGGCCTCCGGCTTCGTGCAGCCGTTTCCCGGCGCTCCTGATCGGCGCTGGCCGCCGGCGTCGTTTGCTTCTTCATGGTGACCACGGTGAAGAAGCAGTTCGGCTACGACGATACGCTGGACGCCTTCGGCGTCCACGGCATGGGCGGCACTTTGGGCGCCCTGCTCACCGGAGTCTTCGCCACCAAGGAAGTCAACGACGTCTTTTCCGGCAAGCCCATGGGATGGATCGACGGCAATCCCGGCCAGGTGCTGAACCAGGCCGCGGCGGTGGGCGTCTCCTGGGTGCTGGCTATCGTGGGCACCTTGCTGATCTTCTGAGATCTGCGACGCTATAGTAGGCCTGCGCGTGCGGGAAGCGGACGAAGTCGAGGGTCTGGACCTGAGCATGCACGGCGAGGAAGGATACAATTTCGAATCGTGAGCGCCCCGTTTGCGTTCATGCATTCAAGGAAACTCCATGAAGAGAATCGAAGCCATCATTCAACCCCACAAGCTGGAAGACGTTAAGGAAGCGCTGAAAGCCATCGGCGTGGACGGCATGACCATCACGGAAGTGCGCGGGCACGGGCGCCAGAAGGGCCACAAGGAGGTCTACCGTGGTATGGAATATCAAGTGGACCTGCTGCCTAAAGTTAAAATCGAGATGGTCGTCGCGGACGCGCGGCAGGAAGAAGTGGTCCGCACCCTGGCCACGGCCGCACGCTCCGGCAAGATCGGCGACGGCAAGATCTTCGTCTATGAAGTCGCCGACGCCATTCGCATCCGCAACGACGATCGGGGCGACGCGGCGTTGTAGAGCCGATCCCAGTATTGCGTGGCGTGCTATGCTCCCCGCAGAGGGACAAATGCCGCGAATTTCGAACCTTCTGATGGCGCTTGTCCTGGCCGCCGGCGCTGCCCACGCAAGCTCGACGACCTCCGCCTCCGTCACCTTGTACGGGGTGGCGGGAAGCATCACCGCCTGCACGCAGACCGGTCCCACCGAGAGCTCCTGCACGGAGGGGAGCCAGGAGGGGTCGACGGGCTACGCAGCGGCCGACGCCACAGTGACTGAGCCGGGTGTGCTGTCGCTCTACGCCTATTCAGTCGGAAGCGTCATAGATCCCGACTCCCCGGATTGGCTTGCCATCGCCTCCGCCAGTTTCAGCTACATGATCGAGGTCACCGGCGGCGTCGGGCAGGTACTCGTGGTGCCCGACGGATTATCCTACTCTTGCACGGAGGTGTCCAGCGACGTCGGCCCCGAATATTGTGGTGTTGAGCCGACCGTGCTTCTGGGCGGCAGCTATGTCTATCTGGCGACATATGGCGTCCCGTTCTCGTTCACGGGAAGCGCCTACGCGTATGCTGGCCCCTCCGGCTACAACGAGGGTTGGGAGGGAACAGCAAGTATCTACGAGCCGTTGTCCAGCCTGGCGCTGGTGGAGCCGAGCGGAAATGCCGGCGCGCCGGGAACTATAATCCTCCTGGCCGACGCTCCGGAACCGGGTACCGGCCTAACCGGCGCGATCGGGCTCGCGCTGTTGGCATTCGGGTACCGGCGAGTAAATTTGCGCCGGCGCCATCCGAATCCTCATCCGCAGCGGTGATCGGGGCGGCGCTGTAAGCGCGCACGCCGGCGCGGATTTGCTACGATCCAGGTGCTTGGCTAAGGATTTGCGGATGGACACCGCCCGCATGAAATCGATCGAAGTGGTTGGCGCTATCGATGAGCACGATCGGCTGCGGGCCCAGGTGCCGCACGAGGATGATGCAGGCATGGCTTGGGCGCAAGGCGTGGGAGACTGAGTGGTCGGACGAATTATGGGACTCCAGCCAGGACATTTACACGCTCGAAGACGGCGAAGCAGTGAATGCGCCCCGGTGAAATCTTTTTAGCGCAGTTCCCATTCGGCTACCCTCAGACTGATTCATCGACCCGGCGCGCGGTCGTCAGGAACGCCGAAAAACAGCTTCTACGCCTGCATCACCTTCAGGTACGCAGCCTTGAACTTGTTCATCTCCTCCTGGGTCCCGATGGACACGCGAACGTGCGTCGGCCACACCGGCCAACCCCGCCCGATGTACACTTTCTCCTTCCGCAGCGCCATGATGACGTCGTCATAGGGACGGCCCGTCTCCGCCATGAACTTGTTCGATACCGAGGGTACGTACTTGAAGTTGTTCTTGTCCATGAACGCAAACACGTCGTTGCGAACGTCCCCGATGATCTTGCGCCGCTCCGGCACCAGGTTCTTCACCTTCAGGCTGACAATGGCGCCGACCATGCCCGTGACCGGCAGCGCGCCGGAGCTCCACTGCGTAATCCTGGCCAGGATCTCCGGCTTGGCCAGCGCCGCGCCCGCGCGCAAACCGGCCATGCCGTATATCTTCGAGAAGGTGCGCAGGATGATCACGTCCTCGTCCCTGGCCACGAATTCGGTGCTGAACGGCGCGCCGGCGATGTGCGTGTAGGCCTCGTCGATCATCAGGATGCAGCCGGCCGGCTTGTTCTTCACCAGCCACGCGATGTCTTCGGCCGGCGTCAGCGTCCCGGAAGGATTGTTGGGATTGCAGAGATAGATCAAGCCTGCGTTGGGATCGGCCGCGGCCATGGCCTTGACGTCGTGCGCGTAGGTTTTGGTCAGCGGAACCTTGATCACCTTCGCGCCGACTACACGCGCTGCGTTCGCGCCGGATTCATAACCAGGGTCGGCCATCACATACGGCTTCGCCGGCGAGGTGAACGCCAGCACGGACTGGTGCAGCGGCGCGCTCGATCCCGCGAACGCCTGCACGTAATTCGCCTTCAGCCCTTCCTGCTCCGCCAGAGTCGCACTGAAATCGTCGGCCTCGCCGTAGAAGTAACGGCCCCCTTTGGCGATCATGTTATGCATGGCTTCGGCGGCTTCCGCGCAGGGACCCAGCGGATTCTCGTTGGCGTTGATCATGACCGCGTCCGGAGGCGCTCCGCGAACCTGCGAGAGCTGGGCCAGCGCGGCCTCGTTATAAAACGGCAGTGTCGAGCCGGCGGCGAGAAAGCTCGCCAATTTTCCAAAGTGCCGGCGCGAAAAACCTCGCTTCAGGAGATCTTCCTGTTGATGTGGATTGAGCGTCACGTTGTTCTCCTTCGTTTGGCAAATCGCTGCGCGCGTGCTCAAAACGGGGAGCGAGGTCAACAGCTAGGGTGAGATACCTGACGGGGGAACATCGGAAACCGGCTTTTAGCGGACGGGGCGTTCTGGCTACGTGTCAGAGTCGTGCTGCCGGCGCAGCCGAGATCAAAACTCAATGTACGTCCGATTCGCTCCGCTGTCAACCGAAAACGAATCCGACTAAGCCTTTAGGACACACTTATACCGCTAGTGGCCGCGGTCGAGACCAAGGCTCGCCTTGACGCCGCTGACCTGGGATTATCCTTCAACCAGACGGCGTCCGCGCTCGAACAACTCCGCGGCTTCATCCGCCACGCGCCGGCCCTTCTCAAAAAGGTCGCGGCTCTTGTCCATGGCATCGCGTCCCACATCGGCGATGGCTTCGCCTCCCCGCCGCGCCTTTTTGGTAAGAAGCCGGCGAGTATCCTTGCCGGATTGGGGAGCGTACAACAGAGTGATCGAGGCGCCAATTGCCGCGCCCGCGATAAACCAAACCAAGCTACCAGTATTGTTCTGAGCCATGCCTTTATCGTAGCTCGGATTCCTGGTCCCGGCCAGACTAACCATCGGCCAGCGACTCCAGAACCTTTTCGACGTGGCCGTCCACCCTCACCTTGGGAAAGATTCTGGCGATCTTGCCCTGCGGGTCCACCACCACGGTGGTGCGCTCAATCCCCATGTACGTGCGCCCGTAATTCTTTTTTTCCTTCCACACTCCATAGGCTTCGGCAATGGCGTGATCGGGGTCGGGAAGCAGCGTGAACGGCAATCCGTACTTGGAGGCAAAGCGCTCCTGCGCCTCGCTCTGGTCCGGCGAGACACCCACGATTTCGGCGCTCAGCTTCGCGAATTTCTTCGAGAAATCGCGGAATTCGCAGGATTCCTTGGTGCAGCCCGGCGTGTCGGCCTTGGGGAAGAAGAAGATCACCACGGTCTTGCCGCGGAGCTTGGAGAGCTGAAACGCTCCGGCGCGGATCTCCGGCGCGCGATCGCCGGTTTGGATACTCATAT
>CAVXWB010000063.1:0-7667 GCA_963765185.1 Bryobacterales bacterium
GTTATGTTGACGCACTTCGTTTCAGTTGCGTAGCGGCTCTTGCCGCGGAATGACCGGAATGCCCAGACGGCGCGCCTCCGCGATTTCGGGATTGTCCGGCGCCACGGCGGAGCTCACCACCACGGCGCGCGCGTCGCCCAGGTTGGCGGCGCTGTGTCCCTGGTACACGGTTGCGCCGCGCTCGGTGAGACCGCTGGTGACGGAGGAAGAACGCAGGTCCGAGCCGCTGACGCGATAGCCCATCCCCAGCAGGATTTCGGCGAGACCGCTCATGCCGATGCCGCCGATGCCGACGAAGTGGACGGGTTGCGGCTTAAAGAACATTTTATTAACTTATTGTTTCGGCTTTCGCGTCCCTGTCAATGCCATCATCCGGCGCGCCCTCCGGCGAGGGACTCCAGAATCTCCGCCACGCGTCGGGCGGCTCCCGGACGCGCGAAGGTGCGGGCGGCGCGCGCCATCGCCTCCAGCCGCGCCGGTTGGGAGGCCAGCCGCAGTAATCTCTTGCGCCAGGCGCGCGCCGGTCAACTCCCAATCCGGAACCAGCAGCGCCGCGCCGGCGCGGTTCGAGCGCTTCGGCGTTGCGCAGCTGATGCTGATCGCTGGCGGTCGGCAGAGGCACCAGAATCGACGGACGCCCGCCGCGGCGATCTCGCTCGACCGCGCCCATCCGGCGCGGCTGACCACCAGCGGGCTGCGCGAATGCCGCCGGCAGTCGTCCAGAAAGGCGTGGATTTCGCCGGGAGACGCCGGACTCCCGAAAACGCGCGGCGAGCTCCTCGAACGCCCCCGTCTGCCGGTCTGATGGATCAGCCGCACCGGAGCTTGCGGCCACAGCGGCCAACTCTCCTCCGCGGCGCGATTCAACGTCCGCGATCCCTGGCTGCCTCCGGTGATCAGAACGGTGAACGGCTTTCCCGCGGGCCGCGGACTGCGGAGGGACGGCGAAGAATTCCTCGCGCACCGGCAGGCCGGTGACCTCCGCGCGTCCCGGCGGAAACGAACTCGCGGTTTCCGGGAAAATCACCAGCGCGCGCGCCACGAAGCTGGCCAGCCGGCGATGGGTGAAGCCCGGGCACCGCGTTGGGCTCCATCACCACTACCGGAATGCGGATGCGGAGCGCCGCCATCAGGACCGGTCCCGCCACATAGCCGCCGGTGGAAAACACCGCCGCGGGCGCAGCGCGGCGAAGCATGCGCGAGGCCTGCCACACGCTCCAGGGAAGTGCGCCAGCGTCGAGAGCAGTCTTGCGCAGGCCGACGCGCTTCAATCCGCCGATCTCGATCCACTCGATGGGAAAGTCCTCCGCCGGCACCAGCTTGGCTTCCATTCCGCGGCGCGTCCCGATGAAGTGCACCGTGTGCCCGCGCGCCCGCAGCTCCCGCGCCACGGCCAGGCCGGGATCACGTGCCCCCCGCTGCCGCCACCGGCCATGACGAATGTCGCCGGAGTGATCCACACGCTCAGTCCCTTCATGTTCGCTCACACTCAACAGCATTCCCAACGAACGCCAGCGTGCTCAGCAGCGAGCTTCCGCCGTAACTGATCATCGGCAGAGGGAATCCCTTGGTGGGCGCCATATCCAGCACCACGGTGATATTCATCAGCGCCTGCAGCAGAATCGCACCGTCACGCCCAGCGCCAGGTATTTGCCGAAATCGTCGCGGGCCAGCAGAAACAGCCGCGCCCCGCGCCACAAGATCACCACGAAGCCCATCAGCACGGCCGAGCAACCCCACAGCCCCAGCTCCTCGCCGACCGTCGCGTAGATGAAATCGGTATGCGCCTCCGGCAGGAACATCAGCTTCTGCCGGCTGTGCATCAGGCCGACGCCGAAGATCCCGCCGGTGCCCACCGCGATCTTGGATGGCGCGGGCTGGTAGCTGGCGTCGCGAATGGAGGTGGAGCTGGACACGTAGCTCGCGGACCCAGTGATGCGTGTCGACCAGCTCGATCGCGGAGTAGTCCGGATCGACATAGGCGATCACGCGCCCCAGCCGGTAGCCCCTGGCGACAACCACGGCGACCACGCACAGCAGCAGGCCCGAGCAGCGCCACGCGGCGCATGTACTTCCACTCCAGGCCGGCGACCCAGAAGACGATCACGGCGGTCAGCACCGGCACCATGGCGGTGCCCAGATCCGCCACCACCACCAGCATGGCCAGCATGGCCACGGCGACGAAGGCCTGCTGCAGCGTCTTGCGGTGATTGATGGACTGCGCGCGGCGCGAAATGAAATACGCCAGAAACAGAATCAGCGCGGGCTTGGCGAACTCGGACGGCTGCAGCGAGCCCACGCCCGGAATGCGGAACCAGCGGTGCGCTTTGGGGTCGGCGAAATACACCACGATCAGCAGCGCCAGCACGATGCCCAGACCCGAGAACGCCCACGCCGAGGTGTTCATGCGCGCGGTAATCCAGCCGCTTGAAATACATCAGCACGAAGAAGGAGACCAGCGCGAAGACCGATCTGATGCGCCACGAAGTAGTAGGGCTCGACGTTGTAGAAGGGCTTGGCGGCCGCGCTCGAAGCGCTGTACACCATGACGATGCCGAAGCCGGTCATGGCCAGGATGGTCAGAAATAAAATCCAATCGGTCTTCAGCTTGGCCATGGGTTTATTCCTCCAACTCCAAAACCAAGCGCTTGAATTCGCGCCCGCGGTGCTCGAAATTCTGGAACTGATCGAAGCTGGCGCAAGCCGGCGCCAGCAGCACGGTATCGCCGGAAGTGGCGCGCGCATGCGCCTCGCGGACCGCGGCTTCGAGAGTGCCGCAGAGGATCAGCGGCGCCGAGCCGTGCAACTGGCTCGCGATCTTTTCCGCCGCCGCGCCGATCAATAACGCTGCGCGCGCCTTTTCCTTTAGAGGCGCGGCCAGCGGAGTATAGTCGCCGCCTTTATCCTTGCCGCCGAGGATGACCCACAGTCCGCCCGGGAACGCAGCCGATGCTTTGAGCGTCGCGTCCACGTTGGTGGCCTTGGAGTCGTTGTACCAGGCCACGCCGTCCAATTCGCGCACGAATTCCAGACGATGCTCGACGCCCGGAAAGGTCATCACCGCTTCGCGAATTGCGCGTGCGTGGCCCGCGCCACGAGATGCGCGGCAATGGCCGCGGCCATCGTGTTCTCCAGATTATGCACGCCGCGCAATGGAACTTCGCGCGCTTCCATGAGCGGCTCGCCGCCGAGCAGAATGCAGTCCCCGCTCACATAAGCTCCGGGCGAAACTGCGTGGGTCGAAGCTGAACCAATAATTGATGCCGCGTTCCCCGACAAGGCCGCGCGTAATGGGATCGTCGGCGTTGAGCACCGCGAAATCGCCGGCGCGCTGATTTTCGAAGAGACGAGCTTTCGCCGCGGCGTAACGCTCCAGCGTGTAATGCCGGTCCAGATGATCCGGCGTGACGTTCAAGACCACGCCGATGTTGACGCGGAAAGTATCGATGGTTTCCAGTTGGAAGCTGGAAAGCTCCAGCACGTTCCATTGCCCCGGCCGCGAGGTTGCCACCAGCGAGCACGGAGGCGTGCCGATGTTGCCGCCGATTTGCGCGGCAATTCCGCTGGATTTGAGAATATGCCCGGTCATCGCCGTGGTGGTGGTTTTGCCGTTGGAGCCGGTGATGCCGATGGTCTCGCCCTGGAGGAACCAGCTTGCCAGCTCGACATCGCCGATCACGGGAACGCCGCGGCGGCGGGCCGTTCAACCACGGACGTATCCGCGGGCACACCCGGTGAGAGCACGATCAGATCGGCCGCCGGCGAACGAGGCTTCGGTCTGCGGCTGCACCAAGATGCCCCAGCCGCTCCAATCTTTCGTCGTTCACCGGACCTGCATCTACCGCAGTCACCCGCGCTCCTTTCTCGATCAATAATTCCACCGCAGCCACTCCGCTGCGGGCCATGCCCACCACAACCACTCGCGCGCCCTCCAGCTTCATCTGAGTTTCAGCGTGGTCAGCGCGAACAGCGCCAGCACCAGTCCGGCGATCCAGAAACGCGCGATCACTTTCGATTCGTCCCAGCCCAGCTGTTCGAAATGATGATGCAGCGGGGCCATCTTGAAGATGCGTTTCCCGCGGATCTTGAAACTGGCCACCTGCAGCACCACCGAGAGCAGCTCGATCACGAACACGCCGCCGATAAACAGCAGCAGGATTTCCTGCTTCAGCAGCACCGCGACCGTGCCCAGACCCCCGCCCAGGCCCAGCGCGCCCACGTCGCCCATGAACACCTCCGCCGGATGCGCGTTGTACCACAGGAATCCCAGCGAAGCGCCGAACATCGCCCCGCAGAAGATGGTCAGCTCCGAGGCGCCCGGCGTGCGCGAAAGATCCAGATAGCGCGCGAAGTCGGCGTTGCCCGGAAAGATACGACAGGCCGGTCATGGCCGCCGAGGCGATGGCCATCAGGCCGATCGCCAGGCCGTCCAGACCGTCGGTGAGGTTCACCGCATTGGCGCAGCCCACCAGCACCAGGAATCAGGAAGCCGAAAAAGGGAACAAACGCCAGGGGATAGGTCATGGGCATTGCGGAGCCAGGCGTGGATCAGCAGGTCGGGATGGAGATTCTTGCGGAAGGGCACATTCATGCTGGTGGAATACAAGCCTTTCGCATTCATCGCCAGAAGCAGCACGCCCACCAGGAGCGAAGCCATCAGTTCCAGCGCCAGCTTCTGACGCGCGGTTAAACCCAGGTTGCGTTTCCGGCTCACCTTCATATAGTCGTCCAGGAAGCCGACCGACCCAAAGCTCAGCATGCCGGTGAGCGCCACCCACACAGCCGGCGTCCTGAGATTGGCCCACAGCAGCACCGGCAGCAGGATCGACGCGCCGATGAGCAAGCCTCCCATGGTCGGCGTCCCCGCCTTCTTCTGGTGCGACTTGGGACCATCCTCGCGAATGTGCTGGCCGATCTGGAATTCCCGCAAACGGGCGATGAGCCACGGCCCCATCAGAATGGACAGCAGCATCGCGGAAAAAAAAGCCATGCCGGTGCGGAAGGTCGTGTATTGAAACACGCGGAACGGCGTGTAGAGATGGTACAGCTTTTCGTACCCCAGCCAATACAACATGGGTCAGCGGCTGCCTCCCGGCGAAGGAGTGCGATCTTGCGCGTCTTCCGTTGGATTTGGCGCCAGAAATTCCTCCAGCGCCAGTTCCACGTGAACGCCGCGGGAGCCTTTGAACAGAACCGCGTCGCCGGGCAAGGCGAGCGAGCGCACCAGGCGTCCGGCTTCTCTGGGGTCCTCGAAAAAAAACGCGGCGTCGGCCCGAAGGCCGGAACGCGTGGCCGCATCCAACATGTAACAAGCCGCGCCGCGTATTCCAACGAGCACATTTAAACCGCTCTCGGCGGCGTAACTTCCCACGTCGCGATGAAGCGGCTCGGCCCAGCGGCCGAGTTCGAGCATCTCCCCCAGAACCGCGATGCGCTTTCGCGCCGGAGCCTCGCGGAGGACATCCAGCATGGCGCGCACGGCGTCCGGGTTGGAGTTGTAGCAATCGTTATAGATCAAAATACCGTGGTGATGAAAGCGTTCGCCGCGCATCTTGCCGGGAACGAAGCCGCGGACTGTCGCGGTCAACCGCTCCGGCGCGATCTCGTACACCTGGGCCACGGCGATGCCGGCCAGAAGATTGGAGACGGCATGTCGTCCGGGAAGGGAACTGGCGAAGGCGACCCCGTTCACGCGAAACTCCACGCCCTCGGGCAACAGGCGGACATCCTCAGCCCGAACGTCCACATTGCGAACGGCGGCCTCCGGCGACAGGCCGTACATCACGGAGGGTCCCGAGTGGGCGTCGCGGAATTTCGCCACACGCTCATCGTCGGCGTTGAGCACGGCCGTGGCGCTCGAAGACAGCGACTCGATCAGCTCGCGCTTGGCCGCCGCGATGGCGTCGATCGACTCGAAGTTTTCGATATGCGCCGGACCCACATTGGTTACCACCCCCGTATCGGGGTTGGCGATTTCGGCCAGATGACGGATCTCGCCGGCGTGATTCATGCCCATCTCCATCACCGCGACCTGGGCGGTCTGGTCCAGGCGCAGCAGCGACAAAGGCATGCCCACGTGGTTGTTGAGGTTGCCCTCATTCTTCGCCGTCCTGTATTGCACCGCCAGCATTTTCGCGATGATGTCCTTGGTTGTGGTCTTTCCGGCGCTGCCGGTTACCGCCACCAGGCGCCCACCCCAGAGTTGGCGCGCTCGCGCGGCCAGTTGCTGGAGTGCTTGAAGCGAGTCCTCCACCCGCAGAACTCGGCCTTCCGCTTGCGGGCTTCCAGGAATCTCCCGATCCACGACCACCGCCGCCGCGCCGGCTTGTAAAGCGTCCCGGACGTACGCATGCCCATCGTGATTTGGCCCCCTTAACGCGAAAAATAAATCGCCCGCTTTGAGCGAGCGCGAATCGACACTCCATCCTGTGATCAAGGACCCCGCGGCGGTTGCATCCGCAAGGCCCAACCATTCCGCCACCTGGCGCACCGGCAGTTTCATCCAGGCTTCTGTTACCCCGTATACCCAAAGGATCTCAGAGCCTCCCGCGCCGTTTCCCGATCGTCGAAATGAATGCTGCGGTCCTTGAATATCTGATAAGTTTCGTGGCCCTTGCCGGCCAGCAGAACCACGTCGCCGGCGGCCGCCTGTTGCAGAGCGATGCGGATGGCTCGCGCGCGATCCGGCTCCAGGGTGTGCGGCGTATCGAAGCGCCGCAGGCCCACCAGGGCATCGTTGATGATGGCCAGGGGATCCTCGGATCGCGGATTGTCGGAAGTCAGCACCACGTAATCGCTGAGCTCGGCGGCGGCCATGCCCATCAACGGACGCTTGGAACGGTCGCGGTCGCCGCCGCAGCCGAACAGCGTGATCACGCGCCCATCCGGTTTGGACGACGCCAGCTCGCGGGCGATATGGATGAGGTTGCGTAGCGCGTCGTCGGTGTGGGCGTAGTCGACAACGACGAGAAAAGGCTGGCCGGCTTCGACGCGCTCAAAACGGCCGGGCACGGCGCGGCACGCCGCCACGCCTCGCGCGACGGTCGCCAGCGAAATTCCATAGCTCAAAGCCGCGCCTGCGGCTGCCAATATGTTCAGCACGTTGATTCGCCCGGCCAAAGCGGATTCGATAGGCTGGCGCGCCCCTTTCACCTTGCATGGCCAGCCGATATGACAGCGCGAGCAGCAACTGCTGCAGGCTTGCCGCCGGCGCCATGTCGCGGTCGTAGCCGGAAACAGGCTGTAGTAGCGGGCTTTCGAAGCCGGAGTAGCCGTCGCGCTCCTGTTCGCGCAGACGCAGCGGCATATAAAACGACATCCGACGATGGCCGACCATGCCGAGTTCGTCCAGTTCCGACGAGAGCCGTTGAATGTTGCCTGCGCTTCCATCCAGCGCGGAGGAGTGCTCCGTCGCGAGCCATGCAACCGGATAGGTCAGCAAACGAGCATCGGGGACGCAATCGCCTCGCAGGCGGAAGAGCGTGGCTGCCAGGCTGTCGAGCCAACGCGGCCCGTAGGGCGTCAGTGGGATGTCCGCAGAGGTCGAGCTGCGCTTTTTCCTTCCACTCGCGCCATAGCAGCCGTAAGGGAGTGAAGTCGAGTTCGTGCGGCAGGACGGACAGCAGCCGCTCGGGATGGAATTAGCAATACGCAACGACGCGCCAACA
>CAVXWB010000064.1:0-4177 GCA_963765185.1 Bryobacterales bacterium
AAATCGGCCGCACCACCGGGCCGCGCACTTGCAGATCCACAGCCCCTTGCACGTCCTGCGTCAGGGAGGTGCGCAGCTCGAAGCTGGCGGCGCTGACGATGCGCACATCGAATTGCATGCCGCGCAAATAGTCGTTGGGGGAACCCTCTTGAACAGGGTTGGCGGCGGACGCCAGCAGTTGCCCCAGATCGCTGCGCGGATTGAATGCGGCGCGATTCAGCGTCATGGTCCCGGACAGTGTGCTGGCTTCGGAGGTGCCGGTCAGCTCCAGGTTGGCGTTAAAGGTTGTGCTGAGATCAAACAAACGCAGGCGCACCTGCTGACCCTTGGCCTGCAAACGGTAGATCAGAGGCGAGCCGAACTCGACGAACCCGCCCAGGGAGATCGCCCCGCTGCCCACTTCCGCGGTCATTTTGTCGATGGTCGCGCGATTGCGATTGAATAGCACCGTGCCGTTGGCGTTATCGATGCCGGTGATCACATCCTTCATGTATAGCGAAGCGCCCTTCAGATCCATGCGGCCGTTGAGCGTCGGATTGGCCAGGGAGCCTCGCAAGGTGGCCTCCACCGTGGCGTTGCCTTTCGCCAGCAGATCGGGGTTGAGCAACTGGAGCGCGGCCAGACTCACCGTCCCGCGCACAGCCAGATCGGCGCCGCCCCCGCCCGAGACCGGAGCCGCGAAGGGGACCGTCCCGGTCATCTCAATGTTGGTGTCACGTCCGGTCAAGCGCGCCGACTGAATTTTGGCCTCCTTGGCGGTCATCGAGAATACCACCGGCTCCGTGTTCTTGAGCACGATGTCCTGCGGTTGCACGCCCAGCCCCAAGGCTTGCCCGGCCTTAGGATTGAATTGCACGGTGTCGAGCGTGACGAATGCCTGGAAATCGCGCGGATGGCTCAGCGCCAGCGACACCGTCGCGTGGACTCCGTCGACGAATCCCTCCAAAGGCAGGTCCGGCGCGGCCTGATGCGGCGCCACGCCGCCGAGCATGGCCAGGCGGTGCACCTCGTCGATGCTCATGCGTGAAATGCGGATGGCGGCGGAGCCGGGTTGATCGCCGTCCAGACGCCACGAGCCCTTTCCGTCGAAAGTGGCCGTATCCATTTTGCCGCTGGCCTCGGCCGAGACTTCCTGGCCCTCGGTCGCCGCGGTGACGGTGAACTCTCCCGCGGGCTGGCCGTGGATGCTGACCGACTGCGCCGTCAGCGTTCCGGCGATGGAACTGAGAGAGAAAGCGCCCTTGGCCAAGCCGCCTTGCATGCGGACATCGGTGGTGACGCGCGCATCGACGCCGCTATCCAGATTGGCGAACGCATGCAGGCGTGTGGCCTCAAGATTACGCGCGGTCATTTGAACCTGGAGGCTTCCGCTGCTCCAATCCGAGCCGGCCAGCCGGTAGGCGCCGGAGAAAGTCAGCCGCGCGAGTCCGTCTTCCGCCTGGCCGTTTGAAACTTCGAGAGACTTGGCGTCGGCCTTCAGCGTGGCCCGGACGCGATCCATGGCCTCGCCGAAGGCCTCCGGCTTGGCGACGTCCAGCGTGACATCGAACTGAGGCTCGCCCAGGAATCCGGAAACACGCACGCCGGCGGTGGCGTTTCCCTTGGCCGCGACAGGGCTCCCGGCTTCCTTGAGTAATTCCTCCAAATTCGCGTTGCGCAGGTTGAATTGTGCCGCGACAGAGGCGTCCGTGAAGCTGCCTTGCTGCGGGGTAAATGTCGCGCTGCCGGAGGCTTCCGTGGCGCCACGGGAAAGCACGAAGCCGGAGGCCACAATCTGGCTTTCAGCCAGGTCCGCGCCGGCAGTGAAATGGTCGAAGGCGTGGCCTTCGACGCTGCCCTTCACGATTTCCACCTGACCGCGGAAGCGCGGATTGTCCAGCGGCCCGGTCACGGTTCCATCCGCCGACACCGATCCGCCATTCAGCTTGACGGGCAATTCCTGCACGGTTTCGTCGAACAGGGGCAGCACCGCGGACACATCGTCAAGATTCGTGGAATGAAGCTTGATATCCAGCCTCCGGCCCAAGCTTCCCATCACGTCCAGCCGGCTGCCCGGCGTGGCGACGTAGGAGGGTCCCAGCGATATCTCCGCGGCTTGGTCACCCGCGCCCTGTTCATAGGAGGCGTCGAAACGCCCTTCGATGGGCGTGCCCTCCGCCGCCGGGGAGATGGCGAGATTGGCGTGAGCCTGCGTGGCCCCCGCCGCGTTCAAGCCCGCAGCGTTCAACGTGGAATCGAGCATGAAGTCGCCCGCCAGCGTTCCGTTCCACGGCAGGGTGCGCGGCGTCACCAGGTTCGCGGCTTGGGCCACGGTCAACCCATCCAGGCTGCCTTCCACGTGAAGCTGCTGCCACTGCTCGAGCGAAAGCATGCCCTTGAAGTGCGCCCCCAGCGCGTCGGCCTCGACGTTCTTGGCGTCGAACTGATATGGCCCGATGGTGACTTGGCCGCGCACGCCCGCATCCTCGATATGCAGGCGTCCGTTCGAATAGCCCGCGCCGCGGGCGCTGACGCGGCCGGTGATTCCGAAGTCGACGGGTCGAGTGAAGTTTATGCGCAGCACGCCGGTAAAGTCCGCGGTTCCGGTGGGAGCCAAGGGGATCGGAAACATGGCCACCAGGTCGCGCAGGCTGGCGGCGGCCTGCACGTTGAAAGTCCCATGCGGAGCCAGGATGTTTTCGAGCACGCCCTGCAAATCCGCATGCGACGCCTGAGTGGTGAGCCGCAGCGCCGAGATCACCAGCCGGGTTTTCTCCAGCGTGAGCCGCGAGGACAAACCCAGCTCGATCGGAGCCAGGCCCGCGATCAGCGCGCGCACCCGCCGCGAATTGAGCTCGGCCTGGTATGAGGGAGTGAGCGGGTCGTAGTTGAGCTTGAGCGCCAGGCCCTCCCCGCGCAAATTCAGGGGAATGCTCCGCTCGTCCAACTCCACCGTGCCATCGGTGACCTGGTAATGTCCCACGGCCAGGTCCAGCAACTGCTCCGGCCAGTTGTGTTGGGGTCCCGGAAAATTGTTGGAGCCGTCCGGGTAGATCACGATGCGCACCTGCGGCTTGTTGACCTGGATCGACGCCAGATCGATTCTATGCTCGGCAAAGGAAAGTATCCGCAGGCTCAGCGTCGCGGACTCGATGCGCAGCAGCGGCGGATCGCCGGGAGCTTCCCTGCCGTGCAGGACCAGTTGCGAAACGCTTGCGGTCAGGGTGGGACCGCGAAAGGAGAAGCGGCCCAGCTCCACGCGCCCGCCGGTGGCGCGCTCAATGTTCTCGACGATTTGCCGGCGCACATATTCGTGGAACCAACCGCTCTGCACCACCACCAGACCGGCCAGCGCGGCGATGACCGTCAGCACCGCCAGCGCGGCTCCGCCCCGAATCAGAATATGCAGTAAGATCCGGCCGAATCGTCTCATCGAAACTCCGCCTCGTCTCATTTAAACGCAGCCTCGTCTCATTGAAACGCCGCCTCTCTATATTCGACGCGCCGCTTCTGCCTTGCGGTTTCGAGCCATTGATCCAGCGCCTGAGAGGCGCGCTGGTCCGTCAGCAGCTTCTCCAGATCGGCGCGGCTGTCGTCGAGCGACGGCGGAGCGCCGGTGTGAGAGGCGCGCCACTCCGCGGCGTATTTCTCTTTGACCGGCGACTGGAGCAGCGGGAAGAGCGACGCTGGCGCGACGATGCAGCCGAAGGCGGCGGCCGCGAGCCGAAGCGCGCCTTGATGTTTCAGAGCTTCAGCGAACCGCTCTGCGGCAGGAAGCCGAATATACCATCGCTCCGCGGCGCTTTCGGCGCCTGATGCGGTGGTTCCGGGCCTCCGGCTACAACACCCTCACGACAGCGGAATGGCTGGCGGGCGCGGCTCCCGCGAGACGCGTTCTGCTCACCTTCGACGATGCATACGACGACCTCTACCGGGAGCTGCTGCCGCTCGTCATCCAGCATCGGTACACGCCGGTCGTCTTTGTGGTCGTCGACTGCATCGGTAAAACGAACCTCTGGGACCGGCAAATGGGAATGCCCGCGCGGAACCTGCTCACGCTGGAGCAGATTCGGGAGATGCAGCGACAGGGCGTCGAGTTCGGCTCGCACAGTTTGACCCATCCCCGGCTTCCGGGCCTTTCCGAAGGCGAGCTGCGCCGCGAGGTGGCAGACTCGAAGCTCCGCCTCGAAGACCTTCT
>CAVXWB010000065.1:0-7025 GCA_963765185.1 Bryobacterales bacterium
GCGGCGTCAGGCCATAGCGGTCCTCTGGCGTCCGCGATCGCGCCGGAATGGAGCAGCGTCTCCACCGCATCGGCATCGTCGTTTTCAACGGCCCAGTGGAGCGCGGTCGACCCGTCCACCAAGGGTGCGTTGACATCCGCTTTGCTGTCGATCAGCGAACGCAAGGCCGCCTGGTCCTGATGCATGACGGCTTCCGCGACGCTGGCGCTGGGGTCGGCGGCAAACGCTACGGCACTTAGTGTCGCGAGTGCGAGGAGGCGATTTCGCATATCAGGAATCCCCTTTCAATTCCATCAAGAGGCCGTTGGGGTCGCGGAAGCGCAGCAGCTTTTCGTCGTTGGCGGGCAGGATCTCGACACCCACAGCCTTCAGTCTATCCGGAATAACCCGCGCCACGCGCACACAAATATGATGGACGCTGGGCGCTTCTCCGGCCGCCGCTTGTTCCAATCCCAGCCTGGTCTTGGCTACGCCAAACCAGACCCGCGCGGGGTTCCTGGTGCGGGACGTCTCCATGCCGAAAAACTTTCGATAATGCTCGACCGATCGCTCCAGGTCGGATACGTGGAGCATGATGTGGTCCAAGCCGACCGGCTGCACCGCCGCATCCTCCTGAGTTACACGATAGGCCGGAATGATGGTCTTGGCCAGCCCTCCCGGCACGCCTAAAAGTTGGAGCCGCAGGCCGTCCGCGTCGGTGGGCATTCCCAAGGGGCCTGCGCCCATGGCGATGCCCGCTTCTTCCACCGCTTTCCGCATTTCCTGCGGCTTGTAATCCTTGACCAGCGCGCAGAAATGGTCGATCTTGGGCGTGACGCCGGCCGATCCGCCGAAAGCTGCATAGGAGATGCCGAAGCGCACGTAGAAGCGCGGCGGCGGATCCTTTTCCTGAAAAAGCTGGGGGTCGAAGATGCGGCCATAGAACTTGGCTGTGGCCTCGGGATCGGGAACGGTGAAGCCGATGTGCTCGAGTCCGGTGGTGTCCAGGGGCAGAGGAGCGGCGTCGGCGGAGTCGGCAGCCAACAAGCCGGCTGCGCCCGCGCCCAGCCAGGTGAGCATCTGACGCCGGCTGTGACTGCTGGTTCGATGGTGCGGCACTACGTCCCTCCCAACCTAGCCTAGTCTACTCGATCACACGGCAAATTGGTCCTCGAGTCACGGCGTTTCCTTGCCCGCTGGTGCCACGGCAGTCGAGGTCCGGCCGGATAACAGAGCCTCCAGCGCAGCAAGGCGATCCTCCAGCTTGCGATTCTGTTGCTCCAGATTCCGGTTCTCCTCCTGCTGGAGCCGATGGTCTTCGGCCTGACTCTGCAGTTGTGCGTTTTGTTTCTGCACTTCGTTCAGCAGCATGGGGCGAGCATCTGATACTTCACCGTCATGATCTGACCGTCGTCGCCGTACACCACCATTTCGGGATAGACCTTGGCGACTTCTTCAGCAATCAGGCCGTATTGCAGCAGGTGTGAGCCATCGTCGTACTCAGGTTTATAGAAGAAGGTGACCGGACGCAGTTTGAGCAGGTTGCTGCTGCTGTCGCCCATATCGGCGATCTGCTCCTTGAAGCGGCGGGAGGAGAGCGTGACGCCTAACTGCCCGCTGCTGTTGACAAACACCGCTGACCCGGTGGCAACGACGGTCCCGGAAATGCCCGCGATGTAAGTGCTGGTCTGGGTGTTTCCGATTTTGATGACGCCGCTGTCGCCGCTCGACCCCTGGCTGCCGATGTGAATGTTGTTGCCGTTGACGCCCGAGACGTTGTAGGCCGCATTGGGCCCAATGGCGATGTTGTTATCCGCGGTGGTGTTGTTTTGCAGCGCGCCGTAGCCGATGCCCACGTTGTAGGTCCCGCCTGTGTTGGCATTCAGCGCGTAGTAGCCGCCGGCCATGTTGTAGTTTCCGTTGCTGAGCTGCAGCGCGTACGCGCCGATGGCCGTGTTATCGCTCCCAATCGCATTTCCTCGCAGCGTCCAGAAGCCGACGGCCGTGTTGTTGCTTGTGGTGGAGTTGTATTGCAACGCGTTTTGGCCCATGGCGGTGTTGCTGCTCCCGGTGGTGTTGGAATTCAGCGCGGACTCACCGTCGGCCGTGTTTCCGTACCCGGTGGTATTGAGCTGGAGCGCCGTTCCGCCGGTGGCCGTGTTGTAGTTCCCGGTGGTGTTGAACTGCAGCGCCTGCTCCCCGTCGGCCGTGTTGTAGTTCCCGGTGGTGTTGTCCGCCAGCGCGCCCGCACCGCTGGCTGTGTTAGCGTACCCGACTGTATTTTTCTGTAGCGCGTTGTTGCCGGTGGCTGTGTTGTCGTACCCGGTGGTGTTGACCTCCAGCGCAGATTCGCCGGTGGCCGTGTTGTAGGACCCGGTGGTGTTGGTGCCAAGGGCGAGAGCGCCGGTGGCCGTGTTTTGGGTCCCGGTGGTGCTGTTGTATAGCGCGCCGTAACCGGTGGCCGTGTTTTGGCTGCCGGTGGTGTTGAGGTCCAGGGCCAGGCTGCCGACGGCTGTGTTTTGGCCCCCGCTGGTGTTGCTCGAAAGCGTTCCCTCCCCGATGGCGGTGTTATTCTGCATGTCGGTGGGCGCGGCGAAGTAACCGTTCATGTCGATGACCACGTCCGTGGTGGAGGGGCCGTCATTATACACGCTGATTCCGCCATACCCAGGGCTACCGGTTGGTCCCGCCGGAACGATGGCCGCGTTGGCCACGATCGCACCCTGAGGATCGTTTAGCGTCGCGACGAAGGGTTGCGCCGAACCTTCCGGCCACAGCGTCACATAGTCGACCGCACCCCCGGCGTGAGGGACTACGGTGAGGTTAAACGAGTAGGCTTGGGCGATGGGTGGAATCACGCCGCAAGGGGCGGGCGCGGTGTCGGCAGTGGCCTCGGTTGGAGATTGCACGGGGATGGTCAGAGTTGCCTTGGCTGCGATGGACGGCCCGGCAAACGGATCCATCCCGTTAAATCCAGCCGCTGCGCCGCGAGTGTCCACCAGGCGGCAGGGCGTGATGGCGATGAAGGTGAGGGCGTTGGTGGACACGGCGTTCGCGGAGAACTGGAGTTGTGGCAGGGCTGTCCCCGGAGCCGCAGTCTCGGTTTGGCTGGGTTGCCAGTACAGCGGAGTCGCCCAGTTTTTCAGTGGAACAACATTCTCCTGCGCCCTCTGGCCAATCACCGCCATCGGCAGAAGAGCCAGAAGCGAGACGGCACGGCCTAAATATTTCGAGTCGGTCACTTTGAATTCCTCCATAAATTCGTGGATAACACGGCCACGGGCCGCGCCACGTTTTATCGTAAGGCATGTGCCATGTTCTCGCGGGCGGGCGCCATCAATCCAGGCGCTCGGAATTGAACTCGATCACATGCCGGTCGGGGTCGCAGATGTAAATCTGCGGGAACCCGGCGGTGGCGTGGGGTTGCAGGATCATGCAGAACGGATCGTTCGGATCGGCATCCTCGCGGTAGCCTTTGGCGCGGAGGAATTCGACCGCCTGGCGATAGCTGGGAACGCGAACCGCAAAATGGACGTCGCGCGTGTCGAGCGGCTTGTGGCGGAACGTGGCCCGGCTGTGAACGATCAAGTGCACATGCTGGAAACGCCCAAGTTGAAACCAGGCGCCCGGAAAATTGAATGGCGGCCGGGGGATCTCTTCAATCGAGAGGATCTCGCGGTAGAACTTTCGCGACCGCTCGACGTCGGTGACGGTGAGCGCAATGTGGTGAATGGCAGTGATATCCATACCGGCAATCGCCAATTTACCACTCCGTGGCAGCTGCCTGCCGCCGCGCTGCCAGTTTCAGTTTGCGCCTGAGTAAGGTGTTCGCCCGAGGGTGTTTCTGCTGGGAACGCCGTACATTTAAGCATGGCGGCCACAACATGACAGCGCTGCTGGCTCTGCTGTTTCTGGCGGTATCCGTTCAGCAGGACCAAACCCCGCTGCGAGCCGCCTGCGAGACCGGCGCGGATACGATCGCGATTCTTCCCGCCGGCGCGGAAGTGACCATCCGGTTTGCGCTCTCCGGAGACGCCGCGCCGTGCTACAAAATCGCGGCCGTGGTGGGCGGCAAGGAGCTGAGCGGGTATGTCGCGGCCAGCGCGCTCGAAGGGCTGGACGCATTCGATCAGGGCCTGCGCGGAGCCGCCTGGGTGGACCTGACCCAGGTGCTGAGCGCGGTGCGGCCTGGCGCAGCGGCCGCGCCCCTGACGGCGGGCAAGATGTCCCTGTCCGACCCCCTGTTGAACAAGGCCGCCGATTTGCTCGAATCCGGACAGCCCGAAAAGGCCCTGCAACTGATCGAGCCCGCGGCTCGCCACGCCAGGGATCCGGGATTGCTGGCGCTGGCGGGCGCCGCGGCCTGGCGCGCGGACGACAGCGGCAAGGCCCTGGGGTATTGGCGCGAGTCGCTCGATTTGCAGCCGAACGCCGCGCTCGAAAGCCTGTACAAGCGTGTCGAGAAGGAGAACAAGAACGATCAGAGCTCGGCGCGGTTGTATGGAGTCCGCATCGCGCTGCGCTATGAGGCCGGTGCGATCGGAGTCGATACGGCGCGCGAAATCGTGGCGGTCCTCGATCAGGAATTCACGCGCATTTCCGGTGAATTGGGCTGCGTGGCGGAAGAAAGAATTGTAGCCATCGCGCAGAGCCCGGAGGCGTATCGCAAGACCACCGATGCGGCGGAGTGGAGCGGCGGCCAGTTTGACGGACGCATTCGCGTGCCCATCGCGCCGGGATCGGGCCAGACCTCTGGCCAGAGCTTGGACGCCGGGGCCCGGCGCGCGCTGGCGCACGAAATCGCCCATGCCTGCCTGACCTTGACCGGAAGCTGGCCGGCCTGGTTGCAGGAGGGATTGGCGCAGCGTCTGTCGGGCGACCAGCTCTCCCCGGCGTTGCGGGCCAAGCTGGCGGAGTGGGCCAAGCAAGGCAAGCTGCCCAGGCTGGCGAACCTGGGACAGGATTGGTCGCGCCTGGATACGGAACACGCCATCGCCGCCTATGGACTGTCGCTCGAGGCTGTCGAGACCTTCTACGCCAGCTACGGCGCCGACGGCGTTCGCAACCTGCTGCACAATCCGGACCGGTTGGCGGCCGTCACGGCGGAGCTGGATAAGCGCCTGGGTTTGTAGCAGCGCTCCACGGCTGCTGTGCCGGCTTCGCCGCCGCCCCGGCCGCCGCCCCGCGCCGCCGCCCCGGAGCTCTTCATCTTCCCCACCAATTGATAAGGGCGCCGATCTGGGAGGCGCCTTCGGTTCCGGCGCCGCGGAAGCGCTTGCCGGCCCGATTACTTCTTTTTCTTCACTGGCGGGGGCGCGTGATCCGCGAAATGTTCGCGCATTTCCTTGGCGTCTTCGTGCTGCTTATCCTTCCGCACGGCGTCGGCCCGTTTGCGCGCAACGCTGAGGTTGGCTCGCCTGGTGGCCTCCGAACTTACGGCGCTCAGCGAGATCAGCTGCTCCAGATCTTTCTTGTTGCAGGCGGGACATTTTGCGGCCGGGGTCGAAGACAGAACCAGGTACTCAAAACGGTGTCCGCAGCGCCGGCACTCGTATTCATAGATCGGCATGAGCGAAGTCTACCGCCTCCGCTTGGCCAGCAGCAACAGCGCGATTCCCGCCGCGGCTGCGATCCCGCCGTAAACTGCCCAGCGGATCTGACCGGTCATGAAACTCCCCGGCAGCAGGTTGATCCCTTGCAGAAACCAAATCGCGCCGAACAGCACCAGGATGGCGCCCAGGATGTTCAACGTAACTTTCATTGTTCTCTATGATCCGCTAAACGGGTGTCACTTGCATGGTCAGCATGGCAATCAGCGTGCGGATATAATCAGAAAAGTTCATTTTTGAAGAACTCGCCCGGAAACGCGGGCGTTGAAGGAGATCTCTATGAGATTACGTGCTCTTGTAGCGGGAATTTTGTTCGTCGCGGTTTCGGCGTTTGCCGACGCTGTGGACGGCAAGTGGAGCGGTTCGGTATCGACTCCGGGCGGAGACTTTCCGGTCGCGTTTACGTTCAAGGCCGACGGCGCGAAGCTGACCGGCACGATGCTGGGAATGGATGGCATGGACATCCCCATCGCCAACGGGAAGGTGGATGGCGATAAGATCGCGTTCTCCGTCAGCCTCGATTTTGGTGGAATGCCGTTCGTGCTGACATATACAGGCGTGGTTTCCGGCGATCAGATCAAGCTCACGGGCGATGCCGGGGGGATGCCGATCGAGCTGGTGGTCAAGAAAACGCCATAAGACGGCGAACGAACAACCAAGATGAAACTCATTCAAACTTTGTGCATTCTGATGTTGAGCGCGGCGGGTGCGGTAGCGCAGCCGGGCGCCGAGAAGCCGATTATCGATAATGAGCGGGTGACGGTCTGGGATACCTCCACTCCACGCGCCTACACGCACGACTTCGTGGCGATCACGCTCGCGGATGGCAAGGCGGTGTTCGAGCACAAGGGCAGCACCTCGCCCTCCGGCGGACGCACGATTGTAATCGAACTGAAGGATCGCACGGTCGCGCCTCTTCCCAACAAATCAGGATATCCCAACGCGTTTCCGCGCCCGGGATCGAAGAAGCTGATCGAGAACGATCGCGTGATCGTGTGGGATTACACATGGACCACGGGAGTGGCGACGCCGATGCACTTTCACGATAAGGATGTGGTGGTGACGTACCTGAAGGATGGCTCGCTGAAATCGACGACGCCTTCGGGCCAGGTCGTGACCAACGATTATTCCTTCGGCACGGTCCGCTACAATTCTCGCGACAGAACGCACACCGAAACGCTGGTGAAGGGGAGCCAGCGCGCCATTATCACGGAATTTAAATGATGGTTGAGTGTAAGGAATGAAAGTCGGCGTCTTCACCCCGCTGCTGTCGCAGTTCCCCCTTGCCGACGTTCTGAAGAAGCTCAAGGCGCATGACATCGCCACGGTCGAGTTGGGCACCGGCAACTATCCCGGCGACGCGCACTGCAAGCTGTCGATGCTCAACGACCGCGCCGCGCTCGGCACGTTCAAGCAGACGCTGGCCGATCACGGCTT
>CAVXWB010000066.1:0-13467 GCA_963765185.1 Bryobacterales bacterium
CTATGTCCTCTGCTCGACTCGTCGTCTGTGCCATCGCCAAGGGCCTGGTCAATGCCCAGAATCCGCACATCAGCGCGGGGAAGATGGCGCGCAGCCAGGCAGGCATCGATCTGCTGGTGCAGCTGGCCGAATTGACCGGAGCATCCGTGAACGGCGTGGGTGAGCGCATCAACTTCCCCTCCCGCCATCCCCTGGCCGGCAACGGCGACACCAGCGTTCCCGTGGACTTCAACCTGAACCTGGAAGGCGGCGGAGGCGGTGGTGGCGGAGGACGGGGCGGCCGGGCTTCCCGGCAGTGCCCCACGCACGTACACCATCAGCTCGGCCGAATTCCTGGCGACCCACAACTACAACATCAACCGAAACGAGCCCACCGGCGACGTGGTCATGGAAGCCGACGCGCAAGAGTCGCTGCCGGCCATCATCGAAGAAGTGCAGAGCTGCTCACCTCCGACAAGAAGAACACCATCAGCGAGCGCATCAAGAAGCACACCGCGGCCAACATCGCCGCCCGCTCCGTGGCCATCGACGCGGACAACCGGGTTGGAACGCCAGCCCGGTCTCGCTCCAGCGCCTGTGCGCCGAGCTGTGGCCCTTGATCGAGAAGGAAGACTGGTCGCTGGTATCGCCGCAGGGCTTCATCGGCAACCTGCCCAACACCATGTGGAACATGAGCAAGACCTATCACTACATCGGCGGGCAAGGCGCCGGCGGAATGGGCTACGGCGCTCCCGCTGCCGTTAGCGCCGCGCTGGCCAACAAGAAGTACGGCCGCTTGTCGATCAACATCCAGACTGACGGCGACATCAATTACGCTCCGGGCGTGCTGTGGACCGCCGTTCACCACAAGATCCCGCTGCTGACCATCATGCACAACAACCGCGGCTATCATCAGGAAGTCATGTTCATCATCCGGCAGTGCGGCATCCGCAACCGCGGCGCGGACATGGCGCACATCGGCACCAAGCTGACCGAGCCCAACATCAACTACGCCACCATGGCGAAAGCTTGCGGCATGGAGAGCAGGGGACCGATCGATGATCCCAAGGATCTGGCGGCCACGCTCAAGTGGGGCATCGATCTGGTGAAGAAGGGCCAGCCCGTGCTGATCGACGTCGTCACGCAGCCGCGCGCATAAGGCCGTGCATAAGGGAGACACGCAGAGTGCGAAAGATTTCACTTTTCGTCGCATCGCTGGCGGTGGCGGTGGGCCAGCAAGCCGCCGCTCCCGCGACCGAGATCAAGGGAGACGCGATCAAGGGAGACGCGGCCAGGGGCAAGGACTTGTTCATCAAGTACACTTGCTACGGCTGCCGCGGCTTTTCCGCTCAGAATGGACCGGGACGCAATCGCCTGAACCCCATGAACATGACGGTAACCGGATTCATCGCCAACGTTCGTGGTCCTGCCAGCCCCACCACCATGCCTCCCTTTTCCGCCAAGGTCATTTCCGACCAGCAATTGGCCGACATCTGGACCTACGTCAAGACGCTTCGAACGCGCCCGCGGCCAAGGATATCCCGCTGCTTCAGCAGATCAAGCAGGAAGCTACTAAGTAACTACTGCTTGTCGTACACGACGACGGAGCTGGAGGTTTGCTTGCCTTGCGCGTCGAACTGCTGCACCGTCTCGGTCATGGTGCGATCGTCCTCGGAGACCTGGTTTACGCCGGTCGAGGAGATCCTCCCGTTCTGCCGGTCCGTCCATTCGAGCGTATTCGCGTCTTTCCTGGTGAATGCGACCGTCCGCGCAGGCTTGCTTCCGGCGTCTAAAAACACCCCCAGAGTGCGCGGCACAAAGACCGGGCAATCCTCGCCGTCATACCGGACCGCCGCGAAAGTGAACGTGGCGCCGTTCGGATTGATCGTGACGATGGTGTGGAGTATCAGCCCTCCGCCCTGGTCCTGGTATTGGCGCACGGAAACGACGCCCGGTTGAGGCGTCCCGGACTTTTCAAAATTCCGTTTCCACGATCCAGGAAAGGATTGGCTCCAGCCGCCGGAGCCTGCGCATGAAGCGCGAACGAGCACGCTACAAAAGCGAGGTACTTCATGCGAACGATCCTACCACCGGCTTATGTCAGGCGGCGAACGGCGTCCTCCACCCGTTTTGCCTCCGCCGCGTAGTCGTCGCCTTCAAGCACCACCGGCGCGCCGAAGGTCACCTTCGAGGGTGCGTGCGTAGGCCAATGCGCGTCGCGATGGAAGACTCGCTCCAAGCCTTGAAGGCGCACCGGCACCACCGGGATACCGCGTGCGCGCCGCCAACATCGCAACTCCCGGCCGGAATGGGAGAAGTTCGCCGGCGTGGGTGCGGTCGCCCTCGGGAAAAATCAGTACGCACAAGCCTTCGTCGGTCAGCGACCCCATATAACGGAGCGTGCGCCGCGCGCCCATTTCCCGCTGCGGCAAGGGAAACGCATTGAAGAACAGCGTCGCGGAGTAGTATTGCAGGCCGCTGGTGAAGCGCTTCCAGAGTGAGTAGCGCTCTGGATGAAAATGCGGCTCGAACCATTCTTTCGCCATGGCCGGGGCGAGGCGGCTGCGCCACTCCGCCGGCAACGCGTACAAAATCGCCGGCACATCCATGAAGCTCTGATGATTGGGCGCGAAAATCACGGGAGGCTTCAGATCTTTCAGGTTCTCGACGCCCGCAACAGAGATGCGCGTATAGTATCGAGTGAGCGGGCGGACCAGCGTCGCTTGCGCCGCGCGCCGCAGCCATCGAGCCGGCCAGGAACGATTCCACGACGGAAACTCAAGCGGGGTCTCGACCGGCGTGGGCGCGGTTTCCGCCGGCCTCGTTAAATCGGCCACAGTCCGGGCCGCGGTGAACGATCCTTCGTCGATGGCTGTGTCGAGCTGCTGTTCCATCTCCATGAGAAGCTGCACGCGATCGAGCGAGCTTAGCCCCAGTTCATCCAGAGTCGTTTCCGGCGTGATGGCGCGGTTGGGCGCGTAACGCTGGAGCATTTCTATCACACTGCGGCCGATCACACCGCAGCTGCCGGCGGAAGAGGGCCGCAGAGCCCCGCGATGCGCTGCCGGACCTCGGCGCGCTTCAGCTTGCCGGTGCCGGGCGTGCGCGGCAGATTTTCGCCGGCCGGCCAGTGCGAGACGGCGCGGATCTTCTGATGATCTTCCAGCTTTTCATTGGCTCGGCGGACGATCGCGTCCGTATCCGCTCCGGCATCGGTCACCAGCACCGCGTGCACCTGATCCGGTCCGATGACGGCGCAGTCGCGCACGCCGGGAAGGGTTCGCAACACGGCTTCTACATCCTCCGGAAAAACCTTTCGTCCATCCGGAAGCACGATCATGTCCTTCTTGCGTCCCCGGATCGACAAGCGGCCCTCGGCGTCCATTTCGCCGATATCGCCGGTTTGGAGCCAGCCGTCGTCAAGCGACTCGCGTTCTTCCTGTCCGAAGTATCCGCGCGAGACATTGCCGCCGCGCACCAGCACTTCGCCATCGTCCGCCAGGCGAATTTCGACCCCGCCCACCGGCTTGCCGACACTGCCCCGGCGCGTATGAAACGGATGGTTCAGCGTCACGATGGGCGCGGTCTCGGTCAAGCCGTAGCCTTGAATCACCAGGAAGCCGAGCCGCAGAAAGAATTCCTCGACGACCGGTTCGAGCGGAGCCGCGCCGGTAACGAACGCCCAGAATTTCCAACCGAAAGCCCGATGCACGCGGCGAAAGCGCCACCAGCGGCGAGTCCAGTGCATCTCCTTTGGAGCTTGCCCGCGCAACCGAGCCTGGCTCGGCGGAGACTTATCAAGTTCCTGCCCGTCTGGAGGGCCGAGCCGGCCCTGCGCGGGCTTTTCGGGCAAGTCTTTGCTTGGTTCAATGCGGCTTTCGGGAAATTGATGCAGGATGTAATCGCGCAGCACTTCCAGAATTTTCGGCACCGAAACCAGCACCGACACGCGGCGCGAGCGAATCTGCCGCAAGATCTCTTCCGGATGGTAGGACTGCTGAAATACGACCGTCCCGGCAAGCATGGGCGGGATAAACGTGGCCATGGTCTGCCCGAACAGGTGGCTTAGCGGCAGCAGATTGAGGAATCGCAGAGGATAGAACGGGCGGCCATAGCGGCGATATTTTTTGATCTCGTTCTCCACCGGCACGATGTTCGC
The DNA here is from genome assembly GCA_963765185.1 of Bryobacterales bacterium. Taxonomy (GTDB): domain Bacteria; phylum Acidobacteriota; class Terriglobia; order Bryobacterales; family Bryobacteraceae; genus Palsa-187. The sequence goes on from CAVXWB010000066.1 coordinate 4,139, forward strand.
CAGAAGATTGCGATGCGTGATGATGACGCCCTTGGGCTCGGCCGTTGCGCCGGACGTAAAAACGATTTGGGCGATGTCATCGGAGCGAACCTCAACCGGAGCGGAGGGAGCCGGCTCGTGCTCGGGCCATTCGAAGTCCGCGAAACGCCAGGCTCCGGTGACAGCGCTCTCGGGCACCGAATCGCCGGTGAGAATCGCGCGAGCCTCCACGATCCCGGCGATCCGCGTCACGAAATCGGCGGAGTTGCGGAAGTCGATGGGCACGGCGATCACGCCTTCGAGGAGACATCCCCACAACGCGGCCACCCACTCCGGCCGGTTCTCCGACCAGAACACGATCTTCTGGCCCTTGCCGATGCCCAGCGCGCGCAGCTTCGCAGCGAAACGCCCGGGCGGCGCGCGCCACTTCCGCGTAAGTGCGATGATGTGTCCGGTAGCCGTCGTCCCAGACCAGGAACTCTTCTTTCAGCCCGGCGAAATCGGCGAAGAAATCGAGCAGGGTATCGCGCGGCATCATTTCCTACTGCACATCAGTCCGACACGGCCCATTCGCCGGGGACGATGGGACGCGTCCGCGGCAATCTTCCGCGATACGCCAGATAGCCCATTGCGGCGAGAATGCCGGCGAAGATCGCGAGCTTGGCGGCATCCGCTGCCGGCGTTCGGGGCAGGATTTTCCACAGCAGTCCCAGTACGGGCTGCGCCGCGCACACCGCCCACACCGTGCCGTAGAAGTAGCGGCGCTCCGTGCCCTCGCCCCTGGTCGAGGATTTTACGCGCGGCAACCACCCCAACACTCCGCACAGGATCACCGCTCCCGCCAGCGGAAAATATGCCGCGTCGTAGATCTGCCGCAAGCGCCAGGCGCCGCTCGAGAGCGCGTAGATCAGCCCTGCCAGATTGAGAATCACGAAGCTGATGAGATCGCTCCATGCCATCGTGTAGCAGACGCGCCGATAGATCGGATTGGGTTTGTCTTCGGTGAAGCGGAGAATATACGGCTTGGGCTCGACTCCGGGCAGTTTTCCGAACCAACCCGCCAAGCCGGTCCCGGCCAGAACCACGGCGAGCCACGCGGCCATCCGCGCATCGAATCCGCGTTCGAATAAGTCGAAGGTCAGCGGTCCGGGGGCGATGAAGAACACGAAGATCCAGATGGGCCAGTGCGCTAAGCGGTAGTGCGGCTTGTTGCGCTCACGGAAATGCGGAGGCTTCGCATGACGCAGTTCGGGGCGAGGGGCCACAGGTCCGTTATAGCATCCCTTTCATTCGGGCGAGTTCAGCCACGCTCCAAGCCTGCGCCGGGCAGCCCCGCGCGATATGCGGCTCTTCGGCATCCGGCCTTTCAGCATCAAAGATCTCCGGCACAGATCCCAGGCAGGGCCCCCGCGTGACTTCGTCCTCAAATCGTTCCACCAGCCTGCGGCAATACGCCAGCGTTTCAGGCGTCTTCCCGAAGGCACACAGATACGCGTCGACGAAAGCCCCCATCAGCCACGGCCAAACGGTGCCCTGATGATAGGCGGCGTCGCGCTCCGCCGGTCCGCCCTGGTAGCGCGGTTTGTATTCGGGATCGCCGCAATCGAGGGTGCGCAGGCCCACCGGCGTGAGCAACTCACGCTCGACGATGCGAACCACGGCTTGCTGCCCGGCGCGATCGAGCAGATCGTTTCCCAGGCTCACCGCGAAAATCTGGTTGGGACGGAGCTTCGATACCGGACCGTCGTCCGCCAGCACATCGTAAAGGCACTGTTTTTCGGCGTTCCAAAACTTCTGGCGAAAGCTTTCGCGGACGGCCAGAGCCTCCGCCCGGCATTTCTCATCGCCCCAATCCGCCATAAGGCACAGCGCTCCATGCCACAGCGCGTTGATCTCCACCGGCTTGCCGGCCCGCGGCGTCACCGCGCGGCCTTCGGCCCTTGCGTCCATCCAGGTAAGCTGCGTGTCTTCTCCTCCGGCGCCTCTTCCGGCGCGTCCGCCGGCGCGCAGGAGACGATCGCTTGAGTCCACGCCAATTCCAAACCAGGTTCCACGACGGTGCCAGTCCAGGATGTCCTGCGCGGCGGGATAGAAAACATCGCGGAGAAATTCGCCATCGCCCCCCGCTGCCGTCGAAGCCCCGACCCAGGCGCGCATGGCTTGAAACATCCACAGCGTCGCATCGGCGGTATTGAATTCGGGCGTTTCCCCGGCGTCCGGAAAACGATTCGGGATGATGCCTTGGCTGCGCCGATTGAGAAAGCCTTCGATGATCCTCGCGGGCTTCGTCCAAGCGCCCTGGGAGATCAGCAAGCCGGGGATGCTGATCATGCTATCGCGGCCCCAATCGGTGAACCAGGGATAGCCGGCGATGATGGTGGGGCTTCCATCGGCGCGGCGCACCACGAACGGATCGCGCTCTGCAGGCGGGTCCCCTTCAGCCGTGCCATCGGCGGAGGCGCAGATCCGCGTCCATTCGCCCGGCTTCAGATCGAGCACGAATACGCCGGGCGAATACAAATCCTCGCGGAAATCGAAGCCGCGGTCCAGTTCCTCCAGATACTCGACGCTGTAATACCAATGCGCATCTTCGATGAACCGCGCGCTGGTGTGGAATTGCAGCGTCCGGCTGGACCAGCTTCCGGCGTGCTGCAAAGAATGATAGTCGCGATCGGCCAGGAACGGCCGAACCCGAAGCGTCAACGCCCGATCCGCGCGATAGCGAACAATCACCGCCTGCCGGCCTTCGACCAGATACACCTGCATTTCGAGCCGAATTCCGCCGATGCTGTAAATCCAAGTCGCGCACGGTTCCGGCCGGAATTCCGCCAAAAGCTCGAAGCCTCGCGGCGTAACGAACCCTGGATACTGGCACGCGCCTAACGCGAAAGTCCGGCCGTCCACAATGGCCTCCGCCTCAACGCGGGCGAACAGCACCCGGCGGCCGGAGCCGGGCTCCGGCGAGGCCACCAGCAACGCGTGATAGCGCCGCGTATTGACTCCCGCGACGGTTCCCATGGCGAAGGCTCCGGTGCCGTTGGTCTCCAGCCATTCGAGCTTCGAGGAGCTCGCGAAATCGCGGCAAACGTCTTGACCAACAGCGGCTCCGGCGAGCAGGGGTTGCGTCACGTCTTCTGAAGGTCCCGATGCGTTTCTTTGGCGCGATAGCCGGCGGAGGCCAGCCGCTTGCGGATTTCGCTGGCGATCATCACGCTGCGGTGGCGCCCACCGGTGCAGCCGAAGGAGATGGTCAGGTACGACTTGCCTTCGGCGATGTAATGCGGCAGCAGGTACACCAGCAGATCGGAGATGCGGTCGATGAACTCCGTGGTTTGCGGAAACGACCGGATATAGCGCGCTACTCCGGGATTCTTGCCGCTCAATGGCTTGAACGCCGCGATGTAGTTAGGATTGGGAAGAAAGCGGACATCGAATACCAGGTCGCTATCGGTGGGCACACCGTGGCGGAATCCGAAACTGGTGACTTGAATCAGAATCTCCGGCGCGCTCTTCTGGCCCCGGAAGGCTCTATGGATGGTCTCCCGCAACTCATGCACGTTGAACTTGCTGGTGTTGATGATGGGATCGGCCAGGCGGCGGATGGGCGCCAGGCGCTCCTTTTCAAGGCGGACGCTCAACGCGACGCTTTGATCCGCGCCCAAAGGATGCGGCCGGCGGGTCTCGCTGAAGCGCCGGATCAGCGCCGCCTCGTCGGCTTCGAGGAACAGCAGCCGCGTGGGAACCTTGCGGCGGATGCGCTTGTACAAGGCCGGAAAGCGGTCCAGCGCGGAGCCCTCGCGGATATCGATGACGATGGCCGCCTTGCGCACGTTGGGCACGGCCTCGGCCAGCTCGGCGAATTTCGGGATCAAACCGATGGGAAGATTGTCGACCGAGTAGTAGCCCAGGTCTTCGAGCGCCTTAAGCGCGGTCCCTTTGCCGGACCCGCTCAGGCCGGTGATGATCACCAGTTCGGTCTGCCGGGCCGCTGCGCGGGAGGACTTGGCCATCCGCCGTTATTTTAGCGGTTTCCAGGACGTGGCGCTCCCATTTAAGCCTCCATGGGTTCGGGACGATGAATCGAAATGATGCGCACACGACCGGTGCGATGGATGGCAGAGGTCGGTTTCTCCGAGGTGATTAGTTCCTCGCATCCGGCTAAGGCAGCCAAGACCACGTGGATTGCGTCCACTGCGGATAAGCCGTTTAGCGTCGCTTCCTCCATTGCTCTCGCTAGCAAGCCAGGTTCAAATGGCGCCCAGATGCTAACCCGGCCAAAGAAGAGATCGTAAAAGTTAACTTCGCTCTGTCGGCGGAAAGACCGCGCCTTCGGCAACACCTCAAGCCTCACCCACTCGCTGGAGACGAATTCGCGCGTTGTATCGCTCAACACGTCAATGGCGGGCCCGCTTAAGGTCGGGTTTCCCCGGGCCGCTGTAACGTAATGAGCACTCCAGAATCAACGTAGGTCCTCATCGCCTCTTTAGGATCGTGTCCCCTTCCGACCAGCGATTTCGCGCTCCAACTCGGCAGCGTTGAGGAATGGGATGCCTTCCGAAAGCGCCTGTCGCCGCAGCCCCTCGTACGCTTCCCTCAAGTCAGCTTCGGTCATCTGACTGGCGTAAACCGTGTAAGAGGGGACGACCGAGATCTCAATTGGGGCTTCGACGCCTTGTGCGGCTGCGTCAGCGACCAAGAGCGTTACACCGATCACGCCAGCGATAAGCAGGCTGCCAACCGGCATGAACGGGATAGTTGATATGGGGCTCGTCCCTCCAATCTTTGCGTTGGCTGGAGGAATACCGCTCTGTTCGGAGGTCGCCATAATGACGCCCTCCATTCCGGCGTTGGCGTCGACATTTACTCCGGCAATCATAAGTGTGTCTCCTTGTTCAGCTCTGTCCCGTAGTAGTGTTTCCGCTGAATCCACTTAAACCCTTCATGCTTCGTTATCGCTGCAATCTGAATAGGCCCTCCAACGACCTGCGGTCCTGGCGTGAAACGTGAGAACTGGATTGCGGTGCGCACCAGAAACTCCGCGAGATCGATTGCATCCTGTATCGGCATGGGCGCGAATATGACAGGTGCCTGCAGCTGCGGCGCCAGCACGTTAAGCACTTGATCGGCCGCTAGCGGCGGGTTCACCACGGTTCGAAGAATGTCTGGGAGCCTTCCGCCGTGACCGAGTATCAGGCGAGAGATAGCTTCCCCGCCCTCCCCTCCCCAATTGATGCCTACCTCCTCCGGCTTGTGGAGCCTGATTGGCTGTTGCGCCAGACCGCCTTCGATGTTCAAAGCCCACCGTTCTCCCAGCCTCATGCCGGTCGAATACCCAGCGAGGAACATGCCGAGGTTCGGTTTCGGCGCCGTGGGCGGGAGTCGGCTGCACTCCTCCATGAGAAAATCTCCTAGCTTCCTGGCGACGTCCTCCGTCGTATATTTCTTAACATCGAAATACTTGGACTCCGTCGTGATCTTCTCACGGAAGTCCTTCAAAAGAGTCGAAATAGAGGCACTGCCAATGCTGCCAGCGCCGAACGCGACACATCCGATGGGCGCCCCCTTGTAAAGATTCGCGATCTTGTTGGCGTTGTTGTACACGTTAGCTACCTGGGCTGCTGGAGGCGCGCCGGGCTGCTGGGGCGCCACCCGCCCGACAACCAATGTAGATGCACTGTCCGCGGCCAAAATAAGGCCGTCGTGGACATTCATCACTATCGCAACACTCATGAGGAGGGCAGAGTTCGCTCTCAGGTCACTATACACGACAGCGAGCCCGCCGTCGATGAGGGGCCGTGGATCAAATTGGGGCGGATCAGGCCAATCAACCCTCGATCAAATCGAAATGCCCGTCACGCCGGCGCACCAGCACGGAGACGCGCTCTTTGTCGGCGTCGCGATAGACCACGTAATCGCGATCCTGCTCCATTTCGAGCATCGCCTCATCCAGGGTCATGGGCTTGCGGCTGTCATGGTGGTTCACCCGAAAGATGTTCACGGGAAGGTCGCTCTCGACGGCCGCGTTTTTGGCGGTGGCGGAGGCTTCCGCCATCCCGGCCTTCTTCATGGATGAGCTTTCCTTGGAAGACCCGTCCTTGCGGCGAATTCTTTCGCGCCATTTGCCGCGGTTCTTGACCGCCTGCTCCTCCAGCTTCTCCAACGCTTCGATAAGCGCTGTGAACAGATCGGCATCCGAGCCCACCGCCACCAGCTGATGGTCGTAGAACTGAATCGTCACTTCGGCCTTATGCAAGTGGCGCACTGCAGTGATCACCACGTGCGCTTCTTTTTCGCCCCTTTTTTCAAGCAGTCTGGACAACTTCGCGAATTTCGCGTCCAGTTTTTTCTGGATCTTGGCAGGCAAGGCCTGCTTGATTCCTTTGTAGCTGACTTTCATGATTCCCCCGTGTCAGGACCGTACGCGCCGCTGATGCGTCGATGGAATCCGCATGTCTTCGCGGTATTTCGCGACCGTTCTCCGGGTCACTTCGATTCCCTCGGCTTGCAGCAGTTCGGTAATTTGCTCATCGGTAAGTGGGTGCGCGGTATCCTCATCTTCTATCATTTTTTTCACTCGCCGCTTCAAAATGAGCAACGGAGTGGCCGTTCCGCCGGGCCCCTGGACGGCTTCAGAGAAGAAGTAGCGCAACTCGAAAACCCCCTGCGGGGTGTGGGCGTACTTATTGGAGACAGCCCGGCTTACGGTGGAGGGATGAACTCCGATCTCTTCCGCGATCTCCTTGATCATCATGGGCCTGAGCTGGTCGATGCCGCCTTCGAGGAAATCCGGCTGCCGCCGCACGATCGACTGACAGACTTTGAGAATGGTCTGCTTGCGCTGCTCGATGTTCTTCATCAGCTGAATCGCGGAGGCATAGCGGTCCCGGACGTAGTTGCGGACGTCCTTGCTGGGTTCCTGCGTGCGGTCCAACATGCGCCGGTACTGGGGGTTTAGGCGCAGGGTCGGGAGCTCGTCGTCATTTAGCTGGATCAGGTAGCCGTCGCTGTCCTTGGAAATATAAACGTCCGGCTCCACTTGCCGCGCTCCCGGACCGGAATAGCGCAATCCCGGCTGGGGATCCAGATGGCGGATAACGTCCACGGCGATCTGGATATGCTCCAGGGGCCGGTGCATGACCTTGGCCAGTTCCTTGATCTGCCGGGATTCCAGCAACTTCAGATGATTCGCGATGATCTGCCAGGCCACACCGCCCTTGGCGTTGCGGCTTTCCAGCTGGAGCAACAAGCACTCCCGCACGTCCGCTGCTCCGACCCCAGCCGGGTCCAGAGAGTGAACTACGTGCAGGGCCTCCTGGACGTCCGCGGGAAGGCATCCACCCCCTGCCGCGATCTCCTCGACCGTAGCCGTCAGGTAGCCGTTTTCATCCAAATTTCCAATGATTTCCTCAGCCGCGTCCCGGACCCCATCGCTCAGCGTCACCAGCGCCAGCTGGGAGCGCAAATGATCCGACAGGGTTACCGGAGAAGACAGGAAGGTCTCGAAAGACGGCTTTTCGATGTTCTCCGAAGCCGGGCTCTTGAAGCCCGGGTCGAGATAATTGTCAAAATAGTCGCCCAGGTCGATTTCGTCGAACGGGTCGGCCGGGGCTTCGGCAACCTCAGGGGTGGGAGAGATTTCGGCCGGCGCGGCGGCATCGGCGGCCGCCGACTCCGAACCTTCGAAGGAGCCTTCGGCGAAGGAGCTTCCGAATTCGGCCGTTTCACCGCTCTCGCTTGCCTCTACTTCTACGGGACCCGCGGTCGCCTCCAGAATGGATTTGTCGGCCGATTCCCCGGAGCGCTCCGCTTCGGCTTCGAGCAGTGGTTGCAGTTCCTCGGGGGTCAGCTCCTCGCCGCCCTCGGTAGCTTCTTCGAGGACGGGGTTCTGGGCGATCTCCGCGGAGATCATATCTTTCAACTCCAGCCGGTTCAGCTGGAGCAGGCTGACCATTTGTACTAACCCAGGCGTCAGCGTCTGCTTTTGCTGAACCCGAAGCTGGAGCCGGGGCGACAGCGAACTCATGGCTTGTTTCAGTCTATCACTGGCGAGCCGCCAGCGGGCTCAGATTCGAGCCGGCGAGGGTTCTCGCGTCCCAAATCTCTGAGCAATCGTAGTTCCTAGTTGAAGTACTTCGCCGCCAGCTCCGGGTCCGCCGTCACGGCCCGGCTCCAAGCCTGCCGGGCTTCCTCTTCCTTGCCGGTGGCCCTGAGAGCGTGACCCAGATTGAGCAGAGCTTGCGAAAAGTCGGGTTGGGTGTCGACCGCCGCCTGGTAGCACGCCGCGGCCGCAGCCTCGTCGCCGGTAGATTGCAGCAACAGCCCCAGGTTGAAGGACAGCTCCGGCGAGCGTTCGCCCAACGCCGTCGCCTTCTGTTGCAGATCCCAGGCCAGCTTCGGATTTTTGCGCTCGATCGCGATGGCCGTGAGAGCGCGCAACGCGTCCGTGTTGTGCGGCTGCAAGGCCAGAACCCGATGGAAGGTTTGCGCCGCGCCATCCAAATCCTCGAACTTCCAGAACGCCAAACCCAGATTCAGCAACGCCTCCACCCAATCCTTGCGCTTCTTGAGGCAGATTTCGAAGCTGTCCACCGCGCCCGCATACTCGCCCCGCTGCAATTGCAGGAAACCCAGGTGGAACGCAGCATCCTCCCAATCGGCCTTCACCGCCAGCAACCTTTCGAGAAGCTCTTCGGCTTCCTCGGGGTTGCCCTCGCGCTCGGCCAGCAGAGTCAGATTCCACAGCACGCCGGGCGTGTCGGGAGCGCTGGCGAGGGCCTTTTCGTGGGCCTCGCGGGCGCCCGCCAGATCGCCTCGCTCCTGCAGAACCGCACCCAGGTTCGCGTTCGGCTCAGGCGCGTCGGGGCGCAGGCGGGTGGCCTCGCGATACGCGTTGCCGGCCTGCTCCAGTCTGCCGGTCTTCTGATACGCGACACCCAGATTGACCCACCCTTCGTAGGAGTCGGGAGCCGCTTTTACCAGTTGTGTGCAATATTGCACTGCGGCGCTGTAGTCGCCGCGCGACAAAGCGACCCCGGCAAGCCCCTCCAGCGCGTGCCGCGATTGCGGCCGGATCTTCAGTAGCCGTTCCGATAATTCCTTGGCCCGATTGTCGTCCTTGCGGGACGACGCGATGGCGATCATGTTTCCCAGCAGCTCGGGCGAATTGGCGTTACCCGGAAGAAGCTTTCGGTAAATTTCGGAGGCCTCGTCAAGGCGTCCGAGCCGATGCAGGGCTACCGCTTTGCCGAACAGCGCGCGGTCTTGCTTCGAGCCCTCCTGCTTGGAGCCGGGCTCGAGCGCTTGATCAAGCGACTTCAGAGCAAGACCGACCTGAACGAAAAGCAGACGTA
>CAVXWB010000067.1:0-23645 GCA_963765185.1 Bryobacterales bacterium
TAAAGCACCCGGCGCTTGCCGTCGGTAAGCAGAAAGGGGTACGGATAGCGCTCCAAATGGCTGGTAAAGGTGCTGACCTGGCGGCGCAAAGAGCCCATCTCCCCGTGCAACAGAGCGGCCCGTTTCAAGTGCGGCATGAGCGGGCGCAAGATCGATTTTTCCCTTTCTCCGAAGGGTCCAGCCTCAGCGCCACGCTGGCATGTGACCATCGACTGCCCGTTTGAGTCGTAAGGATCATTCCGCCCATCGAGTGAATGAAATCTCGCGGAGCGTAGAATTCACGGAAAGCGATGCTGCGCTCAAGCTCTTCCCGTGGGCAGAGGTCGTAGTCGGCTGCGACCACGCCGTCCTTCGCTCGAAAGGACGAGCGCGCAACGGGTCCACTTCGACATATCGATCGAAATAGAGCTGGACGTCCTCGTCGGGCCACCCGAGCCAACGGACTGCGGCAGCCTCCTCCCCCGGCATGTCGTGAAGTAATAGGACGCAGCGCGGGGCGCCAACGGCGCGGGCGAACGCCTCCAGAAATACCGGCCAGCGGGACGCGTCGTCCACGGAATCGTAAATCAGGCCGGACAGTTCAAGGGCAACGACGCTGGGAAGCCGGGAGTCGTCGGACATACGCGCTGGCAGACTAACTCGAAGTACCCAAAATTGTACCGATCTTGAAGGAACCGCGATTCGGCGATTGGTCTTACACTGTGGAGTCATGAAGAAACGTATGGGGACCATTCTGGCCGCGGTGCTGCTGGCCGCCGCGAATGCCGCAGAGAAAGCACGACGGCGTGCGTGGCGCCGACGCGGTTGTATCGCGAGAATACGCGCTTCATGGCATAGATCCCTCCAGAGTGGACTGACGTGGTTGAAGGTATCACGCCGTGGAGCTTCCCGCAACAGGGAGACACTACGCTGTATCGGTGCGTTTATTCGGAAACGGAGAGGGCCCTATGTAATCGCCAAATGAGATACGGCAGCGCCGTGAGCGTGAGAATCACCAGGGCATGCAACAAGCCGTAGGGAAGTAGTGGATCGGTAGGCCCAAGGGTGAGGTTCAAGGTGATATGCCCGAATCCGCCGGGGACGCCCGTGCGACTCGCTTGAACTCGGTCCGTGCCGCCGATCAAGGCGATCAGAACCAAGCCGGCAATGGGCCAAACCGCCTTCAACCTTTGACGGGCGGCGATCAGTCCGATGCCCCAGCCGATCAGAATCGGCGTAGCGAAATAGAGCGCCCTGGCGGCTTGAAATAGAGACTCGCGAACCCATTCAATTGGACGCCGAAAGGCGTATCGGCTCCCGGCAAAAATATCTTCCAACCCAACAACAAAAGACGAAGGGGAACGAACCAGGCGCCCGCCAGAACAAAGGGCGGGGCGAGACCGAACATCGCCCACGGCGCGCGGGCGCACCAGGATTGGAACTGGCGCTGCCCGATCATCGCCTTGGCGAGATCGTCCATCCCGCCGAGCCGCATGAGCGCCGCGGATTCCGCGTCCGTGCGGCTGAGGCCCGCGCGTTCCTCTTCCGCTCTGAGGTCAGCCAGATGTTCGGCAAGTTCCCTCAGATAGCGCCGTACATGCCGTGGCGCGACGCCCGCCCGCAGCAAGCGCTCGCGAAGTTCATGGAATGGCTTCGCCATGTTGCCCTCCCGTCAGTATGGTTTGGATTGCGGCCGCCAGACTGGTCCAAGTTTCCGACAGATCGGCCAATCGGCGCGACCCGGCGCGGGTTACGGAATAATAGATGCGGCTACGGTTGCGGACGGTCTTGCGCCGCGACTTTAGCGCCCCATCTCGTTCCAATCCGTGCAGCACCGGATAGACTACGCCTTCGCCGACTGAGATCGCTGCGCCGGTGCGGCTGCGGATGGCCTGAACGATCTCATAGCCATACATCTCCTCCTGCTGGAGTAGCCTGAGGATCAGGAGCTCCGGGACTCCATTCATAAAACTCGGATTGGTTTCGCGTGCTGCCATCGAAGACCCAGGTTACCTCGAAGTTCGAGGCATTGCAAGGGGAATGTTCAACGGAGGTGGTTCGATAGTGATAGTTTACGGAAGGGATGCCGGAAAAAGGAGTTTGTTCATGAAGCTGAGCATGGGGGCGATTCTGGCTGCAGTGCTGTTCAGCAGCGCCTGCACACGGTCGCCGCAAATGAAGGTGATTCGCACGGCGGCCGGCGCGATGGGCGGCCTGGATCGAATTGAAGCGGTCAAGACCTTGATCATCGAAGGCGAAGGCCCCGCTCCGAACCTGGGCCAGAACGTGACGCCGGACGGCGATCTGCCGGTGTGGATGGTGACCGAATTCAGGCGCACCATTGATCTTGCGAATGGGCGAATGCGCACGCAGCAGCTTCGCACGGCGCAGTTCCTGTTTGCTCTGGCGACGGTGCAGCGGCAGAACCAGGGTGTGGACGGCGACACTGCCTATAACGTCAGTCAGAATGGACGGGTGATGCGCGCTTCCGACGCCGCGGCCCAGGACCGGCGCGTCGAGATGCTGCACCACCCGCTCACCATCCTGCGAGCGGCACTGGATCCGGCCGCGAAGTTGAGCAGCATGCACCAGCAGCCCAGCCTCGACGTGGTGGGCATCATCACCGCGAAGGGCGATCGAATGGTGTTGACCGTCGATCGGACCACTCATCTGCCGGCCACCGTGAGCTCGCTGAGCTACAACGAAAACCTGGGCGATGTCATGACGGAGACTTCGTTTTCGGATTACCGCGACGTGAATGGCCTGAAATTGCCGTTTCGTTTGACCACGAAAATCGATAAATATCCGCAGTTCGATCTCCAGGTAAGCAAGTATACGGTGGATGCCGATGCCGGCGATCTGGCCGCTCCGGAGGGGGTGAAGGCGGCCGCACCGCCGGTGGCCCCGCCCATTACGGTGACAGCGGAACCGGTGGGGAAGGGAATTTGGTGGATGGCGGGGTCGGGGAACCATCGCAGCATTTTATTCGAGTTCGCCGACCATCTGACGCTCTTCGAAGTTCCGCTGAATGAAGCGAGGGCGCTGGCGGTGATCGCTAAAGCGCGGTCGGTGGTGCCCGGCAAACCGCTGACGCAGGTGATCGTGTCGCATCACCACTTCGATCACTCCGGCGGTCTGCGGGCCGCTGTCGCGGAGGGCCTCACGATTATTACGTATCGTCAAAACGTCGAGTTCTTCAAGGACCTGGTTGCGCGCAAACATTCGATTGTCGAGGATGAGCTGGCGAAGAACCCGAAGCCAATGAATATTATTCCGGTGGACGACGAGATGACGCTGAAAGACTCGGCGATGGAGGTTCGCCTCTATCACGTGCTCGACAATCCTCGCGAGGGCACTCTGCTGTTCGCCTACGTCCCTCGGGACCGCATGCTGGTGCAGGCCGATCTTTACGATTCCACCTGGACGCAGCATCCCTGGGCCGACAACTTCCGGTGGAACCTGGAACACAGGGGCTTGAAAGTCGACAAAGACGTTCCAGTGCACGGAGCGATTCAGAGCTACGCGGATGTTTTGAAGACCATCGCGTCTACGACGAACAAGGCGGCGACCAGCAAGCCGTCGCAAACGGCGGGGGCGAGGAAGTGATCCGGCTGCGCGATGTTTTTAGCGCCGCCGGCTTGCTGCTTTTTCTGAGCGGGTGCAACGCGCCCAAGCAGCCCTCCGTCGAAGATTTGAATCATCGCGAGGATTTTTCGGGCGCCAGGCTGATGACCCTGCGCGGGGCTCGCGACGGGGACATTCTGGATGCCGAGGCGATGTTCAGCGGCCGTTCTCTACTGCTCACCGTGAGGATGCGATTTGCCATCGGCGCGCCGACCACTCTGAAATCGGGCACATGGGTGCGGACGCATCCCGACGGCACGATGGAGACGGGAAGCATCGCCGAGCGCTCTGTCTCTTTCGCGGGCGGCCAGGGCGGCTCGCCCAGCATTGGCGGCAGCTTCGATCTTCTGGACGCGGCCGGGGCTCGCAAATACCGGGTGGTGCTGCCGCTGCTGGAACTGAGGGATCGGCTGGAGCCGCCCAAAACGGGGACACCCTGACCCCCGCTTCAGACGGCGCCCACGGAAACGGGAGGGATGTCTCCATTTTGCCGGTCGGGGTTGCGATCGGAGATCATCAGCAGTGAGGATACCGCTGATGAAAACCTACTGGTTTGCAAAGATGGCGCAGAGCACGGCGAAAGCGGCTGGGTCGAGTTCCGCTTTTATCGCGATCTGCGCAATCACGCTGGTGTGGCTGGTGACGGGGCCCATGTTTCACTGGAGCGATACATGGCAACTGGTCATCAATACGGTTACGAATATTGTGAGTATGCTGATGGTATTTCTCATTCAGAACACGCAGAATCGAGAAAGCTCGGCTCTCCAACTCAAAGTCGACGAACTGCTCAGGGCAGTACGGGGCGCTCAAAACGCATTCATCAATCTCGAAGACTTGAGCGAAGACGAATTGAACCGCTTGAAAGAGCGATACTCCGCCATCGCTGAACACGCCAGGAGGTCGCACGCGCCGTCCGGGGAAATCGCGCCTGCTTCCGGAACGGAGCCAACGTCCAGGGAATAGCCGAGAAACGAAGGGCTCCCGAGAGGAGTCTTTTTACCAGAGGAGCTTTATCAGCGATGCCAAAGAAGAGTGCAGGTTCCGGGGAAAAGAAGGTCGGGAAGGTGATGAGCGAATACAAGCACGGCAGTCTCAAATCGAGCAGCGGTGAAAAGGTGAAAAGCCGAAAACAGGCCGTCGCGATTGCGCTCAGCGAGGCGCGGAGCGCGGGCGCCAAGATACCTGAAAGGTGAGTCCGTTTTCTAGGCGATCTTGAGGCGTTTGAACACGGGGACTTTTACAAAGTCCAGGATGAATGCGAAGACTGCTGCGGACACAAGTGTTCCTGCCACTACGAAAACAGGCAGACGAGTCATGGCAATTCCGAAAATGGCCAGCGTCGAAGCGATCAGCACGTCGACTACAGACGAGCCGACGAGCCACAGGCTGGGACGCGCAGACCCCCAGCGCTCGCGTTCACGATTCGTATAGGTGGTGGCTTGATTGCCAAACACGATGGCCACGAAGGCCAGAGTTCTGAGCGCATCGATTTCAAAACCCAGGCGGTATTTGACGATGGCCAGGACCGCGGTGCAAAAGACCAATTCGGAGATTCCCACGAAGACACCGGCGATGGTCAATGCGCCGATTCGCCAGGCGTTCGGCGTTGGGGACGGCCGCACGTTGTCCGTCGTCAAGGACATGCCGAGGAGGTCCCCGGTGAGCATGATAATCACCATCAGCATGGGAGTCAGGATCGCGTGCCCGGTCATGACCAGACCCACCGCCAGGAACAGCACCTGCACAGTTTTCTTGGTGACCGAGTTGAGCGTATAAGACAGGATGCGCTGGAAGGTCACGCGGCCTTCGCGCACCGAAGCGACGATGCCGCCGAGTCCTGGTTTGGTCAGCACCAGGCCCGCGGCCGACTTGGCAACATCGGTCGCCGTGGACACCGCGATTCCCATCTGCGCCTGGCGCAGCGCCGGAGCGTCGTTGGCGCCGTCGCCGCACATTCCGACAATGTGGCCGCTCTTTTGGAAGGCCTTGACGAGGTCATACTTTCCCTCCGGGAGAACGCCGGCGAAGACAGCGAAGTCCTCGGGGCGGACGCTGCCGGGGATCGGCCCGGGTGGACAGATTTTGCCGTCCATGCCCACCGCATGCGCCACGATGGCTGCGGTCGCGGGGGCGTCTCCCGTCACCATCACCGCGCGCACCCCCAGCGCGTGCAGTTCCGCGATCAACGCGGCGGAATCCGGCCGCGGCGGATCGCTGAGAGCAATGATCCCGGCGAGCTTCAGCGCTTTGGGTGGACCGGCCGCCACTGCTAGAACGCGGAATCCTTGCGCTTCAAGTTCGTTGGCCGTTTTGGATGCATCGGGAGCCGATTGCGTGAGTCCGGCGACCGCGGCAAAGGCCCCTTTCACGGCGCGCACCGTGGCACCGCCCGAATCGGTGGCAGTCGCCTCCGACATCTTCGTCGCAGGATCGAACGGAATGAATTTGATCAGTTTCGGCAGATCGGAGGCCGCTTTTTTCGCGGCCGCGGCGCGGATGGCGGCATCTACCGGATCCTGGCCGCCCTCCGAGCTCGCCAGCGCAGCCATTCCCAAGACGTGCGACTCGTCGAAGCCGGCCATGGCATGGACGGCGGTTACAGTCAGGGCGTTTTGCGTCAGAGTGCCGGTCTTATCCGCGCATAACACGTCGATGCTGGCCGCTTCATCGATGGCGGAAAGCCTGGTTGGAAGAATGTCCAGCTTCGCCAGAGCCCGCGCGCCAAGCGCCGCCGCAAGAGTAAACGTAGCCGGAAGCGCGACCGGGATCGACGCCAGAATGCCGGTGAGCACCAGGGGAATGATCTCGCTGCCCGGCATCTTGAGAACGTAGGCATACCCGACCAGCATCGCGATGATGACGCCATTGACCATGGCCAGATTGCGCACCACGCGCAGAACGGCCTTCTGCTGGGAGCTTTCGACGTGTGCGGTGCGAACCAGCTCCGCGGTGCGTCCGAACTTTGTGCGTGCTCCGGTCGCGGTTACCTCGGCGACTGCTTCGCCGCGCCGCACCAGCGCCCCCGCATAAGTATTGAACCCGGCGCCGGCTTCGATAGGCACGGATTCGCCGGTGAGCATGGACTGGTCAAGCAGCACCGAGCCTTCCGTCAGGCGCACGTCGGCGGCAACCACGGCCCCGAGCGATAGCTTCACAATATCGCCAGGTACGAGTCCGGCAGCCGGGACGGTCGCCCAAGCTCCATCGCGACGAACCGACGCGTTCAGCGCCAGCCGCGATTTCAGCGCGGCAAGCGTTGCCTGCGCGCGCCCTTCCTGGAAGAACCCGAGAGCCGCGTTGAAGGCCAGGAGAACCGCGATGATTGCAGCCTCGACGTACTTGCCGAGGGCAATCTCGAGCACGACCGCGGCCTCCAGCATCCATGGAACCGGCGCCCAGAACTTGGCCAGCGCCCTGCGCCAGGGACGCAGAGCCGTGTCGGGAATTGCGTTTGGACCAAACTTCTCCAGCCTGCGGCGAGCTTCATCGCCGGTCAGGCCGGCGGCGGCCGAAACATCCTTAGCTGGCGAAGAGACCATAATTCAGCGTTCCTTCATGAGCAGCTTGCGGATAGATTTCAATTCACGCATGCGTTTGGCAGTGGTCTTGGGATACGCCATCTTAATTGCATTCAGAGTATCCAAGACAATTTGGGAAACAATCAAGCGTGCATTTTCTTTATCGTCGGCGGGAACGATGTACCAGGGCGCGTGATGGGTGCTGGTCCCGCTCAGGCAAACCTCATACGCTTGCATGTACCGCGTCCAATATCGCCTTTCGTGAATGTCCGCGAGGCTGAATTTCCAGTTCTTCTCCGGCTCATCAATGCGCGCAAGGAAGCGCTTGCGCTGTTCTTCCCTTGAAAGGTGGAGGAAGAATTTGATGGTCCGCGTTCCGTTGCGAAAAAGGTGGCTTTCCAGGTCCACGATGGAGCGATACCGTTCTTCCCAGATGTTTTTGTCGTCGCGCAGCTCTTCGGAAAGTCCCTGGCTGCGGAGTATCTCCGGATGCACCCGGACGACCAGCACCTCCTCGTAATAAGAACGATTGAAAATGCCGATCTGCCCGCGTTCGGGAAGCCGCTCGGTGGTGCGCCAGAGAAAGTCGTGCTCCAGCTCCTCGGCGCTCGGCTGTTTGAAAGCGGAAACCTGGCAGCCCTGCGGATTGACGCCGGACATGACGTGACGGATGGCTCCGTCCTTGCCGGCGGCGTCCATGCCCTGAAAGATCAGCAGCAACGCATAGCGATCGGATGCGTAGTGCAACTGTTGCAGGGAGCTTAACTCCGCAACGTGCGCTTCCAGCCGCTCCTGATATTCCTGCTTGGATTTGAAAACGGGCTTCACCATCGTCGGCCATTTTTCGAGGTGCACCTTTTTCCCAGGGCGCACGCGGAAGTCGTTTGAATCGATTTTCATCTCCCTCCCATGCTCTCGCGATCCGGCCTTTCGTGCCGGCGGCGTCCATGCCTATTTCCGGTCATTGGTCCACGCGGGTTCCAAGCTCGGCGAGTTCCACATTCCCCTGCTTGGGTGCGGTCTCGGTCAGCCAGTACGGCGGCCGCCCGTAGTGAAGGTAGAGCCGGCTTTCATACGCTCGAGTGATCGGCATGGATTCGAGATACTCAGGGGCGCCCTGGATCGCTTCTCGCGAGAGGCCGGCGTAGATTTTCGAATCCGTCCAGCTCACTCGCTCGATCCACGCGGGTGAAACCAGCACTCTTTTGCCAGGCCACCAATTCCGCGTCGCCACTTCGATGTAGCGGATCGCCCAGGTATCCTCGTCGACGACAAATCCATCCAGGTGGCCGATCTCACCGTCGGAAGCCGCAATGGAATAGCCGGTAACTTCCTCGGCGCTGCGCAGGTGGGAATCGGCCGCCCCAGTTTCCGTCCCAGCCGGTTCCTTCGAGCGAACCGCGCCGGCAGCCAGGCCGGCCGGAAGAGGCTCAGGGCCCCACAGGTTGGAACCGCCCCAATAAAACGGGTACCCGAAGTGACCGAGGTATTCGATCTCGTGCTGGCGGGACACAGGCTGGTGAGTGTCCACGCTGGGGCTGTTCTCCACCTGCCGTTTGGTGAGGGCTACATTGACCCGCTTCGATCGCCAGTCTGGCTTGCCAAGAATGGAGATTGGCGAGATCAGCACCAGCCGGCCGCCCAGCCACCCACCGGTATTTACGGTGAGGTAGCGGATGACCCAGGTCTCGTCGTCAAAATAAAATTGCTCTACGGTTCCAATTTCGCCATCCGTGGCTTGGATTGAAAAACCTTGCAAATCCTGGGCATTTCTTAACATCGTTGTGTCCTGCCTTTCCTCCTGAAACCCGACCGTGACCATATATCATCATCTGGCCACCCAACGCCGCTTCAAGATGGCCAACTTTGACGCGTGCCGGGGAGTCACTCTCGGGTTTGGCCGCCTCAATCGCATACGAAGCAAGTTGGATGCCATTTCCCCCGCGGAGCCTGGCATGCCTACAGCTTGATCGCTCGGATCAGGCCCCGGCACTAGTGTGAAGAAGCGATTCCGCTCTCCTGCGATTCAGACGTAGACTGAAATCGCAAAGGAGGTTGAGTATGAAGACACACATCGGCAATTGCGGTTTGTGGCTAGGTGCAATGACAATGTTGTTGGGATCGGTGGTCTCGATTCAAGCGGCATCCACCGCCTCTTCATCGAACAACGGCGCTGACTCATCCAAGAGGGCCACACGGCTCCTGCGCCAGATCAAGGCTGACGCGTTGGCGGTGCGGTCGGCTGCCGCGCAATTGGACAGCCTGACGGAGGGCTCCAGCGCCAGGTGGCTCGATTACGATCGGCAATGGAATGAAATCAAGCCGTCTGTCGAGGACATGCAGATGAAGCTGGCACGGCTGGAGACGATGCAATCGGCGCTGTCTCCCGCTGAGCGAACCGATCTCAATCAGATCAAGCCTCTGATTGGAGAAATCCAGAGCAGGACCCATCAGTTCATCACGCTGCTGGATATACCGGGGGTTCAGACCGGCGACGCAAAGTTCAAGACATATGCAAGAAGCCTCAGAAGCGAAGCTGACAAGCTCGAGAAACTTACCCCCGCAATTTAAAAATGGGAGGCATTATGAAAGTGAATTTAAGTCGCGCAGTGCTGGGCGGATTCATCGGGACGCTGGTGATGACCGCCTTGCTGTACCTGGCTCCGCTGGCCGGCGGCCCGAAAATGGACATCGCGGCCATGCTGGGCTCTCTTTTCGGCCATGGATATCCAGCGACGATGAGCGTCTTGTGGTGGGCCGGAATGGTCTGGCACTTTGTAAATGGGACGATCATATTTTCGCTGATTTACTCCTACTTCGTATACGGCTGGCTGCCCGGCGAGAGCTGGCTCCGAGGCATTCTTTGGGGCTTGCTGCTTTGGGTAGCCATGGAAGTCGCGGTCATGCCTTTGACGGGAAGCGGCGTGTTCAGCGACCACGCGGTTCACGCAGGCACGCGGGTCCTGGGAAGCCTTATCGTTAACGCGATTTATGGAGCCGTTCTGGGCGCTATTGCGGGAGAGCAGGCTGAACATACCTTTCACGTGGCCCATCCCGCCTAGCCAGCAGGTTGCGGAGAAAGTCAAAGACAAGTTGGCCGCCGATAAAAGCGGATAAACGCAGATCGAACGCAAAGCTTTTTGCGTCTTTAATCCGCGTTCATCTGCGTTCATCGGCGGCCAATAATGCTTCTTCAACGTCCGGTCAAGGGTGACTGAGCTACGCAAGATCTATCTCAAAAGCGCGGCGATTTGGTCCGGGTCGTTCGGGACAACGATGGGCTGATTGCCGTAAGTCGCTCCGATATCGCGGCCGTCCGGCGTCTTAAGCTTGCCCGTGTGGTACTTGTAGATGTAATCCGGGTCCTTGAGCACGTTGCCGGTGAGCACGGCGACGACGTCGGCATCGCGATCGATCACGCCCGCCGCCGTCAGCTTGCGAATTCCGGCAAGCGTTGCGGCCGAAGCAGGCTCGCAGCCGATGCCGCAGCGGCCGATGATGGCCTTGGCGTCGGCGATCTCCTGCTCGCTCACCTTTTCAACGACGCCGTTGGTCGAGTTGATCTCGTGGAGAGCCTTGGGCCAGGAAACGGGATCGCCGATGCGGATGGCCGTGGCGAGCGTTTCCGGCTTGGCCACGGGATGAAATTCACTCGCGCCGGTGCTGGCCAACGTGTGGACGAATTCGTAAAATGGCGCGGAGCCTTCGGCCTGAATCACGGCGAGGCGGGGAAGGCGATGGATGAGGCCGGCATCTTTGGCCTCGCGCAGACCTTTGCCGAACGCGGAGACGTTGCCGAGATTTCCGCCCGGCAGCACCACCCAATCGGGCACGCGCCAGTCGCGCTGATCGAGCATCTCGAACATGATGCTCTTCTGGCCCTCGATGCGGAAGGGATTGACGGAGTTGAGCAGATAAATGCCGAGGCGATCGGCGAGAACGCGGATGAGCGCGAGGATCTGATCGAAGTTGGCCTCGACCTCCAGCGTTTTCGCGCCGTACTCCAGCGCCTGCGCGAGCTTGCCGAAAGAGATGTTGCCGTGTGGCAGAAAAATGAGCGCTTCAAGGCCGGCTGCGGCGGCGTAGGCGGCCATGGACGCGGAGGTGTTGCCGGTGGAGACGCAGGCTACGCGGCGCATTCCCAGACGCAGGGCTTGCGCCACTCCGCAGGTCATGCCGTTGTCCTTGAACGACCCCGTGGGATTGAAGCCCTGATGCTTGAAGGCGATGCGCGCAAGCCCGCCGTATTCGGCTGCGCCGGCGCCGTCGAGCAAGGGCGTGTTGCCCTCCCGCAGAGTGACCACGCGAGTATAGTCGGCGAGAAACGGAAACAGTTCACGATAGCGCCAGACGCCGCTCTGATCGAGAGGCGCGTTGCTCAAGCGGCGGTCGCGGAAGGTGCGCTTGAGCGTGGCGGCATCGGCGTCGGGCGCGGCGTAGCCGGCTTCGATCAGGCCTCCGCACTTAGGGCAATTGTACAGAACCTCGGTGATGGCGAAGCGCGCCCGGCAGGCGGGGTTGAAGCAGAGCAGCTCGGCGGCGGCCGTGGGCGTGGCAATCGTCATGATTTCAATTGTAGCGGCTCGGTCAAAACCGACCAAGCCCGATCGCCGATATTCTTTATCGTCTACCAACCAGATGGCTCGCAGGTCAGTTTTCCGAAGGCCTCTCCGCACTGTCGATCACTAGAACGTCCACCTGGCCTCTGGCCGACTCCAACTTCAATCCGAGCTGTTCTTGCACGGCCGTAAAGATGGACGGAAGATTCGGGTCGGTAGAGGGCTCCGTGGAGTTTGCGGTGATTACAGGATCGAATGTCAGGTGTGCATCAACTTTGCCCGTGAGGCCGGTCTTGTCGACGACACTTCGGCCCAGCAACTGCGAAAAGGCCATGGCGAGGTCCGCCGTGCTGACCTGCCTGGCGCTTAGGCTACTCCGCCCAAGTCCGAGATACCCGCACATATCGGACGGATTTTTGCCTTGCGATGGCAGCGGCGCATTACCCGGATCAATAGGGACGCATTCTTTCTCGGCCGACGGGAGGAGTTTCGAGCCATTCTTACCCACTGTGAGCACGTATATTGGCAACTCCTTGGTGTCGTGGCGAACATGTAACTGAAAGCGATCTTCAAGGAGAGCCCGAAGCATCGGTCCCTCCATTTGTGTGGGAGTCGCAGCGCCCTCGGATTTGGCTTCAATGTTGTAGCTCTCGGAGGCCATCCAAGACGGACCCCCATAGATCTGAAAGTCGCGGATTTGATACGCAGTGGTAATCAAGTTCTTCAGAGTCATATTGGCGATGGACAACCGCTCACCAGAAGGTCGAATGTACCGGCCCAGGTCTCCACTTACATTCCGCTTGATCGACGCTACATCGAATTTTGGTGAGGGTACGGACGCGGCTTGCGGCGCGGCAACCACTATGACGGGAGATATTGCAACCACGAGCGCCGCAGCGATCACGGCGGCTGAAAACACCAGACCCAACAATGTAACTCGGAGCTGCATCATAGATGACCTCCGCTATGTAGTATACGACGTACGAGTGCCACGATTCTCGTGGCCCAGACTGGCCGAGTGGTTTCCGCCGATAATCCGGCGTTTTGTCAAGCTCCTCTTCCTCGAAATCGTCTCTCTGCCGCAGAGGCGAACGCACTTGTCCGACTGGCCACTAGCCCGCGACTCGGCGCGAACGCCGTCCCCGTTGCGCTACCTTAAAACATTAGACTACGATGCTGGCGGTTCATCTGGAATCGGGGCGCGTGGAAGTGCGGCGCCGGCCGCTTCCGCGTGCTACTCACGGGAACGCGCGAATCCGTCTCCTTTGCGCGGGAATCTGCTCCACCGATCTTGAGCTCCAGCGCGGCTATTACGGCTTCTCGGGCACGCCCGGGCATGAATTCGTGGGCGAGGTGACGGAGGCCGAAGACCGAAGCTGGATCGGCAAGAGGGTCGCGGGCGAAATCAATCTGGCGTGCGGCGTGTGCGAATGGTGCGCCCGCAACCTGGGCCGCCATTGTCCGCACCGCACCGTGCTGGGGATCGTGAAACATCCGGGCGCGTTTCGCGAATTCCTGACCCTGCCGGTCGCGAATCTGCGTTTGGTGCCGGCGTCGATCTCGAATGAACAGGCGGTCTTCATTGAGCCCGTCGCGGCGGCGTGCGAAATTCTGGATCAGGTGCGCGTGCCGGCCGGAACTCGGGTCGCGGTGCTGGGCGACGGAAAGCTGGGGCTGCTGGTCGCGCAGGTGCTGGCCGCGCATGGCGCGCGGGTGCATTTGCTCGGCCGGCACAAGGAGAAAATGAAGCTGGTGGAGAGTGCACTGATCACCACCGAGTTATGGGGCAGCAAAAGGGCTCGGAGAGCCGCGATGGTGGTGGACGCGACGGGGTCGGCGGAGGGATTGCGAGCCGCGATTGCCATGTGTGAGCCGAGAGGCACGGTGGTGATGAAGTCCACGGTGCATGGATTGGTGAAGCTGGACACCGCTCCGGCGATTGTCAACGAGATCACGCTGATCGGGTCCCGATGCGGGCGCTTCGAGCCGGCGATCAAACTGCTGGCGTCGGGAAAGGTGCGCGTGGACGGGATGATTTCGGAACGATTTCCGCTGGATCGCGCGCCGGAAGCGTTCGCGCGCGCGGCGGCGAAGGGAGTCCTGAAAATACTACTGGGGCCGGGCGGGGATGCGCGCTGAACGCAGGGAGATCCTGACGCTGTGGTGCGCCGCCGCGTTGCTGGCCGCGGGAATCATCGCCTATTCGCAGACTCTGGCGTTCGCCTGGGACGAGGGGTTCCATCTGCTGACCGCCCAATTAATTGTGAGAGGCAAGCGGCCGTATCTGGATTTCATGCATCCGCAGGCGCCGCTATACGCGTACTGGAACGCGGTTTGGATGCGCGTGTTCGGCCAAAGCTGGCGGATGGTACACGTCATGTCGTCGCTTGCGACCGCAGGCGCGGCGCTGCTGACCGCGCAGTTTGTCCTGACGCGTCTCGAAGACCGGAGTTGGCGGCTGGCGGGGGCGCTGTCGGCGATGGCGCTGGTGGGTCTGAACTCCACCATCTTGTGGTACGGGACCATCGGGCAGCCTTACGCGATGTGCCTGTTGCTGACGGTGGCGGCGTTCCGTTTGACGGTGCTGGCCGAGGAGCGGGATGCGTCCAGAATCTGCGCGGGCGCGGGATTTTGCGCGGGTGCGGCCGCCGCGTGCTCTTTGCTGACGGCTCCGTTTGCGCCGGTGCTACTGGTGTGGACATGGGCGCATGGCGGCGAGGGCCGCCTCAAGAAATGCGCGCTGTTCATCGGCGCCGCGGCGGTTCCGTTTGTGCCCATGCTGTGGCTGTTGGTCCAGGGCCCGCGCCAAGTGCTGTTCGGAGTCTTTCAATATCACGCATTCTATCGGGGCTTGGACTGGCCCGGCGCGGGAAAGCAGAACCTGGACGTCGCCACGGCGTGGATGAATAACTACGAAGCCGTTCTTCTGATCGGATTGGCGGGGCTGGGCTTGTCGTACATCGCGGGGCGAAGCAACTGGGAGCCGGCCAAACGGCGGGAGTTCTATCTGTGCGTGTGGCTGATCGCGGCGGAAAGCGCGTACCTGTGCATCCCGCGGCCCACCTTCGGCCGCTATTACATGTTCGTGATGCCATATCTGGCGATGCTCTCAGCCGTGGGGTTGTACGCGATCGCGGCGCAGATCGGCAGCCTGCGGCTTCCGTGGCGCTATCCGCTGGTGTTGGCGCTGGTGCTGGCCAGCGCGTTCGTCAAGTACAGCGTGGATGCGTTAGACGAATTCAGTTGGGCCGATATCCAAAAGGTCGCGGCCAAGGTGGACGAGGTCACCGCGCCGGGCGCGCCGCTCTATGCTGACGAACCCACCTATTTCCTGACGAAGCGGGAGCCGCCTTCCGGCATGGAGCATATGGATTCGCACAAGCTCCAGCTTCCCGACGCGGTCGCGGATGCGATGCACGTGATTTCCACGGCGAAGCTGGACGCGCAGGTGGCGCAGGGGAAATTCGCCACCATTTCGATTTGCAACAACGACGACAGGATCACTGCGCTGGGCCTTCCCGGTCCGTACACGCAGAGGGCCGACGTGGCAGGCTGTTCGGTGTTCTGGGGGCGTAAGTCACCGTGAGAGGTTACCTGAGAGGTTATTGGTAGGCTAGGCAGCGGCTCGCGCCGCGCGTCCCCAACGTCCCTGCGAATCGATGCGACTCGCTTCCTTGAAGTGTCGCGTACTGCGCGTCGTATCGCCGAGCGCTTCGTAGGCGCGGCCCGCGAAGTACTGCACCTGAGCGGAGGACGTGACCAGCCGCGTGCCGGCCTTCGATTCCGCTTCCGCGACCAGGCGATCCACTTCCGCCGCATCGCGGGATGCGACCGCCACGGCCCATGCCAGCGTGCCGAGATCTTCGCCCAGATTCGTATCTCGAACTTCCTGCGTGTAATCCTTCGCCACGCGGTCTTCTTCAACTGCCAGTTGCGCCCACTTCAGCGCCTCGGCCGGATCGTCGCCTTTGCGCAGCCAGGCTTCGGCGATGGCGCGATGACAGGAACCGCGACCCGGCCAGTCGCTCAGGCTGGCTTCAAAGCAGCGGATGGCTTCGCCGTAACGCCCTCGCTCGAGATACAGCTCCCCGAGCACAGCCCTGTTGAGAGCCGTTAGCCTGATCTGTTTCTCCAACGCGGCAATCCCCCCTCGAATGCCCCTGCCTTTTATGGCGAATTCCTGTTGCTCAGACAATTGGACGCTTTTTTGCAGCAAGCTTTCCGCTTCATTTAGCTCGCCGAGATGCATCAAAAGGCCGCCTCGAAAAAAGGCGTAGGCGCGGGCGTCGTTGCGCAGGCCCTCGACGGCTTGAAGCGCCGCTTTAAAGTCGCCCTTGCGGTACGGAGCGAGAAAGGCCGCCAACACCGCTCGCCTGCGCCGCTGTCGCAGATATTGAGGGAGGGCGATGCCGGCAAAGGCCAAGAACATCGCGACGAGGGGAATGAGCGTTTGTTCGGCTGCTCCAGCGGGCATGACTCTCGAACCATCGGACGATTTAAGCGATCGCTTTAGCGACTACTGGCCCAGTCGCCCGTACCACGCCACAATGGCCTCGCCCCAGATGGCGACGCCCAGAGCCGAGATGCCGAGGAAGCTGCCGAAGGGCAGCTCATAGGTCAGATCCTTTTTGCGGATGAGGATGTAGCCGAGGCCTATGATCGCGCCGATTAGCGAACCGATGATCATGGCCGCGAGTGCGCCGCGGAGGCCCAGGAAGGCGCCGATCATGCCTAGCATCTTCACGTCTCCAAGGCCCATGCCTTCGCGGTGACGGACCTTCTGGTAGGCCCATCCCACAAACCAAATCATTCCCGCGCAGACCGCGGCGGCGAAGGCTGCATCCGCCAAATGAATCCACGGTGAACCAAACCGGCCCCAGAAAAGCAGCGCCAGGATGCCTGGCTCCGAGTTGATAAAGGGCGCGAAAGCGAGGCCGATCAGGATGCCGCCGAGGGTGAACTCGTCGGGAAGAATGCGATCCAGAAAATCGGTGACGATCAGGGCAATGACGATGGCGGAGAAGACGGCGTACTTTGCGGCAACAAGAGTCGGGCCCAGGGCGTAGGCGCTGAGCAGGAATGCCAGGCCGGTAGAGATCTCAACCAGGGCATAGCGCGGAGGGATGGCCGCCAGGCAGTGGCGGCAGCGCGCGCGCAACAACAGGAAACTGAGCACCGGAATGTTATCGTACCAGGCGATGGTGCGCTGGCAGTGCGGACAATGGGAGCGCGGGCGCACCACGGAAATATCGCGCGGCATGCGGTAGATACAAACGTTCAGAAAGCTTCCGATGAGCAGTCCGGCAAGAAACGCCGTCGTCTCAAAAAAGCGGCTCGTTAAAAGTGGATCTTCAAACATGCGGGCCCCGCACTCGTGTGCTCAGGATTCCATCGCTCATGAATCGTGCTTTCGCAAACTTCACGAAATTATAAAACGCGGCCATATTGGCGATGGCCAGCCCTTCCAAGCCGTCCAGAAAACCGAGCTTCAGAAAATAGGTCTGAAAAAAAGTCCACGGCGGTGTGAAGATAAGACGCGTCCAGGTGGGTCTTTCGCCGGTCGAGAGCATTTGCTGCGCGGCGAGAGTGGTGTAGCTATCCATGGTGCGCAGATGCTCGGAGAGCGAGCTGCACGTGAAGTGCAGCAGGTTGGATTCGAAATGGCCAAGCCGGCCGCGCACCTTTACCGTTTCATGCACGAAGGCGCCCTCCCAGGTGGCCTTGCGCCGGTCGTAGAGGCGCACCTTGCGATCGGGATACCAGCCGGAGTGCCGAATCCAGCGGCCCAGATACTGCGCCATTCGAGGCATGGTGTAGGCGTCGTATTCCGGGCCGCATTTTTTGAGTCGCCAGATTTCGGCTTCGAGCGCTTCGCTAAGCGATTCGTCGGCGTCCAGCGAAAGGATCCAATCGTAAGACGCCTGTTCGGCGGCGTGGTTCTTCTGATTGGCGTAGCCGGGCCAGGCGCTCTCGACAACGCGAGCGCCCAGCTTGACGGCGAGTTCCACGGTCCGGTCCGTAGAGCCGCTGTCAACCACAACAATCTCATCGGCGCAGCGCAGGCTCTCGATGGCGCGTGGAAGGTTGCGCTCTTCGTTCAGGGTGATGATCGTGGCCGAAATCTTCACGGGCCGGTCTACAACCCTGGGCGAATGGGAGCCGCTGTGAAGGAAAGCAGAAAGATCACCAAGGCCGCCAAACCGAGCCAGCGCCGGGTGCTGTCGAGAGGAACGGGATCGACGATGCTGGGATGGCGCATGCCGAAGAAAAATAGGATGGCGGCCCATACCAGCCAGCTATACGTGAAGAAGAGCCCCATGGGCACAAGCAGGGCCACGAAGATGCGCGAAAGCAGCCTGGTCCGCTCCCCCAGGAAGGCGTAGAGGATGTGGCCGCCGTCGAGCTGTCCGATGGGCAGAAGGTTCAGAGCCGTGGCCAGCAGTCCCACCCAGGCGGCGCGAGCTACGGGATGCAGATAGATATTGGAGGCTGGCACGCCATGGAACTGGATGATCTCGAACAGGCGCAGGATCGCGGGCGTGCCGAAGATCAAATCGCCATGCGCGCCGATGCCGGGCACGATCCTGGACATGGACACGCCGACGGCCAGTGGCCAGATCAGCACAGCGAAGCCTGCTAAGGGTCCGGCGATCCCGATGTCGAACAAAATGCGCTTGGAGAGGATCGCGGAGCGGATGCGGATGAAGGCTCCCATGGTTCCGATCAGAGTGGGAGCAGGCAGGAAGAACGGCAGCGTGGCGTCAACATGATAAAAGCGCGCGGTGAGATAATGGCCGAACTCGTGGGCCATGAGGATCGAGAGCAGGGTGAGCGAGAACGGAAGTCCGTCCAGCAAAAAGGACGGATCGTGCCACATGCGGAGGTATCCGGCCAGGCCCGCATCGAAATCGAAGGGTCGGTTCTGGGCGAAGCTTTGGGCCAGGCCCGCGCCGACTACGGTTGTCGACAGCAGCGTGAGCAGAAAGAGCAGCGCGTGCAGCCAGTAGCGCTGCCTGGGCCGCTCGAAAGTGGTGACGTCCCAGAGCGCGCGTTCTCGCAGCGCAGCCGGCGTAAAAGGATAGCCGTTGGTGGACACTGAGCCTTCTTTAGGAAACGCGCGCAAAACCGAGCGCGGCGCCTCCTTTGCGCTACTGAAGCGTCTGCAACTCCTTACCTGGCTTGAACCGGACCGCTTTGCCGGGCGGAATCGCAACCTCCGCGCCGGTGCGCGGGTTACGGCCAATGCCGGTTTTGCGCGGACGGACATTGAAGATGCCGAAGCCGCGCAACTCGATGCGCTCACTGCGGCTTAGCGCCCGCTTCATGCTTTCGAAAACCGTCTCCACGGCCATCTCCGCCTTGGTCTTCGTGATGCCCGTCTTGTTTACGACTTCGTTGATGATATCGAGCTTAATCAAAACCGCCTCCCCGTGAAAAATCGGTGGCCGGTTGGTCCCCGCAAACCCCATGATAGGATTAGGGTTAATCGGATGTCAAGCAGGGCTTTGTTTGTATACGGCACGTTACGGCGTGGATGCACGAATCCGCACGCCGCATTTGTTGGATCGTTCGGCGCGATTTTTGGGTGCAGCTCGGGCTCGCGGGAAGGCTGTATCGCGTGAAATCGTATCCGGGAATCCGGCTAAGGGACCAGACTGACGACTGGGTGGTTGGCGATTTGTTCCGGGTGCGCGATCCGGCCACGCTGTCGGCGCTGGATGAGTACGAAGGGTCGGAATACCGGCGGGTGCTGACCACGGCGGTCCTTGAGAACGGCGATGAGACCCGGTGCTGGGTGTACGAGTACATCGGCCGGGTAACCGAGGAGCGCCGGATTGTCTCCGGGGATTGGATGGCTTAGACGACTAATCTGGGGGTTGCAGACGTCCGGCGCCTACGTAGGGGACACGCAGCCACCGCTTAATCATTCTGACAAGGAAGCTCCGAGCCTCAGCTACAGAAGCTGCGGGGGCTTTCTGGCGGCATGCCAAAGATGGAGAATCTCGATCAGTCTCCTTGCTCGTGGATGCGGTAATACACGCGTATCGGTGAATGGAGGATTTGCGGACCGCAGAACGCGCCGCCAACGGCTCTCCCAGTCGCGGGAAGTCCTGCAGTAACTTGAATGGTTGAGAAGGCCCGCGCCAAACCGTTCGGCCGTGGCAGGGTTATCCGAGCGGATGTAATCGAGGATGATCTCTAAATCGGCGAGCGCGTCTTCGGTGAAGAGGGTTTTGTAAGCCAAGTCTGCATTCGCTGGCCAACGTTTTCCAAGGGCACGACACGGCCTTCATCCGCGGCCTTGATACCGCGGTCTATGGCGGCAAGGGTGTCCGCATCCTCGCTGTCGAGGATCGAGTCGGCATGGTTCCTTTCGAACTCCTTGGGGTCGCCCACGCTTTCATACTACAAGGGATTAGGATAGGACACAAACCCATCGGTTGCGAGAGCTTGAGTGCCGGCCCGGACCTCGGCGTAGGATTTTGCGCCGTTGAGATGCCCGGGATGGCGTTATGTTGGAACAAGGGCTTGGCGGCGGTTTCAGGATCGCAGGCCAGGGAACATGGACAGCGCCGCCGCTGATCATGAGGTTTCATCTCGATCCGTTTCAAAGATCTCGCGCAGGTAAACTTCCGGCCGCGAGAGGAAGCGGGCCATGATTTTGTAAGAGCTGGTCTCGCGATACGTGATCTCATGAATCACGCCGTCATCGAATGACAGGATCTGCGCGCCCGGATAAGCCAGCAGAATGGGCGAGTGCGTGGCGATCAGAAACTGGATTTCTTCGTTACCCTCCAGCAGATCCCGGAGAACCGCGAGCATGGTGATCTGCCGCTGCGGGGAGAGTGCGGCTTCCGGCTCATCCAGCACGTAAAAGCCTTTTCGCCGGAATCGGTTTTCGAGCACGGCAAGGAAGGATTCTCCGTGAGACTGCTGATGCAGACCGACGTCTCCGTAACCGCCACTCACGCCGATCTGGTCAACTGCGGTGGCCACATTGAAGAAGCTCTCGGCCCGAAGAAAGAAGCCTTGACCGGTTCGCTTGGTAAAGGCGACTCGAAGCGCCTTGGAAAGCGGGACTACGTCCTGCTGACTCTCCGTCGTCTGGCGATAGAAATTGCGGCCGCCCCCTTCTCGCCCGAAGCCGTAATGTTCGGCGATGGCTTCGAGAAGCGTGGATTTGCCCGATCCGTTTTCTCCCACAAAGAAGCAAATTCTGGAACGAAACTCGAGCTTCTCCAGAGTGCGGATCGCGGGGATGACAAAAGGATACGTCAACCAATCCGTCACCCTCTCTCGCAAGAGCGCAACCGACAGGAGCCGCATCATTGCTCGCGTCTGGCCTCGCCTCAAGTCCCGCGCTTGCGGATCTCGATATTCAGGCGCTTGATTTTTTGATTCAGCGTCGAGAGCGGGACGTGCAGGGCTTCGGCAGTGGCGGTCTGGCTCCAGTCGCAGGCTTCCAGCTTTTCGAGAATGACGCGGCGTTCAAAATCCGCCACGATCTCGAACAGCGACGCGTCCGAGGCCAGCGAACCGCTTTCGTCGCGGCGGATGCGCAGGCCTCGGGATTCGAGCAGATGGTCCGGCAGAACGTTGGCGGCAACCGAGGGCGCGTCGGCCAGCACGACGGCGCGCTCCACCACGTTCTCCAGCTCGCGCACGTTGCCGGGCCAGGCATGGTCCATCAGGATCTGCATGGCATCCGGCTCGAAGCTGAGACGGGAACGGCCGTGCTCATCCAGGAATTTTTCGTTTTCGCGGCAATATTTGGTGAAAAAATGATCGACCAGCGCGGGAATGTCCTCCTTGCGCTCGCGCAAAGGCGGCAGCGCCAGGTTGATCACGTTCAGCCGGTAGTACAAGTCCTCGCGGAACTTGCCCTCCTCCACGAACTTCTTCAAATCGGCGTTGGTGGCGGCGACGATGCGCACGTCTACCTTGATCGTCTCGGCCGAGCCCAGAGGCATGAATTCGCGCTCCTGAATCACGCGCAGCAGCTTGGTCTGGGTCTCGAGCGAAATGGTGCCGATCTCATCGAAGAAGATGGTGCCGCGGTGCGCGGTTTCGAAATAACCCCTGCGCGAGGACATGGCGCCGGTGAAGGCGCCCTTGACGTGGCCAAACAGCGCGGATTCGAGCAGGTCGGGCGGGACCGAGCCGGAATGCACGGGGACGAACGGCTGGCTGGCGCGCGCCGAGTGCGCGTGAATGGCGTTGGCGATCAGCTCCTTGCCGGTGCCGGTTTCGCCGGTGATCAGGATGGTGGCACGGCTCACCGCAACCTGGCCGACAAGATCGAGGATCTTCAGCATGCGCTCGCTCTTGCCCACGATGTTGGGAAAGCTGTAGCGCTGGCGCAGGGCGCGCTTGAGCTCGGTGTTCTCGCGCTCCAGACGGCGCGAGGCGATCATGCGGTCGATCTCGATCAGCAGCTTCTGGTTATCCCAGGGCTTGGAAAAATAGTCGCTGGCGCCGCGCTTGAGCGCGTCTATGGCGACCTCGATCGAGCCGTAGGCGGTGATCATGAAGATGGGGGTGTCCTGATCGCGCGCGCGGATTTCCTCGAAGCACCTGCATGCCGCTTTTGTCGGGCATCATCAGGTCCAGCAGGACCAGATCGTAGAGGCCGGTTTCCAGACGCTTGAGGCCTTCAGCGGCATTGCCGGCGAGCCCCACCTGATAGCCCTCCTGCGAGAGTAGAGCTTCCAGGCTTTCGCGGATGTCGGGTTCGTCGTCGATGACCAGAATGCGGCCGCGCGACGTTTCGTCGGCGACGACATCGGGAGGCAGATTCATAGCGGCACAGGCCGGAGGCCTCCCTGGCGACCCGGCCGCGACAGGCTCCGTCCGGCCAGAATCCGGCGCTCCGATCGGATTTCTGGAAAGTGTTCCCGCCATCACTGGATGATCCTGTCAGACCGCGCGATCTGCACCGCCGGAACAGGCTGCGATGTCACAGCCGACGGGGAAACTGGCGGCGCGGAAATCGAGGCGCTGGAGGCGGTTACGGTTTGCGGTTCCATTCGGGCTGCGTGCACCGTGCTTGAGGTGTTGTGATCGGAAGCGGAGGAGCCGCGGCCGCGGGCGCAATCTCCGGGAAGCTCAGCAGGAAACGCGCGCCCAGCCCGGGTTCGCTTTCCACTTCGATATCGCCGCCGTGCTCGCGCACGATTCCGTAGCTGACCGAAAGGCCCAGGCCGGTGCCCTTGCGCGCGCCCTTGGTGGTGAAAAAGGGATCGAAGATGCGCGCCAGGTTTTCAGGCGCGATGCCGGCGCCGGAATCCTTCACCGACAGGCACACCAATCCTTCGCGGCCGGCTGTGCGACGACCAGACGGCCGCCCGATTCCATGGCGTCGCGAGCGTTCAAAAACAGATTCAGGAACACCTGCTGGAGCTTGCCGGAGTTGCCGCGAATGCGCGGCAGCGAATCGGCCAGCGACAGCTCGACCGGACGCCCGGCGGCGGTCAATTGATGCTCCACCAGCGTGAGCGTCTCGCGCACGATCTTGTTGAGCTCCAGCGGCACGAATTCGGTGGGCGAGGTGCGGGAAAAGTTCAAAAGCGAATTCACGATCTCGCTGGCGCGGAAGGTTTGTCGGGCGATCTTTTCGAGCAGAGGCGCTTTCTGCGCGTCACCCGAGATTTGCTTGGCCAGCATCTGCGCGTATGTGGAGATCACCGCCAGAGGCGTGTTGACCTCGTGCGCGACGCCGGCGGCCAGCAGACCGATGGAGCTGAGCTTATCGGCCTGCACCAGGCGCCGCTCCAATTCCTCGCGGTCGGTGACGTCGTCGAAGATGATGAGCCGGCCGATGCGCGCGCCGTCGCGCGAAAACAGCGGCGCAATGGCGATGTTCAGCGTGGCTTCGCGCTCCCGCATCGGGTATTTGTAAAGGCTTTGAACCCCGGTTTCGCCGGTGCGCGCCTCCAATCGATCGCACAGGCTGGAGGGCAGCAGA
>CAVXWB010000068.1:0-9471 GCA_963765185.1 Bryobacterales bacterium
TCACGAAATAGCGCCCGGCGAGGAAAGCAAGTATGTTCTGCTGCCTTCTGTCGTGGGCGCGGTCGTTCCGATTGTGAATCTGCCTGGACTCCCCGGCGAAATTTCGTTCACTTCCGATGCGCTGGCCGGCATTTTCCTCGGCAAAATCAAAAAATGGAACGATCCGCTTCTGAAAAAGATCAACCCGCGCGTTGACCTTCCGGATCTGGACATCGTCGTGATCCATCGCGCAGAAGGAAGCGGTACCAGTTACGCGTGGACCGACTACCTGTCCAGGACCAGCCCGGAATGGAGAGACGCGGTGGGCGCCGGCCTTTCTCCGAAATGGCCAACCGGCCGGGGAGCCACCGGAAACGACGGCACCGCCAAACTTGTCAAGGAACTGGGCGGCTCCATCGGCTATGTGGAATACATCTACGCGCTCGAGAACCACCTGGATTACGGAAAGGTTCGCAATCGCAGCGGCGAGTTCGTGGAAGCAAGTCTGGAGAGCATCGCGGCGGCCGTGAGCCACAGCGCGCAGAATCGCGACGATCTCAATGTGTCGATTGTGGATGCGCCCGGTGCGGGATCGTATCCGATCGCCACGTTTACATGGTTCATCGTTCCAGCTCATGCCCCCGATGACGCCAAGCGGACTGCGATCGCCTCATTTCTGCGATGGACGCTGGGCCCCGGTCAACGGCAGGCTGCGGCGCTGGGTTATCTCGCGCTGCCGAAAGAGATTGTAGGAATGGAAGCGGACGCGATTGCCATGATCCATTGAAGTAACCGCCCCACCCTTTCCGCATGTTCCTTAAAGACTGGCGCAACTCTTCTCTCTTCTCGCCGCAAGCCGACGTGAAGCGGCCAAAGTTTGGCTTGGCCGACTTGGCTGTCGGCTTGGGCATTCTCGTTTTGCTTTACGTGGTAGCGCGGGCGGGCTCCCAGTCCTTCGTAAAATTCAATCCCCCGGAGGTGATTCCCTCCGTGAGTTTGGATCCATGGAATCTGCCCAACTACGCGGCACGCTCAACGCTGCGCATGTTCGTTGCCTTGGGATTCTCCACGTTATTCACCTTCGTGTATGGCTATGCCGCCGCGCGCAGCAAGCGTGCGGAGCGAGTGCTGGTGCCCTTGCTCGATATTCTCCAATCGGTGCCGGTGTTGGGTTTCTTGTCCGTGACCGTGACCGCCTTCATCGCCCTGTTCCGAGGCAGCCTGCTTGGTCTCGAAGCCGCTTCCGTTTTTGCGATCTTCACCGGCCAAGCCTGGAACATGACCTTCTCGTTTTATCAGTCGCTGCGCTCCGTGCCGCGCGAACTGGACGAAATGGCGGGTCTGTATCGCTTATCCAAGTGGGAGCGCTTCACGCGTTTGGAGCTGCCCGCTTCGATGATCGGACTGGTGTGGAACGGCATGATGAGCTTCGGCGGCGGCTGGTTTTTTCTGGCGGCGAGCGAGGCGATCAGCGTCCTGAACCGCCAGTATACGCTGCCGGGAATTGGCTCCTACGTTGCCGCCGCGGTCGAGGCCAAGAATCTCCCCGCGCTCGGCTGGGCGATTGCCACCATGGTGATCCTGATCCTGCTCATCGACCAGTTTTTCTGGAAGCCGCTGGTCACCGTCGCGGATCGCTACAAGCTGGAGTTAAGCGCAGGCGAGGAGCGCCGGTTCTGGCTGGTGGATCTGTGGCGATCGGCGATTTTGCCTCGGTATGCGGAACGGCTGGTCCAACCCGCGTTTCGAGGCATCGACCGTTGGCTATCCCGGGCGACAGCCGTCACACTCGACAGGCAACCCCGCGAGCCATCGCGCGCCGGGGACCTTGCTTACAACGCGGTACTCATCCTGATTACGGCGGGCCTGGTTGGCGCGGCAGTCCGATTCGTCTTGGCTGGAGTAGGTCTGGCCGAGACCGGACGGGCCGCGCTGCTGGGACTGGCAACCGCGGGACGAGTCATCGCGCTGCTGATTTTCAGCACGCTGGTATGGACGCCGGTAGGAGTCGCCATCGGCTTCAGTCCGAAGCTGGCGCGGATCTCCCAACCTGTCGTTCAGATTCTTGCATCCTTTCCGGCCAACTTTCTTTTTCCATTCGCGACTCTCGGATTCATCAAGCTGGGAGTGAATATCAATTGGGGCAGCATGCTGCTGATGGCGCTGGGAGCGCAATGGTATTTGCTCTTCAACGTCATCGGCGGGGCGCAGAGCATTCCCGCCGATCTGCGGGAGATGGCGGCGAACATCGGTCTGCGGCGGAGCCGCGAATGGCGGGCCCTGATCGGTCCCGGAATCTTCGGATCGTGGGTCACGGGCGCAGTCACGGCTTCGGGCGGAGCGTGGAACGCCAGCATTGTTTCCGAACTCGTATCGTGGGGCAACACAACCTTGCGCGCCGATGGCCTTGGCGCTTACATTTCCGAAGCAACCGCCAAGGGAGATTGGCCGCGAATCGTGCTGGGAGTCGGATTGATGAGCGTCTTTGTGGTCGGATTGAATCGCTTGGTATGGAGGCCCTTATATGACCTTGCAGAACGTAAATACCGGCTCGGCTGATGGGGAACAAAACGCCACCTTGCTCAGCGCCCAAGGGGTTGCAAAAACTTTCCCCTTGCCGGCGGGAGGCGTGCAGACCGTCCTCGAAGAAGTCACCTTCCAAGTCGCCGCCGGAGAAGTGGTCGCTTTGTTGGGACGCAGCGGATCCGGCAAGAGCACGCTGCTTCGCATCCTTGCAGGCCTGATCCTGCCGAGCCATGGGGATGTCCTCGCCAAGGGGATGCCGCTCAAAGGACCGAATCCCGGGGTCGCGATGGTGTTTCAGAGCTTCGCGCTGCTGCCTTGGCTGACGGTGCAAGAGAATGCCGAACTCGGTCTGTTCGCGCGGGGAGTGACCAAGGAGATTTGCGAAAAGGAGGCGCTGCACGCCCTCAGCATGGTTGGTCTGGAAGGGTTCGAGGGCGCATATCCGAAAGAGCTTTCGGGCGGGATGCGCCAACGCGTCGGATTCGCGCGAGCTTTCGTGATGAAGCCCGAGGTGCTCATGATGGACGAACCGTTCAGCGCACTCGATGTTCTCACCGCGGAGAACCTTCGCGGTGAAATCAGCGACCTCTGGGAGCGGGGCGTGTTTCCGGCCAAGAGCATTCTGGTGGTGACGCACAATATCGAGGAGGCGGTCCTGCTGGCGGACCGGATCGTGATTCTGGGAGCGAACCCGGGCTGCATCCGCGGTGAAGTGAAGGTCGATATTCCGCGCCCACGGGACAAGAAAGGACCTCGCTTCGTCGCCCTTGTGGATTATATCTACACCGTCATGACCAATCCTCAAGCGCCGGTCGGAGAACTGCCCTCCGCCAAGCCCTCGCAGCGGTTTCCCATGCTGCCTCACGCTCGCGTGGGCGGAATCAGCGGACTGCTGGAAATCATTCACGCCCGTGGCGGCCGCGAAGACCTGCCCAAGCTGGCGGAGAGTCTGAGTCTGGAAGTGGATGATCTGCTGCCGGCGGTGGACGCCTCGGCTCTCCTCGGTTTCGCGGAGGTGGCTCACGGCGATGTGACGATGACCGACGCCGGAAAGGAGTTTGCTACGGCTGGTGTACACCGTAGTCATGAAATCTTCAAAGAACAGGTCCTCAAGAACGTG
Organism: Bryobacterales bacterium; assembly: GCA_963765185.1. Taxonomy (GTDB): domain Bacteria; phylum Acidobacteriota; class Terriglobia; order Bryobacterales; family Bryobacteraceae; genus Palsa-187. The sequence goes on from CAVXWB010000068.1 coordinate 3,626, forward strand.
CCTTTCCTTTCTACGGTGCTGGAAGCCATCCGCCAGAAAAAAGACGGCGGCATTGGCAAGGAGTTTCTGCTCGACATTCTGGATGAACACTTCTCGGAATCCGAGTCCGCGAGGCAGTTTCAAACCCTGGTGGATTGGGGCCGCTACGCGCAGTTATTCGAATACAACGCCGACGAAGAGCGGCTTTATCCGGCGGAAGAGGAGCGGAAAGAGGAACGGGCTGAGTCCTAGCCCGTCCTAGCCCCCCGTTAGCCTGGCGTTTCTATTTGCGCCATGGATTGCAACGCTGATCTCAGCGCGCGCACCCGCCTTCAATTTGTGGCTTTGGCTACCCGCCCTCTATGTTTCGATAACGATCCATGAGCTTGGCCACCTGGCCGCCGCCAAACTTGTGGGCATGGATTCTGGCGGCCTGATTCTCGGGGGCTTCTCGGCATTCAAGTCGGGTCGGCTTGGGCGTTCCGCTTTGACCGGCGATTTCTGTTGGGCGGCGGATTCCTCCCTCTCACGGCGAAAGACGCCTTTGACCGAACCCAATTTGCGTGGATGGTTGCGGGAGGGCCGATCGCTACTCTTCTGTACCTCGGTCTGTGCGGACTTGCGGTTGCCAGGTACGGCAGCGGCAGTGTGAATTGGATCGGCGCTGGATCGCCCTGCTCGCCCTGAGGACAGAGGACGCCAACGGCGTGCTCCCTCGGAAGTGGGACTCTAGAACTGATTGAGATCGCATTGCACGCGACGGATACAGAGGTCGAGTATCCGTGGATTAAACTGCTCGCCTACTATCGAAGCGCCGATCAACGCGATCAGGAAACCGCCGTGCGACACCTGGAAGGCGCCCTTGCCTCCGTCTCGCGAACGGGAAGCAAGCTCTCTGTAGGGCTTGTTTCCTGGACGCGGTCGGGCCAAGCGCCCGGCGCGGGCGCTACGCACGCACGCGTTTGGTTAGAGCCAGCGATCAATGCAGACAAGGACCAGAAAATCGAGTCCACCGACGCCTCCGAGGCCGCAATTGCAATGGCGGAACAGCGATATGACGACGCGTTGCGGCACTGGGCTGCCGCACGGGATCGGATCTCGCCGCCTCTCCGTCCGTGAACCTTGAGGTAGACGTTCGGCTTCCGGTGCAAGATCAACGCGACAGGCCGACGACGAAGATGCCGGAACCCTTTCCGTGGATGGGAATAGCGGCAATCGCGATTGTAGGTATGATCCTCCTCTTCGCGTGGGTCGTTAGGTAGCGGCAATCGGAGCCCCCAATCTAAAGAAAACTGAGATAAGATTGGGACTTAGAAGGAGTCCCCAAGCATGGCGTACCTTGAGAAATCGTTGCCACGGCGCACGGTCCTGAAGGGGCTGGGCACCACGCTGGCGTTGCCGTTTCTGGAAGCCATGCTGCCGCCGCTGCGCGCGGCCACCAAAGCCCGCGCATCGCTTCCAGGCGTTCTACGTTCCCAACGGAATGGCCATGGAATATTGGACGCCGAAGGGCAAGGTGCGGCCTTCGAACTCTCGCCCATCATGGAGCCGCTGGCCGCCTACAAGCGATCAGATGCTGGTGCTTTCCGGGCATCAAGGCCAGCTGGAACTACATCCACGCGGGCGCTTCCGGATCGTTTCTCACGGGCACTCCGCGCGGCGGCCGCAACGAAATCGAAATCATCGCCGACGTCTCCATCGATCAACTGCTCGGCCGCCACTTCGCTCAGGAAACGCAGCTGGCCTCGCTCGAAATGTCCATGGACACGCCCGCCAACGCGGGCGCATGCACCGGCAATCTGAGCTGCGCCTACCTGGACACGCTGTCCTGGCGCAGCCCCACGCAGCCCCTGCCCATGGAGTGGAATCCGCGAACCGTTTTCGAGAAGCTGTTCGGCGATAGCGGCAGCACGGACCGAGCCGCGCGCGAGAGGAGATTGCAGCAGCACAAGAGCATTCTCGATTCCGTGACCGGGAAGCTGACGGACCTGAAGCGGGAACTGGGGCCGCAGGATCAGGGCAAGGTCGACGAATACACCGATGCGGTTCGCGACGTGGAACGCCGCATCCAGATGGCGGAGCAGCACGGCAGCATCGAGCTGCCCGCGCTCGAAGAGCCTCTGGGCGCGCCGCCGGTCTTCGAAGATCACCTGGCGCTGATGATGGATTTGCAGCTCCTGGCGCTCCAGTCCGATCTGACGCGAGTGATTTCGTTCATGATCAGCAAGGAGCAGAGCCCCCGGCCTTATCCTCAAATCGGCGTGCCGGAAGCGCACCATCCGCTCTCGCATCACAACAACTATCCCCGCGCTGATCGAGAAGATGTCCAAGATCAACCGCTATCACGCGCAGTTGTTCTCGCAGTATCTGGCCAAGCTGAGGGCCACGCCGGACGGCGACGGAACGCTGCTGGATCACATGACCATCCTCTATGGCGCGGGCATCTCCAACAGCAACGGGCATTCCGGCGACAACCTGCCTTTGATGCTGGTGGGCGGCGGACGCCGGAAAAATCAAGGGCGGCCGGCATCTCAAGTTCGCCAACAAGCCTTCGACGGCAAACCTGCTGATGACCATCATGGACAAGATGGACTATCCGGTGGAAAAGGTCGGCGGCAGCACCGGCAAGCTTCCGATCGACACGCTGCCGGAGGTTTAGATCATGAGGTGGCAGCGCCTGATCCTGATGGCACTACCGGTGCTCCTTATCAGGCTAGCGGCGGAGTCGGCCGTGCGCCGCTGGTGGAGGCGGCCAAGAGCGGCGATAAAGCTGCTCTGAAGGCACTGCTCCAGAAGAAGGCTGACGTCAACTCCGCCGATGCGGATGGCACCACGGCGCTACATTGGGCCAGTTACCACGATGACCTCGAAAGCGCCGACCTGCTGATTCGCGCCGGAGCCAAGGTGAGCGCGGCCACCGATCTGGGCGTTACGCCGCTGTGGCTGGCCAGCGAGAACGGAAGTTCGGCCATGGTGCGGAGGCTGCTGGAGGCGGGCGCGAATCCGAACGCAGCGCTGCTGTCGGGTGAAACGCCGCTGATGGTGGCGGCACGTTCGGGGTACCCGGATGCCGTCGAACAACTGCTCGCCAAAGGCGCCAATATTAATGCGCACGGCGCGCGAGCCCAGACGGCGCTGATGTGGGCTGTGTCGCAGCAACACCCCGAGGTGGTGAAGGTGTTGATCGCGCATCATGCCGATCTCAATCTCCGCTCCGATGTCTGGACCGACGTGATGGCCGTTCCGCCGCATGGCTATCTCCCCTACAACAAGGCCATCCCGCACGGGGGCGAGACCGCGTTGATGTTCGCGGCGCGCGTGGGCGACCTCGCTTCGGCGAAACTCCTGGTGACCGCCGGCGCCAACGTGAAGGATGCGGACGCGTGGGGCGTCAGCGCCGTTACTCTCGCCGCTCACTCCGGCTTCACGGATTTGGTTCTGTTCCTGCTGGACAAGGGCGCCGATCCGAACGCGGCTCCCAACGGTTTTACCGCGCTTCACGAAGCCATCATGCGCAGGGACGAGAAGATGGTTGCGGCTCTGCTCGATCATGGCGCGGACGCGAGCGCTCCGTTGAAGACCTGGACGCCGACGCGGCGCTCCTCCGACGACTGGTATTTCGATCCGGCTCTGGTGGGTGCGACGCCGTTCTGGCTGGCCGCGCGCTTCGATGAGCCCGGCGTCATGCGGATGCTGGTGAAGCACGGCGCCGATCCGCTGTTCGTACACCATGCGAGCTGGGTGGCGGAGCAGGGCTTCGGGCAGGAAGGAGCGGACCGAGACAACCACGGCCTTGCTGGCGGCGACGGGAATCGGCGGAGGGAAGCCGTGGCGGACGGTGTCCTCCCGCGCCCAACGCGAAGCCTTGACGCTGGAAGCCGTCAAGCTGGCGGTGGAGCTTGGGCGTCGACGTCAATACTCCCGGCGACGACGGCCGCACGGCGCTCGACGGCGCAAAGGCCCAGCGGTACGAGAGCGTGGTCAGCTTTCTTACCGAGAAGGGCGCCAAGGCTGGCACGGGCGCAACCGCAGGCGGGCGGGGTGGGCGCGGCGGCCGCGGTGGTGGTGGCGGCGGGGGCCGATAGCCAACGGGCTGATCGAAGAGAAGGTTCACTGCAGGGGAACTCCGAGCGCTTATTGAGCCAGCTTCTTCAAGATGTGCCGCGCAAGGAACTCGCTGATCTCCCGGTGCCTTGGCACTGGATGAGACAAGTCCGTTCGCTTCATCCGACCGTCAGTTCAGAGACTTTGCGGATACCTTCAATTTCGCCGCTGGTCAGGTCCTTGTAAAGGTCACGAAGGTTGTCCTCAAGCTCCGCCAGCGTTTCCCCCTGGGTCAGGTAGTCGGGGAACTCTTCAAAATAGCCGAGCCACATGCCTTGGTCGAGCCAGTGGACATACCGAGCCGTGCTCATAGAATTATTCTACTGCGCTATTAGAACCGTCTGCGGTATTGGAAATCGATCCCGAATAAGCCGTTGGCGTCGCGCACGGCGATGGCCGACCAGGTGGGCGTCAGGTCCCACTGCACGCGCACGATCTGCTCCGCCGTGTAGTTGAGATTGGTGATGTAGGTCATGGTCACGTCTTTCGACACCTGCTGCTCGATTGTCAGGCGCGCCTGAGGAGTATTGATGATGCCGGTCATGATGGGATCGGTGGGGTCGAGCTTCACGCGGCTCGCGCCGAAGAAGCGCTGCAGCTTGCTGCTGAGCTGCTCAGACAGGGCCTCGCTGATCAGGCCGCCTCCGGCTCCCGCGAAATTGGAGGATTCGCTGGCTGTCTGCGCCGAAGCCGCGTCTCCATATTGCGACGGGTCCCGCCCCACCGCCAGCAGCGCGATGATCTTGGAGGAGTCAAGCGGCGGATCGGAGCTGTAGTTGGGCTTGAGCTTGTCCATGGTTCCGGTAAGACTGATGTTCACGGTGACTCCGCTGACCCTGGTTTCCAGCGCCAGATCGAACACCGGCTCGATCTTCAAGGGGTTCGAAAAACGAATATCGCCGCGGTCGATGGTGTATTGATTGCCGAATAACTGCACCTGGCCCGAATCCACGGAGATCGATCCCAGCAAAATCGGCCGCACCACCGGGCCGCGCACTTGCAGATCCACAGCCCCTTGCACGTCCTGCGTCAGGGAGGTGCGCAGCTCGAAGCTGGCGGCGCTGACGATGCGCACATCGAATTGCATGCCGCGCAAATAGTCGTTGGGGGAACCCTCTTGAACAGGGTTGGCGGCGGACGCCAGCAGTTGCCCCAGATCGCTGCGCGGATTGAATGCGGCGCGATTCAGCGTCATGGTCCCGGACAGTGTGCTGGCTTCGGAGGTGCCGGTCAGCTCCAGGTTGGCGTTAAAGGTTGTGCTGAGATCAAACAAACGCAGGCGCACCTGCTGACCCTTGGCCTGCAAACGGTAGATCAGAGGCGAGCCGAACTCGACGAACCCGCCCAGGGAGATCGCCCCGCTGCCCACTTCCGCGGTCATTTTGTCGATGGTCGCGCGATTGCGATTGAATAGCACCGTGCCGTTGGCGTTATCGATGCCGGTGATCACATCCTTCATGTATAGCGAAGCGCCCTTCAGATCCATGCGGCCGTTGAGCGTCGGATTGGCCAGGGAGCCTCGCAAGGTGGCCTCCACCGTGGCGTTGCCTTTCGCCAGCAGATCGGGGTTGAGCAACTGGAGCGCGGCCAGACTCACCGTCCCGCGCACAGCCAGATCGGCGCCGCCCCCGGCCGAGACCCTGAGCCGCGAAGGGGACCGTCCCGGTCATCTCAATGTTGGCGTGTCACGTCCGGTCAAGCGCGCCGACTGAATTTTGGCCTCCTTGGTGGTAGCAAGACGCAACGGTCGAAGGTGTCACATA
>CAVXWB010000069.1:0-13479 GCA_963765185.1 Bryobacterales bacterium
TCACGGTACGCGCGGCTCCCTCGTAGCCGGTACAGCTGCGCCACCGAGATCCCCGCCAAATTCCGATAACGCCCATCGTTGAAGTTGTAGCAGGCGCGCTGGAGCAGCTTCTTAGTCCCGGGCCTGCTCAGGGTCTGGTGCGCCTCATCGATGCCCACAAGCAAGGCAATGTAACCGCCCATAGACCTTCGTGAAGCGTCGCCGCCGATAGGGCTGCGGTTTCACTTCTTCCCCGCACAAGAACATCGTGATCAGCCGCGTCATCTGCGCCCGGCTCAGTCCGGTCATCTTCTCCATGTACCGTCGCACCAATCCCCTCCCGCTGCGGTTCAGTTCTTCATATCCCTGCTGCCGCAGCGTTTGATTCACCCAGCTATAAACCTCCCCTCGTTTCTGGCCCCTGAATCCGACCTCCCCACTGCTTTCTAGAAATGCCTGTATTTGCTCCAGGCTCAATCGTTCCGTCGTCTCCACGTTGATAGTCAAGTCCCAGCATGCCGAATCGCTTCCCAGGCTCATCTTGTATGAGAAACCGCCCTTCCCTCCAGGCTCATCTTGTATGAGACAAGACTGTCCCCGGACCGATACTAACATGCTGTTACACTCAAGGCGTCCGCGAACAAATGGAACGCAGGATTTTCTGGATCACTTTCACGATCCTCGGCTTGGCGGCTGATTTCGTTCTGCCGCTGTGGTGGGCGCTCTTCTCATCCATTCCCATCTGCGTGGTGAGCTGGTGGGTGGCCTATCGCAGCGACTGGTTCTAGCTTCACTTTCGTTATGATGAGAGGCAATTGCGGAGTTTATGAATCGCCAGAGAGCTGGGACCGGGGGGCGGTCCCGGGTCATTCAAGCCATGCTGGGGAACGCTCTTCGGCACCACCAAGCCGGGCGCTGGAGGGAGGCTGAGCGGATTTACCGGCAGATTCTGGGCGTATCGACGCGGATCATGCGGACAGCCTGCATTTGCTCGGGATGATCGCCTATCAGGCAGGACGGCATGAGGCCGCCGTCGAGATGATCGGCAAGGCGATTTCGATTAACCAAAAGCAGGCTGCTTATCATTCCAATCTCAGGAATCGTTCTTCAGGCACGCGGACGGCTGGACGAAGCTGCGGCATGTTATGAGCGTGCACTGGCGCTCAACCCGGACTTGGTTGAGGTCCACATCAACTTTGGCAACATCCTCGAAGCCCAGGGGAAGCTGGATGAAGCGGTGGCATGTCAAGAGCGGGCTCTGGCTCTCCGGCCGGACTGCGCCGAAGCTCACAGCAACCTGGGAAACCTCCGCCAGGCTTTGGACCAAAGGGACCAGGCTGTGGCCTGTTATGAGCGGGCTCTGGCGCTGAAGCCGGAGTACGCCGAGGCCCACGGGAACCTGGGAAATGCTCTTCAGGTCCAGGGCAAGCTGGATGAAGCCGTGGCCTGTTATGAGCGCGCGCTGGCTCTCAAGCCGGACTACGCCAAGGCCCATCACAACTTGGGCTGCGTGCTTTATTCCCTGGGCAAACTGGAGGAAGCGTTAGCGCGGCAGAGAACGGCTCAGGCTCTCCAGCCAGGCTATACCCAGGCCCGTTTCAGCGAGTCTCTTGCCCAGCTGTCTCAAGCGGACTTCGCCGCTGGCTGGCGCAACTATGAGTCTCGCTGGCAAACTCCGGAGCACAACACGCCGATGCGAGCCTATCCGCAACCGCTCTGGACCGGCGAAAAACTGGCATCGGGACGGCTGCTGATCTGGGGCGAGCAGGGCGTCGGGGATGAAATCATGTTCGCGGGTCTCATTCCGGATGTCATCCGGACTGGCAACCGCTGCATGCTCGATTGCGACGCACGGCTGAAACCTCTTTTTGTCCGTTCTTTTCCAGGCGTTGAAGTGGTCTCCCTGCATGACCCAGGCGACAATCCGGAGCTGGATATCACAGCGCACCTACCGAGCGGCAGTTTGCCCGGTCTCTACCGCGCGAGCGATGCCGCCTTTGCCGCCACCACGTCACCCTACCTGATTGCCGATCCGGTTGAACGGGAGCGGTTTCGCAGTCGCTATGCCGACGGCAGACGCCTGGTCGGGCTGGCCTGGCATACCAACAATCGCAAGACGGGCCGCAATCGCTCCATCGATCTGCGGCTGTTCGCCCCGCTGTTTGCGCAGCCCGAAATCCGATGGGTCAGCCTTCAATATGGGGATCACGACGCCTTGGAGCACCAGGCAGCGGCGGCGCAAGCGCCCATCCTGATTGATCGCTCGGTCCACCAGTTCTCAGACATCGATGTCTTCGCGGCACAGATCGCGGCCATGGACCTGGTGATTACAATCGATAATTCCACGGCGCATCTGGCTGGCGCACTCGGCGTTCCCGTTTGGCTGCTGCTACCCTTCGCGCCGGACTGGCGTTGGCTCCAGGCCCGCGAGGAGAGCCCCTGGTATCCCAGCATGCGCCTCTTCCGGCAGCCGAAACTCGGCGACTGGCAGTCGGTGGTGCAAAAAGTTCACAGCGTCTCCAGCGCTTCGGCCTCTTGATAGCCGAAGAACCGGCGGGTCTTGATCATTTCGGCGATCTCGGGCGGCACCATGTGCTCCCACGCAGCGTCGCCATCTTTGATGCGCCGCAGCACATCCCGCGAGAATATGTGCAACATGCTTTCGTCGAAATTGTCCAGCTGCTTGATTCGGCCGCGGTCTACCAGATGCCGATACAGGCTTTGGATCTCGGGATGCATCGCGATGCTTTCCACGGTTTCGAGCCGGCCGTCGGGCGTTCGGAGGGGATAGACGTAGATGCGTAAATCCTTGGTGAAGAGCTTCCCAAAAGCTTCCAGGATGCCGCCTTCAAGGCCGGTGTAATATTCTTCCTTGAAGAGGTCGCGAAGACTGGAGACGCCCATCGTGACGGCAATCGGATCGTTTGAATACCGCGTGAGATAGCCTGCCAGCCGATAGTATTCGAAGTAGTCGGAAATCAGCACGGTTTTACCGGCGGCGGCCAGTACATCGGCTCGAGCGAGAAAATCGCTCAAATCGAGTTTGCCTCCCGCCAGCAGATTCCGCATGGTGATTTCCATCAGCTCCACCACCGGCCTGCCCTGAACCTCAGGCTCAGCTACAAAGCGCGCGTGGGCGCTGTTGATCATGTCGATATTGACTTTCGTGACGGGCCGGAAACTGCCCCGCTCCACCAGAATCGGCCGCTTGCGCAGAACCTCCGCCGGCTGAAGCACCTCGCCGGACGGCCCGAACATCGCGGCGCCGGTCAGTCCCAGCTGAACCAGCCTGAGGCTCATGACACGGTTGTCGACATGGCGGAACTCGATTCCGGAGAATTCGATCATGTCGATTTCGATGCGTTCGGTGGAGAGATTGTCCAGCAGCGATTCGACCAAAAGTTCGGGCTTGTGGTGCAAAAAAAACGAACCGTAAAGCAGGTTCACCCCGACAATCCCCAGGGCTTCCTGTTGCAAAGCATTCTCGTGGTCCAGCATCCGCACGTGGATGATGATCTGGCTATCCTGGTCACGCGGGTGGGCCTGATATTTCACGCCCATCCAGCCGTGGCACTCGTTGGTGCCCTGATAATTTCGCGCCGCTACGGTGTCGGCGAAGGCGAAGAAGGCAGTGGCATCTCCCCGGGAAGCCCGCAGCCGCTCCAGGTTGAGGGCGTGCTCGTGATCGAGCATTTTCTCCAAACGTTCACGCGAGACGTAGCGCTTCGAGCGGCCATAAATGGCGTCGCTGACAGCCATATCGTAAGCGGAGATGGATTTGGAGATGGAACCCGCCGCGCCTCCCACCTTGAAGAACCACCGGGCAACTTCCTGACCGGCGCCAATTTCTGCAAACGTGCCGTAGCGCAGAGGGTCGAGATTGATCTTGAGAGCCTTTTGGTGTGTGCCGAGGCTGGGGCGTTCGTCCTCCACCGGGGTGTGCGGCACATTCCTCATAAGAATGAATCGGCTGGGGCTTTGCCCCGGTTTAGGCAGGTTGCACGAAACTGCCTGTATAGAAAGGACCGCTGGCTGCCGATTTAAGTACTACCCTTAGCGTCGTCGGTTATTAGGTAAGAGGAGAGTCGTGTAGACATGATTCCAGTCATAGGTGTCGTTGTCGTTTTGGGCTGTATCGCCGGAGGCTATCTCATCGAAAAGGGCAATCTGATGGTGCTCATGCAGCCTTCCGAATTGCTGATCATCGGTGGGGCTGCAATCGGGACTGTTCTGATCGGAAATCCAATTTATGTCTTGAAGGCCATCCTGGGAGGCATTCTTCAGGTCTTTAAAGGAAGTCGTTACACCGCCAGCGTCTACCTGGACACATTGAAATTCTTAAATGATTTCTTCAACACCGCCCGCAAAAGCGGCTTGGCGACGCTGGAGCAAGACTTGGACGAGCCGGAGAAAAGCGCTCTGTTTAAACGCCATCCTACTTTCGCCAAAGACAAAGAGGCGATGCACTTCTTCTGCGATACGATGCGAACGCTGGTGACCGGAGGCGTCGAGACCCATGACCTGGACCAGATTATGGAAACCGACCTGGAGATTCTGCACCGGCAGGGGCGTCTTTCCGCCAACGCTCTTACGACGGTGGCGGACAGTCTTCCGGGCTTGGGAATTGTCGCCGCAGTGCTGGGCGTCGTCATCACGATGGGGTCCCTGGGCGGGCCGCCGGAAGAAATTGGGCATAAAGTGGCTGCCGCCCTGGTGGGGACATTTCTCGGCATCCTCTTGTGTTACGGCTTTCTGGGGCCAGTGGCTGCCCACATCAAGAAACACGCGGATGCGGAAGGAGAGTATTTCCTGTCTCTTCGCATGGGCCTGCTGGCGAATATGAAGGGGCTTTCTCCCATGCTCGCGCTTGAAGCCGCGCGGCGCGCCATTCCGCATCACTTGCGGCCCACGTTTCAGGAGATGGACAAGGTCTGCCGCAAGACGCCGGGGACCGCGGTCGCGGAGGAGGCAGCTTGAGCCTCAAGCCGAATGCCGCCGATCATCATCGTGCGGAAGAAGCTCCGGGGACCACGATGAAGGGCACGGCGGCGCCTGGAAGGTAGCTTACGCGGACTTCGTCACCGCGATGATGGCGCTTTTCATCGTTCTGTGGCTGTTGAGCGCCAGCGAAAAAGTGCAGAAGGCAGTGGGCGGATATTTCCAGGATCCCACCGGGAAGGGCCGGCAAACCGGTACGACAAGCTCGGGTGCCGGCGAAACCCTCACGTTGAATCGCCACGATCTGGAGCATCTCAAGGAAAAGGTGGAGGAGATGCTGAAGCAGATCCCGGCCTTGCAACACATGGAGAAGCAGATCCGGATCACACTCACCACCGAGGGTCTGCGCATTGATCTGCTCGAGACTGAGCGCGGCCTTTTCTTTGAGACCGGCAATCCCAAGCCGACCGAAGCCGGATCCGAGACTCTTGCAGGTTCTCGCGGCGGAGTTGGCGAAGCTTCCCAACAAAGTGGCCATCGAAGGACATACCGACGCCACGCCGTTCGGACGCGCGGACTACTCGAATTGGGAACTATCGGCCGATCGCGCCAACGCGGCTCGACGGATTCTGACGGAATCCGGTTTGACTGAGTAGCCGCATCAGCCAGGTGCGCGGATTCGCGGACCAGCGATTGCTGAAGAAGGACGATCCAACCAATCCGTCCAATCGCCGGATTTCGATCATTGTTCGCAACGATGGCCTGGACCAGCAGGAAGAAGCCGTGGCGCAGGGTCAACCAGAGGTCAAGAACCCTCCCGAAGCCCCGGCAAGGTAAAGCATGATTTCGCTGAAACGATTTATCGACGCCAAACCGGAAGAGGCGCTCAAGACGATGTGCGAATCCTATCGCGCCTCATTGACCGTGATGGGGAGCAGCGCCACGCAGATCTGTCCCCATATCGGTGAAGACTTTGAGCACAGTCTGGTGAATCTTCGGGACCGGCTGTCGCTTGATGCCGCTCCGGACGTTGTTGCGGAAACCGGAAAGCAGGTGGAAGGCGAACTCAAGAAATGGGGCGAGACGACGTCTGAATACTTTCGACAAACGGCGCATGACGTCAAGGAAATCATGCTCACCGTAGCTGAAACCACACAGGCGCTGGGCGAACGGGATCAACGGTACGCCCGGCAGTTCGAGGACTTCGCGGGCCAGTTGGCGGCCATCGGCAACCTGGGCGATATCACCAAAGTCCGGCATTCGCTGGGGAAGAGCGCCCAGCAACTAAAATCCTGCGTGGACCGGATGGTGCAAGAGGGTGAGCAATCCATCTCCAAGATTCGTGACGAGCTGTCGGTTTATCAGAGCCGTCTTGATGAAGTGGAACGACTGGCCAGTCAAGACCCCGTCACCGGCGTCGCCAACCGGTACAAAGCGGAACGGCAGATCCAACTCCGGATCGAGCGGGCCCGCAGTCTTTCTATCGCGATCTTCGACTTGGATAGTTTCAAACAGACCAACGATCAGTATGGCCATCCGGTGGGGGACGCGCTTCTGAAGCAGTTCGCCACCGAATTGCGAACGTTCTTTCGGTCGACGGACATTGTCAGCCGATGGGGAGGCGATGAGTTTCTGGTGATCGTGGATTGCACCGCCGAAGAGGTGCGCGATCGTATCGAGCCGGTCCGAAGGTGGGTCTTCGGCGACTACACCGTTCAGGTCGACGGCGCGACACGCAAGGTGAACGTTCACGCGTCCGTGGGCATGGCTTCCTGGAAGCCAGGCGAGACGGCCGCCGAGTTGATCGCGCGCGCCGACGCAGCCATGTACCAGGAGAAGTCCCAAAGAGGAAAAACGAAGAAATCAGTCCAGGCCGGCGTTGCGCCGAAAGGGAAACCCGGGTCGTAGGAGTTTGACAGATCCAGGATGAGACACCATGGAAGTGTTTGTCGCCCGCCAGGCAATCTTCGACCGCAAACGGCAACTCTATGCCTATGAGTTGCTGTACCGTTCCGATGCCGCACGCAACCAGTTCGATGGGACGGACTCCGCCGCCGCCACCCGTCAGGTAATTTCGAGCACGCTGCTGAGCATAGGCTTGGAGAATATCCTCTGCGGCAAGAAGGCGTTCCTAAATTTCGATCATCGCCTGCTCAGCGACGGCATGCATTTGAGTTTGCCGCGGCAGGCAATCGTGATCGAGATCCTGGAATCGGTGGAGCCGACCGCCGACCTGATCGCCCTGTGTCAGAGTATTCACGAGCAGGGCTACTCGATCGCCCTTGACGATTTCGTTTCGCAACCCCGGTTCGAACCGCTTACCCACATCGCCAAGCTGATCAAGGTGGATTTGCGGGCCACGGCGAAGGAGGAACAGGAACGCCTGCTGCGGACGTATCAGCCGCGGGGCATCACGATGCTCGCGGAGAAGGTTGAGACTCACGAGGAGTTCGAGTGGGCCCGGCGCGCCGGGTACGATTTGTTTCAAGGCTACTTCTTCGCGCGGCCCGCCATCGTCCGCGGGCGGCAGATTCCGGCGGTACAGACCACCTGCCTGCGCCTGCTCCGCGAAACGCAGCGGAAAGATCTGGATTTTCAACGCCTGGAGGCGCTGATTCGCGGGGATGTGTCGCTCACGTTTAAATTGTTGCGCTACGCGAACTCGGCGCTTTTCGGGCGAAGCGATAAGACCAGTTCGATTGGGCGAGCCTTGCTGGTGCTCGGCGAAGACGGGATTCGCCGCTGGGCCGCCTTGGCAACTCTGCCGATGCTGGCAACCAGCAAACCCGGCGAGCTGGTAACGCTTTCCATTGTGCGGGCGCGCTTCTGTGAGCGGCTGGCGCAGCTGGGCGGAATCGCGCAGCACGGCGATGCGTTTATGATGGGCATGTTCTCCTTGCTGGATGCGCTGGTAGATTGCCCTCTGGAGGCAGCGCTGCGGGAGTTGGATTTAGGCCCCGGCGTCAGCGAGGCTTTACTTGGTACGGCGAAAGAACAGGATGTGCTCGCAAGAATCTACCGGCTGGCGTGCCGGTATGAATTGGGCGAGTGGGATGGAATTGAGAGCTTGGCGCGCGATTGCGGAGTTCCTGCCGCCTCCATCGGGACCGCGTACGTGGAATCGACGTTGTGGGCCGAACGCCTGCTGCGCCACGTCGACAGCTAGATCCTACCAGCCGCGTTCGCGGCTTAGCGCTGAAGCAGCGGCCGCAGCTCGCTGATCTTCGCCACATTCTCGAGATCGAATACCTTGTCGATCAGCTTCCCGCAAACCGCCGCGCCCAGCACCGGAGTGATCAGGTCGCGCGATTTGGCGACCACATCTTCCCGCGTCATGGGATTGTCGGCGGTGCCGCGCACGGCCGTGACGCGTTCGGTAAGGCGCTCACCGCCGGTAAGGGTCACCTCCACGATCGCTTCGCGGCTCGGCAATTTGCGCTGGAGTTCCTCATCGTGGATGAGTTGGATCTTGGCGCGCTCGCGAAGAATCGCCGGATCTTGCATGCGAGCCTTGTCGTGCGCGGAACGAAAGGAAACCGTCTTATCCACCAGCATCACCGCCAGCATGTGCTGAAGACAAATATCCGGGATCTCGCGGTTATCCACGATGCTGGCCTCATCCGAGGCCACACGCACGACCACCTCCCGGACCTGGCCACGCTCGAAACGATTGCGTTTGAGCAGAATCTCCAGCGCGTCGAGCGGGGCCTGGATGGGCGATCCGACGGTCCACTTCTTGATGCTGGTCCGGGTGACCTCATAGCGCTCGCCCAGCTTTTCGATGAGCATGGCCGGATCGTTGCGGGGCTTGAACGCCTCCAGAAAATTGTCGGTGCCGGAAAAGACATCGCCGACGCCCGTTCCGCCGGCCTGAACCAAGAGCGCCGCCGTGACGCCGTCGCGCGCGGGCATGCCGGCGAAGTCGAACGCCTTCTCGATATGATCCGTGTCGCGCTGCCAGGACGCTAGCCCGGAAGCCTGCTGAGCCGTGTAGGAGAGCATCCAGCGCATCTGCTGCGCATTCAACCGCGCCGCGCAGCCCGCGGCCGCGGCCGACCCGAAGATTCCGGAGATGGCATGCGTGCTCCGATGCGTCTCCACCATGTATTCCAGCTTCCCCAGCGTCATGGTCACGCGAGGTCCGATGTCATAGCCGAGCGCTACTGCCCGCAGCAACCGCGTTCCGTCAATTCCAAACTGCTCACCCACGGCCATCGCCGACGGCACCACGGAACTTCCCGGATGCGACTGTGAGGCCGGATGTGTATCGTCGGTTTCGTCGGAATGGGCCAGCATTCCATTCACCAGCGCCGCTTCGATGGGGCCGCACATCACATCCGACCCGGCGATGGTCGCGACCCTCTCCCCCTTGTAGGCCCGCGCAAACTGGATCGCGAAACGCCCGGGGGGAAGTTCGGAGCCCGAAATCATGGCCGCGAAGGTATCCAGAATCGCGTACTTTGTCCGTTCGGTCACTTCTTTCGGCAGCGGGCGCCCGCCGGCATCGCCCATATACGAGCTGAGCGCGGTCGTGATCGGGCTGACGTCCCCTGCGGCGTGTAACGGGCGCGCAACCCCAGCGGCGGCGGCCACGATGGCGTTTTTCAGGAGATTGCGGCGGGTCGGGTGAAGGGGCATGGCTTTCGTTCTCCTCTCGGGCGTTCTCCTCTTGGCGGAACAATATTAACACCGCGGGTGCGTCACCGACCGTTACTCCTTCGGGCCGGATGGTAAAATGGCCGCAACCATGAGAACCCTGGCGGGAATCGCGCCCCTTCTGCTCTTTTCGATGCTGATCCTCGCAATAACTCCGCTGCACGGTCAGGGGCGCAACTACGGCCGCTCGATGGTGATCAGCCAGCAGGGCATCGCCGCGACCAGCCAGACGCTGGCTTCGTCGGCAGCCGCGCAGATTCTGGCGCGCGGCGGATCGGCCGTTGACGCCGCCATCGCAGCCAACACCGTGCTGGCTGTCGTCGAGCCGATGAAAACCGGCCTCGGCGGCGACCTCTTCGTCCTGTATTGGGAAGCCGGAACCGGGAAGCTGACGGGCCTCAATGCCTCCGGCGCCGCTCCCAAGGCGCTTTCTCCCGAGTTCCTCGCCAAGCAGGGCATTGCGTCGATGCCGTCCACTGGAATTCACAGCTTCACCGTGCCGGGCGCGGTGGAAGGCTGGGCCAAGATGCATGCGCGCTACGGCAAGCTCCCCTGGAAGGACCTGTTCCAATCCGCGATCGCCTACGCCGAACAAGGATTCCCCGTGACCGAGGCGATTCAGGAATCCTGGGCCGCTAACGCAAGCCGCCTGAAGGATCATCCCGAATCCTTGCGCGTCTTTCTCCCCGGCGGCAAGGCGCCCAAGGTGGGCGATCTCTTCAAGAATCCCGATATCGGGCGCGCTTTGCGCCTGATCGCGGAGCAGGGGCCGGCGGCGTTTTACAAGGGCGAAATCGCCGCCGCCATGCTCAAGACTTCGCGTAAGCTCGGCGGCACCATGACCGCCGAGGATCTGGCCGGCTACGCCTCCGAATGGGTAACGCCCATCGCGATCGACTATCGAGGCTGGAAAATTTACGAGCTTCCTCCCAACAGCCAGGGCGTGGCCGCGCTGGAGATGCTCAACATCATGGAGGTGACGCCCGCCTCTCCGCTCGGTCCGCTCAGTCCGGTGGAGATGCACAAGCGCATCGAGGCGATGAAGCTGGCCTACGCGGATGTGCGCCGCTACAACGCCGATCCTCGCACCAACAAGGTTCCCGTCGAGCCGCTGCTCTCGAAAGACTACGCCAAGAAGCGCGCCGCGCTGATCGATCCCAAGAAGGCTAACTGCAACGTCCCCAACGGCGACCCGGTGGGCAGCAATACGACGTATCTCACCGTGGTGGACAAGGACGGCAACATCGCCAGTTGGATCGAGAGCGTCTACGACGAGTTCGGCTCCGGCCTGACGGCCGAAGGCATGGGATTCATCCTGCAAAATCGTGGCGCGCTGTTTACGTTGGATCCGCACCATCCCAACGTGCTCGCGGGAGGCAAGCGCCCCTTTCACACGATCATTCCCGCGTTCATGGAGCGCGGCGATCAGCACATCGGCTTCGGCATCATGGGCGGCGCAAACCAGCCGCTGGCGCACGCGCAGTTCGCCTCGAACATTATCGATTACGGCATGAACATTCAGGAGTCGCTCGAAGCGCCGCGCTTCACCAAGAAGACCTCGGGAGGCTGCGACGTGTCCATCGAAGTGCGCGTCCCCGCCGCCACGCTTCAGCAGCTTTCCGAGCGCGGCCACGAGATCCGCATTCGCCGCGAATATACCCAGGAAATGGGCCGCGGCCAAGCCATCCTGCACAATTCCACAACCAAGACCAACTACGCCGCCTCCGACCCGCGGGCCGACGGCGAGGCGATTCCGGAGCCGATCGTCAGGTAGGCCCTACCGGCCTTTGGATCGGCTGCCGGCGCCGCCTTCCACCAGACCAAGCATGCCCCAATCCGTTGGCTTGGTAACTCGGCCTTGGCCGTGGGGCGGCTTCAGTTCCTCGATTTGAAAATCGATGCCCGTCCCCTGCACCGTCACCAGGGCGTGCCCGAAGAACCAGCCGGCTGAGTATTCTCCGGAGGCGCGCAGGTTCCCCCCGGAACTCGGCATCGAGAGATACGTCACGCCCTGAAGATCGAAGCGCAGCATCTGATGAACGTGGCCCGCAATCACATACTGCACTCCGTATTGCCGGGCGAGCTGGTGCAAGGCGAAATTTGGATTGTGCAGCGCTACGCGGATCAGCCAGGATGGCCGATGCGAAACGATAAACTTCACGGGCTGGGCCGCGTGCGCCTTCAGATCGTTCTCCAGAAAAGTCAGCTCCGCGGCGGAAAGCTCGTCCGACCTGCTGTTGTCGAGGATGGTGAAGTGGGCCTGTCCGTAATCGAAACTGTAATGCGGCGGGTGCGCGGCATACTGGCGGAACAGCCGCTCTGACGCCGCGGACCAGACGTCGTGATTTCCGGGAGTCAAATAGAGCGGAAAGCGCCGGTAGGGTTCAAGCAGTCGCTCCATCTGCTGCCACTCTCCCAGCGCGGTCGCGTCATGCAGGCCTTCAATCGTGTCTCCGGTGGTAACTACGAAGGCCGGATCTTCGGCTGCCGCTTCTTGCCAGACTTGTTCATAAACACCCGGCCGCGCCTCACCCGTCCGGTCGCCGAGGATGACAAAACGGAACGACTCCGGTTGCGGAGTAGCCGCGCTTCTCATCAAAAAAAGCAGCAAGAAAAGCAGCAGCACCGCGATGGGCATGAGAACGGGAAGAAGCCCCACTCTGCGGATACCCTTCCGCGCGCGACGATTCGAACCCATACTTTGCCACGTTAGCATTTCCGAACGCGCATGCCGAATTTCCCCGACTCGAGCTCCAATTCGATTGCCAAAGGCCAGACCGTGATACTCGATTGGAATGTCGATTGGAACGTGAGCAATCCGGGGTACAACATCATTTCGCCCGCGGTAGGAGCCGTTCGCGGATCCAGTGTTCTGGTTGCCCTCGGCCACCACCACCTATACGCTTTCGTTCACCAACGAATACGGCCGCACCACGGCCAAAGTGACCATCACCGCAGATTGAGAGGCGCGGGCGAGAATTATTCGGGCATCAACGCGAACGTCCAGACCGAGCCGCCCGCCGGCACTTTACGGGCCGCAAGGCGAGTGGCGACAATACCGCCGAGTCCCGACGCAACGGTTACATATTGGCGGCCTTTGTGTGTGTAAGTAATTGCCGTCGAATTGACGCTCGATCCGGTCTGGAACTGCCAAACCGTTTTACCCGTGCTTTCGTCGAGCGCAAGGAACTCTCCCGTCAATTTGCCGGTGAAGACAAGGCCGCCGCCGGTGGCAAGCATGCCTGCCGAACTTGGCAGATCGATTAACGGGACCTCCCACTTCTTCTCGCCGGTGAGTGGATTGATGGCGGCAAAATGACCGAGGACATCCCCCGGCTTGAATTCGGGCTGCCTGCTGTTGACGCCGGTGGAGGTCCCGCCCAGCGCCGTTGGTTTCGGCACAGGCGCCGCCAGTTGCTGGATACGCGGCACGTTCCAAGTGCTCGCATAGATCAGGCCCGTGTTCGGATTGAACGCGATGCGGCACGGCGTTGGTGCCGCGCGAGGGCCAGACCTCGACCTCTTCGCCGGCGAGAAAGCGCTTTTGTATATCCGTCAATACCGGCCGGCCGGTGGCCAGATCGATATGCGTCGCCCAATTCACTTTGACGTACGGGTGAGCGGCGATCAGTTTGCAGTTGGTGCGGTCCAGCACATACAGGAAGCCGTTCTTGTTGGCTTGAATCATCACGCGTCGAAGCTGGCCGCCAACCTGGATATCGGCGAGCACCTGCTCGTCAGTGGCGTCCACCTCGAAGACGTCGTTGGGCGTGTATTGAAAATAGCAAGCCACGTCGCCCGTTTTCGGCCGGATCGCGAGCACGCTGTTGGTGAACAAACTATCGCAGACCCTGGCGCGGCCGGGGATCGTATGGCTCGGCATTGCCGACTCCCCAATACACCAGA
>CAVXWB010000070.1:0-18189 GCA_963765185.1 Bryobacterales bacterium
GCAACAAGTTTCGCGCATGTTCGCCGATCCCCGCGCGCGCACCGCACTGGTCCAAAATTTCTTTGAAGATTGGCTGCAGACTCGCAACGTATGGCTGCTCAATCCGGATAGCACGAAGTTTCCCTGGTTTGACGACAACCTCCGTACCGCGTTCGTGACCGAGACGGAGATGTTCCTGGACGCTCAATTAAAAGAGGACCACAGCATCATCGACCTGTTGACGTCGGACGAGACCTTTCTCAATGAACAGTTGGCGCGCCATTATGGAATTTCCGGTATTTATGGGAGTCACTTCCGGCGCGTAAAACTCACCGATGAGAACCGCTTCGGGCTGCTGGGCAAGGCCAGCGTGCTCGCGGTCACCTCCTACACGACGCGTACTTCGCCAACCATTCGCGGAAAGTGGCTGCTGGAGAATATCCTGGCCGCGCCGATGCCGCCTCCTCCACCCAACGTGCCTGCGCTGGAGTTGAGCAACAAGGACGGCAAGCCGTTGCCGGTCCGGGAAATGCTGGAGATGCATCGCGCCAGCGCGGCGTGCGCGAGCTGCCACACGCGCATGGATCCGCTGGGGCTCAGTCTCGAAAATTTCGACGCCATCGGGCAGTGGCGCACCACGGATGCGGGCCGCGCCATCGACGCTTCCGGCGTGCTGCTGGATGGCACGAAAGTGGACGGGCCGCGGGAGTTGCGGCAGGCGCTGGTGGCGAAGAAGGCGCAATTCGCCACCGCCGTCACAGAGAAACTGCTGACCTACGCTCTGGGCCGTGGGCTTCAGTATTACGATGCTCCCACGGTTCGCGCGATTGATCGCGCAGCGGCGGCGGACGGGTATCGCTGGTCGTCACTGATTCTGGCGATCGTGAAGAGTGCGCCATTTCAAATGAGAACCACCGCCGCAAGAGGATCTGAGTAAGGAGACGAGATTATGTTCGTGACCAAGAAGGCCATTTCACGACGCACCATACTCCGCGGAGTGGGCGCCGCCGTCGCATTGCCGCTGCTTGACGCCATGATTCCGGCTTTTGCGCCGGCCGCGACCACTGCTCCTGTGCGCCGCTTCGGCGTGGTCTACCATCCCAACGGCGTGATCTACGACCAATGGCTGCCGACCGGCGCCGGCTCCGCAGTTCGAGCTCTCGCCGACATTGAAAGGACTCGAGCCCTTCAAGGACCAATTGATCGTCGTCACGGGCCTGTTCAGCGATCAGGCCGAGCCGCTCGGCGACGGCGGCGGAGACCACTCCCGCGCTTGCGGCAGCTATCTTACCGGCGTGCATGTGAAGAAGTCGGACAGCAATGTCGAGAATGCCGTCTCCATGGACCAGATCGCGGCCAAGGCATTCGAGCGCGACACCCAGCTTTCCTCGCTGCAGATGACGGCCGACGAAAACAGCCTCTTGGGTTCCTGCGACCTGGGCTACAGTTGCGCCTATAGCAGCACGCTCTCCTGGCTTACGCCGACGTTGCCGCTGATGGCCGAGAACAACCCGCGCGTGCTTTTCGAGCGGATGTTCGGCGCGAGCGATAGCACGGACGCTCGCGTGCGCGCGGCACGGCTGGAGCAGGACCGGAGCCTGCTCGATTCGGTGAACGATCGCGTGAATCAACTCCAGCGCAAGCTTGGGACCGCCGACAATCGCAAGATGAACGACTATCTCGCGGCGTTGAGAGACGTGGAGCGGCGGATTCAGAAGGCGGAGGAGCAGAGCTCCAAGGAATTGCCCGACGTCGCCCAGCCTGCCGGCATCCCGGATAACTTTCGAAGGCCACGTCCGGTTGTTGTACGACCTGCAATTGCTGGCGTACCAATCCGACCTGACGCGCGTGACCACATTCATGTACGGCCGCGAGCAGACCGGAAGGCCATATCCGCAGATCGGCGTGCCCGAGCCGCACCATCCCGTCACGCACCACCAAGGCGACCCGGTGAAGATGGAGAAATGCACCCGCATTCAGCGGCATCACATCGTGCTATTTGCCGAGTATCTCGAGAAGTTGCGCAATACCCCGGATGGCGATGGCTCGCTGCTGGATCACGTCATTCTTCTGTTTGGCTCCGGCATCAGCAACAGCGACCGGCACACGCACGGTCCGCTGCCCGCGTTCCTGGTGGGCGGAGGCGGCGGGACGCTGAAGGGCGGCCGTCACCTGATCTATCCGGAACACACGCCGCTCACGAACCTTCAGTTGACCTTGTTGAATAAGCTGGGCGTGCCGGCGGAATCGCTCGGTGATAGCAACGGACAATTCAAGGAGCTGTCTGAGCTGTAATACCGTGATGAAACCGCAACGACGTGAATTCCTCCGAGCCCTTGCAGCCGGCGCAACGACGCTGAGTTTGCCTCGGGTCGCCTTCAGCCAGGCTGGCCCCACCGCGGCGAGGATCAACGACGCCAAGCTTACTGACACGATGACGCTGATTTCAGGAGCGGGAAACAACATCGTCGCAGTCAAGGGAGACAGCGGAAGTCTCTTGGTGGATTGCGGCGACGCAGCGCACGCCCAGGATGTCCTTAAGCTCACAGGGAGCGTTGCGAAGGTGTTCAATACGCATTGGCACCTGGAATCGACGGGGGCCAACGACGCGATGGTAAAGGCCGGGGCGAAGCTGGGGTCGCATGTCAACACCCAACTATGGATGACCCAGGAGATCATCCACGATTGGGAAGACAAAGTTTTCCCACCGCGCGCCAAGGAAGCTCAGCCAACCGAGACCTTCTACACCACCGGCAAGAGCACGTTCGGCGCGGAGCCGATTGAATACGGCCTGATGGCGATGGCCCACACGGATGGCGACATCTACGTGTTCTTCCCGCAATCGAACGTCTTGGCCGTGGGCGATGTCATCCAGCCCGCCCGGCTGCCGCTGCTCGACTTCACCACGGGCGGCTGGATCGGAGGCATGCAGGAGGCGCACCGTACCGTCCTTCGGCTCGCCAACGATACCACGAAGATTGTTCCCGCCACGGGGCCGGTGATGACCAAGGCCGAAGTGCAGGCGAGCCTCGACATCGTGACAAAATTACGCGACCAACTGGTGAAGCTGGTGAAGTCGGGCAAAGGACCGCAGGATCTGATCGACGCCAAAGCCGTCAAGGAATTCGAAGGCCAGCTTTCGGGCGACCAAGATAAGTTCCTCTTCAACGCCTACCGCGGGATCTGGGCTCACGCCCGCGAACTCGGCGGGGTTCTTTAGGAGCCTTCGTTCCGAGACTCGCGCCATGTATAATAATCACCGAAAGTATTTCCTGGTGCGTAACTTATCGGATATGGGGCTGCTCGCCGCGCTGGGAGCGGGCCTGCTTACGGCAGCACCTCAAACAGGGCCGGCTGCTCCCAATTCGAACCGGGCGCTTCTCGATCGCTATTGCGTGGGATGCCACAATCAACGGCTCAAGACCGCGAAGCTGGAGCTGGATGTGCTCGACGTTACGCATCCGGAGAAGGACCCGTTAATTTGGGAGCGAGCCATTCGCAAACTGCGCGGGGGCATGATGCCTCCACCGGGAGCGTCCAGGCCGACGGCCGCGGAGGTCAACTCGCTGGCCACCTACCTGGAAGACTCGCTGGACCAAGCCGGCGCAGCGAATCCCAACCCGGGCAGCGTCCGCATTCACCGGCTCAATCGCGCGGAGTATGCGAATGCGGCGCGCGATATTTTCGGAATCGACGTGGACGCGGGTGCGCTCCTCCCGACGGACGATATCAGTGACGGCTTTGATAACATCGCGAGCGCGCTGAAGGTGTCCCCGTCATTTCTCGATCAGTACTTAATGGCCGCGCGGGCGGTGGTCAAAAAGGCCTTGGGAACGCCCTTCACGGGCGCCGAAGTGAAGTCGACGGTGCGGGGAGTCGACGCCGGCGTGCCGCTTCCTCCCGGAAGCCGCAGCGGAGTTACCGCTCGCTTTCTATTCCCGTATGAAGGCGACTATGAGCTTCGCGCAACCGGCAATCCGGCGGTTTTCACCGTGGATGGAAAGAGCGTCGACATGCAGGGACGCACGCACCTGACAGCCGGGTTTCACTCGATTATTGCGGCGAATGCGGCCCGTAGCTTTGTCGAGAATGAGGGCGCTTTGCAGGGATTCGCTCCTGGTTTGGCCGGGACCGGTTACGCCAGCACAGGCACGGCGAACACGGGCGCCGGTGGCGGCGGAGGGCGGGGAGGAGCGCCCCAGGCCAGCATCACCGTTGACGGTCCTTTCAATCCCTCCGGCAATCCGGTGGAAACACCCAGCCGCGCGCGCATCTTCGTTTGCCGCCCGCCCGATCCTCAGGAGGAGGACTGCGTGCGCCTCGCGCATCCTGTCGAATCTTGCGCGGCGCGCATTCCGGCGTCCCGTGACCGACAAGGACATCGCGCCGCTGATGCAGTTCTACGCCGAAGGCCGCAAACTCGGCACCTTCGATGCGGGGATCGAGAGCGCGCTAGTGGCGATGCTGTCCAGCGTCAAGTTCCTGGCTCGCGTGGAACTCCCGCCGGCCAACGCCAAGCCCGGCAGCATCTACCGGCTGAGCGGGCTGGAACTGGCGTCGCGTCTCTCGTTCTTTTTGTGGAGCAGCATCCCCGACGAAGAACTGCTCACCCGCGGCGCGGATGGAACGCTTCAGGACCCCGCTGTATTGGAACGCGAGACCCGGCGCATGCTGGCGGACCCGCGCTCAAAAACGCTGACCACCAACTTCGCTTTCGAGTGGTTGAAGGTTCGCGACATGGACAAGTTGGACCCGGACCCATATGTCTATCCGGGTTTCGACGAAGCGCTGAGGAACGCGTTCCGGCGCGAGATGGAACTGTTCGTCGACAGCATATTTCGCGATGATCACAGCGTGACCGACCTTTTGAGCGCCAACTATACGTTCGTGAATGAGCGGCTGGCTGCGCACTACGGCGTGGACAACATTCGGGGCGATCAATTCCGCCGCGTGACCCTCACCGACGAGAACCGTTTTGGACTTTTAGGCAAGGGCGCTGTGTTGATGGTCACGGCGTATCCCAACCGCACTTCGCCGGTTCTGCGCGGAGCCTACATTCTGGAGAATCTCCTGGGCACGCCGCCCTCTCCGCCCCCGCCCAACGTGGAGGCGTTCAAAGAGAACAAGGAAGGCGAAAAGCCGAAGACCATCCGCGAAATCATGGAAACGCATCGCGCCAATCCAACCTGCAACGCGTGCCATGGCGTGATGGACCCGCTCGGGTTCTCGCTGGAGAATTTCGACACCGTCGCCACCTACCGGTCGATGGATCGTTTCACCCGCACCAAGATCGATACCAGCGGCAAGCTGGTGGACGGCACCGCCGTGAACGGACCCAGCGATTTGCGCAGGGCTCTGATGACGCGCCCCGATCAGTTCACGCAGACGTTTACCGAAAAATTGATGACCTACGCCTTGGGCCGGGGGATGGAAGCCTTCGATATGCCCACGGTTCGAAAAATTGTGAAGGACGCCAAACGCGACAACTACAAATTCTCCTCGATCGTGATGGGAATCGTTGACGCGCCGGCGTTCCAGTCGAGTATGGTTGAGCAATCCCAAATGGCCGCAAGGTAGTAGAACAACGCAAGGAGCATGCCCATGTTTGTCACCAAGAAACATTTGACGCGGCGCACGGTTTTGCGGGGAGCCGGAACGGCTCTTGCGCTGCCGTTGCTCGACGCCATGATTCCCGCACGCACGGCTTTGGCGCAGACGGCGGCGAAGGCGACGCCGCACCTGGGATTCATCTATTTCCCACACGGCGCGGTGATGAACCGGTGGACACCCACGGGAACGGGCGAGATCGGTGATTTCGGCGACATCCTCAAGCCGCTCGACAAATACAAGGCGATGACCACGGTGTTCAGCAATATCGATAATCCGGCGGCGGTGGGGCCGGTGCACGCTCTTTCGCCGGGGACGTGGCTCTCCTGCACTCGCCCGGCGTTCAGTCAGGAGCCGCACGGCGGAACAACGGCCGACCAAATCGCCGCGCAACACATCGGCCAGGATACGCCGATGCCGTCGCTGGAGGTGGCGACGGACAATCGCGGCGGCGGCGGCTTCTGCGATCGCGATTACGGGTGCTCCTATGCGAGCACGATTTCGTTCCGCACCCCCACCACTCCTCTGCCCATGGAGATCGATCCGCGCAAGCTCTTCATCCGTTTATTCGGTCAGGGCGACAACGCAGCCGAGCGCGCGAGATTGTCGAAGCATTATGGATCGGTGCTCGACATGGTTGGCGACGAGATCAAGGATTTAGAGCGCGTGGTCGGGCCCTCCGACAAGGCCATGCTCTCCGACTATCTTGAAACCGTGCGCGAGATGGAGCGCCGCATCGAGAAGATGGAAGCGCGCGATCTTTCGAAAGTCGACATTCCGAATGCGCCAGGTGAAACGATGCTTCCCATTGACCAGCACATCAATCTGCTGTTCGACTTGGTGGCGCTGGCCTACCAGGCCAACATGACGCGGGTCTTCTCCTTCATGATGGCGGCGGAGGTCAGCGGCCAGACCTACAACCATATTGGCGTCCCCGACGCGTTCCACCCGCTTTCTCATCACAACAATGAGCCGGCCAAGATGGACCGCCTGGTGAAGGTGCAGACGTATCATACACAGGTTTTCGCCAAATTCCTGGATAAACTGGCGAAGATGCCGGATGGCGACGGCACCATGCTGGAACATTCGCTGTTTCTCTATGGCAGCAACATGAGCAACAGCAACGCTCACAATCATTACCCGCTGCCGACCTCCATCGTGGGCGGCTGGAAGACGGTCAAGGGCGGCCAGCATCTGGTGCCCGCCGAGCATACGCCGCTTTCGAATGTATTGTTGACGATGCTGGACCGTGCCGGCGTCCCGCTAGACAAGATTGGCGACAGCAACGGAAAGTTTCCCGAGGTCTAGTTCGCCATGAAGACTCTGATGGTCGCAGCGCTGGCGACGCTTGGGACGCTGACATCGGCGACGGCGTTCGCCGCAGACTCTTCCCCGGCCGCTTCCCTGACGGAAACAATCAAGTCCGGGCAGCGCGCGGCCGCGATCGAGATGATCGCGAAGAAGCCGGCGCGATGTGAATGCGGCTGACGCAGACGGCTCGACCGCGCTGTTGTGGGCCGCGAATCTGAACGACGAGGATCTCGCCGCGCGCCTGTTGAAGGCGGGTGCGAACCCGAATGTCCGCAATCGGCTGGGAAGTACACCGCTCGCGGAAGCCGCGTTCAATTCGAACACCGGGATGGTTAAGGCGCTGCTCGATGCCGGCGCCGATCCCGATGCCGCCGGTCCGGACGGCCAGACGCCCCTGATGATCGTCGCGCGGACGGCCAATGTGGCTGCGGCAAAGCTGCTGCTGGATAAGGGCGCGAATCCCAACGTGAAAGAAGCCCAAAAGGAGCAGACGGCGCTGATGTGGGCGGCTGCGTCGAGCCAAGGCGCGATGGTCCGGCAACTGCTGGTTGGTGGTGCGGCGCCGGACGCAAAATCCGCCACCGATCTCATGACGCCGCTGGTGAGCGGGGAACCGCGCGCCCAGCCTCGTCCCCCTGGAGGGATGACGGCGATGCTGTTTGCGGCTCGCGAAGGCTGCCTGGATTGCGTGAAAGCGCTGGTGGAACACGGCGCGAAAGTCGATCTGCCGGACCCCGAGGGCGTGACGCCGTTAATCTCGTCGCTCTTCAACGCGCATTTCGACGTCGCGAAGCTTCTGATCGAGAAGGGCGCAAACGTAGACCGGTGGGACTGGTGGGGTCGCAGTCCGCTGTACCTGGCAGTGGATTACAACACGCTGCCGCACGGCGGACGCCCGGACCAGCCCTCGCTCGATGAAACACTGCCGATCGATATTGTTCGCATCTTGATCGAGAAGGGCGCGAATCCGAACCTTCAGTTGAAGCTTGCGATTCCGTATCGCGCCACAGGGAATGACCGCGGTCTGGACGGCATGCTGGGCGTGGGCACCACGCCGTTGCTGCGCGCGGCGAAAGCGCAGGACGCGTCTGCCATCAAGCTGCTGCTGGAACATGGCGCTTTGATCGATCTGCCGAATAACCAGGGAATGGTGCCGATTCTGGCGGCCTCGGGGCTTGGCTCGACGGAGCGCGATTCGCGCGGCAACTACAGAGCCGCCGATATTCAAGAGCACGCCATCGAGTCACTGACTTTGCTGCTCGAGCACGGAGCGCAGATCAATGCACGCGCCGGGCGTCAACAGCAAACGCCCCTGCAGGGAGCGGCGCAGTGGGGCTGGACGAAAGTGATTACGTTCCTGATCGAGAAAGGCGCGGACGTAAAGCTCGCGGACTCGCGGGGCATGACGGCGCTCGATTACGCCATGGGTCGAGGGGCGGCCAATGGCCGCGGCGAGGTGCGTAAGGAAGCGGCGGACCTGATCGCTTCTAAAGGCGGTATTGCAGGAACACCTGTCCCGCAGCAGGGGGGCAGGGGCGGCGGTCGCGGCGGTCCTCCAGCACGATAACGCCAGGTCCTGAGGTTCGCCGTATTCTTACCGGAATCGCTTGGGATTGTCGCCCCGCGCTCCGGTGACCATCCGGCTTCCCATCACTCCTTGCTGCGCGGCCGTAGTCTCGATATTGCCTAGCTTCCGCGCCAGTATTTCTACATGTGGTTCGAAAAACGGTCGGACATAGATGCAGGAGTATCCGGCGCCGCTATAGCGGCACTGCGCCCGAATCCGTCCATCCAATCTCACTTGTGCGCCTGCCTGGCGTTGCCGGGGGTGGGTGGGGTTAACCCGAAGATCCGTAATTCTCTGTTGCTGGCCACGTAAACATGTCCATTCGCGACGGTCGGGACGGTGTTTGGGTTCGGGCTGCCCGCATACCAAACACCAGCGACACTCGACCACAAAGCAGGAAGAATACCGTTGGAGGGAGTCGCGCTAAAGGCGTGGAGAGTGACGGTGTTGCTTTGCCCGGATCCGTGGCCGACGGCCCAAATAATGGCCGTGCCGGGCTTCGTCCCGTTCGACGACACCGAGGTGAAAAAGCCTGGGTCATGGACTGTGGATTCAACCGCGGATGGCACCGATGCGACCAACGACAGAGACGGAAAGTTATTTGCTGTGCTGAGTGACCATTCGCTGAGGTTGGTGCCTCCGCTGGTAATCACCTGCGGGCCTTCCGGACCTTCAAAATAGGACGGACCGCACCAGCACTCTCCGATGGGGACCTCATTCGGGATGTCCGTGGACTGAAAACCACCCATATCGTCCCGGTTAAGAACGAAGAGACGTCCATCCTTCCCGGCGGCTACGGCTAAATGCGGGAAAGAGGAGGATGGCTGATCCGGCAGGACCATGATTCCGCCAGCACCAAAGTCTCCGTCGGTGGAATCCAATTCATCCACATCCGAGGGAGTGAAGAGTCCTACCGTTAGGCCGAGTGTAGGAGCAAGCCGGACAGCGCTCTCTGACGCGTTGAGCCATTCACTATAGGTATCCGGCCAGGAATTGCCAGTTACGAAATAAATGTCCCCAAATAAATCGGCGGCCAATCCGTAGCCCGACATCCAAATAGAGGACAAGAAGTGTTGAATCGGAGCCGTGGACGAAATCCGATTCGTAACCTCGTTCATGGGGAGCGGGGAAAGAGTGTTCATATCCCAACCCAACACCCACCCGCGTGATACGTTAGCAAAACAATCGTTGAAGCTGCCGAAAGCGGCGTAAATATCGCCGAAGCTCTCGAGTAACGCCGGGCGTTGACGTTGGTAGGCGGCATTGAATGAAAATCGGCCGGCGCCTTCCAAAGTCGCAGAAGCCTGGACTGTAATTGGGGATCCACTCCGATCCGCCAGAGTTCCCAGATCCAAAGCATGCAACTCGTATTGTTGCACGCCGGCACTTGTCTTCGTCGCGGCCACTAGGTAGAGGGTATTAGAGGGTAAATCGATAGTGGGTGTGCTATTAATACCCACATCTACGGGGTCACAATTCTCCGGCCCTTGGGGAGTAATCATATATGGACCTAAATTCCTCCGCAGCAACACTTCTCCGGTCGATCCGTTAATCCCGTAAACTGTGTTATTTTCGGTTACTACGTATACGACGGAATCGATACTTTTGCTTTGGTTTTGCCCCCCAACAAGCGGTTGCGCGTCCACGGCGTTAACAACAAGCGGCTGAGCGTCCACGGCGGCATCCAACTCGACCGTCTTTAGGAGACCGAAAGACTGAGCATTCACGTTCGACGGCGTTAGAATCGTTTCGTTCGGGTTCCAGCCTGTGCGCTGCGGATCGTTGTGATACGTGAGTACGCCCCTGAACGATTGCTGCGGTTCCGGCACTGTTGACGTTTGCGCCGCGGACACAGTAATGAAAAGATGCATCAAACAAATGAAGGCGAGCAGTAACTTCAGGAAAGACGCGCCCGTTACGCCACTCCTGCTGATTGGTTGCAAATTCGACACCATGGCCTCCAATCACGCCAGTATACGACAAGCTGGGACCTTAGGGGTTCTTCGGTTCATCTTTCACCTGCGTGCGCCCGATTAATCCAAAAATCTCTAGTTCGCCTTCGCTTGCAACATAAACATGCCCGTTCGCCACCGTCGGAACGATATTTGGGTTTGTGTTGCTCCAATGCCAGTAACCTGCCGCACCTGACCACAACGCATGAAGAGCGCCGTTCGACGGAGTGGCGCTCAAAGGCGTGTAGGGTGACGGTACTGCTCTCCCCGGATCCATGACCGAGGGCCCAAATGATAGCCGTGCCGGGTTGGGTCCCATTCGAGGATACCGAGGTGAAAAAGCCTAGGTCATGTCGCGCTGGGGATTCGACCGCGGAGGGTACCGATGCGACCAACGACAGAGAGGGCAGGTTATTTTCCACGCTAGGCGACCATTCGCTGAGGTTGATGCCTCCGCTGGTAATCACATGGGGACCGTTGAGATCTTCAAAGTATGAGGGGCCGCACCAACAGTCCCCGATTTGGACGTAATTAGGGATATCGGGCGTGTTATAACCACTCATGTTGTCCCGGTCAAGAATGAAGAGACGTCCGTCCTTTCCGGAGGCTACAGCCAAATGCGGAAAAGGCGATAATGGTTGGTCCGGAAGAACCAGCATTCCGCCAGCACCAAAATCTTACGTCAGCGGAATCCAATTTCTCCTGGTCCGAGGGAGTGAAGATTCCCGCCACTAGGCCCCCAAGCTGGGGAGTAAGGCGAACGGCGCTCTCGTTGATATTGAGGCCGAATTGATAGGACCCTGGCGATGAATTGCCGGTCGTAAAGTAAAGGTCTCCGCCCGAGTCGGCGGCCAACCCGTAGCCCGACATCCAAATCGAGGACAAGAAGTAGGGGTTGGAGAACCTCGGATCACTGCCTGCCCTTCCTGGAACACGAAAGGCCGCCGCGGAATCTGATTGGTCAGTTCGTTCATCGGGAGCGGAGAGAGTGAGCTGTCCCAACCCAACACCCAACCGCGAGAAAGGTTTGTATAGCAATCGGCGAAGCTGCCGAAAGCCGCATAAATCTGGCCTAGGTTCTCGAGCAATGCCGGGCGCTGACGCTGGTAGAGGGCGTTGAATGCAAAGTTGTGCGCCATCTTCCAAGTTCGCAGAAGCTTGGACCACCACAGGCGATCCCACGACATCCTCCAAGGTTGCCAGATCAAGAGCATGGAGCTGATATTGTGGTAATCCGGTGCTTGCAGTCCTGACCCACTACCGTTGCTGCCATTACGAACAGGGTTTGGGAGGCCAAGTCGATCGTGGGTGTGCCGAGGACTGGCGGCCGGTTGCGGAGTACACCAGTACGGATCCGAAGGCGGCCCTTGGACTGTCATCATAGGCGCACCCAAATTCCTTTGCAGCAGCACGTCGCCATTGGACCCGTTAATCGCGTAAACCGTGTTGTTTTCAGTTACCACGTACACGACGGAATCGATGCCTCTGCTTTGGTATTGCTGATTCGCGGGAACGACAAGCGGCTGGGCGTCCACTTGGCCATCCAACTGGACTACCCTTATGCGAAAAAAGGACTGAGCATTGACATTCGCTGGGGTCAAAATCGTTTCATTCGGGTTCCAGCCAGTGCGCTGCGGATCGTTGTGATAGGTGACTACGCTCGTGAGCGATTGAGCTCGCGTTGGCGTTTGCGCTGAGACTGGGGTGGTGAAAATACGAACCAAGAAAATGGAGAAGAGCAGCACCTTTAGGAACGCGTTCGAGGAGCCGCGTCTGCTGTTTTCCCGCGCTTTCGACACCATAACCCTCGCTAGAGGAGTATACGACAAGACGATTGGAATCGTCAACACTACCCGCACTGGTGTGAGCGCCGCGTGAGAATCGCCATCGGTCTGGGTTGAAGAAGGCACGGAAGAAGTTGAGTAAGCTCCTGGAGGCGAGCGGAAGGGAATACTCGGCTGTGGGGCGGGAACTGCGGGGCACAACCTCTCCGCACACCTGAGGGAAACGGAACGAGAGAAACCCCGTGTGCCCCCCTGACAAGAAAGTTCTTGATGCTTATCGGACAATCATGTTTCAGCGTCAACAGTTTCATGAACCGCTAATGGATGTGTTTTCGGCGTGGATGGGCTCTTAGGCAACGACAGTCTCTCGTATAGTGCAAGTAGCCGGTCCACTGTTTCATCGATCCTCGGTGGCTGCGGCACGCCCGCGCACAAAGTCGCCCAAAGCCCCGGAGTGGTCGCGCATTCCTCAATTCGGGTGGCGAGATCGGCCGCATTGTTCACACGAAAATGCAATCCATTGACGCCGTGCGTAACCTTTTCCGCCATACCACCAATGTTGCTGCAGATGATCGGACGTCCAGCGGCGAAAGACTCTTGTATCACCAGCGGCGAGTTTTCCCACCAGATGGATGGGACGATGAGCCAGCCGCTGCTTCGGATGATATCCCCAACATCTCCGGGCCGATAAGAACCGCAAAAATGCAAAGTATCCTCCAGGTTCTTTAATGCCTTTCCCAGCTGACTCTTGAAATCATCGTCCGCATGCTGCGCCAAACCATGGATTTCGATTCGAACCCGTTTCCGCAAGGCCTTCGGTAGTAGCCGAACGGCATCCAGTACGACCAGCGTTCCCTTCAGGCGTGAGAGTTGGCCCAGCACCACGAATCGTGTGGGAAGCGCTTGAGCGGAAAGTTCTTCGGCGGCGACTTCACTCCGGCGGGGTTGCCCGTTCTCGATCACGACCATTTTCCCGGCGGGAGCCCCCAGGCAGTGTACCGGTCGCACAAAAAGTGACTCGGACAAACGAATTGATCGATCAAGCCAAGGAAAGATTTAATGAACATTTCGCGCAAAAAGAAGTCTTGTGGCGAAATATCGGGGAAGCACATATGGCAATCCAGCGGCGCCGCTTTCTGGCAGAGCACGCCGTTTGTCTTAAGCATCTGCCCCTGTGCATGGCAGATGGCGAGGAATTCATGCAAGGTCATGACTAGCGGAGCGTCAGCAGCATACTTCCGGACTTCGCGAATGAGTTCCAGCCCAAGATGGGCGTAATGGTGAAAGTGAATGACCGTCGGTCGAAACCTTTCGAGCAAGGCACGGAAATCACTATAAACTACACGGCGGTCCGACTGGGAGTGCCGAAAATGGTTAACCGGCGGCGGACTGAACAAAACTTCGAGCCCATCCGCAGACCGCGCAAGAAACGGTGCTCCGGTATGTCCGGCCGAGTTGCTCACCCGCGAAACCAGCATCGTCTCGATGCCGCGTCGCCGCATTTCCGCCCAATGGGTGTACGCCGCAATTTCACCGCCGCCCAGGTTAAAATCCGGATGACCGTGAGAGATGATGAGAATACGCGGTTCGCTCATGCTCGTCCTACCGGGGCGCATGCGTGGCATCGATCATCAACATCGATCAACCCATTGATCATTCCAGGCACGCTCCACAGAATCGACTCCAATGTGCTTCATGATAGCGCAGCCAAAGCGCCTTCCTCCCAATTTCTCGCTGCAGTCGCAGACAAGGCGGACTTTACGTGCTGCCGCCAGCCAAGGTCATGTACGGTTTGCCGGAAGCAAAGGCTCGGCCCGTGCTTGTGTTTTCGATCAAGCCAGCCCAGCGGCTATTGTGCAGCCAGCAGTTGTAGAGGGTGAGGTTCGTGCGCCAGATGGCATCGCCCATCTGATTCTGCGATTGACGCTCAAGATGATACAGCTCGATGTCGAGCGCGATGTAGTTTGGCCGGCCTGCTGAACTTGCACGTAAGCAGAGGTCGGAATCTTCGAAATCGCCGACGATGTAGTCCTCGGAGAATCCTCCCAACTCGCGATAAAGCGCCGCTTCTATGAACGCACAAGCCGCCGTCACAGCGTCTACTTCTCGCACGCCGCTCAGCCCCAGCGGGCTCTGACCCTTTAGCGGATGGTCATTGATCCACAGATCGCCCCATGCCGAATGGCGCCGGAACGCGATGCCGGCATGTTGTACACTGCCATCTTCATAAAGCAACTTAGCCCCGAGCAGCCCTGGCCCCGTGAGCGATCTGTAGATTCGCAAAAAGTCGCCGACCCAGCCGGGACGCTTGGGGATCACGTCTGAATTCATCAAGAGAAGATATTGGCCACGAGCGATTTCGGCTCCGAAATTGTTGGCGCCGGCGAAACCGAGGTTTTCGCCGGGAAACGCGAGGACGAAGGGAACTTGGTACATGCCGTAGAGATCCGGAGAGACCCTTCGGAACTCATCCACAATCGCGGGATCGTCGACAACGTAAATCAGCTCGACACTTTGGAATTCCGTGTCGTCGGCAAACAGGGCCATTTGATATTCAGCCAAATCGTGCCGGCCGTACAGCGGCACAATGATAGACACCGAAGGATTCGACGGCGCCGGTCCGTAACGGCAGACCACCGATTTTCTCGCCGGCTTGTGTCTGGCGGCCCATACCGCCTGCACGGCAGGTCCGACATGACGTTCCATGAGGGAGCGCGGATCGCCACGTTCGCTGTGGAATGAGGTCAGCAAAGCGCGTACCGTCTGAAGTGCAGACTCTGCCTTTTCGGAAACGGACACGCGAATTCTCCCATTCTCGCCCGATTCCGACGCGAATGACAGGTAATAGGGTGTTTCACCATGCCATAGCGGGACGTAACAGGAAAACCCGTGCTCATGATCCGTCAGCTGCATTCCCGCCCGTGCCAGTTGCGGTGTCACGTCACTCCTGAGGTGCCGGACCCAGTTGTCACTGATCACATAGCTTGAGACGCCGCACTGGCATACCACCCGCACCGACGCCGTAGGTGCCGCATTGAACCACCCGACAAGAAATATACCTTTCTCGGCAACCGGGACCGCCTGGTCGATAAAGAGGGAATATCTTGGGCTGGAGTGCTCCATGAACGGCGCGAGACGTTCAATGGTGCTGTGATGATTCAACTCCAGTAACGCAGAAAGGGATCGTTGTGCTGGCGAGTTGTCCAAAAGGGCTGCAACACGCTCATTGAATACCATTGCCGAGGCGGGTTCCATCTTGCTCAGCACGGAGAGAAAATCCCGACGCGCATCCGATGGTACGCAGGAGACGAACCGGCTGAAGTATATTGTCTCACCCCCCGCAGTGATTGCGAATGCAACTTCGCACTCTTCCGTTTCCGGTTGTGGGATCGCCGCTACAAAGATGAATCCGGGAAGACGGTTTTCAGGGCTCTTTCGATAGAGCGACTCATCCGGCTTGACGTCGGGACGTGCAATCCAAAACGAATTGTGTAGAAGATCGAAAACGGACGCGCCGACACGGAGTTGCGCCAGAGTCAATTCACCGGCCGGGTCAAGAAGCCAGCCGAAAACAACCAGAATGCGGTTCTCAAGAACACAACACAGGTCGATTTCAAACCGGACTGGCTGAGGAAGTGTAGCCAGAAGCGCCGCCTCCAGGTCGGGACGCAGGATCGGGGCGAACTCGACCAGTCGTTTCGCCTCCTCGCTGGGCAAGCGCTTCAATAGCCCACTCAGCGTTGCGACACATGGCGGTGGCAATGCAGCAGTACCTGCTGCATGATAGGAAACCGGCCAATGAGTTTCGGCTGTCTTGCCCGAAAAAAGAATGACGTGCAGGCGGAGATGATCGATGGAGGCAACGTTTTCGGATAGATCGATCAGCGTGTAGAAACCATGTTCATCGTGCCCGGCTCCCACCGGAAAATGCCGGGTCACGTCGGGTCGGCGCACTCGGATCCCTTGCCCAACTAAATCAATTCTATTTTCCCCGACGTAGATCAAAGCCACGTCAACCGACTTGGCAAACCCCCAAACCCATCCATAGACGAGCAACTGCTTCCCAACCGCGTGGGCGAAATCAATTCGAGCGATCACCCCGTCCTCGGGCCCCGCAGTTTGAACCACAGTAGACGTCACACGCTCTCCACTTCTAGCTGCAAAATTGGATGATACATTCGCGTCTTTACCCCATCTGGTGAGTGGATCTCCCTCGGGCAAGTCAAAGTATACGACAACCCACTTCGCATGGCCAACGGAGACAAATCGCCTGATTCCCGCATTCATAGCGGGACGCTGAAGGCAACGCGCAAGCAAGGGATGGCCCCATGACCCGCACGGACGCTCTCTTACCGAAGGGCGGGACGGCTGCTGGAGGAGCGCATCCTCGCGGAACCGAAACTGCTTTTGAAACGTGACGGCAGAGATCTTTATTGGAACGTGATGCCATCGGGGCGGTGATGATCGCACTCGAGCGCC
The DNA here is from genome assembly GCA_963765185.1 of Bryobacterales bacterium. GTDB lineage: Bacteria > Acidobacteriota > Terriglobia > Bryobacterales > Bryobacteraceae > Palsa-187. Next base: position 16,680 of record CAVXWB010000070.1, read on the forward strand.
ACCTCGCGACGGGGCGGTTTCCGTTCTCCGTCGAGCCAGCCGGCGGCTCGGTGGCCCCGTAGTGGGGGCCGGGCCAAATGGATTTGGAACCGGTTCATCTTGGCCCGGTAGGGCCATATCGGTCCCGCGTTTTAAGGCGTCCGGCCCCAGGCTCAGTTTCTCGCCGTCTTCCGCGCTGAAGATTTAATCCCCTGCATGCGGGATTCCCTCTTTCAGGCTCATCTGGCAGGAGATAAGTCGCCTCGTGTTTGCGAAAAATCAGAATATGTGCGATCCTGACAGGAAGCCTGCGTATGCGAGAACCACGGCAGCTGGCTGATACTGAAAGCCAGCAGCACCATAGTACAGCGGTGAGCGCCCTGGTCGGAGTGGGCCGGCATTACGGCTTGACCCTTGATGCTCACCAGATCGTACGCAGCGATCCCTTTGAAACCGAAGAGCCAACCCCTTCTCTTCTGATGAAGATGGCGGAGCGTGCCGGTTTCCGAGGCAAGCTGATGCGGATCAAGCGGGGAGAACTCACAAAGCTTGATGGGCTGTTGCCCGCAATTCTTCTCCTACCGAATGGCAAGGCGGCCCTGATCATTCGTGTGCAACAGGGGGAAGGCGCGAGTTTCGCTCTGATTCACGAATTTGAAACCAACCGCCGTCTGACGGTTCTCTACGACGAACCACGCCTGTTCGAATTCTGGGGCGGCGACGTGATCGTGCTGAAGATGCGTTGGCGCCTGACCGGGGTGGACCGTCCGTTCGGTTTCACTTGGCTCGTCGGCCAACTTGTGCTTGAGCGCAGGATGTTTCGCGACATTGGCATCGCTGCGTTTTTCATGAGCATGCTGGCGCTTTTGCCGCCCATCGCCTTCATGGTCATGATCGATAGAGTGCTCACCAACCACAGCGTTTCAACATTGAAGGTTTTGGGTGTCGTGCTCCTGGGAATGATCGTCTTTGAAACGATTTTCGGTTATTTGCGGCGCTATCTCATCTGGGTGGCGACTTCGCGGATCGATGCGCGGATCAACCTGCACGTGTTCGACAAGTTGCTGAATCTGCCGATGTCGTTCTTCGAACGCATGCCGACTGGTATGATCAACGCCAAGATCGGTCAGATCTGGCACATCCGGGAATTCTTGACCGGCCAACTCTTCGGCACGATGCTCGATTGTGTCACGCTGTTCGTCCTGGTGCCCGTGTTGTTTCTCCTGAATTGGAAACTGGCTTGCATCGTGGTCGCCCTGGCGCTTAGCGTTTTGGGGGTCTATCTTATCTTTTTGCCCGCGCTTCGCCGGCGCTACGTCGCGGTGGTGAGAGCGGAGCAGGGGATGGCCAGTCATCAGGTGGAAACCATTCACGGCATCCGCACGGTCAAATCGCTGGCGCTCGACGGATTGAAGCGCCGTCAGCGGGACCAGCGCGTCGCGGAGGTTGTGGAGGCTCATCAGGAATTTGATCGCCTCGCCAATATGCCGCAAACGCTGGTAACGCCTTTGGAGCGCATCATCTATAGCGG
>CAVXWB010000071.1:0-7616 GCA_963765185.1 Bryobacterales bacterium
CGTAGCGCCGAGTCCGCCCAGGCCCAGATTGCCGGCATCGAGCGCGCTCATGCCCGGCGGCAATCCCAACACGCCCGCCGCGCCTGCGCCCCCGCCCAGTCCGCCGCCGAAACCACCCGGACCTCCGCCTTGCCTTTGACGCTGGGATTCCGCGTCGCTGGCCGCGCCCAAACCGCCGCTGGTGCTGCCGTTGACAAGGAAGGCTTGATCCGAATCATCGCCCGCGCCCAGCGCTTCCCCGCCACCCGCGGCAGCAGCCGCCAGCGCGTCCTGCCCTTCCTGAGTCGCGGTCACTTGCGCGTTCTGGAATCCGGGCCCCGTAGCTCCGCCTCGTCCGGCGAAAGCCGTACCTCCACTTTGTGCAGCGCCCTGACCGCCGCCCGGACCACCGCGACCAAAGCCTCCGCCACGACCACCTCGGCCTCGACCGCGCCCGCCCTGGCCCGGCGCTACCCCTGCCAGTGGAGTTGTCGTTGCCGGAATCGCAGCGCCGGAAGCCTCCCCATATTTGGGCATCTCCATCGTGAAGTCCTTGACTCCGGCTTGCTCGCCGACGGTCACCTGCTGGTGCGCCGTGGTGAGCCCCAGGATCTCCACCTGGATGTCCCATATGCCCGGTCCGAGGTTCAGAACGTAGTGTCCGCGCTCGTCTGTGTAGCCGACAACTTTGGTGTCGCCCTGAAGGGCCGTCACCGCGGCGCCGGGGATGGGCTGGTCGGCTGCGTATACGTACCCGCTCTCTTGCGCCGCATGCAAGAGAGCAGTTCCGGCAACGCAGCCAGGAGGAGAAGAATAGGAAGACGCCGCACAAAATCCTCGAAGCCCGAGCGACCGGGCTTTCAACGCATAAGTTCTCCTATTCTAGACGCCTTGCGAAGAATTCGGTTGACGGGCGCGGTCTTCGCTCAGTACTTCGGAACGCGCGGATCGACCTTATCGCTCCACGCCAGAATTCCGCCCTTCATGTTGCGGACCTTGCGGAAGCCGGCCTGCCGGAGAAAATCGACGGCCTTGCCGCTGCGCACTCCGCTCTTGCAGTGCGCCACGATTTCCTGCGCGGAATCGAGCTCGTTCAGACGCTTGGCCAAATCCCCCAGAGGGATCAGCTTGGCTTGCGGGATATTGCAAATCTGGTACTCATGCGGCTCGCGCACGTCGATCAAGAGAAAATCGTCACCGCGATCGATTTTCGCCTTCACCTCAACCGGATCGATCTCGCCTTCTTGCGCCACAGACACGGCAGGCTCCTCCTTATGAGGGATACCACAAAATTGCTGATAGTCAATCAACTTGGTGACGGTGGGGTGATCGCCGCAAACCGGGCACTCCGGATTGCGCCGCAGCTTGAGCTCGCGGAAACGCATGGCCAAGGCGTCGTACAGCAGCAAACGTCCCACCAGAGGTTCGCCCACCCCCAGAATCAGCTTCACTGCTTCGGTCGCCTGCACCAGCCCTATGATGCCGGGAAGAATGCCCAGCACTCCGCCCTCGGCGCAGCTCGGCACCAGACCGGGAGGAGGCGGCTCCGGATACAGGCACCGGTAGCACGGCCCGCCCGGATACGCGAACACACTGGCCTGCCCCTCGAAGCGGAAGATCGACCCGTACACGTTGGGCTTCTTCAACAGCACGCACGCATCGTTGACCAGATAGCGCGTCGGAAAATTGTCGGTGCCGTCGATCACCAGATCGTAGGGCTCCAAAATCTCCATCGCGTTGGAGCTATCGAGCGCAACGTCATACCGGTCGATCTGAATATTCGGATTGATGTCCAGCATCTTGTCCGCCGCCGAATCCAGCTTCTTGCGGCCGACGTCCTTGGTTCCGTGAATCACCTGGCGCTGGAGATTGGTGAAGTCCACCACATCGAAATCCACCACGCCGATGCGCCCCACGCCCGCGGCCGAAAGATACAGCCCCAGCGGAGCGCCCAGGCCGCCCGTGCCCACCATCAGCACCTTGGCGTTCTTCAGCTTCAACTGCCCTTGCATGCCCACCTCAGGCATGATCAGGTGCCGCGAGTAACGCAGAATTTCTTCTTTCGATAACGTCGTCGCCTCCGAAGCGGTGGAGGTTCCGCGACACCGGTCGCTCCTCCTGCAATTGAAGGCACGATCGACAGCGTATCGGTCGAAATCACCGGCGTCGCTTCTTTCTCCAGATAGCGGATATCTTCGTCGTTCAGGTAGACGTTGACGAAGCTGCGCAGCCGGCCTTCTTCGTTGAAAATCTGTTTGCGCAGATCGGGGAATTTAGAGATGAGCTCGGTGAGCACTTCGCCCACGTTGCTGCCCTCCAGCTCGACGGAATCGTGTTTCTCCGTAAACTGGCGCAGCGGAGTTGGGATCAGGACTTTGGCCATGTCAATTCTTCTTTCTCGGCGGCGGTTTGGTCGGGATTGGGCAGGAAGCTTGCCGCGTGATCGAACTTTCCGCTCTTCACCGATAGTACGACGAACGAATACCAGGGACAGGAGTTCTCGAGATCGGTCTTCGAAAAATACGCATCGCAATCCGGATGCGAATGGAAAATACCGATCAGATCCAGGCCCGCGGCGCGCGCCTTCTTGTCGGCTGCCAGCAGGTCTTCGGGGCGCAGCTCATAGCGTGCGCCTTGCGCTCCGGCGTAGGCGTTCTCAATCGGCACCGCGGCGGTGACCCGCTTCTGATCGCCGTCGATATTGCCGATCATGGCCCCGCAGCACTCGTTTGGAAACGTGGATTCCGCGTGGCGGACCATCACCTCCCAGGCGCCCGGCTCAATCTTGATCATTAATCTTGCTCATCCCAAAATGGCTCGCTTAGATATTTTGTTGCGCCGTCGCACAGCATCGTGACGATCACGCCTTTGCGGCCTTCCTTGACCAGCCGCCGGCCCACCTCGCGCGCCGCGTGAACGTTGGCGCCGGAGGACATGCCCACCAGCAATCCCTCGTGGCGCGCCCAGGCCAGCGCGTCATGCGGTAGGCGTCCTCGGTTTCGATCCACAGATTCTCGTCGGCCAGCGTTGGATCGTAGATACCCGGAACGATGTCCGTGGGCATGTGCTTCAAGCCTTCCAGACCATGGAACCCAGAGGACGGCTGCGCGGAAATGCAGGTCACGCCCGGCACGTCGCGCTTCAGCCGCCGGGAGGTTCCCGTAAATGTTCCGCTGGTGCCCATGGACGTCACGAAGTGCGTGATCGAGCCGGAGGTCTGCTCCATGATCTCCACTGCGGTGCCGTCGAAATGCGCCTTCCAGTTGGCCGGGTTGTTGTATTGATCGGGATAAAAGTAAGCGTCCGGATCGGCGTCGTACACCTCGCGGCACAGCCGGATCGCGCCGTCCGAGCCTTCGCCCGGATCGGAAAACACCATCTCCGCGCCGAAACCCTTCAGGATCTGCTTGCGCTCATGCGAGGCGTTGGCGGGCAGGCACAGCTTGATTTTGTACCCCTTCACGCGCGCCGATCATGGCGTAGGCGATGCCCGTGTTGCCGCTGGTGGCATCGAGCAGCGTGCGGTCGTGCGTAGCCGGCCGGTGCGTTCGCCATCCAGGATCATGTTCAGTCCGGCGCGGTCCTTGACCGACCCTCCCGGATTGAAAAACTCCGCCTTGGCGTACAGTTCGACCCCCGGCAGCTCCGCGTCCAGCTTGGCCAGCCGCAGCAGCGGCGTATTGCCGATTTGATCCAACAACGAAGAAGAGAGAGGGACGTGCCTCGGTTTCGGGACCGGAAGAGCCATGGGGTCAACTCCATTGTAGAAATACTCCCCAATCTCCGTCAAGATTAGGGAGATACTTGCTTCTCCATTAGAGTCGCGATCTGGCTTGAGGTTGCAGGATTCAGCTGGGGGCATCGTCTGTAGGCTTCCCTAAGAAATCGCGCCTTTTCTATCACCGAAATCGCCAGACGCCTTCCATCGCTTGTGGAAACGAGGATCCGGCCTGGGGTGAACTTGCCGGCTGGAGGCGCGATCGGCTTGAGTTCCGCTAGCGACGGGTACGGAATCAAGCTCTTCCTCCAACCTTGTCGCAGAACCAGACCACTCTCTTGAAACTCACAACTCGACCGTTGGAAGAAAACGATCCCAAAAGCCAGCAGGCACGCGGGTTGAAGGAAGGCGAGCAGTTGCGTGGCGGGATTATGGACGCCTGAGAGGAGAAGACGCAGGACCGACGACACCAGGAGGCCGAGCGAAACCAGCCCTCTCATCCACTTGTGCTTGGGTCTCATTCTGAAGCGCATCACCCGCTTAGTCCTCACCCGTCGACCCTAAAAAGCCGCCAGCCGATCCAGAATATCGGAAGGAACCCGGCTCCGCAGTTCCGGGCGAGCGTCAAGAAGCCGCTCAATATCGAGCAGATCCTTGCGGCGTTTGCTCCCTCGCCATCCTGTATCTTGCGCGGCCCAGATCTTGCCGTCGAGTACATCCTCGATGGCCGCCACCGGCAACTCCAGACCCAGCACCTCCCGCACGGACGCACGCTGCGGAAAGGGGAAATATCGCGCATCCGTCTGGATCTGCACCCTCAGCTCAGACCCGGCGGCCGAAACATTGAGGCTATGCGGAAACGGCTCGACCTTATAGCGCTCGCGGAGCAACGCCTCAACCACCGAAAGCTGCTCTACCGCGACCACCAGATCCAGATCCAGGCTCACCAGCGGCTCGGCGTAGGCATTCACGCCCTGCCCTCCGATCACGCAATAGTGGATTTGATGTTCCTCAAGCAACGCAATGAGGCCTTCCAGGAAGTTCGCCCGATCCATCGCCACCGCCTTCCAGAACGCCAGCGCTTGCATAACCGCAGTGTAACCCACGGCGTCGTGAGATAATGCTGTCATGGCGGGGAAACCAGTCGGACAGCGTGTGGATCGTCTGGAACAGGTAGTCCAGATCATCGCCGAGGATCAGGTGTCTCTCCAGAAGCTGATCGCCGAACTGGCGCGGGAGACCCGCAAAGGTTTCGACCGCGTCGCCAAACAGTTCGAGGAATCGGATAGACGCATGCGTGAGATGGAGAAGAAGACCGACGAGCGCTTTCGCCAGACCGACGAGCGCATCGACAAACTGGTGGTCGCAATCGGCCAGTTTATCCGTCAGCAGAGCGCTCCCCGGCCGTAGCCGGGAGGGCCCGTTACCGCGCGGCGAGCAAAGCCCGCAGGTGCCGGGCGCGCTCCGGTGAGCGTAGCTGGCGCAGCGCCTTCGCCTCAATCTGGCGGATGCGCTCCCGCGTGACGTCGAACTCCTGGCCGATCTCCTCGAGCGTGTGCTCGCGCTCGCAGCCGATGCCGAAGCGCAGCCGGATCACTTTCTCCTCCTTGGGAGAAAGCGTCTTGAGGATATTGGCGGTCTCGTCGCGGACGTTGGTGTCGATCACGGAGTCGACCGGAGATCCCACCCAGCGATCCTCGATCAGATCGCCCAGCGCGGATTCGCCGTCGCGGCCGACCGGAGTCTCAAGCGAGACAGGATCGCGCGAGATGGTCTTCAGCTTCTGGACTTTCTCCACCGGAATATCCATGCGCCGCGAAATCTCGTCGTTGGTGGGCGCGCGGCCGAGCTCTTTTTCCAGCTCGCGCGTGGCGCGCAGGAACTTGTTCATGCTCTCGTTCATGTGAACGGGAATGCGGATGGTGCGGGATTGGTCGGCGATCGCACGCGTAATGGCTTGCCGGATCCACCAGGTCGCGTAAGTCGAAAACTTGTAGCCGCGCCGGTACTCGAATTTATCGGCGGCGCGCATCAGGCCGATGTTGCCTTCCTGAATCAGATCCAGCAGATGCAACCCGCGGTTGACGTACTTCTTGGCCACCGAAACCACCAGCCGGAGGTTGGCCTCCACCAGGTCCTTCTTGGCGCGCTCGGCTTCGATTTCGCCGTGGCGAATCACCGACAGCGTGTGCCTGAGATCGGTCAAGCCGGCACCGGCCGTCTGCTCCCGCTTGCGGATGTCGCGCTTGAGCTCGCGGACTTTGGTCTGCGCTGCCTGGCTCGATCGGCCTTCCAGCTTGCGCAGCTCCTGCTCCAGATGGGACAAATCCTCGGCCGCGCGCTCGATTTCCTTGCTGAATTGCTTCCACTGCGAGATGTAGAAAGGCACCGCGCGAATGGCTTGCGACACTTCCACCCGCGCCCGGGCCATCTTGCCCTTCCAGCGCTTGCGGAGCTTCTTATTGCTTAGCGGAACCGTATCCACCTTGTCGGAAATCTGGATCAGCTTCTTGTGCAGAACCGCGATGTTGAGGACCTTCTCCTTGACCTCGCCGCGGCGCTTGGCATAAGCCGCGCTTTCTTCCTCCAGGTCCCCGCCCAGATCGACAAAAGCGTCCAGCTCTTCGATATCCTGTTTGATCTGATCGGCGATCTCGGCAGCCCGCATCTGAACCAAAGCGGAACGGCTGATCGCCTTCTGCATCCGCAACTTACCGCGCTCCATGCGGCGCGCAAGGTTCACTTCTCCCTCGCGGGTCAGCAGCGGAACGGCACCCATTTCGCGCAGGTAGACTCGTACGGGGTCGTCCGTGTAAATCGACTCTTCGACCGGGTGCGCGGGTGCAAACTCTTCGCCTTCATGCACTTCCTCTGGATGAAAGAAATTAGCTTCCTCGTCGAAAGGAAGCCCCAGAGGTTCGTGACCCTCGCCCAGGAATTGGTCTTCGAAATGATCCACCGCATTCACCTCCCCCAATGCCACCGCCGCCTATGATTCCACCACTTAGTGGAGGCGCGATACTGGGGTCAACCGCACTCAAACTACCCGGAAACAGACACATTACGCCAGCTTATGTTTTTGCATAAGTTTACAGACACCCTTTCAGGGCGCACCACTGCGGCGTCGCGTCCGGCCGCTTCCAGTATAACAGCCTTCACGCTTTATGTTAAGTCTCTATTTCAAAGGATGTTTCAGGAGTCGTCCGGTTACAGGGTTTTAGGCATTAGCCCTACGGATTTAACCCCGCCGCTGCAACAGGTCCTTTAGTTCCACCAGAAAGGCTTCCACATCCTGGAAGTCACGATACACGGAAGCGAATCGGACATAGGCGATCTTGTCCAGACTACGCAATCTCCCCATCAGAAGTTCGCCAACCTCGGTGGTCGAAATCTCGCGCTCGGAGCTGTCGGCCAGCTTGGATTCCACCTCATCCACCACCTCCGCCAGCTTGGGCATCGGAACAGGCCTTTTTTCACAAGCCTTTAGAAGCCCTTCCAGAATCTTCTGCCGGTCGAATTTCTCACGCCGGCCGTCGCGTTTGACCACCATATAGGGAATTTCGTCGCTGCGCTCATAGGTGGTGAAGCGTCTGGCGCACTTCAGACATTCCCTGCGGCGGCGAATCACGTCGCCTTCCTTGCTTTCCCGGGAATCGATGACGCGGTCCTGCTTGTGGCCGCAGAAAGGGCAGGTCATGATCCGCCTCCTGAGTCTATGTGCTTTAGACTACGCCATTTGATTCCTTCATGGAAGGCCAATCCCAGGCCTATCGGCACAATCACGACAAAACTGATCAGCCACAGCATCAGGGCCACGCCCGATGCGGCCTCCAGCGCCACTCCGTAGAACTGCGTAAGCACCAGGATGGTAACGATTTGCATCCCTCCGCCCACGCCCGGGATCTGTAAAACGCTTCCG
>CAVXWB010000072.1:0-15067 GCA_963765185.1 Bryobacterales bacterium
ATGCTGCTCGCTCCTGCGAGTTCCTCTACGTCGACGACCTCGGCCGGGCCGTCGTGCACCTGCTCGAGCACTATTCCGATGACGGCCACATCAACGTCGGTACCGGCGTCGATGTCACGATCGCCGAGCTCGCCGAGACCGTGCGTCGCGTCGTCGGCTACGGGGGCGCTTCGCCTTCGACCCGACCAGGCCCGACGGCACGCCGCGCAAGGTGCTCGACGTGTCGCGCGCGACCGCGCTCGGCTGGACCGCGCAGGTGGCGCTCGAGGACGGGCTTGAGCGCACCTACCGCTGGTTCCTCGAGCACGAGGGCGACTACCGGCGCTAGCCGATGGCGGACCCGTCGTGGTCGGCGATGCCGTTGTGACGCTACAATCCGCCGCACCGGCCCGTAGGGGCCCCCCGGGCCCGCCCGCACCGTCCGACCACCGAGGCGCCATGACAGCCATTGCCGGATTCAAAGCCTACGACCTGCGCGGTCGCATTCCGACCGAGCTGTACGAGGACGTCGCCTACCGCGTCGGTCGCGGCACGGCCGAGTTCCTCAAGCCCAGGCGCATCTGCGTCGGGCGGGACATCCGCCTGTCGAGCCAGACGCTCGCCACCGCGCTCATGAAGGGCCTGACCCAGGCGTCGACGTCATCGACATCGGCCTGTGCGGCACCGAGGGCATGTACTTCGCCACCTCCCACCTAAGGTCGACGGCGGCATCATGGTCACCGCAAGCCACAACCCGCCCGACTACAACGGCATGAAGTTCGTGCGCGAGGGCGCGCGGCCCATCAGCGCCGATACGGGCCTGAAGGACATCGGCGACCATGCCGCGCGCAGCTTCCCGGCCGCGGCGGCGCGCCCCGGGTCGAACGCAGCTCGACATCACCGAGCGTACATCCGCCACCTGCTCGGCTACGTCGATCGCGCCGCCTCAAGCCGCTAAGGTGGTGGTGCAACGCCGGCAACGGCGGCGCGGGTCTGATCGTCGACAGCTCGAGCCCACCTGCCGTTCGGTTCGTCAAGCTGCACCACGAGCCGGATGGCACCTTCCCCAACGGCGTTCCCAACCCGATGCTGGAGGAGAACCGCCAGGCCACCCGGCGCGCGGTGCTCGACATCAGGCGCGGACGTGGGCCTGGCCTGGGACGGGGACTACGACCGCTGCTTCTTCTTCGACGAGCAGGGCACCTTCATCGAGGGCTACTACCTCGTGGGCCTGCTCGCCGAGGTGTTCCTGCGCGCGAGCGCCGGCGCGCGCATCGTCCACGACCCGCGGCTGACCTGGAACACGATCGACATCGTGCACGGCGGCGGCGGCGTGCCGGTGCTGTCGCAAGTCCGGGCACGCCTTCATCAAGGGCAAATGCGCGAGGTCGACGCGCCTACGGCGGGGAGATGAGCGCCCACCACTATTTCCGCCCGTTCGCCTACTGCGACAGCGGCATGATCCCGTGGCTGCTGGTGCGCAGGTCCTCAGCGACACCGGCAAGTCCCTCTCGCGCTGGTGGGCGAGCGCATGCGCGCTGTTTCCGGCCAGCGGCGAGATCAACACGCGCGGATCCCCGACGTGCCGGGCGCGATCAAGGCGGTGGAGGCCAATTATCGCCGCCGCCGAATCCGCCAAACCCACCACCCCCGCCTCCGCCGCCGTCGTAGCCTCCGAAGCCGCCGCCGCCCCAGCCGCGCCCGCGTCCCATCATGTTACCGAGAAGCATGCCCGTCAGGAAGCCGCCCACGCCGCCGCCGCCTCCTCCTCCGCCGCCGGTGAACATGCGAATGATAAAAAACACGGCCAGGATGAGGATGACGATGCCAAAGAATCCGCCCGCGCCGCCGGGCGCCTGAGCGGGCGGTGGTCCGGGCGCGGGCTGCCCCGCTGCCAGCGCCACGCCCTTGTCCTGCGCGATGCGCGAGCCGAATTGCTGCGCCGCGGCCAGCAGCGCTCCGCCGTAGTTGCCCTGCCGCAGAATCGGCCGGATGCCGCGCAGCACGTCGCCCGCGTAGCGTCGGGAATGGTCGGCTCCAGACCGAAGCCGACCTCGGCGCGCTGCTTGTGATCCTTAATCGCCAGCAGCAGCATGAGGCCTTCGTCCTTGCCCTTTTTGCCGACGCCCCACTGCCGGTACAGACGATTGGTGACGTCCTCGATCGGCTCATCCTCGAGCGAATCCACCAGCACGATGGCGATCTGCACGCCGGTGGCCTGCTCCAGGTTGGCGCAGTAGCTCTCCAGCGCCTGCGCGCTGCGGGCGTCCAGAGCATGCGCGAAATCGTTGACGTAGCCGTGCGGCTGGAGCTTGGAGGTATCGAGCCCCAGCGCCGCGGAGGTTAGCGCCAGAATCAGCGCCCCGGCTCGAAGAGAGGACATTATCTGGTCAGATCCTGACGGCGCACGCGGAATCCTTCCAGGCGTCCCAGCATCGCCACCGCCATCCGCTTGGGATCGAAGAACTGCCGGGCCAGGGATTGCACTTCCTCCGCCGTCACCTGCTCGATCCGTTCCAGCATCTCGTCGAGCGTGATGAAACCGCTTGAAGTACAACTCCTGCCGGGCCAGGTTGCTCATCCGGCTGGACGTGGATTCCAGGCTCAGCACCGAGGATCCCTTGAGATGATCCTTGGCGCGGCGCAGTTCTTCGGGCGAAGCCAATTGGGCGGAGATTTCATGCAGCTCATGCACGATGGAATCGATCACCTTCCCGGCCCACTTGAGCGAGGTTCCCGCGTACACCATCATGCAACCCGCGTCGCGGTACATCGCCAGCTCCGAGTACACGGTGTAGGCCAGTCCCTGCTTCTCGCGAATGTTCTGGAACAAACGCGAGCTCATGCCGCCGCCCAGAATGGCGTTGAGGATATAGCAGATGAAGCGCGATTCGTGCGGCACCGGAATGGAGGGCACACCCAGATATACGTGCACTTGCTCGAGCGAGTTCTTGTTGCGGAAAATCAGCGGGGCGTGCGGCTGCGGAGCTTCCTGGCGCGGCCGCATTTTCCGCCGCTTCAAATCCGCAAAGCGGTCCTCGGCCAGCCGCAGCATGTCGTTGTGCTTGAGGTTGCCCGCGGCGGTGATCACGATGTTCGCGGGCGCGTAGAACTGTTCATAGTACTTCTCCACCGCGTCGCGGTCGAAGCTGCGGATGGTCTGCTTGGTGCCGAGAATCGACCGCCCCAGCGCGTGGCCCTTCCAAAAATTGCTGGAGAAGATTTCGTGGATCAGGTATTCGGGATTGTCGGCCTCCATCTTCAGCTCTTCCAGGATCACGCCCTTTTCCTTCTCGATATCGTTCTTCTCGAATAAGGGATTGCGCACCAGGTCGGCCACGATTTCGAAGGCTTGCGGAAGATGTTCGTCCAGAACCTTGACGTTATAGCAGACCAGTTCCTTGGAAGTGAACGCGTCCAGCCCTCCGCCGAGCGAATCCACCGACCGCGCGATCTGCTCCGCGGAGCGGTTTTTGGTGCCCTTGAACACCATGTGCTCGACGAAATGGGAGATGCCGGTTTCGTGAATCTCCTCCTCGCGCGACCCTGTTCCGATATAGACCCCGACAGAAACGCTGCGCACGTGCGGCATTCGTTCCGTGATGACGCGCACGCCGTTGGGCAGAACGGTGCGCTCAATTTCGCGGGCGGGGAGGGTTTTAGGGGGCATTCAACTTTATTCTATCGCGCCTCGGCCGGAAGCGCCGCGCGTCGTAAAATCAAGCATAGTAAAATCAAGCCATGAAATCCCTGCTTGGAGTTCTGCTGATGACCACCACCGCGTTTGCCGCCTCCAGCGTGCATGAGTTCACTTTGGACGCCCTGAATGGCACGCCCACCCCGCTCGCCACCTACAAGGGCAAGGTGATGTTGATCGTCAACGTAGCCAGCCAGTGCGGCTACACCTATCAATATGAGGGCCTGCAGGCGCTGTACGTGAAGTACAAGGACCAGGGCCTGGTGGTGGCCGGGTTCCCGGCCAACAACTTCGGCGGGCAGGAGCCGGGCACCAATGCCGAAATCGGAGCGTTCTGCAAGTCCAAGTTCGGCGTTACCTTCCCCATGTTCAGCAAGATCTCGGTGGCGGGCAAAGACAAGGCTCCGTTGTATCAATTCCTGACCGATAAAACGGCCAATCCGAAAACCGGCGGCGAGATTCCGTGGAACTTCACCAAATACCTGGTGGACCGCAATGGCAAGGTGCTGGCGCGCTTCGATTCACCGGTCGAGCCGGAGTCGAAGGAGTTGACCGGCGCGATTGAGAAGGCGCTCGCCGCCAAATAGCATCCCTTCGTTACGGTCCGGAGTTTACGTCGCCATTATTACACGGCTGCGCCGTTGATCCCAGTACCGTCGCAGCACTGCCAGAGATGCACCACTCTGGTGCACTCCTTGGTATTCTGAAACTGTGGCCATGAAAAGTAAGGCGGCGAGGGCGGGGTCTGTTCGGCAGAGCGTCACGATGCCGGCTGCCTTAGCGGCGGACGTGCGACGCGTCGCCAAGGAGAGGCACGTGACGATGAGCCGGGCCTTGGTGGACTTGGCGGAACGCGGAGTGCGCGCCGAAGCTGAGGCGAAGCATCAGCTCAAGACCGCCTACCGCAACTTCGTCCAGGAAGCGGAACCGGAACGCAAGAATGAGGCCGGGCGCGAACTGATCCGGGTAATCTTCGGGAAAGACTCCGTTGCCGAAGATTCAATTTTCTGATCTTCCTCGCGGTGTCTGGCATCACTTGCTTCGAAGGGTTGATGAACGCCGGATCTCGGTCACTGACCTTCTGGCGCTCCAAGCCTGGGTGCGTACCGGCCCAGGCGCTCCGGACGGCGATTGGTACAAGGACTTCGGGTCGTTTGTGTTGTGCCGGTCGTCAGTACCTTCGCAGGACCGCCAGCACCTTGCCTTGAATCTCGACAGAGGAGCGCGGCAGGAAAATCGGCTGCATGGCGGAGTTGGCGGGTTGCAGCCGGACGCGGTCACCGGCCTCAAGGTAGAAGCGCTTCAGGGTTGTCTCCATGCCGTCCACCAGCGCGACCACGATATCGCCGTCGCGGGCTTCCGTGGCGCGCTCCACCAGCACAAAATCGCCACCCATGATGTGATCTTCAATCATGGACTCGCCGCGAACCTGCAACGCGTAGGTGTTGGGATCGCCCACGAAATCGGCAAAGCTGAGCGTGTCCTGCCCGGCGATCGCCTCGACGGGCGATCCGGCCGCGATGCGCCCTAACAGGGGCATCTCCAGGCCCGGAGGAGGTTGATGATGCTGGCGCTGCTCTTCGTAATAGCGCGGCGCGATTTCGAGGGACCGGCTCTGATTGAATCCGCGCTTGATGTAATGCTTGGCTTCGAGCGCCATGATGTGTTTGTGCACGGTGGCGAGCGAAGCCAGGCTCAACCCAGAGGCGATTTCCTCATAGCTGGGACTGTATCCCTTCTTGTCCAGGTAACCGGCGAGGAAGTCCAGAAACTCTTTTTGGCGTTTGGTGAGGGCCATAGAAGCATTGTAGGCGAAGAAAAAGGAAATGTCCACACAGAAACGTGAGAATGTTTCGGTGGGTTACTTTGCCGGCGCAAACCGAACGGCCGCGCCGCCGCCGGGCGCCAGATTCAGCTTCAACAAGGATGAGGCCGTGACGCGGCGCCGCCGCGAACTCGGTCCACGCGGCTGGCGACATGATTTTGATCGCCGAGATATTTAGCCCTTCGCCTCGGTCCGTCCCAACAAGCGGCTCACCTCCTTCTCCAGTTTCCGGAAGGATCGCGCTCTCCTCGCTTCCGACAGGTCCATCAGCTCTGAGTACGCTGACTGATGCCTCGTTGGCGAGTAGCTCTGGCCTTTAGGCATTCTGGCCGTCAGCCACTCCTTGGCGCCGCCAACCGACTCAGGATCGAGCGGAGGATCAAGTTGATCAGAGAGGCCGCGCTGCCCGGCTAATGATTTGGCTGCGGCCAGGAACCATGCCTCGTATTCCCTCTTGGCGATAACGACTGACACTGTCAAATCGGAATGCCCAGCGTGACACCGCGCCATTAAGCTGTCCGCGAGGTCCCTCGGGCAATCATCGTCGGCGTCCAATAAGATCAAAAGCTGCCGATCCCGCCCAATTTGCCTTCTGAGCGCCTCGATCGCGCGTTCCAGCTCTCCAGGTCGAAGTAGCTGCGACTTCGAAACGCGCCTTGCTTCACATTTGATAGCCATGTGGAAGCCGGACACGCGCGCAATATGGCGGATCAAGGTTGGCACAGCCTCTACTTCCCCTTGACCTTCTACGATCAGACCAAGCGTTAGGCTTTCGAGGGGGGACACTAGACTAGGATTTCAAGACGAGGCCGCCTTGCCTTAGCAGCTGTCCGGCGGTGTACAGCCGATCCCGAAGGATCGATTTGGTCCCGGCGTCCAGGACGTCCACATGAGTTCCGGCTTCGTCTCGAGACACCGTTCGAATCCACTCCGCCGGAACGGAGGGATCATCGAGCAAATCAGGACTATGAGTCGTGACGAGAATTTGACGGAAGTTGCTTGCCTCGATGAAGCTGTCTCGAATGACTTGGATCGCTCCGGGATGGAGGAGCGCTTCCGGCTCCTCGATGACGACGGGAGAGGGTAGTTGTTCCTCTGGGGAGACGTCGAAGAGCTGCAAAAGCATCTCAGCCGAATTCACCAGGCCGGCTGATGACTGTGAAATATAGAAGGGCTTCGGAAGACCCGAGCTGGATTTCTCGACAAACTGGAGCCACCGAACATTGTTAGATTCGATGACTTCCAGATGATCGAACGGCGGCGCAATCGCACGCAAGTACTGCTCGATGATTTCCAGGCGTCCAGGCTGGCTCTGCTTGAGCCGGTGTATCCGAGCCGCTAAGTCCGTGACCTCCCTTGCCGGGTCAAAATCTCGGGCCACACGCCCCAGCCCCACGTGCGCGAGCTCGTATATAACGCGCGGAATCGGTTCGGTTGACCCAAGACCAGCGAGAAAGTCGAAGACCGGTCGGAACTCCGGGAGACCCGAGGCATTTGAGAGGAAGATGCGATCCGCACTGACAGCGGGAAAGACCGGCGCCGACCCTCGAACGCTCCCGTCCTCGACTACGTAATTACTCTGCTCACCTCCAGGGCTAGTAATTCGGCACTCCTCTCGCGTGACAGAGGCCGACCATTTTTCATTGATCCGCAATTCCAGGTGAAACTCACAAGCAGAACCCGCCGAGGAGGAAAGATAGATGTCGAATTGCGATGCGGTGGGAAGGACAACCGGATGATGGAGAATCGAATGGATTCCTCCGCGACTAGCAAAGGCCGCGTTCAGCGACGTCTTAAGGGCCGCTCCGACAAACAGTAGAGCGTCAACAAAGCTTGTTTTTCCCGAACCGTTGGGTCCGATGAAAAAAGTCAGAGGCGCCAGCTCAACGTCGCATTTCTGGATGCTGCGAAAATTCTTTACCGCGAACCGGTTAATTAAACCTCGTCCGTCCATGCCGTCCTCAGTGTCTCACTTTCGCCAACGCGAGCGCCTTTCGTCCGGTGTCCCCTGTCGCGTAGCGTCCAATAAACCGACGCGGAGCGCTCCTCGTGATAACGATACCGCACCTTCTGCGGCCTACTTCGCGGGTGAAAACCGAACGGCCGCGCCGCCGCCGGGCGCCAGATTCAGCTTCAACAAGGATGAGGCCGTGACGCGGCGCCGCTCGACGGTGGTGTGTTTGGGGTTGACGCCGGCGTCGGGGGCGTCGGAATAGATGTCGGCGATATACTCACCCGAGCCCAGGAATTCCAGCGGAATATTCACTTCGCGCGAATCCCAATTCGTGATGCTGCCCAGATACCACTCATTGCCCTTCTTGCGCGCCAGCGTCACGAACTCGCCGACCTTGCCGCCGATCACGTGCGTCTCATCCCAGCTTGACGGAACTTCCTTGATGAACTCGAAATCCTTCTGGTCCTTGTACGCCTCCGGGTAATCGGACACCATCATCAGAGGGCTGTCGAAGACCACGTACAAAGCCAACTGATGAGCGCGAGTGCCCATCACCATGGGCTTGATCTCGCGAGGCTGGAATTCCGCCGGCGTGACGTTATCGAAGCCGCCCGGAGTGTAGTCCATGGGACCAGCCAGCATGCGCGTAAACGCCAGCATGACGTCATGATCGGGAGTGGTCCGCGCACTCCACTTCAGGTATTCCAGACCCATCACGGCCTCGCGCGTAATCACGTTGGGCCAGGTGCGGCTCATGCCGTCGGGTTTATAAGCGCCGTGAAAATCGACCATCAAATGATGATCCGCGGCGGTCTTGGCCATGCGGCGATAGAAATCCACCATCCATTGATCGTCGCGGTTCATGAAGTCGATCTTGACTCCGGCGACGCCCCACTTTTCGTAGAGCGCGAAGGCTTCCTCCATCTGGCGCTCGACCGAAGTCCAGTGCAGCCACAGCCACACTCCCACGCCCTTGGATTTCGCATAGCGCAGGATCTCGGGCAGGTCGATGGCTGGAATGGTGCGGGTGATGTCGGCGGGCAGGTTGCCTTCTCCGGGCGCGGCCCAGCCCGCGTCGATAAGCATGTATTCGAGCTTTGAATCCGCGGCGAAATCGATATAGTGCTTGATGGTCGCGGTGTTCATACCGACTTCGAAGTCGACGCCGCTGGCCTGCGTGCCGGACCACCAGTTCCATGCCGACTTGCCCGGCTTGATCCAGGACGTGTCTGCGATGGCCGAGGGCGGATTCAGACTACCGACGATGTTCGACTCGATCAGCCTTCCCGGCTCCGATCCGATCAGCAGCACGCGCCAGGGGCAACTCATGGGCGCGGACGTGCGCACCGCGAGGGTGTTGTCGTCGACGCGAGGCGCCAGCGTCGAGATCATGATGCGGCCGTCCTCATGCTTCAAATACATTCCCGAATAGTTGTCGATATCGGCTTCGGTGACCGCGACCCAGCCCACGCCAGGCTGCTCCACCAGAAACGGCAGCGCGATCAGCGAGTCCGGATGAATGCCGCTGAGCGTGATGCGATTGTATTGATCCTCATATGGGGTTTGAAAATCCTTGAGAATTAGAGGATATGTTTCGGCGTCCTTGGCAAATTGAAATTCGGTGAATTCGTCGACGATGGACATGTCCACCAGAGGATTGGACCACGGGACGACGTAGCGGAAGGCGACGCCGTCATCGTAGGCGCGAACCTCCACTGCAATGCGGCGGCCGAGCGTTCCGTTTTGCAGGTACTCAGCCACCAGCGAATTGTAATGATCGCGAATGTTCCTGGTTTTCCCGGCCGGAACCGTATAGGTTTCGTCGACGGAAGCAGTCTTCGAAGTTTCGAGTCCGACGTTGACGCCGAGAATCGGCTGGTCCTGGATATTCAACCCCATGAAAGACGTATCGATCAGCTTCTTGCCCTTGAACGATACCTGGTAAGCGAGCCGGTTGTAGGGCTCGCTGGGGTCGGGCTGCTGCGTCAGGAAGAGCTGGAACTGGATCTGACCGTTCGGCGAGGAGATGCTTAGCAGGTCGGATGACTGGCCCAGCGCGCAGGCGGCCGCTGCCAGAGCTAAGAAAAAGATCCGCATCGATACTCTTAGTTTCGCATCGTCTCTAGTTTTGAGGAGCCGCGACGACTTCAATCGCCATGCTGGCGTCGGGCGAGGGCAGCCCTTCGACAACCAGCGTGGTGGCGGGATTGCGCGGAGCCGGCAGCTTCTTTTCGACGGCACGGCTGAGAGCATAGACGATTCGAGAAGATCACGTCGCTTTCGTTTGAGCCCAGCGACTGCAGGGTTTTTTGCAAGCGCTCAAAGGCGAGGCGCAGGTCGGAATCCAAATCGCCAAAGGCCATCTGGGCGCCGGTGAAGATCAGCTTGGGTGCGTTCATGCCCCCGCTCCCGCGGCGGCCGACGCCTTCACAATCCGCGGACGATCCCGCACTCAGGCGCAGGCGCTGAACAAAATCGCCTGCGGCCGACGGAAACGCGCGCGAGGCCGCGAGACGGGCGGGCGCGGCGTTATCAAGCGAGCCCAGAAAACAAGTCACGCGCAACATGTCCGCCGCGGCGATGTTGGCGGTTCTGGCGGCCGCCGCGAGCTTCTCCAGCGCGGCGGGAGCATCCTCGGCGTGCTGCGCGGAAACAAACGCGAGGCCATTGGGGTTCTGCGGCTTTTTTTCTTCGGAGATGCTTTCGATGACGATCTGCGCGCCTTCGAGCGGCAACGCGCCCACCTGGATGGTGCTCAGCACGGGTAGAGGCTGTTTCCGGTCGGTGAAGATTTCGCTCACGATGGCCTGCACGCGGCGCGCGTCTCCGCTCCCGGCCACGAACGCGCGCAGCTTCACCATCGGCGATCCGTGGTTGGCCCGGAGCAGCGACTGCAGCGCGTCGTGCGTCTGTTGCGTGAGCAGACCCTTGGCCGACAGAGGCGAGACGTGAAAGCTGAGGCGTGCGGCGTCCGCCACGACCGCGGCGGGAGGGTCTTTCAAAACGGGGAGGGTCTGCGAGGGAGGTTCTTTATCGGCCTTGTTGTGCTGGGCGGCTCCTGCATGCCAAGCCGCTAAAATTAGCGGCAATGCAAACGCGAAGATGCGGCGGGCGGGCACGTAAACCCGGATTGTAGCATTCGATGCGAATGGGCACACGACGGCTGTACAGAATCGTTACGCGGTGGGCCGATCACATGCGATCGGGCCCACCGGGGTGGAAAACGTGAGTTACAACGGCTGTTCGTAGGCAAGTTTTGGAAGGCAATGCGGCTTGTTTAAGGCACGCACTGTCCGACGGAACAAGCTAACCTCAACCTCCTCACACTCTCAAAAGATTCGAATCTTTCTCCTGTCCCGCTCCCTCCGGTTCGACGGAAGCGGCAAGGCGCGCTTGTGAGGCGCACCGCGGAATTCACCAGTACAACGA
Organism: Bryobacterales bacterium; assembly: GCA_963765185.1. Taxonomy (GTDB): domain Bacteria; phylum Acidobacteriota; class Terriglobia; order Bryobacterales; family Bryobacteraceae; genus Palsa-187. The sequence goes on from CAVXWB010000072.1 coordinate 10,885, forward strand.
TCTGCTCGGCCGAGCAATGTACTTACACCTGGAGCATAACCAAGAGATTCGCGCGGTGCATGAGAGGTTTTTCGCGAAGTTGCTGACGAAACTAGAGAAACGATTTGAGATACACTTGGCACCAATAACCAGATCATGGCCAGCCAATCTCCGAACCTGCTAAAACCCGGTGACGCGCTGGGCCCTTATCGCATCAATGCGCTGATCGGAAAGGGCGGCATGGGCGAGGTGTATCGCGGAACCGACACGCGGCTGGGAAGGCCCGTGGCCATTAAGGTCTCCGCGCGCGAGTTCAGCGACCGGTTCGAGCGCGAGGCGAAGGCGATCTCGTCGCTCAACCATCCCAACGTTTGCACGCTGTATGACGTGGGGCCGAACTATTTGGTGATGGAGTTGGTCGAGGGCGATACGCTGGGGCACCTGATCAAGCAGGGTCGCATGCCGCTCGATAAGGTGTTGCAGTACGGCATCCAGATCGCGGATGCGCTCTCCGCGGCGCACGCGAAAGGCGTTATTCATCGGGATTTGAAACCGGCCAACATTATCCTGACCGCGAGCGGGGTCAAGGTTCTGGATTTCGGTTTGGCGAAGCTTGGCGGCGCTGCAAAATTCAGTACCTCTCAGTCAGGCGGCGGTCCAGCGAGGTGGTGACGAAGACGGAGCCGATGACCGAGTCGGGTTCGATCGTCGGCTCACTGCATTACATGTCGCCGGAGCAGGCGGAAGGCAAGGACACCGACGAGCGATCGGATATCTTTTCTTTCGGCGCGGTGCTGTATGAGATGCTCACCGGCAAGCGCGCCTTCGACGGGGAAACCAAGACCGCGATTCTGGCGGCGATTCTGAGGGACCAGCCGGCTCCCATCTCGCAATTCCAGCCCATGGTTCCTCGGGCGCTGGATCGCGTGGTGCGGAAGTGTCTGGAGAAGAAACCCGAGGACCGCTGGCATTCGGCGCACGATCTGAAGCAGACGCTGGAGCTGATCGATCCGGCGGGGCCTACGAGTGGATCGGCGAGCGAATCGCAGGCCGGAAGCCTGCGCCATAAGGACAACAAATGGCTGTGGACGGCGGTCGCGGCGGCATTGGTGGTCGCGCTCGGCGTGACTGCGTGGATGTTGTGGCCCAAGCCCGCGCCAACCCGCGCGACGCGCTTTCAGGTGAAACTGCCGGACAACGTGACCTTCGACGAGTACGTGTCGCTTTCACCGGATGGCCACAAGCTGGTCTTCAATGCCACTGGGGAGCAAAGCGGACTGTGGGTTCACGACCTGGACACGCTGGAGTGGCGGCACCTGGCCGGCACGGAAGGCGGAGCGTCGCCGTTCTGGTCGCCGGACAGCCGGTTCCTGGGCTTCCGCGTTGGAAACCAGGTGAAGAAGATTGAGGTCGCGGGCGGTCCCGCGCAAACCTTATGTGAGGCGCCGCAGGTGGCGGGCACCGGGGCCTGGAGCCGGAATGACGTGATCGTCTTCGGGAGCCGTTTCGCCGGCCCGCTGTACCGTGTTTCGGCGGCAGGTGGGACACCCACGGTACTCACCGAAGTGGACAGATCGCACGGCGACGGGCTGCACGCCTTGCCTACCTTCTTGCCGGACGGAAAGCACTTCCTCTATCTGCGCCGGGGCAACCGCCCCGACTATCGGGGCATCTATGTCGGCTCCGTGGACGCCAAGCCAGCCGAGCAATCGCTCGAACGAATCCTGGCGACCAACCTCGGTGCACCCTACGTCGACGGGAACTTATTCTTCATGCGTGAGAATACCTTGATGGTGCAGCCTTTCGACGCCGGAAAGCTGCAATTGCGCGGCGAGGCCGTTCCGGTCGCCGAACATCTTGCAATGGTCGGCGCGACTGGAATCTTTTCTGTTTCCGCGAGCGGTGTTCTGGCCTATCGCGGAGGTACGTCGCAGGCTGGCCTTCAACCCACCTGGTTTGACCGGCAGGGGAACGTGCTGGGCACAGTTGGAGAACGCGGACGAGACCAGGGATTCGTTCTTTCTCCCGACGGCACGCGGGCGGCGGTCCGCGACGCGCCTGCTCCGGACTCTGGCGATATCTGGCTGCTGGATCTTGCGCGCGGCGTACGCACGCGGCTCACCTTCCACCAGAGCCCGGGGTCATCCCCGGTCTGGTCCGCGGACGGAAATCGCATCATCTTTGCCGCTGGAGCCACGCCCTTGGATACCCTTTTCGAAAAAGCATCCAGCGGCGCGGGCGAGGAGAAGGAACTGTATAAGAAGCCCGGAGAGATCAAGACTCCTACCAGTTGGTCCCGCGACGGACGGTTCTTGCTCTACCACACCACGAACGTACCGAAGACCGGCAGCGATCTTTGGGTGTTGCCGCTGGAGGGCGATCGCAAGCCGGTGCTGTTACTGGGAACTGAGTTCAATGAGCTGCAGGGCCGCTTTTCGCCGGACATGCGCTGGATCGCATACAGATCCAATGAGTCAGGAAGGGACGAGATCTACGTTCGACCCTTCAGCGCTTCAGGATCTTCAGGGCCCGGCTCTTCTGAACCAAGGCTGGGCGAGGGCAAGTGGCAGATCTCGAAAGATGGCGGCATATCGCCCAGGTGGCGCGCCGACGGCAAGGAGATCATTTTCCGCAATTCCAACGGATCGCCGGAAGCGGTGGACGTGAACGGAACCGGCGCGGCGTTTCAGGCTGGGGTTCCCAAGCAACTGTTCGCGGGACCCGGTGGAAATGGCGATTGGGACGTGACCGCGGACGGCAAGCGCTTTTTCACGACCGTGCCACCCGGCGCGCAAACGCCCGACGAGCCGATTACCGTGATCCTCAACTGGCAGGCGTCGCTGAGGAAATAGGAGAGAAGAAATAGGACGAACATGGCCAGCCAAGCTCCGAACCTGCTGAAACCCGGCGACGCGCTGGGACCTTATCGCGTCGATGCGCTGATTGGAAAGGGCGGCATGGGCGAGGTGTATCGCGGAACCGACACGCGCCTGGGAAGGCCCGTGGCCATTAAGGTTGCCGCGCGCGAGTTCAGCGACCGGTTCGAGCGCGAGGCGAAGGCGATCTCGTCGCTCAACCATCCCAACGTTTGCACGCTGTATGACGTCGGGCCGAACTATCTGGTGATGGAGTTGGTCGAGGGCGATACGCTGGCGCACCTGATCAAGCAGGGCCCCATGCCGCTCGAGGCGGTGCTGCGGTACGGCATCCAGATCGCGGACGCACTCTCCGCGGCTCACGCGAAAGGCGTTATTCATCGGGATTTGAAACCGGCCAACATTATCCTGACCGTGAGCGGGGTCAAGGTTCTGGATTTCGGTTTGGCGAAGCTCGGCGGCACCGGGAAATTCAGCGCATCTGGATCCAGCGAGGTGGTAACGAAGACGGAGCCGATGACCGAGTCGGGTTCGATCGTCGGCTCGCTGCATTACATGTCGCCGGAGCAGGCGGAGGGAAAAGACACCGACGAGCGTTCCGATATCTTTTCTTTCGGCGCGGTGCTGTATGAGATGCTTACCGGCAAGCGCGCCTTCGACGGCGAAACCAAGACCGCGATTCTGGCGGCGATTCTGAAGGACCAGCCGGAGCCGATCTCGCAATTCCAGCCGATGGTGCCGCGGGCGCTGGATCGTGTGGTGCGGAAGTGTCTGGAGAAGAAGCCGGCCGACCGCTGGCATTCGGCCCACGATCTGAAGCAGACGCTGGAGCTGGTCGATCTGGCGGGACCGACGAATGCATCGACGAGCATGAGCGGCAAGCGCCATTCAGCCCGTGGTCGAATTGCCGTCGCGCCGGAGGTGGCTCTGGCCGGCGGTTGCGGCCGCGGGCGTGATCCTCGCGGCAGTCGCCTTGGCGCTGTGGGCTCCGTGGCGAAAAGGCGGCGCCCACGCAAGCCGTGCGCTTCGAAGTCGGGCCCGCCGAGAAGATGACGTTCATCAGCCAAGCGGCGATGGCGGTCTCTCCCGACGGCCGCTGGATGGTGTTCCCTACAACATCGGTGAGGAATGGGAGTTGTACCACTACTACATCCGCGCGCTCGATGGCGTCGAAGTACGCGCACTGACCGCGGCACGGAAGGAGATCAATCGCCCGCGTACTGGTCCTACGATAGCCGGTGGGTGGTTTTCGCCGCCGGCAACAAGCTCAAGAAGGTGGACATTCAGGGCGGACCGCCGCAAAACATCGCGGACTTCCCCTATCCAAT
>CAVXWB010000073.1:0-15294 GCA_963765185.1 Bryobacterales bacterium
TATCCAAGTTCGGGATTCTCCGTTCCCACGCCTCGGAACTCGACCGTGTAGCCGAACCGGCGGCCACACTCTGTGCCAAGCCTGAAACTCCTCGCGAGTCCACTCGAAGCGGTAATCTTCATGCCGGAAGGCCCCCGCGGCCAGATTCGGCCAAGTGACGTTGTATTCCCGGTTGGGCGTCGTCAAGACGATCGTCGCCGGGCGCACTCGAACACAACGCGCTCGAAGGCGGCCAACCGCGGCGGATCGAGATGCTCCACGACCTCGACGATCGCCGCCGCCTCGATTTCTGCGGTCCGAACGGCGTCGCGTCTCCGGGTCGCCGCGCAGCACAGCCAGGATTATTCTGTCCTGGTATTCGCACATTCCCGGGCTGAAAGTGATCGCGCCCTCGACCGCAGGGCCGACGCCAAAGGGTTGCTCAAGGCGGCTATCCGCGATCCCAATCCGGTGATGTTTCTCGAAAACGAAATTCTCTACGGCCACTCCTCGCCGGTGCCGAAATTCGACGACTACGTGCTGCCGATCGGCCGGGCGCCAATGGTGCGGCCGGGTAACGACGTGACCATCGTCGCCTGGTCGATGGGTATGACCTACCGCCGCCGCGCGGGGCAGCGCCCGCCGGCCGCGTGATGTTGGCGGTTCTGCCCTTCGAGAACCTCACCGGCGATCCGGGACAGGATTATCTCAGGGGTTACAGGCTGCCGAGGAAATGATCACCCAGGCTTGGGCGGACAGATGCGGCAAAGATGGGGGTGATCACCGGACTTCGGTCATGGTCTATAAGCGCAACCCAAGGCCTCTCGATGAGATCGCGCGCAAACTGGGAGTCCAATACGTCATAGAGGGCAGCGTGCGTAGCGACGCGGGACGAGTGCGGATTACGGCGCAGTTGATCCAGTTGAAAGACCAAACGCACCTCTGGGCGAAAGAGTACAACCGGGACATGAAGAACCTGCTGGTCCTGCAAGCCGAAATTGCACAGGAAATTGCCGACGAAACGCGATTGCGCCCTTGGCGGCCAGCCTAAGCCCAACGCCGGACGTCGTGCGGCAGCCTCGGGCGGCACCACATCGTATGAAGCTTACGACCTCTATTTGCGAGGGCGCTGTTTCTGGAACTGGAGGAGAGGGGAGAATTTTGAGCGGGCGGCCCAGTATTTCCAACAAGCGATAGGGAAGGACCCCCACTATGCCCTGGCCTATGCCGGGTTGGCGGACACCTACGGATTGATGGCCACCTGGACCGCGGCTCCGCGAAATGAACTGATACCGAAGGCGCGCGCGGCCGCCCTGAGCGCGACCAGCCGGCCATCGATCACCGGCAGGAAAGTTGCCCTCATCGATGGCCAGCCCGCGATTCACGATGCCGCAGCAGATCTTGGGCGTCACCGTGACGCGATTCACTTCCGGGTCCCAGCGCCACTTCTCCTTGCCCGTGCGCGCGTCCACCGCAAACGCGATGCTCCAGTTGGTGACGCTGTGCATTCACTCCGTTCGAGACCAGAGGCGTCGATTCCTGCGTGCCGCCGCCGGCGCCGACTTCGTAGGACCAGGCCAGGCCCAGCCGGCTTACGTTGGAGGCGTTGATCTCCTTGAGCGGGCTGTAGCGCGTCTCCGCGGGATTGAGCCCGTAGGTGAGCCATTCTTCCCCGTTCTTGCCCGCGTTTTTGAGCGCCGCGTCGTCCACTTTGCGAGGCTGCTGCGCCGTCGCTCTGGTGGCCATCCACGCCGCTCCCATCAACGCGCCGAGTCCCGCCAACAATAAGGTCGCTTTGTGTATTCGCATAAATCCGTCACCCCAGTATAATCGCGTCGCCGGAGTATCATGAAGAGGTGAACCTGACGATTGATCTCGATCGCGTGATCTCCATCCCGACGACGACGGCCGGTGGATCGCCGAAGCTCTCGAGCTTCCAGGCGTGATGTGCTACGGTCAAACTCGCGACGAGGCAATCAGTAACGCCGAGCGCCTGGCAATCGAAGTAATTGCAGACCGCATCGCCCACGGCGAATTGCCGTCGTCGGCCCTCGGCGTTGCGTTTACGATTCCGGATCAGCGCTTGGCCCGCCAGTAAGGCAAAGCGAGTGCTCGCACGGCAGCGCGGTTCTTATCGGTTTCTCACCGGCCCGGGCGCCGCTACTGGTTTCCCGTAGTATCATGGAATTGGAATTTGAATGGCGCGACGCTAAAGCCGAGGCCAACTTCGAGGCTCATGGCGTAAGCTTCGATTTGGCGAAAACGGTGTTCAAAACCCGTTCGCCGTGGAGCGGCTCACGATCGTGAAGACTACGGTGAGGAGCGTCTTATCATAATCGGCAGAGCGGCTGGCGGGGTTGTGCTGTTTGTGGCCTACGCCGAACGCGGGGAACACATTCGTATCATTTCAGCCCGGAGGGCAACGCAACATGAGCAAGACGATTACTTCCAACAAAACACCTAGCCCTCCCAGGCCCATGAGCGAGCGGGACATCGAACGAGCCGCGCGTGCGGATCGCGACGCACAACCGCTAACGACGGCCGACCTCAAGCGGATGAAGCGAACGCCACAGGCAAAAATCATCCGCCGCGCCCTCGAACTGACGCAAGAGGAGTTCGCCGCTCGCTATCACATTCCGCTTGGTACTCTGCGCGATTGGGAACAGGGACGGGCGGAGCCGGACCAGCCCACGCGCGCGTATCTGACACTGATTGCCCGTGACCCGGATCGCGTGAACCGGACATTGAATCCAAATCCGGCTTAAGCCAGAATGGGCGGCATCAAACGCGACTACGGTCGGGCCAGCGGCACGTGACCCATCACAGTGGCCCATGGACTTTGTTGAGAGGTGGGAGGCATCCGTCCGCGAGTTCGCACTGATTGATCCATCCTCTTTCGTACGCGTTCAGCCGAAGGGAGTCTTGCAGAGTCAGAATCGAAACGAAAGAGGCTGTTCCACGAGCGGTCATTTCACGATGCCGACCCGCATCCAAGTGCTGAAGCAGCCGGCTCCTAATACATACCGCCTGCCCGATATAAAGGATACCGCCGCTGGCATTCGTCAGCACATAGCATCCCGGATCGACTGCGATCGCGCGGACCATCCGATACACGAAGGGCGCGGAAGCTCCGGGAGATGGGGTTAGAGCGGTAATTTTCAAAATAAGGTGGGTCAGGTGAAGTATTCAAGAACTGCACGGGAGCAAGCGCGCGCTGGTCCTCGCCTCGATCAACTTGACGTTGAATCCAACGAGGCAGGACGGGCATCTTTTTGAAGTTAATCAGATCCGTGAGACGAGCGACGATCTGATGTTCGATGGCCGCGTCAACGGACTTCTGGATTGTATTCACTATGAGGAAATGACACATCTGACTGATTTCGTCGAGGTCGATAGCAATATTAACCGGCACTTCAAACGAATCCATCGACGAGTCTTTTTCGGACGCAAGAATCAATCCGCGTATACGGTGCTGGCCGTCAACCACGTTGAATGCGCCAGTTCTCTCGGTGTCAATCGTTATGGTATTGGTCGCCTCGTCAAATGGAAGCAGCTTGTCGGGAGCGAGAAAGATCGATGTCGGAAGGAAGGCCTCTTTCTCTTTGTGCCCGTCGAGAAGATACTCAGAAAGCTCAGAAAGCCAACGCCCAAGCCCGAATCAAGTGTGTCAATTCGGAAGAAGTCCGGACCTTCAAATCCCCAACTCGCAAACTGGTAGCAAACAGGCGCAGGTTGCCTTGCTGTATTTTACTTGCCGGGCGCGTAATGATCATCGAGGTCCTTAGAATATCACAAGGGTTTCGCGTCCAACGTATCGGTCAATTCCGTGGCTTCTTCGGGAAAGCACCAGGCCACGGTTACGCTGTCGGACGGCCTTCGTCGATCAGTTGCCTGATCGTCGAGCCCCCCCCCCAGCGCGACGCCTTTGCGCAGCTCGCGGATGCGCGCCGCGGCCGCCTGCGCCCGCGCCTTGTCAAATACCGGGTGGGCGCCGGCGGGAGCGTGGACCGTTTCCTCCAGCAGGCTGGCCGCATAGACGTCGATTCCCATCCCATGTGCTGCCGCTTTGGCGGGCGAGCTCCGCCTGAACCTCGGGTGTGACGTCAAGCGTGATGGTCATAACTGTTCCTTTCCCCGCTTCTTTCCGGCCCACCGCCCGCCCTACCGGATTCGACCCGCAGCGGTCAAGATAGGAGCAAATCGCCGAGGCGCGTCCCGCGCAGCCTCGTCTTCGGTGAGGTTCCTTCAGTGACCATGTCTGGTCAGGTGACCGTATTAGGTTATGCGCGTGAAGAGCGGAGCCTCGCGCTGCAAACGGGGAGCATCATTCACGGCCTGTCAGATCGATCTTTTGCGATGAATCTCCGCTTCCTCCCGGAGCGGGCCGGGCAAGTGCTCTAACAACTGCGAGGTGATTTTATGCGCGGATTTACATTTCTCGCGTTAGCTGCTGTTGCCGGACTCGGCTTCGTGGCTACCGCCCCCACGGCACAGGCTCAGGTCAACGTCCAAATCGGCGTGGCCCCTGACTGTCCTTATGGCTACTATGACACCGCTCCTTACGGCTGTGCTCCCACTGGCTACTACGGCCCGGAATGGTTCAACGGAGACGGCTTCGTTGGCGCTGGTCCGTGGTTTCACGGCGCCAGCGACTTCCAGGGCAACGTGAACAACCGTTTGAGTTCGGACCACGGCTATAAGGGCCCGACACCGAAAGCCGGCGAGAAAGCCGAGTCGTCAAAACGCATCGACAGTGCGCATTTCCAAGGCAACGAAGCGCGCGATGGACGCGGCCATGTAGCTTCGGGCAGCAGAAAATAGCCGCGGCCTGGTTTTTTGGCAGCACGGCATTGCCGCTCCCAAGAAGTGGTCCGTGGCTTCTGGCAGCGGCCACTTCAACGGCGTTCGCGACGCAAAATCGCACACGCAATCTCGCGAGACTTCTTGTTTCTCCGGCGCCGCTCGCCTTCCTTTCGCGATCGGCTTGCGGCCAGTACCGACTGGCGCGCCTGGCGTGTCACGGAGGCGAAGACCATGGGCTCGAATGCCCGAACGATCGCTAATCCCCGCCCGGGCTCCTGATTACGGGCAACCACTACAGCCGCATTGCCAAGAATCCGGAGGGTCATGGCCTCGGGGTTCGCCAACCCGGCGAGTAAAGAATCGGCGCCGAGCATCGGAGCCGGCTTCCTGATACCCTCGTACGGAGGTATTCGCCGATGCAGCTTCGCTACGTGTTCTCAGCCGCCGCGGTTGCCGCAGTATGGGCCGCGGCCGCATTCTCGCAAGCTCCGCCGCCATCCGCTCCGGCGGCCGCTCCCGTGCCGGTCACGCCCTTGCCGTGGGCCTATCCCATCAACCCACCGGCTCCTCCCGCGCCGCCTTCCACCGATCCCACGCTGAAGCACGTGCCCAACAGCACCAAAGCGTTCACGCAGGCGCAGGTCACCGACGGCTTCAATCCTCCCGATTGGCATCCCGAAGGTCACCCCGCCATGCCTGAGATCGTGGCCCACGGCCGCCGCCCCGACATTCGCGCCTGCGGCTACTGCCATCTGCCCAACGGACAAGGGCGTCCGGAAAATTCCAGCCTGGCCGGCCTTTCCGCCGCCTACATCGTGGCGCAGGTGGCCGACATGCGCGACGGTCTGCGCAAGAGCTCGGAGCCGAGCATGGGTCCGCCCGCCGCCATGCTCAATCTGGCCAAAGCCAGCAACGACGCCGAAGTCAAGATCGCCGCCGAGTATTTCTCCAAGCTGAAGTACAAGCCCTGGATCAAAGTGGTGGAGGCCAAGATGGTTCCCAAGACCAAGGTCGTTACCGGCATGCTGGTTCCGATCGAAGGTGCCGCATCTAACAATAGTGCCATGGAGCCGATTGGCGAGCGCATCGTTGAAACCGCGCAGAGTCTGGAGCCCACTGAGGCTCGCGACGACGCCTCTCCCTTCGTGGCCTACGTGCCCGTAGGCAGCGTGAAAAAAGGCGAGGCGCTGGTGACCACAGGAGGCTCTGGCAAAACGCTGCGCTGCTCCATTTGTCACGGCCAGGATCTGAAGGGGCTGGGCAACGTGCCGTTTCTCGCCGGGAGATCGCCCAGCTATCTGGTGCGACAGCTCTACGACATCAAGACCGGTTCGCGGCACGGCGCCTGGAGTCCTTTGATGAAGGAAGCCGTCGCCAATTTGACGCTGGGGGATATGGTGAACATCGCCGCCTACGTGTCGTCACGCACGCCGTGAGTTCCGAATGCGCCGGCCCAGCTCCTGCTCGATCCCGGCCAAATTCTCCACCGCGACCTTCATCTTGCGCCGCCAGTTGGGATACTGCCAGGTGCTGGCCGGAAGGTTCTGCTGGTCGGTTTCGCCGGTCAGGTCCTCTTGATTGACAACAGCAAGAGAGCAGGGCGTGGCCAGCACGAATTCCAGTGGATCGTCATGGAATCCGGCCGAGTCGAGCGCCTTGTGAATCCGCTCGATGTCGCTATGCCTGGAAGACCATTGCTCCTCGTAGGCCTTTTCATCAATGAGCCCCGCGGCCTTGCGGGCTTCAATGTCGCGGCCCGAAAAAAATCCGGCCAGCGTGGGGAGATCGTGCGTGGTGGTCGAGACTGCGGCCTGCGCCGGATACTCGCCCGGTGCGCGGAAACTGCCGTCGGCATTGCGTTCGAACCACAGCAGCCGGATGCCCAGGATGCCCGCCTCGGCCAGCCTGTGGCGCACGTCGCCGCTGACGGTTCCCAGATCCTCGCCCACCACGATGAACCCGTTGCGCGAGCTTTCAAGCGCCAGCACGCCCAGTAAATCGTCGGCATAATCGCGGACGTAGGCGCCATCGGCCGCGCTCACTCCATCCGGCATCCAGTACAAGTGGAAGAAGCGCATCACGTGATCGATGCGCAGCGCGCCGCCGTGGCGGGCGCTGTTGCGGATGGATTTGGCGAAGAGCTTGTAGCCGTCGGCCCGATGGGCCTCGCGATTGGGCGGAGGAAAGCCCCAGTCCTGCCCGTTGGGCGCGAAGTCGTCGGGAGGCGCGCCCACGCGGCAGCCCGCCACATAGAACGCGCGGTTGGCCCACAGGTCCGCGCCGAAACGGTCGGTGGCCAATGCCAGATCGTGATACAGGCCGATCTGCATGCCGCGGTCGAGCGCGTGCGCCTGCGCCTGCGCCAGTTGCACGTCCAGCTGCCATTGCAGGAACTTGAAGAACAGCACGCGCGAGCGATGCTCTTGCGCGAATTCCTCCACCGCCGCCGAGCGCGGATCGCGATACGGCTCAGGCCACTCCGTCCACAACCACACGTTCGCATCGCGCCCATGCATGGTTTCATCGAGCGCGCAATACACCGCGTAATCGTGAAGCGCCGCGCCTTCCGCTTCGATGAAAGCGTCGAACTCGGGAGCCGAGCCGTGATCGATGAACCGGTCGAAGGCGCTGCTCAGCACCCGCATCTTCAATCGAGCGACGCGTTCATACTCCACCAGTTCGGTCGAGCGCAGCGCCGCGGCCTCGCGCGCAATCGGCTCTTCCGGCAGATATCCCGGCGTCTGCTCCACGTCGATGTACAGGAAGTTGCGGTAGAGCGAGCTCTGCGGAAGATACGGGCTGGTGTTGAATGGCTCCCGATTGGCGATGGCGTGCAGCGGATTCAGCGCCACAAACGCCGCGCCCGCGCGAGCGAAGACGTCGATGGCGGCGCGCAGATCGGTGATATCGCCGCAGCCCCAGTCGCGCGCGGAGCGCAATCCGTACAGGCTCAGCGCCACGCCCGCCGCACGCCCCTCGAAGGTGCGCGTGCGCCTCGGGCACACGATGAAGTGGGCCTCGGCGAATACCGTGAGCTCCGGCTGCGTCACTTGATACACGCGCAGTTCGTGATAGCCCAGCCGCAGAGGCTTCGGCAGCGGAATGAGTTTCTCACCCGAGTCGTTTGAGCCAAGCTGCGGCAGCCAGAACGGGTGGTGCTCCACATCGCCGTTCTCCCACCGAATTTCGAGCTTCACCGAGGAACCCGAGTGCTCCGCCGGCACCCGCAGCGCGATGGACTCCGCATCTTCGCGGACCACGATAGCGGGATCAAGTGGAGCCGCAGCTTCCGCCGTGCCCAGCGCAGCCAGAATCAGGCTGCGGGTTTTGTCGGAGGGAACATGCTTGCGGCCCCAGGTATCGATGTACTCGGGCTCGATTCCGTAGTCTTTATCCAACCTCTAGTGTAGCCATCCGACGATGGAGAATGGATCATGGCGGTCCCCTCCCAAGATCGAGTGCGGATGCTGGGCAACAGCGCGATCCTCGCGGCGGCCGGAGGCTTTCTGGATGGCTTCACGTACGTAGGACATGGACACGTGTTCGCGAACGCCATGACCGGAAATGTGGTCCTCCTCGGCATCAATTTCATTTCCGGTTCGTGGAGCACCGCCTTCCGGCATCTGCCGCCCATTGTGGCGTTCTTGCTGGGCATCTTCGCGGCAAAGGCGCTCCACCTGCGCCCGGTGCTGCGCCCCCTCCGCGATCCCTACATGGCGGCGCTGGCGCTCGAAATCGGAATGCTCTTGGTGCTGAGCCTGCTGCCCCAGAGCACGGCCGATATCGCCATCACCGCCAGCGTGGCTTTTGCCGCCTCGGTGCAGGTGGGGATGTTTCGCGAGGTGAATGGCCGCAGCTACAACTCCACCTTCGTGACCGGGAATCTGCGCACGTTAAGCGAAGCGGCCTTCGACTGGTACATGGACGGACATCGCCCCGAAGCGGCGCGGGTGGTGCGGGATTTTTCGATGATTTGCACGGCGTTTTTGTTTGGCGCCACGGCCGGTGGCTACGCCGCTGGACGATTCGGGAACCGCGCTCTCTGGTGCGACATCGTTCTTCTCGCGCTGGTGGCGATCCGCGTTCGACCACGCGCGTGAGCCCATGTCATAATGAAGTCGTGGACGATACCACTTTCCATCTCAGCCAGCCGCCGGAGTTGTTCGCGCGCATCGATCAGGAAGCCGAGGAAGATCCGCTCGGCGAGGTCCTGCTCACCACCACGCTCGACAAACTGATCAACTGGGGGCGCAAGAACTCGATCTGGCCCATGAGCTTCGGCCTGGCGTGTTGCGCCATCGAGATGATGTCCATGATCGCCTCGCGCTTCGACATCTCGCGATTCGGCGCGGAGGTGATGCGCGGTTCGCCTCGGCAGAGCGATTTGATGATCATCGCCGGCCGCGTCTCGAATAAAATGGCGCCGGTGATTCGCCGCCTCTACGAACAGATGCCCGAGCCCAAATGGGTGATCTCCATGGGCGCCTGCGCCACTTCCACGGGCGTGTTCTCCAACTACGCGCTGGTGCCCGTGAACCAGGTGATCCCCATCGACGTCTACGTTCCCGGCTGCCCTCCGCGGCCGGAGCAGTTGATTTACGCCATCACGCTCCTGCAAAAGAAAATCGAGCAGGACAAGCACGTGGTGGCCAAAGTCCTCAATCTGGCCTGAATCGGCCGCCGCCTTCCTACAATTCGCGCCGCTAAAGTTTGGATTCGCCTCCGCCGATTGACGCATGAGGGATCATGAGCGTCACGCGAATCTTCAAAATGGGTCTCCGTGTCGCCGAATGGGCGACGCCGCACGTCAAGGAGTGGCATCGTGACCGCCATTTGAACCGCGACGAGGCGCAGCGGCACCTGCAAGCCCGCAACTGGAGCGAAGCCGAAAAATACCTGCAGTTGGCTCTGGAGGAGAAGCATTACTCCGCCGTCGATCGTCTGGGATTTCTGCTGGGGCTGGCCGAGGCGCAGCGCTGCCAATCCAAGCTGGAGGACGCGGAGCGGACTGCCGTGGCGGCCATCAAAATCGCCGTGCAGGAGGAAAACGGCACCTTGCACGCGCTGGCGCTGGACGCACTGGCCCGCGTGCAGCTGGAGCAGGAGCGCTACGCCGAAGCGGAAAAGACCGCGCAGAAGGTGATTCGTCTGGAGAGCGCTAGTTCCAAGCCGGATTATGCGCTGCTGGTCTCGTGCTCGCGCACGCTGGCATCGGCGCAGGAGCGGAGCGAGCGGCTCGCGGATGCCATCGAATCTCTCAAGACGGGCCTCGGCCATGCCGAGAAAGCCTTCGGCGCGGAACACGCCGAGACCGCCGCCTACCTGCGCGAGCTGGGGCTGCTGCAGCGCCGCCACGGCCAGCATGACGCCGCGCAACTCTGCCTGCGCCGCGCGATGGGCATTCACCGCGCGCTCGGTGAGAACGATTCCGGACCGGGCGTCGATTCGCAGGAAGCCACCGAGACGCTGTATCACCTGGCGGCGTCGCTTGAGGAATCGGGCGACCTGCGCGGCGCGGCGACGGAGTTCGAGAAGATGCTGGCGCTGCGTGAGCGTCAGGTCGGCGCCAACCGGGGGGAGACCGCCGTCGCGCAGGTGCGCCTGGCCGCGCTGTATCTTCAGACCGGCCGCATCGCGCAGGCGCGCGAGCTGCTGCTCCTGGCGCTGCCCGCGCTCGATCGAAAGGGAGGCCCGCTGCTGGCGCAGGCTCTGGAACTGCTGGCCAGCGCAGAGGATCGTTCCGGCCGCGGCGAACAAGCCCGGCAGTATCGCGAGAAGGCTGTGGTTGCCGCCGCGATCCATGCCGGAGAGTAATGCGGCGCGTCAGGGGTGAGGCCGAATTCCCAGGGTCCTCGATTGTTACGATAGAAGCTGTGGACGACGCGTCGGCCGCCATTGAAATCCACAATCTTCGCAAAGTCTACGGCAGCAAGGCCGCCGTGGACGGTCTGACGCTCTCCGGTTCCGCGCGGCTGCTTCTTCGGATTCCTGGGCCCCAACGGCGCGGGCAAAACCACCACCATCAAAATGCTGATGGGCCTGGCCCCGCCCACCGCGGGAACCATCGCGCTGATGGGTCTGCCCATGCCCGAGAACGCGCTCGAAATCAAACAGCAGATCGGCCTGGTGCCCGACGAATCGCTGCTGTTCGATCATCTCACCGGCGGCGAGTTTATCGAATTCGTGGGCCGCATCTACGGCGCTGGACCGGCGCGTGGCGCGGGAGCGCGCGGGCGAGCTGCTGGATCTGTTCGAGCTGGAGGGCGCCCGCAACAAGCTCATCTCCGAATATTCCAAGGGCATGCGCAAGCGCGTCGCCATGGCCGCGGCGCTGATCCATCGCCCCAAGTTATTTCTGATGGACGAACCTTTTGAGGGCGTCGACGCCGTGGGAGCCCGCCTCATGAAAGATATTCTGCTCGATCAGGTCCGCCACGGCGCCACCATCTTTCTGACCTCGCACGTCCTCGAGGTGGTGGAGCGGCTGTGCGATCGCGTGGCCATCATTCGCGATGGCAAGATTGTGCTGAACGGTTCCATGGCGGAGCTGCGCGGCGATGCGGCCACGCTCGAAGACGCCTTCGTCCGCGCCGTGGGCGCGGGGCGCCACTTCGAGACTCTGGACTGGCTGGCGTAATGC
Organism: Bryobacterales bacterium; assembly: GCA_963765185.1. Taxonomy (GTDB): domain Bacteria; phylum Acidobacteriota; class Terriglobia; order Bryobacterales; family Bryobacteraceae; genus Palsa-187. Next base: position 11,423 of record CAVXWB010000073.1, read on the forward strand.
GATGCTGAAGAACTCCTCGATGTGGCGCACGCACTCCTGCGTGCTGCGTCGCCACTCCTGGCGACGCCCATCCACCAGCGTGTCGAGACGAGCCTCGACACGGCACCGAGGAGTGCGTGCGCCGCGTAGCCGCGCCGCGTCTACGAAGCGATGAGGCACGCCCGCGCGATTCTGTGGGCGCAGTGGCGTACACTCGTCAACTTCTATCCCCGGGCCGGCGTCGCCTGGGCTTCCATCATCGGCTCCCTCTGGTATGGGGCTTGGCTGGTGGCCGCGATCGCCGCTGGCGCGCATCCTGTCCCAGCCGGATAATCTGGACCTGGTGCGCAGCGCCCTGCCCGGCGGCTTGCTGCTGGTTTTTCTGTATTGGCAGGTGGTGCCGCTGCTGATGGCCGCCACCGGCGCCGTCGCTCGAGATGCGCAAGCTGAAAGCCTATCCCATTCCGGTGCGGCAACTCTTCGCCATCGAGGTGCTGCTGCGCGTGACCGCCGCGATTGAAATGTTCATGATCCTGCTGGGCGTCATGGCCGGCATTCTCTTCAATCCGCGGCTCCCGGCTCTGGGCGCATTGGCGATCTTCCCTACATGGTATTCAATCTGCTGCTCGCCGTAGGCATGCGCGATCTGGTGGTGCGGCTTCTGGCGCGCAAGCGCATTCGCGAATTCGCGTTTCTGGTGCTGGTGATGGGAGCGGCGTCGCTTCAGTTCCTGGTGGCTCGCAATGCGCTGGGCGGCGGCCTGCGCGTGGTCGCCGGCGGAGACGTCCTCAAGGCCTGGCCCTGGACCGCGGCCGCCAACCTGGCTCAGGGCAGGGAAGTGGCCATGTCGCTCACCTATTTGTTGGCCTGGTGCGTGATCGGATCCGCCTTCGGCTTGTGGCAGTTTTCGCGAACGCTTTCCTTCGATCAGCGACGAGGCCGGGGCGAGCCGATCGCCCAATGGGGACCCCGCCCGCGGCAACGTCCCGCTGATCGAGCGCTTTTACCGTCTGCCCTCGGCTCTATGTGCGCGATCCGCTGGGAGCGCTGGTGGAAAAAGAGATTGCGCTTCCTGGCGCGCTCGCCCCGTTTCCGTCTGGTGTTCCTGATGGGCTTCACGTTCGGTCTGGTGATCTGGCTGCCGGTGGCGCTGGGCCGCTCCGGCGCGACCCAATCTTTTCTGGGCAGCAATTACCTCACGGTGGTGAGCGTGTATTCGCTGCTGCTGCTGAGCGAGGTGTGCTTCTGGAATTCCTTCGGCTTCGACCGCTCCGCCGCGCAGATTTATTTTCTTGCGCCGGTGCCGTTTTCGAAGCGTGCTGATCGGCAAGAATCTGGGCGCGATGCTGTTCATCCTGCTGGAGATTCTGGCGGTGACGGCGGTGTGCGCGGTGCTGGGCATGCCACTGGATCCGCTGAAACTGGCCGAAGCGTTCGCGGTGGCCGGGGTGGTCAGCATCTTTCTGTTAGGCGCGGGCAATCTGATGTCGGTGCGGCAGGCGCGCGGCGTGAATCCCGGATTCCTCGTTCCGCTCCGGCGCGGCCGGACGCGTGCAGGCGATTCTGCTGGTGGTGTACCCGGTGGCGTTCTTGCCGGCCGGGTTGGCGTACCTGGCGCGCTATGCGCTTCAATAGCGAAGCCGCGTTTTTCGCGGTGCTGGCGTTCGATGCGGCGGTGGGCGGGATCGTGTACCGGATCGCGCTGGAATCCGCGGTGGAATCGGCCGTGCGGATGAAAGAAAAAATCGTCGAACGCGTTAGCGGCCGGCGACGGCCCAATTTCGGGTTAGGCGGCTGGTGCAGTGTGCACGAATTAACTGGACAATCGGATTTGTGGGGCGGTCCCCCTGGACCGCAGCCGGCCCCCTGGCCGGCTGCGGCGGGGCGTCACCAAGAGGGCTAGTCTAGCAGCCCGTGGTGAAAGTCGTCTGGCGCAAAAACCGGGACAGCCACCGTATTTCGCCTACCGGAAAGTTCCATCGAATCAATGCGCCTCTATGGCGAAATATGGTGACTGTCCCAGGCTTTTGCGATTCGGCCCCTTCTGCCACGGCCTGCTAAGGCAGCAGACCGTTCGCAAGACTTGGCCCCAGGATGACGCCGAGTCCAGTAGCCAGGTCGTAGCCTGGTCCGGCATCGAACGTGTAGCTCTTGGCGTCGGGGCTATTGGATGAAGGGGCTACGTTGGTAGTGTATCCGAGGGTCACGTCGTAGAAGTGGTAAAGGTAATCGGGAACGGCCGCAGCCTGGTAGATCAGCGCATTGAGATTCGAGCCGAGTAAAGGTAGCGCAGCCGCGAGCCGGCCAGCGTCGATATTCGCAATCACGGCAGCGGTTAACGGAGACGCAAGGCTGGTCCCACCGAAAGTGTAGAAGCCGGAGGTGCAAGCCGGACTGCATCCCAAGCTACCCGCCGCATTATTGCCTAAGTAGATAAGCGAACCAGTGTAATCGTCGGCCAGCGCGGAAACGTCCGGCACGGCGCGTTGGGTGCCGCAGCCGGTGGTGCCATAGGAGCTTTGAAAAGCAGGCTCGCTTATCTTGACACTGCAACCGCCGCCGCCGCCGGCGGGCGGAGTGCTGCCCGACCACGATACCACCCCCCACGCACCCTCGTAGGCCCGAAAAGCGCTGCCGCCAATTGAATTGGAAAGAAGACTGGTACCGCCCACGCAAACCACGTAGGCGCTGGTGCAGGGATACTCGATCTCTGCGCCCGTATCCCGGCGGAAAACAGGAGCGGAACTGTAGAAGCCGAAAAAATCGACTCCGCCGCTGCATCCTCGGCTCCTCCATAGCTATTCGAAACCACGTCGGCGTTGGCGTAGGCAATCTGCACTCCCGCGTACAAATTGGCGTCGGAGGCGCTGTCGCACACAACCAGAAGGATCTTCGCTTTCGGCGCGAGGCTATGCACGGTCTGGACGTCCAGATCGGTCTCCGGCGCCCAGGCGTAAGCGCCATGTCCGGGGTTGGTGCAGCCCGTGCTTCCGATCACGCAGCCGGTCTGATTCACAATCGTGAGGCATCCGCTCGCAATGGTGCAGCCCGGCAGACCAAACTCCGCATTGAACGCTTTCAAGTCCGCCTCGGTCTGGGGGTTGTAGTAAGCGTCCACGATTCCGACGGTAATGCCCGAGCCACCGTCTGCGTTGGCGATCGAGTTGATCGCGTAAATGGAAAGGAGATCCGCAGGTTCGTAGTAACAGCCATCCGCGCAGGAGGTTGCACCGGGGCCGTGCACCTGCGAGGGCGATATCAAAAACCACGCGTTGGACCGGAACTGTCCCGCGGGAGCCGGGCCCGGCATCACTGCTCTTGACACCGGTTTCCTCGCTACCGTGACCGCGTCCTGGGCGTAGGCCGGCAGGGTCAGCATAGCTGCCGCCGGCAAAAACAGAAGCTTTGAAGTTTTCAACAGATTCATTGGTTCTCCTGAATTCTGCGCGGACCTTGCGGCCCGCGCCACAAAACCAATTTTCCCGCTGGACGTTTTAAACCCTGAAGCGCGCGTTACGGCAGCGTCGCGGTCAGCAGGTAATACGCAAGACTTGGTCCAAGGACTACGCCAAGTCCGGTTGCCAGGTCGTAGCCCGGTTCAGCGTCGAAAGTGAAACTTCCGTCGTCGGTAGTGTATCCCAGGGTCACGTCGAAGAACCGGTAAAGGTAGTAAGGAGCTGCCGCAGCCTGGTAGATCAACGCGTTGAGGTTCGAACCGAGGATAGGCAGCGAAGCCGCCAGCCGGCCGGCGTCGATATTCGCAATCACGCCAGCGGTTAACGGAGAGGCAAGGCTGGTCCCGCCTACGGGATAAAGGCCGGCCGTGCAACCAGTGCAGTAGGTGCCCGCCGCGTTGCTGCCCAGGTACAACTCCATGGCGGTGTATTCGTCAG
>CAVXWB010000074.1:0-7969 GCA_963765185.1 Bryobacterales bacterium
AAGCCCGACAGGGCCACATCCTGCCGCCAGGAGAGCGGGGCCACCGGATCGGCCAGGCCGGCATTCATGCTGGACAACTGCACTTCGCGCAAATCGCCGATGAAACCCTCGGCCAGGAGGTCGCGGACCACGTCGGTCCCCTTCAAACCGAAGGGACTGGGCACCACCTGCGTGACCAGAGAGCCATGTTGCCTGGACGCGGCCAGCATCTGGTGGGCCTCGGCGGCGTTCATGGCCAGGCGGGCCTCGGTCAGCACATGCTTGCCGGCCTGAAGGGCCGCCAGCGTGATCGGGCAATGCAGATAAGGCCAGGTGCCGATGGAGATGGCGTTGACGTCCGGATCGGCCACGACTTCCTGCCAGTGGTGATAGATGCGCGGCACATTGAACTCTCTGGCGATGGCCGTGCTCGACTCCAGCCGGCGATTGCACACGGCCAGGAGTTCAACGTCGTCGACGCCGAGAAACCCGGGAATGTGCCGCAAGCGCGTGTTGCCGCCGGCTCCGATCATGCCGACGCGGATTTTCATTTTTGCCATGTTGCCCGCCCACCATGTGCCATTGCTCCTCTCGACGAATCCCTGTCATTATATTTCCTCATTGTCTGTTGGCGATGCAGAACGGAATCCGCGCAGTGGTCAGCACGTCTTTCGCGGACATCTTCAAGGGCAACGCGCTGAAGAACGGCTTACTGCCGGTGGTTGTGCCCGCCGACGTTCACAAACAGTTGCTGAATTCGCCGGGCATGCGGGTTGCCATCGACCTGGCTGCGCAGAAGCTCACGCTGGCCGACGGCCGCTCCGTCGAGTTTCCCATCGACAACTTCGCCAAGCGCTGCCTGCTCGATGGAGTGGATGAGCTGGGCTACATGCTGCAGCAGGAATCCGCCATCGCCGCGTTTGAAGCGAAACATCCGACGCTCATTAACACACTTTCTTAGAACTCTATTTCGTCCGGTTTCAAACGGATGCCATTTTAAACGACGGGCGTTTGCGCGCGGCTGGGTCAAGCATGGGGCATGAAGAAGTACATTCGCGACATGCTCGACGATTTGACAAAGAAGCGTGATGAAAAGACGCGTGACGAAAAGAAGCGCGACGAAAAAGACTACACCCCCCCCATCCCCGCCGCGCCCACCGATGGCAAGGTCATTGATCTGGATGCGGAACTGGACGCCGCTCCGGCGCCGGTTGTGCCGTGCGATCTGGAAAATCAGGATCTGTCCTCAAATCCGCAGCAGCGCGTCCGCCAGCTGGACCAGCAGGCTCAGGACGACGAAGAGCGCGAGACACTCGAATGACTGCGTTTGCCGAGCACAACCGGATGCCGCGCGCCGGTCGCGGAGGGCAGGTTCCCAGGCCTGCCCCGCGCGGATTCGTACGCCAGCACGGCGAAGGCGATGGCCTCCTTGGCATCGGGGTCGATGCCGAACTCCGCGCTCGTCTTCACCGAATTTTCCGGGAACGCCGACTTCAACCGCTGCATCAGCCAACCGTTGTGAACTCCTCCGCCGGAGACGATGACCTCATCCGGTTCGATGGTGCGAAAAATCTGGTATACGATCGCGTAGGCGGTGAATTCGGTGGCGGTCGCGATTAGGTCCGGGAGCGAGAGGCCGGTACCCAGCAGGTCGCTTACGAATTCGGTGCCGAACTGTTCGCGGCCGCAGGTCTTGGGCGGCCAGCGCTTGAGATAAGGATGTTCCGAAAAGAGCATTACCAGCCCATCGTGTATCTTGGCCGAGCGGGCGATGCGGCCGTCGCGGTCGAACCGCTGCTTGCCGCCGGTCATGTGCGCCACCAGCGCGTCGATCACCATGTTGCCGGGTCCGGTATCGAAGGCCACCACTTCGTTCGCCTTGCCGCCCTTGGGAATGGCGGTGATGTTGGCGATGCCTCCGATGTTCAGCGCGACGCGCATTTTGCCTGGCGGTGCGCGGAAGAGAAGATAATCGACGAAAGGAACCAGCGGCGCGCCTTGGCCGCCGGCGGCGATGTCGCGCGTCGCGGAAATTCGAGACCACGGCGATGCCGGTGCGCTCGGCGACCACCGCGGCCTCGCCGATTTGCAGCGTGTTTGACCCGCCTTCGTGAAAAATGGTCTGGCCGTGGAGCCGATCAGTTCGACGGGCCATGCCGCATCGCCAGCATAATCGCCTTTGCGTATAACTCACCCAGCAGGAAATTCAACCGCGAAACCTCGCGGCAGCCGTAGAGACGTTCCAGCAGGGCGTCTCGAACCTGCCGGCGGATACGGCGTGCTGTGGAACGCGACGGTCTCAATGCGTTTGCGCCCGGATATCGACAATGGCCACGTCGATGCCGTCGAGCGAGGTGCCGCTCATGACTCCCGCGACTCTCATATGCCAGCTCATGAAAGCTCGTGCTGGAGCTCAGCCAGCAATTGCAGGGCGTCGATAGGGCGCAGCTCATCGAGCTTCAGCTTGCGGATGCGCTCGGCGATCTGATAATTCACCGGCTCGAAAAGCTGGATCTGCATGGGCGCGGGCTCTGCGGCGACAGTTCCTCCGTGACGGTGTGCTCGGCGGATTCGTGCAGCGCCAGAATCTGCCGCGCCCGCTCGATCACGCTCATGCGGAAGCGCGGCCAGGCGCGCCACCTCGATGCCGTAGCTGCGGTCGGCCGCGCCGGGCTCGACTCTGCGCAGGAAAGAGATCTGATCGCCGGACTTCCTTCACCGAGACGTGCAGATTGCGGACGCCTTCCAGCTGACCGGCGAGCTCGGTCAGCTCATGATAGTGCGTGGCGAACAGCGTCTTGGCGCGGATGTGGCGGTGGATGTGCTCGATCACCGCCCAGGCGAGCGCGAGGCCGTCATAGGTCGAGGTGCCGCGGCCGATTTCGTCGAGCACGATGAGGCTGCGCGACGTGGCGGTGTTCAGGATCACCGCGGTCTCCGTCATCTCCACCATGAACGTGGAGCGGCCGCGCGCGAGGTTGTCGGCCGCGCCGATGCGCGTGAAGACGCGGTCGACGATGGGAACCAGCGCGGATTCGGCGGGCACGAACGAGCCCATCTGCGCCAGGATCGACGAGCAGCGCGGCCTGCCGCAGATAGGTGGATTTGCCGCCCATGTTGGGTCCGGTGATGACGGAGATGAATTCGGTTTCCGGATGGAAGTAGAGATCGTTGGGGATGAAACGCTGGGCGTCCTGTTCGGCGAGCTTTTCGATCACGGGATGGCGCGCCGGCGACCACTTTCATCTCGCCATCTGAAGCGAAGCGCGGCCGAACGTAGCGCTGCCCGGCGGCGACTTCGGCGAGAGCGACGGTCACGTCCAGCTCGGCGATCGCTTGAGCTGTGGCCTTGATGCGCACGGCTTCCGAGGAGGCCAACGCTCGAAGCTGTTCGAAGATTTCGCGCTCGATGGTCGAGCATGCGCTCCTCGGCTTCCAGAATCTTGACCTCCAATTCCTTCAGCTCGGGTGTGGTGAAGCGCTCGGCATTGACCAGAGTTTGCTTGCGCTCATAATCGGCGGGCGCCAGGTGCATATTGGCTTTGGAGATCTCGATGTAATAGCCAAAGACGTTGTTGAAGCGGATCTTGAGCGACGCGATGCCGGTGCGGTCGCGCTCCCGCTGCTCGATGCGGGCGAGAAAGGTCTTGCTGTTCTGGCTGAAAGATCGCGCAGCTCGTCCAGGCGGCGAATCGAAGCCGGCGCGGATCGCGCCGCCGTCGCTCAAGTTGACCGGAGGCTCATCGGCGAGCGGCCGCAAGCACGCGATCCCGAACCTCGGCAACATCGTCAAGGCGACTTGAAGATCGATGAGGCGCGCCGGCGGGCCTGCGCGGACGCTGTTTAGCACGGGGACGACGGCGAGCGAGCGGGCCAGAGCCAGCAGATCGCGCGGGCCCGGCGGAGGCGAGCTGACCTTCGAGAGCAGGCGCTCTAGATCGAGGACGGAGGCCAGGTCCTTGGCGAGCTATGCGCGCAGGATGGCCGCGGCGTGGAGATTCCTCGACGGCGTCGAGGCGCGCGTCGATTTCGGCAGTGTCGAGCGAAGGCGCGAGCAGACGGCGGCGGAGCAGACGCCCGCCCATGCCGGTGCGGGTGCGGTCCAGCACGCTGAGCAGAGTGGCGTCGCGCGATTCGCCGGCGAAGAGCGGCTCGACCAGCTCCAGGTTGCGAATGGTGGTGGCGTCGAGCACCAGAGCGTCGGCGCGGTCGTAGAAGGCGGGCGCTCCAGATGATCGAGCGTGGCGCGCTGGGTGTCGCGCAGGTAGTGAAGAATGCGCCGAGCGCGGCTCCGGTGGCCAGAGGCCGATGATCCAGGCCGCAGCCGTCGAGCGCCAGCAGGTGGAAATGCTCACGAAGACTTCGTGCGGCGTAGTCGGCCTCGAAGACCCAGGGCTCGACGTCGGTCTTGAGACACGGCAGCTTTTGTGATGTGCCCGAGGGCGCCAGGACCTCTCGCGCATTGAGGGCTTCGAGCGCGGGAAAAACCTCGGCCGAGTCGATTTCGGTGGCGCGGAATTCGCCGGTGGAGACATCCACGTAGGCCAAGCCGGCTCGATTGCCATTGACCGCGCCGCTGGGGAGGAACGCCGCGAGATAGTTGTTCTCATGCGAGCGCAGCACGGCCGCGTTCATGGCGGTGCCGGGAGTGACGATGCGCGTGACCTCGCGCTTGACCAGCTTGGTGGCGGCGCTGGCGACCTCCATCTGATCGCAGATGGCCACGCGATAGCCCTTCTGGATCAGGCGCGCAATGTAGTTTTCGGCGGAATGATAGGGCACCCCGCACATCGGAATGGGCTGGCCCTTTTCCTTGTTGCGCGCGGTGAGAGTGATTTCGAGCTCGCGGGCGGCGACGACGGCGTCCTCATAGAACAGCTCATAGAAATCGCCGAGTCGGAACAGCAGGAGCGCGTTGGGCACCTGCTGCTTGATGCCGTGATATTGGCGCATTAATGGAGTGGAGGGCTCGGACGACATGCGAGTCTCTCATTATCCCGCGATTTTTCACGCGTTTCTTCAAAGGCGCACGATACAATGGTTTTCATTGCAGCGTTCCCGTGAAGCAACCCGTCACGATCCGTTCGTTTGAGAGAAGCGACCTGCCTGGAATCCTGCGCATCGAACGGGAATCGTTCGAGCTGGATGCGTGGCCGCGCGAGGTGTTTCTCGAGTATGCCCGCGCACCAGAGCCCGGCTCGGCGGAGCGGTCGCGAGGTCCCGACGGCCGCAGGGCCAAACCGCCTTTGCGCGGGCTTCTGGAATACGCCGGCGCGCCGCCCCTGTTTTTGGTGGCGACGGTGTCTAAAAGAATTGCGGGATACAGCATCGCATGCCTGACGCGTCACGGAGGGGAAATCGCTTCCCTGGCCGTGGGTTCGCGATACCGCCAGCGGGGCATCGCGACCGCGCTGTTAAAAGCCATCCTCCGAAAACTGCGGCGGAGCGGCGCCACGACGGTTTGGTTGATGGTGCGGCCCCAAAATGAAGGCGCGATCCGGCTGTATCGCAAACTCGGATTTGTGCGCACGGCGACGGTGCCGAATTACTACGAGGATCGATCCTCAGGGTGGCAGATGCGGATGAATCTGGTCACTTCGACGCGGCCATGAGGGCCTGAATCGCAGCCGCGGCTCCGCCCTTGGCCGCGAGCATGGTTGCCACCGAGCTGTCGGACCAGTCCCGCACGATCATGCCGGCGGGATTGATGGCGAACAGGTGGGGCGTATCGATTCTGGGGTTGGCCGGGGTGGCTTTGAAGTACGCGATGGCCACCTGGCTCTGATCGAAAACGATGGGCGAAGTCAGCTTGTTTTCGGCGGAATAGCGCGTGGCGGTCTTGTCGTTCTCCGGCGGAGAAATCATGACGGAGAGCACCGCGACCTTGGGGCCCTGGAGCTTTTCAAGCTCGCGGGAGAGCTGGGCGCAGCGCTGGCAATTGATGGTGGTGGTGAACGTCAGCAGCAGCCACTTGCCGCGGTAATCGAGGATATCGTGCTGGACCTGGTTGGAATCGGGAAGCGAGAAGCTGGGGGCGCGGCGGCCGGCGAGGGTTTGGGCGGCCAAATATCCCGCGGGCATCAGGGCGCCGCACAGAAAGGAAGCAAGAAAAATGCGCATCAAAGTCAACGTAGCATATCAGCGCATGTTTCTGAGGGATTCCGTATACGGAGGCCGGGCCACGCCACGTTCGCAGATGATGGCGGAGACGTAGCGGGCCGGGGTCACATCGAAGGCCGGGTTTTCGACGGCGATGTTTTCCGGCGCAATGGGAACGCCGAAGACGTGGGTGACCTCAGAGGCCGAGCGCTGCTCGATGGGGATGGCGTCGCCGGAGGCCAGAGTCAAGTCAAACGTGGAAACCGGTGCGGCGACATAGAACGGCACGCCGTTTTCCTTGGCCAGCACGGCGACGGAATAGGTGCCGATCTTGTTGGCCACGTCGCCGTTGGCGGCGATGCGGTCCGCTCCGACAACCACGCAGCCGATGCGTCCCGAGTGCAGAAAGTGCCCGGCCATGTTGTCGGTGATGATGGTGGTGGGGATGCCGTCCTGCTGCAATTCCCAGGCTGTCAGGCGCGAGCCCTGAAGAAACGGGCGGGTCTCATCCGCGAACACGTCGATCTTCTTGCCCGCTTCCGAGGCCGCGCGAATGACGCCGAGCGCGGTGCCGTAGCCGGCGGTGGCGAGCGCGCCGGCATTGCAGTGCGTGAGCACGGTTTTGCCGTCGGGAACCAGAGGCGCGCCGTGGCGGCCGATGGCCCGGCAGATGGCGATATCCTCGGAACGAATCTGGCAGGCTTCCTGAATCATGCGCTGGACGACCTCGTGGCGAGGTGCGCCGTTAAGGGAGGCGGCGAGCCGCCGCATTCGGTCAATGGCCCAAAACAGATTCACAGCGGTGGGCCGGGTTTGCGCCAGGGTTTCGCATACCGTTTCAAAATCCGCATCTTCCTGCGCGCCTAACGCAACTCCCATGGCGGCCGCGACGCCGATGGCCGGGAGCCCCGCGAATGACCATGGAACGGATCGCTTCGGCGACGTCGCGGTAGCCGCGGCAGGTGACGAAAACTTGCTCGCGAGGCAGGCGGGTTTGATCGATCATGACCACGCCCGCATCGGTCCACTGAATGGTTTCGACCATGAACCTTTATTGTCCGACAAACGCCGGAGCGGGGTCGTGATTTGCGCGAATTCAGCGCGCGTGCGAGATTCGGTCGAGCAGACTGCGGGTCCGTTGGGCCACGATGCCGGAGCGTGAGCCGCCGTGAAGCCGGCAGAAGCCGTTGGCCATGGAGGGACCGCGGCAGGGCCGGCCCAGACGCGTGATTCCCTGGCAGGTTGGCACCGGCCATCCCAAGCGGACGCCGGCGAGGCGCAGCAGCCGCCGCACCCAGCGATTGCGGAGCAGCGGATGGGTTCTCAAGCCCCTTGAAATCGCGGGCGGCGCAGCGTCGTTTGAAAACTCCTCCTCTGCGGCAGCCTCATCCATGTTGGTCTCGTCCAGGGCAGCCTCTTGCGGTGCGGCGCCGGCAACGCGGTCTTCCGAGAAAATCGTTCGCACGACGGAACCTGGTTCGTCATAATGCTCGCGAATCCCGGGCAGTCTGGAGAGCAGCGCCAGCCCTGAAAGGTCCTCCGAGAAAACCTCCCGCACAACCGCGCCCTGCACTGGCTGAGTGAAGTGCCGCGAAGCCCTGGGGCGGCCTTCGTCCAGGCTCTTGGGGGCTGGAACCGGCGCTTCTTCGTCGTATCCTGCCGGCGATATCTGCATTGCGTTGGCCCGTTTGAGGGCATCTCGTACTCTGCTCATAATGGATCCTTCGACATCCATCCGTAGTTTGCTCGAACCCTTACGAAGGATCAATGGGAAGATAGTAAGAACGATACTGAACCGCCTGCGCCGAAGTGGGACAGGAGTCCTAGGACCGCTTCTGAGAAGCTCGCCGCGCTGGCTTAACAGCCCGTGGCAGAGGGGGCCGCATCGCAA
>CAVXWB010000075.1:0-13134 GCA_963765185.1 Bryobacterales bacterium
GAAGAGCGGGCCTCAGGGGTTCGTTGACACCGAGGCGAATTGAATGTAGCATCTAAAGCGGTGTATTGCGCCCGCCTGAAGGCGGGCCGGGAATCCCTGCGCGACGAGCGGCTGTTTCTTAAGGGACCTTAGAAGAGGAGATGAAGCTGAATGCGAGGTTGGTTCGAACGCTGGTTCGGAGGGTTCATTGTCATTGCTGCTGCCGCTGCGGCGTGCCTCCTCTTTTCCGTGGTTCCGGTTTCAGGGCAAGCGCAGGCGCCGGCCTATAAGGCTCCTCGCACCAAGGATGGGAAGGCCGATCTGAACGGCATTTGGGAGGCTATGAATACGGCCAACTGGGATGTTCGGGCGCACGCGGCCGCGCAAGGGCCGGTGCTTTCGCTGGGAGCGGAGTTCTCGATTCCCCCCGGACCCGGCGTGATCGACGGCGACGGCACAATTCCATACCTGCCCGCCGCGGCGGAACAGCAGAAGAAAAATTTCGCCAATCGTCTGACGCTCGATCCCGAGGTCAAGTGCTACATGGGGGGCGTTCCGCGCTCCACCTATATGCCCTATCCGTTTCAGATCGTTCAATCGCCCAAGACGATCATGATCGCGTACGAATTTGCAGGCGGCGTCCGATCCATCAATATGGAGAAGCCCACCGAGGCTCCCGCCGATAGCTGGATGGGATGGTCCACCGGACATTGGGAGGGAGACACTCTGGTGGTTGTGGTTACCGATCAGAACGACCAGACCTGGTTTGACCGCGCCGGCGATTTCCACAGCGACGCCTTGAAGGTGACGGAGCGCTACACCCCGCGCAGCGCCGATACCCTGATGTATGAGGCGACCATCGAGGATGCCAAGACGTTCTCGCGGCCGTGGAAGATAAGCATGCCACTGTACCGGCATGTGGAAAAGAACGCGCAGATAATGGAATATAAGTGCGCCGAGTTTGCAGAAGAAGTACTCTACGGGAAGTATCGCAAGCAGCCCGTGAAGTGACGTGCTATTGGTAAGTGATCTGTAAAGGAGATGCAGATGAATGATCGAGTTCTCGCTTCCACTTTGACCGCCCCGTCTTTGACCCTAATGGCCATGGCGGCGTTGCTGACGGCCCCCGCCTTTGCCCAGACCCCGGCCGCTGCCGTCAAGACGACTTCGGCGGCGTCTTCGTCCATCCCGCGGACGGCGGACGGCCATCCGGATCTGTCGGGCGTGTATTCGAACGTCACCACCGTGCCGATGGCCCGTCCCGCAAATTGCGGCGCCAAGGAATTCTATACTCCAGAAGACATCGCGGCGGGAATGGGCGGCGCACGCGGATGCGCGAGGCCCGGCGATGCTCCAGTGGGACGCGGAGGTGGCCGGGGTGGAGCTGCCGCGGGCGGCCGCGGCGCGGCGAACATCGATCCCGAGACGGGTCAGCCGGCATTGGCGGTTCATTACGACACCAGCCAGTTCGGGCTGTCCGGCAACACCATTGTCCGATCGTCCAGTACGCGGACCTCGATCGTTACTGGACCGGACGGCAAGATTCCCCCGCTGACGCCGGAGGCCCAGAAGCGCCAGGCCGACCGCCGCGCCTTCACCGCAGCCCATCAGTGGGACGGTCCTGAAACCCGCCCGATCGGAGAGCGTTGCATATCCTGGCCTGGCGAGGGCCCGCCGATGATGTCCGAGGGCTATAACAGCAATGTTGAGATCGTGCAGGGCGAGGGCTACGTTGGCGTGCTTCAAGAGATGATCCACGACGCCCGCATGATCCCCACCAGCGGAGGGCCCGCTCTCCTTCCGAGCAGCGTTCATCAATGGTTCGGCAGTTCGCGCGGCCATTGGGAGGGTGACAAGCTGGTGATCGTCACCACCAATTACACCAACAAAACCCAGATCCAGAACACTCCCATCAGCGACAAGCTGAAGGTGACCGAGAAATTCTCGCGCGTTGACGCCAAGAACGTGCTGTATGAGTTTACCGTCGACGATCCCGACACGTGGACCAAGCCATGGTCGGGCGAAGTGACCTGGACCAAGATCGATAGTCCGATTTACGAATACGCCTGCCACGAAGGAAACTACGGCATGGCCAACAACCTCAGCGGCCAGCGCGCCGTCGAGAAGAAGGCCGCCGAGCAGAAGTAAGGAGGTTCATTGTCATGAGAAAAACATTCGCTGTCCTGGCTGCCAGTGCTGGCCTTCTGTTGTCCGCCGCGCCCATGTGGGCCCATCACGCCTTTGCGTCCGAATTTGACGAGAAAAAGCCCATCAAGCTGCACGGCGTCGTCACCAAGTGGGAGTTGGTGAATCCGCACTCCTGGATTCACCTGGACGTGAAGAATCCCGACGGCACTGTGACCGCCTGGACCATTGAGGGCGGGAGCCCCAACGCTCTTTTCCGGCTCGGATTCACCAAAAATTCGCTGCCGGAGGGCACGGAGCTGATCATCGAAGGCTATCAGGCGAAGGATGGGGCGAATCGCGGCGTCGGCGCCAAGCTGACCTACATGGATGGGAAAAGCCTGTTCCTGAAGCCTGCCGGCGAGGACAAATAGTGCGCGGCCGTCGCCTTTTTCTATGGGCGGCGGCGTGGTTTGCAGTAAGTGTGCTTGCGGTAAGTGTGCTGGGACAGGCGCCCACAAAAACCTGGACTCCGCCCCAGACCCCGGATGGCCAGCCGGATCTTTCCGGCTACTGGACCAATATCACTCTCACGCCGCTGCAACGGCCCGCGAATCTCGCGGGCAAGGCGTTTTTCACTCCTGCGGAAGCCGCTGCTTACGAAAAGGAAACGGTAGAGCGCAATAACGCGGATCGCCGCGACCCCGGCACCGATGCCGATGTGGGGAAGGCTTATAACGACTTCTGGTGGGACCGCGGCACCAAGGTCGTATCCACGCTACGCACCTCGTTGATCGTCGATCCGCCGGATGGCAAGGTTCCTGAGCTGAGCCAGGAGGCGAACCGAAGGATGGCCGAGACTCGCGCCGCGGCCCGCGGCCATGCCTTCGACGGCCCGGAAAACCGGGGGCTCTCGGAGCGCTGCCTTTTGTGGCCCACCGCCGGGCCGCCCATGATGCCCAGCTTCTACAACAACAACTACCAGATCGTACAAGGGCCCGGATACGTGACCATCGTGGTGGAGATGATCCACGACGCGCGCATCATTCCTTTAGACGGGCACCCGCATTTGCCCCAGGACGTGCGCCTGTGGCTGGGCGATCCGCGCGGCCATTGGGAGGGCAATACGCTGGTGGTGGAGACCACCAATTTCACGGACAAGACGCCGTTTCAGGGATCGAGCAAGGACATGCGCCTGGTGGAGCGTTTTACGCGAACCGCTCCCGACACGATTATGTACCAGTTCACGGTGAACGATCCCGCGACGTTCGCCAAACCGTGGACGGCTGAGATTCCGATGCACCGGACGGCGGGTCCTCTGATCGAATATGCATGCCACGAGGGGAATTACGCCATGACGGGCATTCTCTCCGGCGCGCGCGCGGACGAAAAGCACGCCGCGGAGGGAGCCAAGTAAATGCGAACCGGATTTGCCAGTGTGATTGCGGGCGCGGTGCTGCTTTTCTCCGCCCTGCCGGCGCGCGCCCATCATGCCTTCACGGCTGAGTTCGACGCCAAGAAACCCTTGAAATTGCAAGGCACCATCACCAGGGTGGAATGGATCAATCCCCATTCCTGGATTCACATCGACGTCAAGAACGCCGACGGCACCGTGACCAATTGGATGGTGGAAGGCGGCAGCCCCAACGCGCTGCTGCGGCGCGGCGTCGCCAAGGAGACGCTGAAAGCCGGCATGGAGGTTCTGGTCGACGGATATCAGGCCAAGGATGGATCGAATCGCGCCAACGGCCGCGACATCACCTTTACCGACGGCCGCAAGCTCTTCGTGGGGTCGTCGGGCACCGAAGCGCCGGACGAGCGTCCGGAGAAGTAAGGCTGGGACCTTCCCGCCGGGTCGGGAGTCCTGGTCGCGCTTTGCGAGGGCGTCCGCCCCACATCACCCTCCATAGGAACTGTGAAACTGGTCTAGTCTCAGCCGGGCATCAATTCTGCGGCTGAGCCGGAGGCGCAGCGCCTCCGCGGCCGCCACCGGCTCCGCCGCGGCCTCCACGACCGCCGCGACCACCGGCTGCACCGGCCGGCGGGATCGCCAGCGCGACCAGTTCCGCGCCATTGCCGCCCGTGCCGTTCACCACCGCGACCAGGAACTGGCGTCCGTTGATCAGGTAGGTCATGGTGCCGCCGCCCATCGCGCCGCCCAGAGGCATCTCGTGAATGATCGCGCCCGACTTCTTGTCGATGAAGCGCAGGTCGGCACTGCCCTCAATCAGCATGGTCTTGGTGATCAGGATGGGCGAGCGCTGTCCGCCGCCCCAATTACTCGCGTCGATGCCGGCCGTTTTGAGAGCCGGATTGTTCACGATGGTGTCCGCGGGCTTGCCGTTCGGGATCATCCAGGTGTGGTCGCCGGTGTTGAGGTCGATCGCCGTGATGCGCCCGTAGGGTCCTTTAATCAGCGGCAAGCCCATCACGTTCACCGCTCCCAGCCCTCCCGCAGCGATATACTGCATCTCCGAACGCGTTCCGCCGGGTTGCAGTGAAGAAAGATACGGGGCGGTGACGGAGGGAATATAAATCATGCCGGTCTCCGGATCGACCGATGCGCCCATCCAGTTGGCGCCGCCGCCCGCGCCTGGCAGTTGCAGCGTTCCCAGCTTGCCGCCTTCATCCTTGACGATGGGCGGAGTATAAATCGGTCCCAGAACATATTGCGAAGCGACCTTCAAGGCCGCGGCCTTGATTTCCGGGGTGTAGTCCGCCAGATCGGCTTCGGTGACACCCTGGCGGTCGAACGCAGCAGGCTTGGTGGGATACGGTTGCGTAGGCGAATACCATTCGCCGGGAGCGTGGCCCTGCGGCGCAGGCCGCTCCTCAATGGGCCACACCGGAGTTCCGTTGGTGCGGTCGAACACGAAAATAAACGCCGATTTGTTCACCTGCGCCAGCGCCTTGATCTTCTTCCCGTTCACGGTGATGTCCAGCAGGATGGGCGCGGACGGAATATCGTAGTCCCACATCTCGTGATGAATCAGTTGATAGTGCCAGACGCGTTTGCCGGTCTTGGCGTCCAGGCACACCACGCTGTCGGAGAAGAGGTTCGCGCCGGGGCGCTGCCCGCCGTAGGTATCGCCGCTTGGCGCCTCTACCGGAATGTAGACGTAGCCGAGATCCTCGTCGCCGGTCAGCGGTCCCCACGCGCCGGTGTTGCCCGTGAATTTCCAGGAATCTTCGCCGCTCTGGGGATCTTTCAGCCAGGTTTCGACGCCAAATTCGCCGGCCTGAGGAACCGTATGGAAGGTCCAGAGCAGTTTGCCGGTGCGGACATCGTAGCCGCGGATGTAGCCGGGCGTGTTCAACTTTGTCGGCAGCGCCACGCCGACCTTGAGCGAGGCGCCTACCACCGCCACGTCGCGAATGATGATCGGCGGCGAGGTCGCGCCGATGGATTCTTTCTTCACTTCAGTCCGGTCCAGGCCTTTCCACAAATCCACGTGGGAGTCCACGCCGAAACCCGAAATCGGCGCCCCGGTGTGGGCGTTCAGGGCCACCAGTTGATAGCCGGGGGTGACGAAGATGATGCGATCGTCGCCCTTACCGTCGCTCCAATAACTGACGCCGCGATTGTTGGCGCGCACCGCGCCGCGCTCCTTGGTATCGTCGCCGTTGTACAGCCATCGCGTCTCGCCGGTGGCTGCGTCGATGGCCACCACCGTGCGTGCCGTGCCGGCGGTGACGTACAGCATGCCGCCCACCATCAGCGGCGTGACTTCCCAAGCCGCCTGAGGCGATGGACCCATGTTCTGGGCCTTCCAGCGCCAGGCTACCTGGAGGTTCTTTACGTTGGCCGCGTTCAGCTGATCCAGCGGGGAATATCGCGTACTGCCGGCGTCGCCTCCATTGACTCGCCACTCGCCCATGGTGCTGGTGCCGTACTGGGCCAGGGCAGGGAACGTCGCCAACAACACAACCGGAAGCAGTCCGGTGATTCTCGATACCGACATGGGTTTTGTCCTCAGGCCGATTATATGTCATCCCTTGGTGTATTTGCGCCTGGCAGCCGTGGGAGGTCGTCTGGCGCAAAACCCGGACAGTATTCTCATTTCCGCCGGACCAGCGGACTGACGTCAGACGACACTTGCGTCCGGCGGAAATGAGTATACTGTTCCAGGCTTTTGCGGCCCCTTACTCGAACGCCAGCTCCACTGCGCCGAGCGGCCCGAAGTCGGCCGTGATTTGATCTCCGCGCTGGCCCATATAGACTTCCATGGTGACCCCAGTGGTGACATACTGGGCCGCCTTCAATCCGCGTCCTTGCGCGGACAATTGATTCGCCAGCCACGTTAGCGCGTTGAGGGGATGGCCCAGAACCGCGCGCCCGCTGCCTTCGCGATGCAGGTTTCCATTCACCGTCAGCCGGACGGTCTGCGCCGCGAGATCGATGCCGCGCCAGTCTTCGAGCAACCCGCCCTTGACCCAAGCCGCGTGGCAAGCGTTGTCGGCGATCAGCGACAGAGCGCCGATGGTGGTCCAGTCGTCAAAACGGCTGTCGACAATTTCAATGCCCGGCAGAACGCCTTCGACCGCCGCGGCGACTTCCTCGACGGAACGTTCCGCGGACGCCGGCGGCAAATCGCGTCCCATGCGAAACGCGAATTCGGCCTCGACCACGCGCATGAAAAACTGCCCGGCATCGATGCGCGCGGGACTGTCGAAGCAGAACGCCGACGTCATGCGCCCATGGAACGGCCCGTCGACGTTCAATTGGCGCTGCGCGGTGACATTGGTGCACGCGATCTTGTATCCGATGCCGGCGCCGCCGTAATGCTCGAGGAGTTGTTGGACCAGAAGGTCCTGACAGCGATACGCCTCCTCCGTCGTCCTGGGCCGCACGGCTTCGGGAAGCTCGGCGAGCCGCACGTGTTTGGTTCTGGCGTCGCTCAATAACTGGGCACCGGTTTTTTCCACCTGACTATCGTAGCGCGCACGGAGCGAGCTGGAACTGGCGATCCGGAACTGGCGATAATGGAGCGTGAACTTTCGTGCTTGCGCCCTTTGGGCGACGCTCGCGGTGGCGGCTTCCGCGCCAGGCTGGGCGCAAACCGCTCCCGTCCATTCCTATAAAATCGTCAAGGCGTACCCCCACGATCCAACGGCGTTCACCGAAGGTCTCGAATTCCACGGAGGCGCGTTGTGGGAGAGCACCGGACTCAACGGCTCCAGCTCCATCCGTAAGGTGGATCTGGACACAGGGAAGGTGCTCGAAAATCACCCGCTTTCCACGTTGTACTTCGGTGAAGGAATTACTTTTTTCGGCGACCGCCTGTACCAGCTTACATATCAGAGCGGCGTTGCCTTTGTGTACGATCCCAAGACCTTCAAGCAAATCGAGTCGTTCCATTATTCCGGCGAAGGCTGGGCGCTGACGCACGACGCCAAGCATTTGATCATGAGCGACGGAAGCTCCGCTCTGCGCATTCTCGATCCGGCGACGTTCCACGAAGAATCTCGGCTGATGGTGCGCGAGGGTGTGCGTCCCATCACCGATCTGAATGAGCTGGAGCTGATCGAAGGCGAAATTTGGGCGAATATATGGACCAAGGAGATCGTTGCGCGCATCGATCCGCGCAGCGGCCAAGTCAACTCCTGGGTGGATTTTGCGGGTCTCAGGCAGGAATCCGGATGCCGCGAGAATTGCGACGTGCTGAACGGAATCGCCTATGATGCCGCGCGCAAGCGCATTTTTGTGACCGGGAAGCACTGGCCCAAGCTGTTCGAAATTGAAGTAGCCGGGCGGTAGTCCGGTTATTCACCGCGTCGTTTACAGCGGGAAATCGTCATCGAAGTTCTGGGCATGCACCGCGCGCACCAATTCCTCGGGAGTGGGGACGCCGGTAGCACCCAGGGCTCCCAAGGCTGGCGCGTGCAGACGAGTGGGGTCCTGCGTATTGCGGCGAATATCCTGAAGGACGCCTTTCAGTTCGCGCACGTCGGAGGCGAGTTGGAACAGCTTCATGACGGCGGCTACGATCAGAGCGAACATCGCGAGCGTCGTGCCCGCGCCGAGAAGGTCAGGGATGGAACTCATGGGTCGGGTCCTCTGCTTTCTCATCGGCGGAAAAGGGTCGCCGCTTTAGAAGCCCGCACAGGGCCGGCTCGGCCCTCCCAACTGCCAGAAACTCGCGATGGCTCCGCCGAGCCATGCTCCGTTGTGCGGGCGAGTCCCTCGTAAGAATGACGGTCTTCAGTCCTTCTTGTCGCCGTCCTTCTTCTCAAAATCCAGTGCCGCCGAGTTCATGCAATAGCGAAGACCGGTGGGACGTGGGCCGTCCGGAAATAGATGACCCAGATGCGCGTCGCAGCGCGCGCACATGACTTCGGTGCGGCGCATGCCGTGGCTGGTGTCGGTTTCGGTGCGGACGTTTTCCTTGTTGAGGGCGTCGGAGAAGCTGGGCCAGCCCGTGCCGGAATCGAACTTGGTGTCGGAGCGGAACAGTTCCGCACCGCAGCACACGCAGCGGTAGACGCCATCGTCGTGCGTGTCCCAATACTCGCCCGTGAAGGCCGGCTCGGTGCCTTTCTTGCGCGCGACATGAAACTGCTCATCGGTGAGCTGCTGTCTGCCATTCCTGATCGGTTTTGGTCACCTTGTCCATACACCTCTGAGCTTACACTGGAAGTGGATGAAACAGGCGTGCCTCTTCAATAACAGCCGCGCCGCTGTGCGGCTTCTGCTCTTCGGCTGCGGCCTTGCCTCCGGACAGGACCTGATGAAGACCCTGCACGGCATCGAGGATCGCTATAACAGCGCTAAGACCCTGCGCGTGAACTTTTCGGAAACTTTGACCGCACACGGCGGCAGGCACGTCCCGCAGACGGGCACTTTGTATCTCCGCAAACCCGGCCAGATGCGCTGGGAATATACGTCGCCGGCCGGCGACCTGTTCGTCTCCGACGGCAAGTTCACCTACGACTACATCGCCAAGAGCAACAGCTACGAGCAACAGAAGCTGAAGGAGGGCGACGATCTGCGCGGCCCGCTCGCGTTCCTGTTGGGCAAACTGGATTTCGACCGGGATTTTGGGCAATATCGCACCGGAGACGCGGACGGGGCCATCACGGCGGTGCCCAAGTCCGACAAGCTCGAATATAGCGAGGTGACGCTTGTGCCCGGGCCGGACTTCAGCATCCGGAAGCTTTCGATCAAGGGGCAGGACGGCTCCGTGATTCAGTACGTCTTCGACGGCGAGAGCCGGAATCCGTCTCTCTCCGAAAATCTGTTCAAGTTCGTTAAGCCGCCCGGCGCGGTGTTGGTCGACCCGGCCCGAGGCAACCCCCGAGACAACCAATGATTTCTCGCCCCTTCGTGAACGAAGTTCCAGCCGGCTTCGCCCGCCCGGAGGATGCCGGAAATGCGCGCGCCATGCGCGAAGCCATCGCGAAGGTTCGAAGCGAGCTCGGCCGCGAATACGATCTGGTCATCGGCGGCAAGCGCGAGCGCACCGGGAGAAGATCCGGTCGATCAATCCGGCCCACCCCTCTGAAGTGGTCGGCGTTCATCAAAAAGCGGATCGCGAGCACGTCGAGCCTGCGATGCAGGCCGCCCTGGCCGCGTTTGAATCCTGGAAGAACGCGCCGGTAGAAGAGCGCGCGGGCCTGGTCTTCCGGGTTGCGGAGATTCTGCGCAAGCGTAAGTTCGAATTCAACGCCTGGCTGGTGCTGGAGGCCGGCAAGAACTGGGACGAAGCCGAAGCCGACACCTGCGAGGCCATCGATTTCTGTGAGCTGTACGCGCGCACGGCCCTGCATCTGGCGCAAGCCGCGCCGGTGGTGCAGCTTCCTGGAGAGCAGGATTCGCTGCGTTACATCGCGCTGGGCGCGGGCGCGGTGATTGCGCCGTGGAACTTCCCGCTGGCGATTCTGTGCGGCATGACGGTGGCCGCGGTGGTCTGCGGCAACTCCGTGGTGCTGAAGCCATCCAGCGATTCGCCGACCATCGCCGCGAAACTTTTCGAAGCTCTGGAGCAGGCCGGGCTCCCGCCGGGCGTGGTCAACTTCTGCCCCGGCTCCGGCGCGACGTTCGGGCACGGAATCGTCGAGCATCCGAAAACGCGCTTCATCGCGTTTACCGGCTCCCGCGACGTGGGCCTGGATATCCATCTGCGTGCGGCCAAAGCTCAGCCCGGCCAGATGTGGATCAAGCGCACGATTCTGGAAATGGGCGGCAAGGATTCCATCATCGTGGACGCGGACGCGAACCTGGATGCTGCGGTCGAAGGCGTGGCGGTTTCGGCGTTCGGATTCCAGGGGCAAAAGTGCTCGGCGTGCTCGCGCGCGATCGTCGACGAAAGCATATACCCCGCGTTTTTAGAAAAACTGCGCGACCGCGTGGCGCGGATGCGCGTGGGCGATCCTTCCGAGAACGTCTACATGGGGCCGGTGATCAATGCGGGCGCGCTGAAGTCGATCCTGGGCTATATCGAAATCGGCAAGCAGGAAGGGCGATTGCTTACAGGCGGCGAGCCCTCTCAGGGCGAGGGATATTTTCTTGAGCCCACGGTGATTGCCGATGTCGCGCCCAACGCGCGCATCGCTCAAGAGGAAATTTTCGGCCCGGTGCTGGCAGTGATCCAGGCCCACGGCTTCGACGACGCTCTGGCGATCGCCAACAATACCGAGTACGGCTTGACCGGCGCGGTGTACACCAATTCGCCCGAGAAGATCGAGCGGGCGCAGCGCGACTTCCACGTCGGCAATCTGTACATCAACCGCAAGTGTACGGGCGCGATGGTGGGCGCGCATCCCTTCGGCGGCTTCAATATGTCGGGCACGGATTCGAAAGCCGGCGGCGCGGATTACTTGTATTTGTTCACGCAAGCCAAGTCGATCGGACGAAAGCTCTGAGCCTTGAGCGCACAAAGGCGCGGTTCAAAAATTAGAGCACTTTCGTGCTTACCGAAAGGTGGGGCGGGTCCCCCGACCCGCGGCCGACGCCCTCGTCGGCCTTTGCTTGGAGCAGAAGAGCCGGACCGGGGGGTCCGGCGCGGACGGGGGCGTCCGCCCCACAGGGCGCGGAGCGCTCCGTTGTGCGCGGTGCAAGAATTAAATCCCGCGGATGATGCCGCCGTCCACCTGCAGGGTCGCGCCGGTGATGTACGACGCCGCGTCGGAGAACAGGAACACCGCCGCGGCGGCGAAACCATCCGGGTCCCCGTAACGGCCCATCGGAATGGTGGCCCAGACGCGCTTGCGCTGTTCGTCCTTGGAGATTCCCGCGCGCCGGCTATTTTCAATGTCGATCTCCTCCACCCGATCGGTATGCATGCGTCCGGGAATCAGTTGATTCACGCGAATGTTCTGCGAGGCCAGTTCCAGAGCCAGCGTTTTTGAAAGCGCCGCCACCGAGGTGCGGACGACGGTGGAAAGCGAGAGATTGGCGATCGGCTCCTTCACCGCCGAGGAGGTCGGGAGCACGATGGCGCCCCCTCCGCGCGAAACCATGGAGGGAACGGCAAGGCGGATCATGCGGATGGCGCTCAGCAACAGCAACTCGAAGGCGTTCTGCCAGGCGGCATCGTCAAACTTCAGCGTCGGGCCGGAGGCAGGACCTCCCGAGTTGGGGTAGAGCAGATCGACGCCGCCGAAGCGATCTACCGTCGCCTTGAACCACTGCTCGATGGCTTCGGCGGAGCGCACGTCGGCGGGCATGGCCAGCACCGCGCCTCCGGTCTCCCGCTCGATCCTGGCGCCGGCCGCGGTAATCGCATCCGCGTTGCGCGAGGACATCGAGACGCGGACGCCTTCTTTCGCCAAAGCCCGTGCCACCGCGAAGCCCAAGCCGCGGCTGGCGCCCGCGATCATCGCGACTTTGTTCGTTAGTCCAAGCTCCAAGTGACGACTCCCTTAGAAAGTAAATCGCGCGCTGGCCTGCAGACGGCGAGCCTGCGTTCCGTCCGGAGGCGCACTGTCGGCGGTGCCGACCCCATAGGCGGTCGGTGTCAGGGTCAGTATGCCCTTGGCCTCAGTGAAGGCCTGCGTACTCAGGCTGGTCGGCGACCAGCTATTGCTCACATTGAAGACCTCGAAATTCAGAAAAAGTTTGTAGCGCTCTCCGATGGGCAGGATCTTGCTGATGCGCGCGTCGTCGCGGTACATGGCCGGCTGCCAGATGCTATTCACAGCCCAGAATGGCACGCGTTCGCTCAGCCCGTTCCCGTCCAGATTGAAATTGCTGAACATCCCGGTGACGGGCGTATCGGTGACGTTGACCGTTGGGCTGGCATAGGGCCGCCTGCCGTTGATGGTGGTGATGGAGGAGAGTTGCCAGTTGTTCACAACATATTTGTAAAACGCGCCGGAACGATGAGTGAAGGTGGGCGTCCAGACCCAGGACACCACAAAGCGGTTGGGCTGATCCTCCAAGCCGTCGCCTTTGTCGGCCTTGTAGTTGCCGTTGTACAACCAACTCTCGACTCCTGTAGTGTTCAGAAAGATATTCTGGTAGTCCTGTCCATAGCCCTGTCCGTCGTCGTATTCATGGGACCAAGTATAGGCCAGCTGCGCCTGGAGCCCATGCGCAAAGCGCTTGTTTACTTGAAGGGTGGCCGCGCTGTAGAAGCTGGTGACGCCATTCTCGTCCTGAATGATGGCGCCGAAGTTCGGGTTGGGCCGTGAGCCAAGCAGCACTGGCGTTGTGTATGTCCCGATCTGGGTGCCGTTTTGATTGTCGATCGTGTAGGTGAAGTTGGTCGTGGCCGTGGGAAGGTTCAGGTCGCGTTCGCTGTACAACTGCACGCCGCGGCTCCAGATGTAGGAAGCGGTGATCGCGATGTCGTGAGTGAGTTGGCGTTCCACGGCGAACGTGCCCTGCTCGGAATAGGGAACCTTCCAGTTGGGCGCCGCGAATTGAATGCTGGAAGCAGAGACACTCGCTCCGGTGGGAGGGGCGCTCAAGATGTTGGGGAAAACCGGCCCGGCCGCCAACTGCGCCGCCTGGGTGTTGGCCAGAGAATCCGTCACCGTAGTGACGCCATTATTCGTAAACAGGTCCTGGAGACTGGCTCCCATGACGCG
>CAVXWB010000076.1:0-27624 GCA_963765185.1 Bryobacterales bacterium
GAAGAAGATGCAGTCGCTGGCGAACATGAACTGGCTGTGCCTGGTTCCGTTGTCGTACGGTGTTGCATCGTAGGCATGCTCCCAGCGCAGCTCCGGGCGGAACAGCACCGTGCTTCCCACCCAGTGGCCCCATCCGAACAGATGCTCGCTGTAGCGCGTCTTAAAGCCGGTGCGCTGGCCTACCAGGTCGTCGAAGAATTCGGTGCGGAAGCTGAGATAATCCTTGGGACCCAGTTTTTCCTCGACGTAATTGACAATCGCCCACTCCGGCGCGTAGCAGGTGACCTCGTACTCCTGAGCGCAGAACGCCCCGTTGGCGCCGGTCTCGACCAGCGTTTGGCCGACAGGGTTATTGACGTTGGGCGTGTCTTTCTCGTATTGATACCAGGATTCCGTGTCGGTGTGCCAGCGATCGTTGAACTTGTGATACCAGGTCAGGTAGTAAGCGGCCAGGTTGTTGTAGGCGTATTTGCTATCGTTGATCGAGTTGGCGCAGAAGTAAATATTGTCGCCGCCGCCATGGAGTATAGTAACCCGACAGGAATTGACCGTCGGCTTGGCGTCCTTGGTCCAGGGAGCCACATCGCAACCGGCCGAAAGTCCGACTTGAAACAGCCAGTGCTTGCTCAGCATTGTGCGAGATGTTGATGCCGCTCTGCGTGTAGCAGTCGTACGTGTAGGTGAGCGAATGGCTATAGGTGTAGTTGTTGGGCGCAAGCTGCGCCTCGATGTCCGGCAGAGAAATGTACCGGCCTATGCGGATGTTCATGCCCTGCGCCACCTGCGGAACGTAGAGATCGAAGTACGCCATGGGAACGTCGAAGCCATTCTCTTTGTTCGCTCCCAGAAGCTGGTCGCTGAAAATGCCCTTGGAGGTGGTGAAGCGATAATCCAGGCCGTAAATCGGCGCAAAGCGGAAACCCCAGTCGATATGATCGGTCTGCACGGTGTCCGGCTGGCGCTCGATGTACAGGACCTCCTGATCCATCTGGATGGAATTTCCACGCTCGGCGTAGGCCGCCGGGAAGTTCGAATAGCCGCCCCCCTTTGAAGTGCTCACGTTCCCACCGCCGTTCAACCAGCCGTAGATCTGAATGCCGCTCTTCTTCCATGCATCCCCATCTGGCCCGCTCCAGATCGCTTCCATCAGCGGACCGGATTGTGAAAACGGCTGGCCGATCACCACGCTCCCCCCATACGGCCACATCGTGAAAGGCCACGGTGGATCGGTTTCCGGCGCAGGATAGCCCCGGAACGGAGGAGCCGGGCCGGTATCGGTGGACGTAGTGGTCCAGTCGTTGGCATAGGCTTTGTAGAGCCTGGTGAAGAAGTTGCCCGTGAGCGGGACCGGCGACCCAGGGACCACTGGAGGCGGAACCGTAGCCGGAGGCGGGTTCGATACGGGTGGACTGGTGGGCGGCGCCGAACCCTCCACCGGCTCGGCCGGCGCTGGACTCGGAACATTTTGAGCCTTGGCCAAGAGGCCGAGGCTCACGATCACGACAGCCAGGAGTGCGGCTTTCATCGCATTCCCTTCTGTCGATCGCAATCCGGCCGTGAAAGCACCTCGCCTGTCCGTACGCATCTCTGCTTCCTTCCTTGTTCAGTTGTAGCCGGCGCTTGGGAAAAACACTCCACAAACGTTGCGCTTCAGGGAATTATCGGAGCCTGACCAGACTGGGGTCTGCGCCTACGACTGGGGCTGGGTGGAAAGAATCAGCGCCCTCAACGGCCAGCTTTGAGGCCTAGTATGCCAGTCACGGCATCAAGAAGTCATAAAATCCTGGGTTGTTTTATGAAATAAAATTTGTATGGGCTTCATACGATATACAAATATCGTGAGTGCCCGGAGGGCATTTATCGAGGCATCAAAGCTCAAGCTTGCCCTGGACCGCCATCTCCGCCGTGTAGAAGTACTGCGCCACCGACAGACGCCCGATATGGCATAAAAAAGTTATGCGCTGGTCTTCCGTGGTGAACTCCTCGGAGCGCGGGAACATAAAAACGATGGTGGCGAGCCCACCCTCTTGAGGCAGCAGATCCACGCGGGCCGCGCGGATATCCTTCTTCTGCCCTCGCGCCTCAGGAATGCGTCCTTCTTCAATTGGAAGGGTAGAGCGGTCTGATTGACGTCGACTCCGGGAACATCGTAGATGGCTACCGCATAGCTGCCGTCCGCCAGAGCCGGAGGGTCCTCTTCATGAGCTTTTTCTTCCGCGGCGCGCACCGCGCGAGCGCTTTCCCAGCGGACTTCGAGAGTCGCGATATGCATGGGCCTGCGCCCGCGCTTTCCGTCCGCCGTCGACGCCCCGACGCCGGTAAGAGTGGCCGGCGTAAAAGCCTCCATCCCGATACTTTCGCCGCCTCCCATCTGGCCGCCCTGCCGGCGCTGATCCTCGTTGAGCGGAGGCATCAGAGCCGGAGTCGTCTTCTTGACCCACGGCGAGTTGGTGAGGATCAGCTTGGCATCCTGTTCGCTCCACTGCTCCATCTGCTTGCTCCGCCAGGGCGGAGCCGCGGCTATCAGCACGACCACGGAAAACGGAAAAACCAGAGATTTCAGAATTGTCTTCATGGACTTCATAACCTCCCGCAAAAAAGGCCGGTGGCCGAGTCCCTTTCGGGAGCCAGCCACGGGTTCATCCCACTACAAGAAAGATCCAACTACCACTTGACCATCGCCCTACAACTTGACCATGAGGGCGAAAATCCAGCGCCGCTCCTGCTTGACCAGATCCGGCTGCCAAAGGCCGCCGTCATTCGCGCACATACCCGGCGACAGAGTCGCGGTTCCTGCCGACGTCCCGTCATTGCACGTGTAATATTGCGGCAAGCCGTTGTTGCCGCCGGGAGGCGTCATCCCGCCGGGACCGGCGAACAACGGTGTGTTGGCGCCGCGCTGGGTCCATTCCACATGCCACGTCACCCACTGGCTGGGGAAATAGTCGGCGCCGATCTGGAAATCGTAGCCCCTGAACGAGAGGCCCGGAGCTTCCGGGAAATAGGGCGTGCCGCTGGTCGCGTTTGCGCCGTCGATCGGCGGCAGCAGGGCCAGATAACGCCCGGGGTTGTCCACGACACCACCGCCGATTTCAGCCGCGAACCGATCGTTATTGAACCACCAGCGGTGATAAGCCATGATGCCCATGAAGTTTTGCGAGGGACCCCGGCCGTTCTTATAGCCGTGCGTACACACCACTCCTTGGCCGGGCACTGCCGTGCCGCCGGTTTCGCAACCGACGTCCTCAGTGACGGTGAACGCCGCACGGTGCATAAACTTGCCCGGCTTATCGTAGTATTTCCACTCCTGGCTGTCATCTTCGTGATAACGCGACCGATTATCATTGCCCAGAGTGTCGCGTCCGAGCGTGTAGGTGTTCCATACAAAGTCGAGATTTTCCTTGGGCCGCCACAGAATCTGGCCTCCGAGGCCCTCTCTGCCGTTGTATTTGGCATAGGTCTGCCAGCCGTTGATCAGCCAAGGCTCGATCTTCAGCTTATTGGTGGGAAACCATTGCGCCCGCATTCCGGTGAAGAACCACGGCGTATTCGACGACACGTAGGACGGCTGATACATCCAGTTATCAAAGCTGTAATAACTGAACAGGCCGATGAAGGACAGGAAGTCGCCCACCTGAAGGTTGAGGCCGTGCTGCACGTTGATGTGGTAGCCGGCGTACATCTCGGTCAGGTACCGGTAAGCGTCCGCCAAGTCCCATTGGCCCACGCTATAACTGGCGTCGTTGCGCGGCACCGCTGTCGAGACGGCGCCGAACTGGGTCAGGATGCGGCCCTGCATGTTGCCGGCGTGAAAGTCGCCGCCGGCGCCCAGAGCCTGGATCACAAATTCTCCAGTTCGTTCGCCTTCGGTGGTTTCATCGAGAGTATGATCGATGGGGTGGTTATAGTCGTAAATGTAATTGGTATCGACTCGGAACTCACCCGAAAAATACTTTCCATCCAGAACTTCGTCATGGTTATGGGGATTGGAGAGCATCCAGGTGAAATCGCCGAACGCGAAGGGCGTGTCCAGGTCGACCGGCGGAGGCGTTGCCGGTGGCGGCGCTGCTTGCGGAGCCGCCGGCGCGGCTGCCGCTTGAGGATCCGGAGCGTCCGGTGCGGGCGGCGTGGGCGCCTCTGTGGCAGCGGGCGCGGCTGGTTCGCTGGTTTCTGTTTTCGTTGCCGGGTCTGGCGCCTGTTGCGCTTTCGCGGTCTGGAGTACGACTTGGCTGGCCAGTCCTGCTAGCAACCCGGCAATAAGTACACCTCGGCCTTTCGTACGCATATTGGTACGCATCATGTGCTTCCTTCCTTGTTGAGTTGTAGCCGGCGCCTTCAGGCAGGGTCCACCGACTTTTGTGTTTTCAGGGAATCAATCGGGAGCCGGACCGGACTGGGGTCGGCACTTTCTCGAACGAAGGGTTGAGTGGCGAACCGAACAATCGACGCCCCCAACAACTTACTTTGACTCAGTATGCGGGCAGGCACATCAAAAAGTCATAAAACCACGCTCGTTTGTATGAAAGAAAATTTGTATGACCTTTATACTATAAACCGATATCGTGAATATCCTTACAGCAGTACCTACCTTCACGTGAAAGAATTTATATATCTTTCACGACGAGAAGCTGCATGTTTCACGACTTTTTTATGACTCGGGCTAGTTGTCAGTGGGCATTTTTTCCAGATGGTCGACGACGATGGTTTCGACGGGAGCCTTGCGGGCATCCAGCTTCAGCCCGAGCTTCTCCATGGCCGCAAAAATCGTGGAGCCGCCTCCGGGAGTGGATGCGGCATCCGAAGGATTCGCGCCCGGGGGCGGACCGGGCATCTGTATACCCAGCGCGGCGGCATTTCTCCGCGCCAGCAGTTGCAGATCTTCCATGGGAAGATCCAGCGAGATTTGATAATTTCCTTTCAGCTCGGTCATGTCCAAGACCGGGCGATCCACTAGGGAGGTGAGCAGATCGACCATGTAAGCCATGCCAGTCTTGGTCAGTTCCAGGTGGACTCCGGTATCCGATATCGATTGTTTTATGATCCCGGCCTGCCCGCCGCCCTGCATGACAGCGCCGCCCTTGCCGTCCTGCACCACTTTCATCGGACCCTTTTCCGTGCCGATGCTCATTGCGCCGGGGGCATCGGGAAGCGGAGCATCCGGCTCAGACGACGCCTCCGTCAGCTTGGAGCCGTTCTTGCCCACGATCAGCGCGAAGACGGCAAGATCCTTTTTGTCGCGATGAATGGCCAGCTTGAATCGCTCCGCCAGCAGCGCCTGTAGCATTTCAGGAATCTTGTCCTGCGGCACACCGTCGGGAATCTTGGCCTGAATCTCGAACCGCTGTTGCGACATCCATTCCGGGCCCTGAACCTGGTAGGCCTTCACCCGATACGCGATGCGGATCAAGTCAGCCAGAGACTGGTATCCAATATTGACGCGAGCGCCATCGACCGACACGCCGATTCTCGCTTTGCCGGACAGGAGCTGCTGAAGCATGTCCGAGGCCGGAGCGACCGGTCGAATCGTGGCAACCTCAAAGGCGGGAGCGGCATCCGGAGCTTGTCCGACAGGGGCTTGTCCTAACAGGGCGCCTGAAAACGAGCCCACCGCCAGCGCGGCTGCTACGGCGAATCCACGTATGAAATATTCCTGCATCATAATTCCCTCTGCCTCCTAATATTCACGAGCCTGCACAACTTTCAGCGCGGCGAACAACAGAATTGCGGCCAATCCCAACGAGAGGCCGATCGCGGTCCACGGCATCGTGTGCGCGATCAGGGGCGAGCCTTCGCTCATGGCTTGAAAGATGTTTACGGAGGCGGGCAGCGGAGTCTTATTGAAAAGCAGCCATAGCGCGCCAATCGCGATCATGCTCCCGTAGATGCGCCATAAATCATCCAGGACTGTGGCCAACAACACACTTATGGAATAGAATCCCGACGCACAGGCGAGCAGCGCTGCCGCATATTCGAGCATTTCGGGCACAGTTGTTTTTGTCCTCAGAACCGGAAACAGCATCCACATGCCGGAGCACATGATTCCGATCATGCCGGCCAGCACCAACCATCCGAGACCAGCCCTGACCGCCAGCAGACGGAGCCGGCTGACAGGTAAGGCGAGGGTGAAAAGCGTCGATCCGTGCAGGCCCTTGGTCGCCTGAAAGGCAGGCTGCGTCGCGATTCCCGCTCCC
The DNA here is from genome assembly GCA_963765185.1 of Bryobacterales bacterium. Classification (GTDB taxonomy): domain Bacteria; phylum Acidobacteriota; class Terriglobia; order Bryobacterales; family Bryobacteraceae; genus Palsa-187. Next base: position 6,192 of record CAVXWB010000076.1, read on the forward strand.
GCAAACAAGACGGGAGTCAACGCCGCGATAAACGTCGCACCCACGGCGAGTCCCACCAGGCCGGCTGGCGCTGTGAGACTGCGGGAATACTCCGCACCTAAGAACCACACAATCCAGATGAAGGCCATCAGCAGCCTAATGCGAGTTTCGAGCCATCCCTTGTACCAAAGCATTATCAATATTCCCGCACCTGCACGATTTTCAGCGCCGCGAAAAACAGAATTGCGGCGAACGCCAGTGAGACGCCCATCGCAGTCCACGGCATGGTGTGCGTGACCAGGGGCGAACCTTCTCCCATAGCTCGAAAAATGTCGGCGGCCGCGGGCAGTGGAGTGTGACTCGGAAGCCACCATAACGCCGCGAAGGCAATGAAACTGCCTTGCATGCGCCACTCGTTCAGGAACGCAGCCAACAATACGGTTATGAGGTAAAGCGTCGAGGAACAGGCAATCAGCGTTCCCGAATATTCGAACATTTCGATCGCCGTCACCCTCAGCCCAGGCATTCCTAGCCAATTCAAAAAACAGAACGCTCCAATCAGTGCGGCCATTTCCAACCATCCAAGGACGGATCTGACCGCCAGCAATCGGAACCGGCTCACAGGCAGGGAGAGGGTGAAAATGGTCGAGCCCTGAAGGCCCTTGACCTCCTGAAAAGGAGCTTGCGTGGCGATTCCGGTGCCCGCAAGCATGCTGGAAATCACCACTATTTGAGTGATCGCCATGAAGGAGAATGCGGCCGCGGGCGTGAGGCCGCCGGGTCCGGCTCCGTGCCGAATCAAGTGCACTGACGCCGCAAGAAAACCGAACCAACCAAGGCCGATCAGCAGCCTGATACGCGTTTCCAGCCATCCTTTGTACCAGAGCATGTCAGTACTCCCGCGCCTGCACGATTTTCAACGCCGCGAAGAATAGAATCGCGGCGAGCGCCAGCGAGAAGCCCATCGCAATCCACGGCATCGTGTGTGCGACCAACGGCGAACCGTCTCCCATAGCTCGAAAGATGTTCACGGAGACGGGCAGCGGAGTTTTGTTGAAGAGCCACCAGAGCGCCCCAAGGACGATGCCGCTCCCCCACGCGCGCCAGAGATCGTCCAGGAAGGTAGCCAGCAAGACGGTTATCGAATAGACTGCGGAATCACAGATAGTCAGTACCCCCGCGTATTTAAGCATCTCCACCGCCGGGGTCGTCGCCCGCAAGCCGGCGAACAGCAACCACAGCGTGCAACACCAGACGGCCATAGCGACGGCCATCTCCAGCCATCCGAGACCCGCCCTGACCGCGAGCAAACGGAGGCGGCTCACAGGCAGGGAAATGGTGAGCAGCGTCGATCCATGCAGGCCTTTCGCTGCCTGGAAGGCGGGCTGCGTGACGATTCCCGCTCCCGCCAGCATGACGGGAAGAACGGCTGTTACGGATCCGGCGCCCATGATGAATCCCCTGAGATTGGATGGCGCATGATTCCAATACGCCGAAACCAGAATGAAGCTCATGAGACCGAACGAAAATAGAAGTCGAAGCCGCGTTTCCAGCCAACCCTTCTGTACCAATGCGTACCAGAGCATGTCAGTATTCCCTCAATTGCACGATTTTCAACGCGGCGAAGAATAGAATCGCGGCCAGCTCCAGCGAGAAGGCCATCGCGATCCACGGCATGGTGTGTGCGAGCAGGGGCGAGCCTTCTCCCATGGCTCGAATGATGTTCGCGGATACCGGGAAGCCGGTGTGATTGGGAATCCACCACAGCGCTGCGAAGGAAATCACGTTGCCGAACATGCGCCATTGCTCCTCCAGGAAAGTGGCCAGCAACACAGATAGAAAGTAGAGCCCTGAAGCGCAGGCGGTCAGCGCTACCGCGTACTTGAACATATCCTGCGGCATAGCCGGTGTCTTCATCACCCGGAGCAGAATCCACATTCCAACGCACATCGCTCCAATTGCGCCGGCCATTTCCAACCATCCGAGACCGGCTCTCACCGCCAGCAGACGGAATCGGCTCACCGGCAGCGAGAGGGTAAAGAGAGTCGATCCGTGCAGCCCTTTGGACGCCTGCAAAGACGGTTGCGTGGCGATTCCCGCGCCCGACACCATGGCGCAAAGTGTCGCCACTAAGAATATCTCGGAGAAGACGAATACCCTGGCGACGTCCACCTTACCGCTGTCCGGCGGCTTGGCCCCGCTCAGCATATAGGCCTGAATGAGAAGTATGCCGAAGAAGCCGAGCGAAAACAGCAGCCGGAACCGGCTTTCCAGCCATCCTTTGTACCAGAGCATGTCAGTTGTTCCTCACGTGTTCCAGGAAAATCTCTTTGAGCGTCACCGGGAAGCGCTCTACAGCGGTGCCCGGCAACCCTCGCGCCTGCTCAACGATGGCGTCGACATTATGGCTGGCCAGGATCGAAACAACACGCCCCTCCTGCCGCACAAACTCGACACCGTCCACCCAGCGCGAGGGCATCTGCACGGAATTTGTGAACACCACCTGGAGCCGTTGATACTGCGCCTTCATATCGTCAAGCGAGCCGGTCACGATCATCTTGCCCTGCTCGATGATGCCGATGTGATCGGCGATCAGCTCCACCTCGGCCAGTTGGTGCGAGGAGAAGAACATGGTGGTTCCGGACGAAGCGGCGATGGCCACCAGCTCGCGCAGCACGTCTTCGGTGGCGGCGGGGTCCAGGCCGTCGGTGGGCTCGTCCAAAATCAGCAGCTCGGCTCCGCGGGAGATCGCCAGCAGCAGCATCAGCTTCGAGCGCATGCCTTTCGAGAGATCGCGGGATTTTGCGCTTGGGCGGAAGCTCGAACATCTTCAGGTAACGTTGTTCCAGATCGTCGCGCCACTTGGGGAAGAAGGGGCGCGTGAAGCGGATGATCTGCTCCACCGTCATGTACGGGTACAGCTCCTTGTCCTCGGTGACGAAGCCGATGCGGCGGCGGACTTCAATGGCTCGCTTCTCAAAGGCCCCGCCGATGTCGGTGACCGTTATTCCAAACACGCGCGCGGCGCCGCTGTCGGCTCGCAACAGGCCCATCAGAGTCTTGATGGTGGTGGTCTTGCCCGCGCCGTTGCGGCCGAGGAAACCGAAAATCGTTCCGCCGGAACACGCAGGTCCAGGCCGCGCAAGTGCCGGTTGGCCTTTAAATGACTTGGTGAGTCGAGTTGTTTCAATAATAAAATCGCTCATGGTTTCCCTTCTGTTATTTAACGTTTTACTCAACCCAGACGCCCTTCCGCGCGCGCCTGGGCTAATTCGTTTTCAAACACCCTGCGAAGCTCGTCTTCGGTCAAGCCCAGCGACCCGAGCCGCTCGATGGCCGATTGCACCACGGCTTGAGCCTTGCGCATCACCCGCGCCCGCCCTCCCGCGGATTCTTTGATGAACGCTCCGGAGCCGTGCTTCAGCTCGATGACTCCTTCGTGCTCCAGCTCGCGATATGCCCGCACCACGGTATTGGGGTTCATGACCAGATCCTCGGCGACTTTGCGGATGGTGGGGAGCTGGTCGCCTTCCCGCAGCGCGCCGGTTTCCACGGCGTGCTTCACCTGCTCGATGAGCTGGAGGTAAAGCGGAATGCCCGAGGATTGATTGAGTCGAAAGATCACGGTTCCCAGTGCGTCCGGCAGAGTGTGCTAGTCTATTAATACAGTACACACATGGCCGGGGCGCGTCAAGAGAATTCTGAACGCCTTCCTTCGAAGCGCGCCTGGCAGCCCGCAACCGAAGGGGACCGCCTCGCGAAAAACCTGGGACAGTATACTCATTTCCGCCGGACGCGAGTGTCGTCCGATATCGGTGCGCCGCTCCGGCGGAAATGAGAATACTGTCCCGGTTTTTGCGACAGACGACTTTCATCACGGGGCTGTTAGCGGAAGCGCGCCTGCGGCGCGCGCTACAATTATTTTGGTGGCGATTTTCGTGGGCACGGCGTAGAGGATGGGAACCCGACCGGCACTTCTGCGTCAGCTTGGGGTGGTCAGCGCAACCGCGCTGGTGGTGTCGAACATGATCGGCACCGGCATCTTCACCACCACCGGATTTCTGGCGGGGATCTCGGCTCGCCGCCGCTGGTGTAGTGGATTTGGGTGGTGGGCGCGGTGATCGCGTTTGTCGGCGCCATGTGCTACTCCGAGCTGGGCGTGAATCTTCCCAGCTCCGGCGGCGAATACGTGTATCTCACCGAGGCCTTCGGCCCCACCTGGGGTTTCATGACCGGCTGGGTTTCCTTCTTCGCCGGATTTTCCGCGCCCATCGCCGCCGCCGCGCTGGCCTTCGCCGGCTACGTCGGCTATTTCTTCCCCAGCGTGCTTCCGGAAAACGCGCCCGCCTTCGCCGGCCACGGCGATTGGACCTTCCGCCTGGGCGGCGCGCAGTGGATGGCGTGCGTGCTGATCGCGCTGTTCACCATTCTCAATGTGCTGGGAGTGCAGCGCGCCGCGCGCGTGCAGAATTTTCTCACGGCGCTGAAAGTGGTTGTGATCGTCAGCTTCATTGCGTTCGGATTCCTGGCCGGCCACGGCGAGACCTGCCGAACTTTTCGCGCTCCGCGATTCGGGATACGGTGAATCCGGTTGCCGGAACAATTCGCCATCAGCCTGTTTTTGATCTACTTTGCCTATAGCGGCTGGAACGCGGCCACCTACGTCGCCGAGGAACTGCGGCATCCGGCGCGCACTCTGCCCATCGCGCTGGCCATCGGCACCGGTTTGGTCACGGTGCTGTACATGGGCTTGAATCTGGTTTTCATCTACGCCGCACCGCTTCAGGATCTGAAGGGCAAGCTGGCGGTGGGCGCCTTCGCCGCCTCGCGGCTGTTCGGACCCGAAGTCGCCGGCCTGTTCGCCGCGCTGATGGCCCTGTCGCTGATGGCCACGGTGAACGCCATGGTCACCATTGGCCCGCGCGTGTATTTCGCCATGGCCAAGAACGGAGCCTTTCTGGCCAGCGCCGCGGAGGTGCATCCCAAGTGGCACACTCCCGTGGTGGCCATCGTTGCGCAAGGCGTGTGCGCCATGCTGCTCAGCGTGACGCCGTTTCTCCAGCTGGTGACTTATATCGGTTTTATGCTGAATTTTTTCGCGGTGCTGAGCGTGGGGTCGCTGTTTCTTTTGCGCCGCCGCCCGGGCTGGCGAAAGCTGGGCGTGGTCAGCTTTGCTTATCCTCTCCTTCCGGTCCTATTCGTGGCGGTGGGCCTCTGGATGACGTTCTACGGAGTGCAATTGAAACCGTGGGTTTCGCTGGCCGCGGTTGTGACCATCGCCACCGGAGCGCTGGTCTACCACCTGCGCCTGAAATCGCACCACGCCGATAAGAGGCCCGCGGTGGAAACCTATTGAGCAGGAGTTTTTAGGTGACCAGGAGTTTTTAGGTGACGCTGAGATTCTGGCTTACTTCGGCGGTGCTGGCCTGCTGCGTAGCCGCGCAGCCGCAGGCCACGGTTGCGCCGTCCATTCCAGAAGCCGTGGCCGAGGCCAAGACCGGCCCCGCTCAACTGGAAGGCCTGGTGCTCAACGACTCCACCGGCCAGCCTCTGCGGCGGGCCCACGTCACGCTGCATCCGCTCGAAGCCGGCCTTTCCGCCACCGGCACCGACGCCGACGATCAGGGCCACTTCGCGCTGCGCGACATTGCCGCGGGCTTGTACGCTCTGTCGGCGGAGCGCGACGGCTTCCTCACCAGCGTTGCGCCACTGAGGGGAGGCCTGCGCATGCCGTCTTCCTTCCATCTGGCTCCCGGCGATAAACTCGGCGACCTCACGTTCCGCTTGCGACCCTGGGCCGTGATGGGCGGGCGGGTGCGCTACGACGACGGCGAATTCGGCATCGGGGTGCGCGTGGAGCTGTATCGCACCGAGCATATCCGCGGACGCAGCGCCTACAACCTGGCGGCCAGCGCCATGACCAACGATCGCGGCGAATTCCGCATCTACGGTCTCGCGCCCGGCGCGTATCTGATCGCCTGCGTGTACGACCCTCCGCCTACTCCCAACTATCGCGAACAACCTATGACGGACGCGCAAGGCCGCGAGCTGCCGGCCATGGGCTATACGACCACGTTCTTTCCCGACACCGAGCTGATGAGCCAGGCCGTGCCTGTCCGTCTGGATTATGGCCAGGAGCTGACCGGCCTGGATCTGTCGTTGCGCCTGACGCGCAAGGTGGAGATGAGCGGCCACATCGTCAACGCCGTCACCGGCCGCGTGTTGCCCGACGCCTCCATCACGCTGGAGCGCGTCGATCAAACCGGCGAAGGAACCATGCCCACCAACGCCCGCCCCAGCTTCGACCGGGACAACAATTTTCAGATCACAGGGGTTTCGCCGGGTTCCTACCGGCTGTCGGCGCAGACCGCCGGCGATTCCGGCGCGGCGCTGGCCGGACATACGCTGCTGGTCACCGGCAATGAGGATGTCGATAACATCGAGGTGGTCGCCTCACCGCTCGAATCCTGGGCCGGGCGCATCGTGACCGAGGGGCCGGGAACGCTGGCGCACGACGCCGCGCCGCGCATCACTCTGGAGCCGCGCAACATGGGCGCCGCCGTTTGCGTCGCCACCGCCGCTCCGGATCCGGAGACATCCGTGCTCGGATTCAAATGCGATGTCCGGCGCGATGAGACCTACGACGTGTTCGCCGACAATCTTCCGGAGGATTATTATTTATCGGCCGTGCGCACCGGAGGCGTGGATGTCAAAGGCTTCGGGCTCCCCGGCGGCGTCGCCACCCGCGCGGCCTTCGACGTGGTGCTGGACTCGCGCGGCGGCAGAGTTTCGGGAGCGGTGGCGGGCACCGACGGAGCGCCGTGGGGCAGCGCCAGCCTCATGCTGATTCCCGACCCTCCGCAGAGCCGCGTGCAGGATTACCGCTCCGCTTCAGCCGACGCGAACGGGCGCTTCCTGTTTCGTGGCGTCGCGCCGGGCAGCTATATTCTGATCGCGTGGCTGGATCAGACGCCGTGCGACGTCTACGATCCGGGCGGACTCGATCGCTGCCGCGACGCCGGAGCGTCCGTCACCGTCAGTATCGGCGCGGAGCAGAGTGTCCTGCTCACGGTTCACGCCCCGCGCTAGCGCGGGGACGCAAAGAGTGGAGCGCTAAAGTATAATGACGTTAGTTGGCGCTATCGTCTAACGGTTAGGACGGAGCCCTCTCAAGGCTTAAATACGGGTTCGATTCCCGTTAGCGCTACCATGTTTTCATAGACTTACAGCGGTTATGATCACATCTGATCACACATTTTCAAAAACCGCTCGTCGCACCTGACGCTTTCCCTTCGATGCCGCCGCCCTTGTCGGGGCCGATTTGCGCGCTGATTTCGCGGGCTCCCTGCCCTGCTTCTGGAACTTCTCCCACGCATCGGCGGCGAGGTCGTCATGGCCCGGCATCACGTGGGCGTAGACGGTCGCCGTCACATGCGGGTTGGTGTGGCCGAGGCGCTTGCTGACGTCGGTCAGCGGCACACCGGCGGCGAGCAGCTGCGATCCGTGTGTGTGGCGCAGCGTGTGAAGGCTGGCGCCTTTCGGCAGCTTAAGGCTGCGGAACAGCAGCGAGACGGATGCCGAGATCGTGTCCGGCTTCAGCGGCGAGCCGTCCGGATTGCTGAAGATGAAATTGCCCTGATAGCTCTCGCCGAAATGCGCGCGGTATTGATCCTGCGTCTTGCGGTGCGCCTTCAGTTTCTTCAGGGCCGTCGGCGGGATTGTAATGACGCGGAATTTCTTGTTCTTCGGTTCCTTCAGGAAAACTTCCTGCCCGACCTGTGAGAGCGAGCGGCCGATCATGAGGCGGTTGCCGTGAAGGTCCGTCCATTGCAGGCCCAGCAGCTCGCCCTCGCCTCGCGCCGGTGGCGGCATCGAGTTCCAGAAAAACGTCCATGCCCCACGTCGCTGAGGCGCCGGCGATCAGCTGCTCCGTCTGTTCGACCGACAGGGCGATGCCTTCCTTCTTTTTCGGCACCGGCGGCTCCGACGCCTGTACCGGGTTCACTTCGCAGATGCCCCAACGCATGCCGCGCGTGTAGGCGCTCGACACCAGTCCGGCGATGTTGCGCACGGTCTTGCGCGAAAGCGGTTTGCCCAGCTTGCGCCCCCTGCCCCCGCTCGTCAGCAGCCGGTTCCATTCGCGCGAGAGGTGCAGCGGGCGGATCTTCGGAAGATCTGCATGTTCATCAGCTCGGCGTCGAGATAGTCGGCCATCTCGCGGTAGCGCTTCAGCGTCTTGGCCGCGAGCGCTTTCTCACCGTGCTCGTTGAAGAACTCCTTCAGACAGCCCAGAGAGCGTGCCGGGCAGTTCCGCCGGCGTGGCCTCAGCAGGTTGTATTCCCGCTGCGCCTGACAGGCGGCGCTCGGCCTCGGCGTCTGTCGCCTCCTTCTTCGAGGCGAAGCCGGATTTCAGATATCTGTTTGCGGTTGTCACGGGTCGAGCCCGGCGCGTCGAAGACGTAAGACCAGTCGGTCTGGACGCCGCTGGCGGATTTCCACTTGCGTTTGTGGACGGCCACAACAGAATTATCACGCAAAACCCGTTAGGTTGATTCCGGTTTTTTGATTTTTAATGATGCGAGCAGTTCCTCGCGGGCGAATAGCGCTTCTTCGCGCTCATCCCACTTCTCGCTCCAAATCCCCTGGCAGTCTGGCCTCATGTTGTGGTGGACGTCGAAGGGTTTGTCCGTGCCGATGGTCGCCTCCCACTTCTCGTAGGCCGTGCGCGAGATGATGAAACGCCGGCCGGGGCGGATGCTCGGGATTATGTGACGCTTGCAAAGGTCGTAGACGGTTTCCTCGCACACATCGAGCCTGTCCGCGATCTCGGGTATGGTGATCGTCGTGTGTTGATCGGGTTCGCCGGCCATGGTGGGCTCCGATCCATTTTACGCGGGATCGGAAGCAGGTCGGGCCGGCAGATTCAGGGCGGAATGCGCCCATTAGAAAGCTTAGCGACGGAGTGGCCGTGGTTTTCAGTCGGTTATTCTGCTGTCGTCGCCGTCTCCGTCGGGGCGATTTCAGGCTTGCCGTACTTGGCAAATAGGTCGTTGAAGGCTTCCGCGACGAGGCTGTGCAGGGTCTTGTTGTTCTGCACGGCGAGAATCTTGAGCTGGTCCCTCACCTGTTTCGGAAAATGAACGGTGATGGGGCTCGTACCCGCCCTGCCCTGCTGCGCCGGAGCCGTCGCGTTGGCGGGCGTTGCCGGTTGCCGGATGACATTGGTCTTGTGGCGCGCGCTGCCGCCCGATTCAGCCAGCAGCTCGGTCAGATTGGCTTTGTTGCTCATGGTGCTCCTGCTTGTTTTTGTCTTTCGACAGTTGGACGAGAGTGCTCAAAACATACTTGTATACTTGTAGGATTTCCGCCGCCCCCTTCCCTTTCTGGTCGTACTCCTGGGCGGCCTGCCCGACCGCGCCCGCATCGCCGAACACGGCGCGGTGCCCGAGGGTATAGGGGCAGACCGGAATCTGCAGGCGGTTGAGAAGTTCGCGCGCCTGTTCGTGGCGATCGCCAACGGCGGGAACGGCGTTGAGGACGACAACTGCCGGCTTGTTACCGGCGAGGGAAAGTATCTCCTTGGTGTTTGGAATAGTCTCCAGATCGTAGGCCTGCGGGCGGCACGGGATCAGCACAAGATCGGCAGCTTTCGCGGCGGCAAGGGCGGACTGCTCATTGCGCGCGGGGTGTCGATCACGGCAAAGTCCACCCCGTTCTCTTCGGCCTTTGCGAGGGCGGCGGCCAGCCGCGCGGGCTGCGCGTCGATGACGACGGGGCCGTCGGATTTCCGGCGGTCCTTCCAGTTACAGGCGGTGCCCTGCGGATCAAGATCGATGATGATCGAGGTCATCCCGACCTGCCCCGCTGCGACGGCGAGCGACACGGCGAGCGTGGTCTTGCCGGTTCCGCCCTTCTGGGCGATCAGAGCAACTGTATACATGGCTGATTTCCTCCTGTGCGAGGTTGAGATTTTGAGACTTGGCTAGAGTACCGGTTGGAGCATTGGAGATTCCGAGAGAACGGGAGTTGTATACATGTCTATTTGGAGATTGTGAGCGTTGGAGCGCCCGAGAATTCTGGACAGTGAGAGATGGAGAGAAGCTGGATTCCTGAGTTGGCGACTGCGAGCGTAGGAGGGTTCGGGACTTCGAGACTGTGCGGCAGCGAGCGTTTCCGAATTGACAGGAAGGCTGATTCGCTCGTTGTCTACAAGTAGAAGATAGCCCCAAAGAAACGCGCGGTCAACGGGCAGGGGCTTTCACAGGCATAGGATTTGCTCGTTGTAGCGTTGTCGCAAATCAGACAAGTAGACAATCAGGCGGGGCCGCCGGGCATCGGGGGGACGATGATGAACGGCACGGCTGCCTGAGCGGATGGGGAACTGAAACCGGGCAGGCCCTGCCGTCGACGACGAGCATTTGTGCATAGCCGGGTTGTATCAAAGTAGACAAGTAGACAATGAGGGCGACACGACTCGGCGCTCGCTACGCGCAAAGGGGAGACCGAAGGGGATGCCCGAGGGCGGTTTTCAGCGGTGTGTTTTGAAAACCCTCTTACAGGGAGGCGGTCTGTCTTGGCCGTCGTGCGAGGAACTCTCTCGCCCCGGCGTCCGCCCCTGGGGGCGGAATGAGAAAGTGGGGGCGGTACTGTTTGGGCTCCTTACGGTTCCGCTCATAGCCGAGCGCCTGCATCAGCGCCATGCGCCATTCCAGCAGCTCGTTCAGGGCGGTTTCAAGGGTGCCCTCGATGTTACCGGAAGGGCGCCGGTCAAGATGAAATCGCCGGGACGTCGTGACAGCGGTCCGTCGACGGACCTATAATTCCCCGCAGGAGGTCCTATGGACAACGAGGAACGCTTTAAACCGGAATGGAGGGACTTTGAAAAGCGCTTCAACGACCAGATGGGTGGATACCTGGAGCAGATTAAGGACCTCCCCGCTGACGATCGCGCCAAGACAGAAGATCTGCTGAGGAATCGCTTTCGGCGGGAGGAAAAAGAAACCGCAGAGCTGGAGGAGAAAGAGCCCGATTTCTACAACCTCTCAACGCAGGGAAAGCACATGAGCCTTAATGAATTCCTGCATTTCGATTCGGGGCAGATCGTCAAGAACGCCCTGCTGGACAGGCCCAACGACCCCGACTGGCGCTTTCGCAACAGCATGAAGGATCACCGCGAGAAGCTGGACGCGCTGTCGCCAGACCAGCGCAAGGAGTTCGAGAGCCACTGGCGGGAGAAGTTCGCGGCGCATGAGAAGGGGCGCACGGATTATCTGAACGATCATGACAAGTTTTCGTTCGAGGGGCTGACGGGGCTGATCGAAAAGGAAGAAGCCGATATCAAGCAATCCGTCGACGAGGCGTACGGCAAGAGCCGGGCGGAAAAAGCTGCGCGACGATCTGCGGGCTAAAATGCCGGGCGGCAAACAGCAGGATCACGACCGGGAACGCTGATCAGTCGTCGCGGGGCTTGCGGTTGCGCTCATAAGAGTGAGGTTAAGGCAAGGTCAATACGAAATCGGCTTTGCCGGCGGAGCGCACAGGGGCTTAGAATGAGTTCGCATCGGGGCGCAAGCAGGGCTTCACAAGGCCGATGATGGAACTGGGCGCGAGGATGAGCGGATTATGGGCGAGGATGAAAACAATCCCGGCGATCACCAAGAGCGCTTCCTGGAACTGAACCGCAAAATGCTCGACGCGCTGTCGCCCGATGAGCGCGAGGAATATGATTTCCACTTGCGCTTCCGAGAGAGCATCGCGGCATACCAAGAAAAGCTCGATGCGCTGCCGCCGGAGACGAGGATACGGCTTGAGGGAAAATTGCGCGAGAACCTGGCGGCCGGCGAGAAGGAGCAAGAGGCGCTTCTGGACGATGATAAGCGCTTCTCATATGAAGGCTTGCATGCAATGAGAAAATTTCAGAATGAGCATGCCAAGAGCCTTGTCGATGATGCGTATTCCAAGAACCGGGCGGAAAAGCTGCGCGACGACCTGAAGGCCAAGATGGCTGCCGGCAAACAGCAGGACCACGACCGCGAACGGTGATCAGTCGCGGGGCTTGCGGTTGCGCTCATAGCCGAGCGCCTGCATCAGCGCCATGCGCCATTCCAGCAGCTCGTTCAGGGCGGCTTCCAATGCGCCCTCGATGTTGCCGGAGGGGCGTCCCTCGCTCATGTTGTAGCGATGCGCGATCTGGTTGATGTTCGAGCCGATCTTGCCCATCTCGGCCAGCACCTTCGAGAGCAGCTGGAGTTCGACCTTGCTGCGGGGCAACGGGTGGTCGAGGGCGAGATACCGGATGAAGGCGCTGGCTCCGCCGTAGGGCGCGGCCTTGGCGTCAAACCGGGCGGCTTCCTCCGGCGTGAAACGGGCAGGGCGCAGGATCGTGCGCTTGCGTTTTTCGCTGCGTTTTTTGCCTATCATGTTTTGTTCTCCGGTCGGGCGCGTCCGCCTTCGCCGAGGCTTCGGCGGGACAGGCATCCAATCCGCGCAGGGTGGGTCAGGGGGGCAGGGGCGGAACGCATCCGGCGCGGGTCCACGGGGCAAGGCCCATGGTCGAAGAGGGTCCAGGGAGAGAGCGAAGTCTCTCCCGGTCTGGAGGTCCATGGAGGGCACGAAGGCTCTCCTGGTCGGGTGCAGCGGCCGAAGGCTCTGCTCTGGGGGATGCAACGGGGGGCGAAGCTACCCCCTTGCCAAGATGAGCGACCGTCAGGGAGCGTCGGCGGTATAACCGCCGCACATCTTGCGAACGGTAACGTGATGGCTTTTGCTGGGGGGTTCCGGTAGAACAAAACCGGAATGAATTGACTAAACCACATCATACGATCGCCAGGCCTCCGTTCGCAAGGGATTGTTGCCCGAATAGCTTAATTATTCGTTAGGGGCGTATCATTGATTAATACCTCAGACTATGACCATGCGCATTGCAACAGCGGCGTGGGCTGATCCCGGACGAGGTCGAGGAACGCTATCCGTACCGCGAGGGGACCGTCTGGCTCGGTCGTTCGGGCAGTGAAGGCCGCCTGCCGCTCGGCTATCTGGATGACCGTCATGTCTGCCTCGTTGGTGGATCGCGGGGCGGCAAAGGTACTACCAGCATCATCCCGGCGCTCGTCACATGGCCCGGTTCCCTCTGCGTCGTCGATCCCAAGGGCGAAAACGCGACCATCACAGCCGCGCGCCGCGGCGGTGGTTCGACCCACTGCAAAGGCATGGGCCAGACCGTCAAGGTTCTCGATCCGTTCCAGTCCGCCCAGGTCGACGGATAGTCTGCGCGGGCGCTTCAACCCGCTCGACACTCTGGACCCCAAAGCCGAGGAAACCGTCGACGAAGCAGGCCGCATCGCCGACGCCATCGTCGTTGTTCACGAGGGCGGGACCAACGATCCCTTCTGGGATGAATCAGCGCGCTCGATGGTCAAGGGGCTGCTCCTTCACGTCCTCACTTCGCCCCAATACGAGGGGCGCAGAAACCTTGTGACCCTGCGAAAACTGATCACGCGGGGCGACTGGGAATCGGTCGACGCCCTGAAAGAAGCGGGCGAGAAGGATCTTCCGCCGGCGCACGGGTTGCTGTGGACGGGGCTATCCAATAACCCGGCTTTTGACGGGCTGATCGCGGGCGCGGGCGATTCGTTCACCAACATGCTGATCAATTCCCCGAAGCAGTATGAATCGGTCCTGCAGGTGGCGAACCGGAACACGGAGTTCATCGACAGCCCGGCGATGCAGCGCCTGCTTGAGGCGTCGGATTTCCAGTTGTCGGAGCTGAAGACGCGCCCCGAGGGGCTCAGTCTTTACCTCTGTTTGCCACAGCGGTACATGAATACCCATTACCGCTGGCTGCGCATGATGATCTCGCTGACCGTCACCGAAATGGAGAAGGTGACGGGGCGCCCAGCAACCGGCCATCCGATCCTGATGGTCCTCGACGAATTCGCGGGGCTGAAGCGGATGGAGGTGGTCGAGACCGCCGCCGCCCAGATCGCCGGGTACGGCGTCAAGCTTTTCTTCGTCCTTCAGAGCCTTGAGCAGCTCAAGGCGGTGTACAAGGACAACTGGGAAACCTTCCTCGCCAATTCGGGGCTGAAGATGTTCTTCAACCTTGAGGATAATTTCTCGCGCGACTATGTCTCGAAGCTGATCGGCGAGACCGAGGTTATCCGCGAGGTGCGGTCGGCGAGCGACAGCACCTCCGAATCCGAGAGCACATCGCGCAGCGTGTCGCGCTCGGAGAGCCGCGGGCGCTCGTCGTCGACGGGCACCTCGGAGAACGAAGGCACCAACAGTTCGGTGTCGTCGGGAACGTCCGGGGGCAGCAACTGGTCGCGAACCAAGGGCAAGACCTACAACGACGGGCGGTCATGGACGCCCACGTCGCTGTTTCTGGTGGGCGGCTTCGGCAAGGCGAATGTGCAGAAAAACGACAGCCGGAGCTGGTCCGATTCCCTGAGCACCGGCGGCTCGAAGGGCTGGAACGAGGGGCGCTCGGACGGGGTTTCGCACGGCACGTCGCGGTCGCAGACCGACGGGACGTCAGAGACATCGGGCGTCAGCGAAACGGAAGGCACGACGCAGGGCACATCGCAATCGCGCACGCGACGGGTCGAGCGAGACCATCCAGAAGCGCGCGCTCGTCACGCCCGATGAAATCGGGCAGCTGTTCGCGCGTGTCGACGACCGGGGCATCCGGCCTATCCGGGGCTGGCGCTCGTGGTGATCTCCGGCGCGCCGCCGGTGGCGCTGCGCCGCGTGAATTACTACGAGGATTTCCAGTTCATGGGGCTGTTCGATCCGAACCCCGATTATCCCTTCAGCGGGCCGAAAGAGCTCTATGTGGAAAGCCGTCAACTGGGCGTATCGTGGACAAATTTCGGGCTGAGTATTGGCGCATGGTCGGTCAAGCAGGGGCAGCTGGCGGCGACCGGCGCTGAAGCCGCCTCGGTCGTTGCCGTCAATGGGTTGAAGGCGGCTGTCATCAGGGTGCCGTGCGCCGGAATGATTGGGCCGGTTCCGGGCGATCTGCAGGCGCGGCTGTTTTCCGTGCTCTACTACGGCGACGACGCGGACGCAATCGACCCGTTTGCGGAGTTGCGGGAATTCTGCAGGACGGTCAAGGGGCGGGTGGCCGACAAGCAGAAGGTGCTGACGGACAAGCGTAATTCCGCGCGAGGGGCGGTTCTGGTGTTCGCGGTCCTCGCCGCAGCGTCGCTGCTGGCGATGATCGTGATGCGCTCGGGCGTCATGCTCGTGCCGCTGGTCGCCTTCGGCAGCCTCGCGCTTTGGAAGAAACTCGCGCTGTCCGGGATCGACGCCGAACTGCTGAATTATGGCGTCGGACCGGCGCGCGCGCCCGTGGCGGTGAAGGGCGCGGCTCAGCTTGTAATCACGCCGCCTACCGTTCAGCCCGTAATCGCGCCGGTGCCGGAGATTCCGAAGCCGGTCGCAGCGAAACCGCAGCCGCCGGAGATCCCGGAGCCAGTCGTCGCGACACCCCAGCCGGCGGTTAGCGTGGAACCGGGGCCGCGGCTACATCCGGGAAATTGGTTCGCCGCGCACTGGAAACTGATCGCCTGTGTTGCGGTCGGGCTGGTGCTGTTGCTCGTGGTCGCCCAAGCGGTTATGAGAAACCAGAACGAAAAAGCCGCAGAGAAGGCACGGGAAGACAAGTCAAATTACGATTTCGAGCATCGGGATTTCGACCCGATGAAGTTGCTGAAGAACCAGCCAGGGGCAGCCCGGCCAATCCAGCTGGCAAAACCACTCAAAAGAACAAATGAACTCCGGTTTAGCTACCGCTCGCGGTCGTGGCCGTGATCGGGGGATTTCTGCTGCCGCTCCTTGAACGCGTCGCGCATCTGCTGGGCTTCCTGAAGTTTCCGCGCCGAGTCGATGCGCTCCTTCGACAGCCTGCTTTGGGCCGCCTGCCGGTCGGCCATCTGGCGCATCGGGCCGTTCGGCGTCGGGCGCAGGACCGGCGCGTCACTCCTGACCATCTGCGAGCCGGACTTCTCGTTGTTCCGTCCTGCGGCTTTTCGGCCTCGCGCGGCTTCTGCTTTTCGTTGTTCTGTTCCTGGGCGTGGGTGAACTGGTCGCGCAGCGAGCGGGCGCGGTCGAGGGCGGATTCTTCCTTGTGCAGTCCCTCGACGCTTTTGGCAAACGATGTCGTGCGCTCAGGCTCCGCCATACGTGCTTTGATCATAGCGCTCTTAAAGCGGTTGTGTCGCCGCGGAGCGGCCCTGCTTCGGGGCGTGAGGGCGGAGTCCCGAACGGGCGGGCGGGAATGAAAAGATGAAGGCGGCGGTCCCGAAGGACCGCCGCCTCGCCCCTGGCGGGGACTTAGACGCGGATCAGCCGAGGCTGAGAGCCGCTAACGCCTGAATCCTGGATACGATCGATCATCAAGCGAGACGAATTCGGGAATCAGGTTCTCGTCCTCGTCGGTCACCTCGACAATGCGGCGGGACACCGCATTGCGCCAGCCGGGATCGGTCGACTCATCGCGGATAGTCGCCGATTTCCCCGTGAGTCATCAGTTCCACGGTATCCATGGCGTCGGTATTCGGCAGTGCGTCTGTCAGTTTTTGCATCGTGTCATCTCCTATAAAGGGTTGAAGCTGGGAAACAGCGGCGGCCCGTGCGAGCCGCCGCTGCCGTGTTTCATTCGGCGTCCGCGTTGCGGGCTTCGACGATTTTGGTGTGGGCCAGGTCCGCCGCCTTGGCGAGAGCCAGGAGATCGTCCGCGTTGTAGCTGTGCGAGCTTTTCCACTGGTCGCCGTCCTTGTAGCGGCGCTCGAAGGTGACGTTGTGGAAGGTTCCCTTGTCCGTCTGGTTTTCCCAGATGCTGGCCGTGATCAGGCCGACGCGGACTTTTCCGACCGGGGGATTCTTCGTTTCAGCGGCTTCGTTTTTCTTCGTGTTCTTGAGTGACATTTGGTTTCCTTTTCTGTTCGGGCCGGCTTCAATGCCAGCCTGTGATTTCGGTTAGCCCTGCGAAAGCGGACCGGACGCAAGAATAAAAACGGAGGGGATGCGCCCGCCGGGGACAGCCGTTTTTGTTCTTGGTGCGTCAGCACGCACGTCCATCAGGGCCGGTTTTCAGGCAGAAATTCACGGATAAAGGCTGGCATGAATGGATTCCGGCGCGACGAAGGAAACAATGGCACGGGACACGAGCGCATGAACCGCTGAAACGGCGCACCCGGCAATGTCCGTGATCGGTTATGATGGCCGCAAGCGGGACATCGGCGGACCCGGGACCATGGCCTACAACCAAGACGACGATACGGGCGAGGGGCCGGTAGTGGTAAAGCGCGCAGTCTACGACGCCGCGACGAAGCATGAAGCCGACGTAGAGGCGGCGGGGCGCGGACCGGCATTTGAAGAAGCACGCGAAAAGGTGCACGAATGTCATGCGGCGGGCGACACGGCCGGCGAGGCGCGGTGGGAAGAAATATTCAGGTTCCTGATGTGGCGCGAATGCGTGGACGCCGGAACGGAAACCATCATCCTCGAAGACGGCGAAACCTATGATTACGAGAACGAGGAAGTGATCAGGGCTGGTACGAATCAGCCGCGCAGTGATAGGGAGAATCGATAACGAGGTTGTAGTCGGAGACGGAAAGCTCGTTGCGGAAAGTTGTCAGGGGATAGCCGGTCGGGATCGAGCAGGGACAGGTAAACATCGGTGGGACCGGCGTTATCGATGCCGTGCTCCTGATGCAGCCAGAATTTGACCTGCATGAGCATGCAGGCTTTCTGCTTCATGGTGTGGTTCCCAGCGAGCGTGATCTTCAGGCGTTCGCTCTTGATGTTGCCGATCGGCGGTTTTCTCACAAGCTGAATTGTCATCCCGATCCCCGTTCCGGTTGTGTTTTATCAATCGTACAACCTCTGCGTTAATAATCAGTAAAAACAGTTTCCCTCCGTGTCTTGGCCGTCAGGGCCTTTTCAGAATGTACGCTGCCCGAAGCCATCCGGGCCTGTGCAACGAACAGACCGCGCCGAGTGACCGTGCAATTCGTTGACAGTCCGGCTGTGCTCCGGGCGTCCGCTTCCTCATGAAAGGCTCCATGCCGGGGCCTCAACACAGGAGGAAAACATGAAACTGATTTTTTCTAAAGCAGCGATGTGGAGAGTGAACAACCGTCGGCTGGATGCGCTGACGGCGGAAATCCGCAGGGATATCGGATGCTGCGAACAGCGGAAGCGCAAGGATTACGCACAGCTCGAAGATATCCGCACGGTGCAGAGGCAACGCCGCATCCTGCGCCCAAACCTCTAATCGAGGATCACCGCTCCCGGTCCCGGTCGGGGCCGGGACGCGGCTGCCGGCTGCTGAGTTCGTCGCGAAGCTGACGCGCGCGTTCCAGTTTCTCGGCATCAACCGGCGCGTGACCCGCCGTATCGGTGTCTTCCTTGCGGACGGTCTTGCCGGCGGTCGCGCGTTCGAAGGCGGCCTGCAGGTCGCCCTTGGTCAATCCGATGCCGGAGGCGAGGCGGTTGAAAAGGGCGGGGGTCTTGCTTCCTCCACCTCCCGTTCCGGCGGGCTCCGTCCGCGTCAATGCCTTGTCGAATTCCGGCTTCAGCGCGAAGGACCGCGCGCGCAGCTTGCTGTATTCTTGGCGCAGCCCGGCGTTGGCGGCGGCGCGGTTCTCGCGTTTTTCCAGCCGGTCGAGCGCGCTGTAGTGGCGCTCCATTTCCTTCAGTTCGCGGGTGTGGTGGCGAATGAGCGCATCTGTCTCGCGCCGGTGCGCGGCTTGACGCCTGCTGTCGGCCTTGTCCTGCGCCCACGCGACGAAGCGGCCGATGCCGGTGATCCGCGTCAGGAACGCCGCGAGGCCCTTGGGCTGCTTTTGCTGGCGCTCGGCCGACACCTCGGCATGGCGGTCGGCCTGCAGGTCGCGCAGCGCGGCGCGCTCGCGGAACTGCCGGGCGTGAAGATCGAGGCGGTGCTTGTCCAGATCGGCGCGGCGCTGCTGCTGACGGGGATGCAGGGCTGCAATTCTTTTTTCGATCCCGGCCGCGGCTTCGCTGCGTGACGGCTCTTGTTTGTTTCCCTCGGTCGCTTTCGCTGCTGTCGCCTTCCGGCGTTCCTGCAGCTTTTCCCGCGCCTGCGCCTGCGCGGTTTCGACGTCGCGCAGGCGGGCGGGCGGGTGATCGGACGAGCCGGTCCAGCAGTTCCTTCTTCTTCGCACGCCTGAAAGCTGGCGCGAGAGGCTGTGGATTTCGCCGTAGGCGTCGACGACGACGTAATCGCGCTGATCGCCGCGGGCGAGGAAATAACCCTTGCTCTCAAGCGCGTGGACGAAGGCGGCGCCGTTGGTTGTGCCCGTCCAGCAGCCGGCGATTTCGGCCATGCGTTCCTCTTTGGAGACGCCGGTGCGTTCCTGCTGCTGCTTCTCGCCGAGATTTTCCTGTGCGGCGCGGTCGTTGAAGCGGTCCTTGCGGCTGTCCTTTGCTGTTGCCCGGCTTCATGCCGTCCGGCAATTCCAGCCCGTGGTCGCGGGCGAATTCCTGCGCGACGGTGCGCAGCTTCAGCCGGTCGTGCGACGATCTGCACGGCTTTCATTTTGTCGGTGTCGATGCGCGACCAGACGGCGTGGCAGTGTTCGCGCAGCACGCCATCCTTGTCGCGCTTTTCGTGGAACACGACGGCGCGCGGCTGGCCGACCAGCTTCAGGCTGCGCTCGGTCCGGTCGAGCAGCTCAAGATATTGTTCGCGGGTGAGGCGCCCCTGGGGCTGATCAGGATTGAGGGAAAGGCTGTAAAGGAATTTCTGGCACTTGTGCCGCGGGCCTCGGCGGCCCACTCGGCAAAAGCGCCGGACAGGTCCTGCGCCACGGCGCCGCGCACATCGGCGATTTCAACGCGCTCGTTGTCGAACGAGTTCATCAGGTGGGCGGCCATCTGCTGGCCTCCGCCGCGTTGATTGCCTTTGAGGATCATACTTTGATCCTGAGGCCTCTCCCCTTAAAACCGGGTTAACACCTACGGTTGTATAGATGCACGGAGACTACCGTTAGGTCCTGGCGGGCAAAACCAAGAAAACACAGGCGCAGACCGCTGGTCGATGCGGTCTGCGTATGCGGTACTGGTGGTGGTTTTCAGCCAGAGAAACGCTGTGTCGTCGGATAAGATGCCCGATACCGCTAAACCAAACACGTCATACGCCTGTATGATCCGGATGCTATGGGAAGGGGCTTGAGACGTTCTTCCACGGCACCCGCCACAGGCATACACTCGCCAAGCAACTTTCTTCGAAAACTGGAGATCAGACGGTGATCGGGAAGCGCGGGGAGAGGGGGAAGCGTTTTCATAAAGGAACGAAACACACCGTCCATGCAGCGAAGCGCCCATGATTCACGGCTGTATTTATATCTGGGTCTATTGTTCTGTGACATTTGTGGCGCATCTGAATCCATTAGCTTCTGCGGCCATTTTTGCCGGTGATGCCTTGGAAGCAGCGGGGCCAGCAGTTCGACGAACAATCCGGCGCACATCCGCGTGCGGGCGTGGACGACCTCGACAGCGATATAGCCTTCGCGTTCAAGCTGACGCAGGTAGCGCTGCACGGTGCGGCGCGACTTGCCGAGCGCGCGCATCAGCCAGGTGACGGTGATGTCGCCGGCGCGGGCCGCGCGGTTCTTCCGGTAGACGTATTCCGCCAGCTTGCGGGCGCAGCGCCGCGCGCCGTCCGTCAGGTTGCGGTCGTCCTCGATGCGCGCGGACATCTCCGGCACATAAGCGCCGCTGTCGCGCGGCGGCGCATGCCGGGGTCTTCGGCTTCGGCGGGCAGGTGGCAGGATCGCAGCGAACGCTCGCCGCGCGGTCTTCGTCTTTGAACATCGCGGCGGGGGAGGGGACATTGTTCGATGCGGATGCCGCGTCACGGCCGATCCGCGCGGCGAGGCGTTCGCTGCACGACCGCTTCAATCGGTGGCGGTCGTCTGTCGATATGAGTGCATGGTTTTCTCCTTGGTTATGAGAAAACCTGCCGGAATTCAGGCCGCAAAAAACCGCCGCAAAAAGCACTTGCGTTTTTTGGGGATTCTGCCAGAGTAGGGATTGCACATCGCTGCTCTAGCAGTTTCAGTTTTTAGAAGGCCCGCCTCCAGGCGGGTTTTCTTTTTGTTAGGTCATAGGGTTTCCTTCGAACAGTTGTGAACACAGAAGTGGCCGGACGCCGGAATCGGATGGGCCACTGAAAAAGTGTGTATGAAGAATCGGGGCGCAGCAAGCGCGCGCCGACCGCGCCGCAGCCTGGCAGCGCCATGCGGCTGCGAATCAGGCGGGAAGGCTTGCGGCGTCGGATATGTGTATGCGATCAGTGTGGACAAGAGCGGTCTTCTCTTCGGTGGTTACAGAGTAAATCCGCCGAATTCAGGCCGCAAAAACCGCCGCAAATAGCTCTTGCGTTTTTCGAGAGATTCTGCCAGAGTTGGGATTGTCACATCGC
>CAVXWB010000077.1:0-11681 GCA_963765185.1 Bryobacterales bacterium
GTTTTGGAAGCTCCCTCTGACGGCTTTCAAGCGCTGGCCGTTAATCATTGCTTTCGCGCCCGTCATTTATCGCGCAGTCTCCAGTTTCCGGCGACGTTCTTGACATACACGATCGCGGCGTTATCGGGGTTGGCTATCGTAGCCAGCTCCCAGAGAGCTCTGCTGCTCTGTCGATGGCGGGCTTCGCGGTGCTCCTCGTTGTCCATTTGTATCGCAGCTTCCGCAACGCGTATTGCGCCGGTTGCATGTCCGAGCTTTCGGCGCTCCTGCGGAAGTTCAAGGGGTCCGTCCAGAAGGGGCAGTTCGACCACGCGCCGAGTCCCCAAACGTCGCTGGATCGCAGCCGCCGGGGGCGACGGTTCCTCAAAACCCAGCCAGCTTGTACGTCCTACGCGCCCTAACCGACATCGTCATGGAGAAACTCGGATGGGTTACCCGTAGCCGGGCGTACGACCTTTACCTCATTCTAGCCTGGCTGTACACCGTCGCGGTGACGTCTGTGACTTTTGCGTTCGACTTTCTAGCTCTTCAGAAGGTACAGCCCTCGTCGTTTGGGCAGGCCGCTCAGGGCGTTAACCTGTGGGGCTTCTTGGGCTATAGTCTCGGGAATCTTAGCCAGTGAGAATTTCCCAGGTCTTGTCCAGCAGGCCGAATCGCGGTGCTTCTGACTTACACGGAGGGAGCATCGGCGTACTTCATCTTGGTGATTCTCGTGTTCACAGTGCTTACAGCGGCACGGGAGTTCACCGGCGCGAGATGGAGGAATTTGGTACGGAGTTAAGAGGCGTTGCTGGGGCACTTGATAGCCGGGTCACGGATGTCTATCGCATGACGCTCATGAAGTAGAGCTGTTTCTTCTGCGTGACAACGCACCTCTCGTGAATCTCGTCCGGAAGGCCCGCGGTCTTCCTCAGCTTCGCAGACGCCGGCGCCGGAGGTGCCCGGCCCGCCGGGTCCTGTAGAAGGTGGAGCAGCGGGTTCTGCACTCCGCAAACCGCCCGGAGCAGCCACCTCGAACGCTGATCCTGCGGCGAGGGAGGCTGTGTAGCGAAGGTCGCGCTACGGCCATCGGATTACTTGGCCTCGCGACGGTATGATGGGCTCGATCTTCCATGCCTGTCGAAATACGTTTCCGTAGGCAGGCCATTTTTGTTGCGGCAAGCGGATCACTACGAGCGCGAATTCCGGGAATTGACGGAGCGCCCGCGCCGCCGACTCAGCAAACAGCCCGTCACGCGTGAGCAGACATGTGAATCCCTTGGCCACCGCTGCCGATACCAATTCTCCGTTTGAGAGCGCCTTCCATCCCAGGCTCTCGGCGGTACGACTTTGGACACCTAACTCCTGGAGAATTCTCGCCACGCGGATGTCGAGGTTCGCGTCAAGCAGCCACACAAGGTCGGTCAGCCAGCTCGGAGGCCACCTGAAGCGCTTCTTGAATCGCTTCGGGAGAGATCCCTCCTCCGAAGCTTTCAGTTTATTTCATCGAGGCTCATCCCAGCCCCAAGGCATTCTAGGATATGCGAGACAGATACTGCGTGCCGCAGAATCGCGAGTTGCCGCCGAGCCACTCTGGGTCTGCGATAATCCAGCGGTATTGCCTGTAGGGTAACGGCTGCAACATGTTTAATATCACCTTTAGCTTAACTCGTAGCCGCTGCTCATGCCGGGCGGTTGCGTTGCGCCTCGGTTCTCGCTTTTAGGCGGGAAAAGGCTTCCTCGCCGTCGATGAGTTCCGCTCTGCCGCTTTTCAGGTCGTCGTAACGGCTGTTGAGCATTTCGCGCGTCTGCGCAAGCTCGGCAACGTAACCAGCCATGGCGTCCGCAAGAAGCTCGTCGGGTGTAAGGCCAGTCTCGATAACCAGTTCGTCGAGCTTGGCTTGCAGTTCGGCGGCGAAATGGACTTCCATGGCTTCAGACTACGGCAAAGCCTCGCCCGAGGCAAATCGCGCGGAAGCCTCTCCTTGAGGACAATGAGGGCGTGAGCGCTCGGCGGATCTCATCGGCGATCTCGCGGCGGACCGGGCGCGGGCTACTTCGGAGGCGGGATCTCCTTGGGACCGTCGTCGAGCCCGTAGATCACGATCTTGCCGCCGTTCTGCGGGGGCGGCGCGGGTGCGGCGGCCGCGGGGGCGCGGCCCAATCCGAGGGTTCCCAGCAACGGCAGCAGTTGCGCGGGCAAGCCTCCCGAGGCCGCCGCCTGTTGCTGTGCCATTTGCTGGCCGAAGGCAACCAGCTCCGGCGGCACCACGAAATGCAAGCGGATTTTTGCGCCGTCCTGTTTCATCGTCAGCGCCTTGGCGGCCGCGCCGGCCATGGGAGTGGCTTGCGCCAACTGCACCACCGCGTCCTGGAAGGTCTTGAGGATTTCCCCCGCGCCAGCCGCGTCGGAGGCGGTCAGCAGCATGTTGATTTCGGGGGCGTCGCCCAAATTGAGACCGCCCAAATTGAGACCGATGGAAACGTCGCGGAGACTCTGGAACAGCGCCGGCAGCGGCTGGTTGGCTCCGCTGGCCTGCCGGGCAAGAAAGGCGTAGTTGGCGGAGATCCAGAAGTCACTATCATCCCCGCGCACCGGGTCATCACTTTGCAACGGCGGGGCGGCGATCCGCTCCGCGGCACGCGCGAACGAATCCCCTTCTCCGATCAGGAGAGTGTGCGGACCCACTACCTTCACCTTGCTGGCGCCGGTGCTGGGAAAAAAGCTCGCGATCGACTGCGGATCGAAGGTGCCGGTGACTTGCACCAGGACATCCATATCACTGGCGGCTTTCCTGGCGGTGCTCTTGCCGACTTGCGGCAGCTTGCCGTCGGGACCGCCGCCTTTTGGCGCACCGATACGGAGATGCGATCGAAGGTCTGCAGTATGCGCCAGCGCGAACTGGATTTGCGCGGCGTTGTCCTTGGCCTGCGCTTTACTCTGCTCGATGGCCTTCGCAATCGACGGCGAGTTCACCAGCGCCTGGACGTTCAGGGTCATCTTCAGGTCCGCGTCGGGGTGAGCGAAACGCCAGTCCACGCCTGGCTGAGACTGCGCCAGCGCCAGGGAGCAAAATCCAAGAAGGAGCAAAGTTCGGGCCACAAAAAGCTCCTCCAGCCAATTCTAAACGTTATTGCTCACGCGGCATACAAGGGGAACACCTTAACGGATGCTAAAATTGAGATCCAAGCCATGCGAATTGCGATTGGAGCCGACCACGCCGGATTTACCCTCAAGAACGATTTGCGCGACGATCTGCGCGCGGCCGGCTACGAAGTTGCCGATTTAGGGACGGACTCGACTGCGCCGGCCGACTACCCCGACTACGCTCGGAAGGTGGCGCAGCAAGTGGCCGCGGGCGAGGCCGATCGCGGCGTGCTGGTGTGCGCCACAGGGATCGGCATGTCCATCGCGGCCAACAAGGTTCATGGAATCCGCGCGGCTTTGGGCACGAATGCGGAGGAAGTCCGGCTGGTGCGCGCGCATAACAACGCCAACGTGCTGACCTTCGGCGAGAAATTTATCGACGCCCCCACCGCCGCGAAGCTGACCAGAATCTTCCTCGAAACGCCGTTTGACGGCGGCAGGCATGAGCGGCGCGTGGAGAAGATCGCGGCGATGGAAATGGTGGCGGAGGGCTTATGACAGGACACCTTCCTACAGAGCAGGAACGCATGGCTCGGCCGCTGTCTGAAGTGGATCCGGAGATTTATGCGCAGATCCGCGCGGAAACGGAGCGTCAGAATTCGCGCCTGGAACTGATCGCCAGCGAAAACTTTACTTCCGAGGCGGTACTGGAAGCAGCCGGCAGCGTGTTCACGAACAAGTACGCCGAGGGCTATCCGGGCAAGCGTTATTACGGCGGCTGCGAATACACCGATATCGTGGAAAATCTGGCGCGCGACCGCGCCAAGAAGCTGTTCGGCGCGGAATATGCCAACGTGCAGCCGCATTCCGGATCGCAGGCCAACCAGGCCGCGTACGCGGCGGTGCTGCAACCCGGCGACGTGGTGTTGGGCATGAACCTGGCCCACGGCGGCCACCTGACGCACGGACATCAGCTGAATTTTTCGGGCAAGACGTACCAGATCGTGCCCTACGGGGTGCGCCGCGAGGATGAGCGCATCGACTATGACGAACTGGCCCGGCTGGCCGAAGAGCACCGGCCCAAACTGATCATCGCCGGCGGCAGCGCCTATCCGCGCACGCTGGATTTTCCGCGCTTCCGCCAGATCGCGGACAGCGTGGGCGCGATGCTGCTGGTGGATATGGCGCATTTTTCGGGCCTGGTGGCCGCGGGGCTGCATCCCAACCCCTGCCCGTACGCGGACATCGTCACCTCCACCACGCATAAGACGCTGCGCGGTCCGCGCAGCGGCATGATTCTGGCCAAGGAAAAATATGCGGCGGCGATCGACCGCAGCGTGTTTCCGGGAACGCAGGGTGGGCCGCTGGTGCACATCATCGCGGCCAAGGCGGTGTGCTTCGGGCAGGCCATGACGCCGGAATTCGTGGAGTACTCGCGCCAGGTTCTGGCCAACGCCAACACTCTGGCCGGCGACGCTGGCCGAGGCCGGATGCCGCGTGGTTTCCGGCGGCACCGACACGCACCTGATGCTGGTGGACGTGTTCGCCAAGGGAGTGCGCGGGAAAGGAAGCCGAAGCCGCGCTGGACCGCGCCTACATCACCGCCAACAAGAACGCGATCCCGTTCGATATCAATCCGCCGCTGAATCCCAGCGGGATGCGCTTCGGCAGTCCGGCGGTGACCACGCGCGGATTTCGCGAGCCGGAAATGCGCGAGGTGGGCGGATTGATTGTGCGCGTGCTCGAAAATGTCGCGAACGAAAGCGTCCTCGCGGAAGTGCGGCGAAGGTCGCGGTCCTGACCGAACGGTTTCCCTTGTATGCCTGGAAGACTGGCGCCGCGGCCACGCGCTAAACCGGCGAGATCATCCGATGCCGTTGCAACCCGCAGCTCCCGTTCGCGCCGCCGCCCCATTTCATGCGGTCATTGATGTGCGCCGCTGGGGCGATTTCGGCATCGGCACCTACATCCGCAACCTGGTGACCGCGCTGGCGCGGCTGGATCGCAAAAATCGGTATACATTGATCGCGCGTGAGGAAAATCGGCCGGCAATTTCCAGACTTGGCCCGAATTTCAATTCCGTCGCATACGAACGGCCGGATACGGACCTGGCTCATAACATCACTTTTCCGCATTTCCTGCGGCGTTTCCATGCGGATCTTTATCACATTCCGTTAAATTCGGTGGCATATTGGATGCCGCGGCCTTACGTGGTCACCATCCACGACATGAGCAGCGTGCTGTTCCGGTCGCGCAGCGACCTGCGCGGCACGCTTGCACGAGGAGCGCTACCGCCGCGGGGCTTTGCGCGCCGCCCGCGTGATCGCGGTTTCCAATTCCACCCGGCGCGACCTGGAAGCTGTGCTGCCCATTCCTCCCGACCGCATCCGCACCATTTACAGCGCCCCCGATCCGGCCTTCACCAGCAATCACGTCGATTCCGCGCACGAGCAGCAGGTGCTGGAGCGCTATTCGATTGGCTGGCCGTTCATCCTGTATGCAGGCACCGTCCGGCCGCAGAAGAACGTTCCGCGCCTGGTGGAGGCCTTCGCGGTGGTGCGCTGCGAATTCGAGAATCATCCCGAGTATCAAGGATCTTCGCCTGGTCATCATCGGCGACGAGCTTTCCGGAAATCCTTCCGTTCGGCGGGCCGTCATTGCCACTCGCGTGGAGCCGTTCGTGCGCTTCCTGGGATTTGTTCCTTCCGAAACGCTGAGGGTTTTCTACCGCGCCGCCACAATCTTCGCCTTCCCATCGCTGAATGAAGGATTCGGGCTGGCTCCGCTGGAGGCGATGGCCTGCGGAACTCCGGTTGTGGCCTCCAATCTTCCTTCCCTGGTGGAGGCGGTGGGCGACGCGGCGGAACTGGTTACTCCGGATAATGTCTTCGATATCGCCAGGGGTTTGCGGGAACTGCTTCTGGACCGGAATCGCCGGGAGGCCTTGTCTTGGGCTGGCCCGATGCACGCAAAGCGCTTCAGCTGGGACACAACCGCCGGCGATGTCCTAAGGGTTTACTCCGAGATTATCAACGAATTAGGAAATAATGTTTGACTTTCATCGGGTAATGGACGTACTATACCCCATGTCGGCAACGCCAGTACTTCAAGTAAGGCGAGTGCCGAATTGACTGCTCTTCTTGACCGAGAGCAGCCTGACGGGAGGACATTTGGATGGAGTGGTCACGGTCGGAAACGCTGGCGTTTGCCATGCATCAGTGCGCGCACTGCCACGGTTCGGGATTGCGTTTGGGAAGAAGAGACGTCTTGGCCCCTTGTAATTGCGTCTTACGATCGATTTTTCGGGTCTGCTATCGACGCTTCGTTAGTTGCGCGACGCAGGAGCGGCATTTTAGCCAGGTCGGGTTGGAACCTCAACGCGGCCGGCAGCGGCCCATGACATGGGGCAGAAAAGACGAAGAGTATATCGCCGACTTTTGCCTGGTCTCACGCAGAAGTTTAGACGAGTTCGAGTACCGCTTATTCCGTTATCACTTCGTGCTGGGAGCGGATTGGAAGCTGTGCTGCCGCCGACTGGGCATCGAGCGGGGGAATTTCTTCCATGCGGTCTATCGGATCGAGCAAAAACTCGGGCGCGTATTCCGCGAGCTGGAACCGTATTCACTGTTTCCGCTGGATGAATATTTCCAGGGTCCGTCGCGTTCCAGGCGGCCGGCCGCTGTACCGAAGTCTCTGAGCACCGCCGCCCTGCCGGAGCATTTGCGGTTCCCGGCGGTGGCGCAAATCGCCTAAGCGGGAAGACGAAAAATGGGGACATGATTGCCTGTCGCCCGGAAGGTTTGCGACAACACGCGGATGTCGAGGCGGGACAGGCAATCAGTCCATTCGCGGCTATGCGCGGCGCAGCCTTTGCGCTTCGAAGAATCCCGCATCAATTCCGCACATTCCGCTCCGAGGATCGCCTTCGGTCACTTCGACGCGGTGATTCAGCAGGGCGAGTCGGCCAGGTGGAACTTGCTGCGGACGCCTCCGAAGCGCAGGTCGCGCGCGCCGAACACCAGGCGTGTGACGCGCGCGGCCACCAGCGCTCCGGCGCACATCACGCAGGGTTCCAGAGTGGTGTAGAGCGTCGCGCCTTCCAGGCGGTAGTTGCGTACGGCGGCGGCGGCTTCGCGCAGCGCCAGGATTTCGGCGTGCGCGGTTGGATCGTTCAGGGCGATGGGCGAATTGCGCCCGCGGCCGATGACGGCTCCGTCCAGACACGACGACCGCGCCGACCGGAACCTCCCCGGCTCGCTCGGCTTCGCGGGCCAGTTCGAGAGCTTGGTGAAGGAAGAATTCGTCGCCGCCGGAACTCACTCGAATTAAGCGAAAATTTCGCTCAGCGGAACTTCAAGGGCGGGGTTTTCGGTTTTGAGCACGCCGGTTTTGACCTCGCGCAGGCCTTCGGCTGGCGTGGCGCTGTAGGCTTGCCTGGCTTCGGGGTCGAGCACCCAGACGTAGGGGACGCCCATTTCGAAGTAGTCGGCAATGCGCTGCCTGACGCGGCTCATGCGGTCTTCCGGGGAGAGGACCTCGATGCAAAGGAACGGAGGCTTGGTGAGGATTTGCTCGCCTGGTTCGCCGAGGAGACGCAGACATCGGGAATCCGGAAACGCGTCGGTCTTGACCTGGACGCGCTGTTCGGAAACGCGATGATGCCGTCCTTTTCATAACGGGTCACGAGATACACCAGAAGCCTGGCTTTGTAACCTGCTGTGATCCCATTCGCCCAAGTTTCTCTCGACGACCTCCCCGTCCACGTAATCGCAATCGGGACGATAGCTCGTCGCAAGGTATTCTTCCACGGAGATCAGCGTCCGGGCAGGCATGGTCGCAACGTACCACGATTAAGCGAAGAGTTCGCTCAGCGGAACTTCAAGGGCGGGGTTTTCGGTTTTGAGCACGCCGGTCTTGACCTCGCGCAAGCCTTCGGCGGGCGTGGCGGTGTAGGCTTGCCTGGTCTCGGGGTCGAGCACCCAGACGTAGGGAACGCCCATTTCCAGGTAATCGGCGATGCGCTGCTCGACGCGGCTCATTCTGTCTTTGGGAGAGAGAACCTCGATACAGATAAAGGGGGGCCTGGTGAGGACTTGCTCATCCGTGTCCCCAAGGATCACGCAAACATCCGGAATGCGAAATCGCGTTGGCTTGACGCGGACTCGCAGCTCTGTGATGACGGTAATATTCCACTGGCGTCGCCGGTTAAAAAAATATGCCGTTATGGCAGCTTGCAGCCAACCGTGGTCTCGCGTTCCCAAGTTTCTCTCGACGACCTCCCCGTCCACGTAATCGCAATCGGGACGATAGCTCGTCGCGAGGTATTCTTCCACGGAGATCAGCGTCCGGGCAGCCATGGTCTCAACGTACCACGATTAAGCGAAGAGTTCGCTCAGCGGAACTTCGAGGGCGGGGTTTTCGGTTTTGAGCACGCCGGTCTTGACCTCGCGCAAGCCTTCGGCGGGCGTGGCGCTGTAGGCTTGCCTGGTCTCGGGGTCGAGCACCCAGACGTAGGGAACGCCCATTTCGAAATAGTCGGTGATGCGTCCCTGGACGCGCTTCAGCCGATCTTCCGGCGAGAGGATCTCCACGCAGATAAATGGGGGCTTGGTGAGGATTCGCTCCTCCGAGTCTCCGAGAAGGACGCAGATGTCGGGAATGCGGAATCGAGTTGGCTTGACCTGGACTCGCATCTCGGTTAGGACGGTTATGTTCCACTGGCGGCGCCGGACAAAGAAGTACGAAGCAACCGCGGTTTGAAGCCAAGCATGGTCGCGTTCGCCCAAGTTTCTCTCGACGACCTCCCCGTCCACGTAATCGCAATCGGGACGATAGCTCGTCGCGAGGTATTCTTCCACGGAGATCAGCGTCGGGGCAGCCATGGTTTCAACGTACCACGATATTGACCAGCTTATCCGGCACAACGATCACCTTCACCACCTGCTTGCCGGCGAGGAAGGGTTGCGTGGCGGGATCTTCCAAAGCTGCACGCTCCAGCTCTTCCTTGGGAGATCCGAAGGGCGCGAGAATGTGGCCGCGCACTTTTCCGTTTACTTGAAGAACGATTTCGGCGGCGTCTTCCTTGGCCAGCTCTTCGTCGTAAACGGGCCAGGGCTGGCGGAATACAGGGCCGGTGCGGCCGAGCTGCTCCCACAGCTCCTCGGCGACATAGGGCGCGAAGGGACCGAGCAGCAGCACCAGCGGCGGAAGAATCTGTTCCAGCGCCGCGCCGGAAAGCTTGTCTTCCTGCGCGTACAGCTCGTTGACCAGCTCCATCAATCCGGCGATGGAGGTGTTGAAGTGCCAGCGATGATCGAAGTCCTCGGTGACGCGGCGGATGGTTTGATGCAGTTTTCGCAGGGCCTTGCGGTCGGCGTCTGAAGAACTCGCCCGCACAACGGAGCCTGCCTCGGCGGAGTCTTCCCGCGCTTCGGGCGGCGCCGGGGGCCGAGGCGGCCCTGTGCGGGCTTCGGGGTCTCCGGATTTATTGGTGCGGTCCGCATTGCGCGTGACGAAGCGGAAGACGCGGCCGAGGAAGCGGTACGCTCCTTCGGCGCCGGCGTCTGTCCAGTCCATGTCCTTTTCAGGAGGCGCGGCGAAGAGCTCGAACAAACGGCCGGTGTCGGCGCCGAAACGGTCGATCATCTCTTCGGCGCTCACGACGTTGCCCTTGTTCTTGGACATTTTGGCGCCGTCCTTGATCACCATGCCTTGCGTGAAGAGGCGCGCGGCGGGCTCGGAGTTGGCGATGAGCCCGAGGTCGCGCATCACCTTGGTGAAGAAGCGCGAATAGATGAGATGCAGAATGGCGTGCTCGACGCCGCCGATGTATTGATCGATGGGAAACCAATACGCGATCTTCTTCGAATCGAAAGGCGCGGTGGAATTGTGGGGATCGCAGTAACGGTAGAAATACCAGGAGGAATCGACGAAGGTGTCCATGGTGTCGCTTTCCCGGCGCGCGGGCTCGCCGCAACGGGGACACTTCACGTTCATGAACGATTCCACTTCGAGCAGCGGCGACGCGCCGGTTCCCGTGAGCTTCACATCGGTGGGAAGAATCACGGGCAGATCGCGTTCCGGCACCGGAACCATGCCGCATGTGGGGCAATGAATCACAGGAATGGGAGTGCCCCAATAGCGCTGGCGGGAAATGCCCCAATCCTTGATGCGATAGGTGATGGCGGCCTTGCCGAAACCCTTTTGCTGGGCGAGCGCGATTCATTTCCCGACGTGCTTCGGCGCTGGGGAGTCCGCTGAACTCGCCCGAATTTTCGACGATGCCGTCTTCGGTGAAGGCGGCTTGCGGATTTAGGTCGAGCGCGGCGCCCTCCGGACGGATTACCGGCCGAATGGGGATGCCGTAGGTTTTGCAGAAATCGAAGTCGCGCTCATCGTGAGCGGGAACGGCCATGATCGCGCCGGTGCCGTAATCCATCAGCACGAAGTTGCCGATCCATATCGGGATACGGCTCTCCACTGTACGGATTCATCGCGTAGTGTCCGGTGAAGTGGCCGTCTTTTTCGATATCGCCGGGGCCCTTGGCCGCGCGGGCATCGACCATCTGCCTGGCGCGGGCGCGACCGGCTGCATCGAGCAAGCCTTGCGCGACGGGATGCTCCGGCGCGAGGATGACGCAGGTTGCGCCGTAGATGGTGTCGACGCGAGTGGTGAAGACGCGGATTTTTTCGGCGCTGTCTTCCAGCGTGAAATCGATTTCCGATCCTTCCGAGCGGCCGATCCAGTTACGCTGCATGGAGAGCACGCGATCGGGCCAATGCCCCTCCAACTTATCGGTGATGTCGCGCAGCAGTTCATCCGCGTAGGCGGTGATCTTCCAGAACCATTGCGTGAGAGCGCGCTGCTCCACCGGCGTAGTTTCGTGACGCCAGCAGCAGCCGTCGATCACCTGTTCGTTGGCCAGCACGGTGGCGCATAGCGGGCACCAGTTCAACAGCGCCTTCTTGCGGTAGGCCAGGCCGCGCTCCAGCATCTTGAGGAAGAACCACTGGTTCCAGCGATAATATTCGGGCTCGCAGGTGGTGATTTCGCGCGCCCAATCGTAGCTGAAGCCCATGCGCAGATGCTGGCGCTTCATCTCGGCGATATTGGAGAGGGTCCATTCGCGCGGGATGGCGTCCGCGCTTGATGGCGGCGTTTTCCGCGGGAAGGCCGAACGCGTCCCAGCCCATGGGGTGCAGGACGTTGTAGCCTTGCATCCATTTATAACGCGCCAGAGCGTCGCCGATGGCGTAGTTGCGGACGTGGCCCGATGTGCAGGCTGCCGCTGGGATAGGGCAGCATTTCAAGCACGTAGTATTTCGGGCGAGTGGAATCCGGATCGGCCTTATACAGACTGGGGTCGTTCTTCCAACGCTCAAACCATTTCAGCTCGACTTGTTTGTGGTCGTAGACCGTTTCCGCCATAAGAGTTTCAGGGTATCCAGATTGCTGCTTGTCGTCGCCGTCTTGCTCCACCGGCGTTTCAAGAATAAAGGCTTTGTTGCGGAGACCGGGGTGGGCAAGAATGCGGCGAAACCCGTCAACACCAATATACCCTTCGCCAATGTTCTCGTGCCGGTCCACGTGCGAGCCGAGCGGAGTCTTGGAATC
>CAVXWB010000078.1:0-5422 GCA_963765185.1 Bryobacterales bacterium
CTGGCGCTGGCCGCCAATACCACCGGGAACTACAACACAGCCAGCGGCAACGGCGCACTGTTCGGCGATACCACCGGGAGCTACAACACGGCCAGCGGCTCCCACGCGCTGCAGGCCAACACCACCGGGAGCAACGACATCGCCATAGGGTACCAGGCGGCCTTCAACGTCTCGGGTGGCAACAGCAACAACATTCACATCGGCAACTCGGGCGTCCTCAGCGACGGCGCCGCCGCAAACAGCGGTGTCATCCGCATCGGGACGGTGGGCGCGCAGACGAGCGCCTACATCGCGGGCATTTACGGCGGAACCCCAGGCAGCCCCAATTTGCCGGTCTGCGTCGACGCGAACGGGACTTTAGGGACCTCAGGCTGCAGCAGCACTCCCTCCTCGCGCCGCTTCAAAGAACAGATCGCCGATATGGGCGACAGCAGCAGCAAGCTGTTTCAATTGCGTCCGGTGACGTTCCTCTACAAGCCGGAGTACGACGACGGCTCACACAGTCTGCAATACGGCTTGATCGCCGAGGAAGTCGCCAAGCTTTATCCCGATATGGTGGGATACGACAAAGACGGCCAGCCGTCGTCAGTGAAGTATCCGTCGCTCACCCCGATGCTGTTGAACGAGGCGCAGAAGCAGAACGCAAGAGTCGAAAAGCTGGAGGAACAGAACCGGAAACTGGAGGATCGCCTTGCCGCGCTGGAGGCGCTCCTGTCTGCCCAAACATCCAAGACTACACGACCGACGAGCAGCCAGTAGTTCCGAGGCTCGACATGGCGCGCGCCTGCTTCGCGATGCGGCAGCTGCGGCGCACCGACAGCGTTTTCGAGGACTGTCATTGCCTGTCAGTTGACATCATCGTCGCCAACATCCGCTCTGGACCTAACCGGAAACATGTGATTTCCGAACACCAGAACAGCACCACGAGCACGCCCGGTGGGCGCGCTTGGTCTCACATGCCCGTCACGCCGTGCGGACGACGCCTTCGGGTAGGTCGCCATGATCGCAAAGACGAAAATCGTGCTCCGATTTTTGGCGCCCTCTTCACAAAGCACCCGGCATTGAGCGATTATCGGATTTTGACAAGGGTATGTCCGATACTCATACCACCGCGACCTTGACGTTGTGGATCGGGGGCAGCGAATCGAACAGGCAGTCCCACTGCTCACCGCCCTCCCTCCCGATCCAGAGCTGACCAGTCGTCGTTCCGAAGTAGAGCGCGGGTGTCTTGAGCCGGTCCATGTCCATCGCGTCGCGCAGGATGGTGAAGTAACTCTGCTTCTTCGGTAGCCCCCGCGCCAGCCGGCTCCACGAATCGCCGCCATTCTCGCTGCGCCATACTGCCGGTGCGCCGCCTGGGCAGGAGCGCGTTGCCGGCTCAAGGGGCATGACGTACACCGTGTCGGCGTCGTTCGGGTGCACGACGATGGGGAATCCGAAATCCGACGGCAAGCCCTTGGCGATCGATCGCCAGGAGCGGCCGTGGTCGTCGCTGCGCAGTACGCCGATGTCCGGCCGCGGCCCCCCAAGCCCGGCCCAATCTGCCCATCCGCCGTGGTTCTGCATGTAGAGCCTGCCGGGCGCGTCGTCGTGCCGCGCAATCTTGTGCACGCACTGACCGAACTCCGGATAAAGATCCGGCGCGAAGCCGGCGCCGACCCCTTGATTGGACGCCTTGAACGTTTCGCCACCGTCCTCGCTCAGATAATGGCCGCCGGTCGAGATGCCGAGGTGCACGCGATTCCCATCGCGAATGATCGTGTGCAGGCACAGCCCGCCGCCGCCGGGCTGCCACTTGCGCGCGTGCTCGTGGTTGCTGATGCCGGGCGCCATGTCCCACGAATCGCCGCCGTCATGGCTCTTAAACAAGGCCGCCGGCTCTACGCCGCACCACAGTTCCTTCGTGCCGCCGCCGGCTTCGAGTGACCATATGTTGGCGAGCGCGCGTCCGTCGTCCTTGGGGAATGCCGGCGCCGACTTGGTCTCCGTGAAGCTCTTCCCCATGTTCGTCGAACGCAACACTTTCATGCCGAAGAACGGATTGCAGCTCGAGGCATACAGGCGCGGTGTGCCGCGCGCGTCGATCAGCGTCGAGTACACGGGAATGCCGGGACCGAAGGGCCCGCGCAGCGCGAAGCTGCGCCGCGGCTTCGCTGCCTCGGCCACAAACACCCCCTTCTTGGTGCCGATGGTGAGAATGACTCGATCCGCCATCTTCAACCTCCTGAGACCGCCGGCAGGATCGTGACCACGTCACCCGGCGTCAGCGTCGTGTCGACCCCGTCGAGGTCGCGGACATTGTCCGAGTTCACGAACACGTTCAGGTGCCGGCGCACCATACCGGTTTCATCACAGACATTGCGATACAAGGCGGACTGGCTCCGCTCGAGGTCCCGGAGTGCTGCGCGCACGGTGTTCGCCGAGATCGAGAGCTGCGCTGCGCCCGCACAGTACGCGCGCAACGGGCCGGGGACATGGATCGTGATGGTCGGTGTTGGTCGCACGGCCTCAGACGAAGCTTATCACTGGCGGTTGGGATGAGGCAACGCCCCAGGGGCGGTTCCGGCGCCGGCAGGACTTTTTCAAATCCGGTAAAGTGCCCTCACTCATCGTCGCGGACGTCGGATCGCGGCATGGCCGTGGATAGCGGATGTATGGTCAGCCCTCCGTCCATAAACAATTCGGAGGGGTGAGGCCGACTTTATGGACGGTCCTGCGCGAATGTTTTGCATCGTGGACACCAGCCAAGCGGCCTGTTCAATTCGTAATATCGGTAGTTCCCGAGTTCACTTCTGGTCGCCCCGCCCGGAATTGGATGTCCGCAATAACTCAGCCACTAACGTTAAGAATCCACCTCTACCCCGAACAAAGCCGGTTTCTTCCAGCCGCCGGGCAGGTGATTCGAAAGGAACTCAAACAGCCGGCCTCTGGGTTGCGTTGGCTTGGTATTCTTTTCCAGCAGCCAACTCGCCAGCTCGCCGCATTGAATCGCGAAGTGCGAATGCGGATCCGCGGGCTTGCCTGCAGTCAGAGCAGTTTGAATTTCGTCGTAATTGTTGGGAAAGATCACCACGGGCGGCAGCCCGACCAGGTCCTTGGTCTGGACTGGCGGAATCCCAGTGCCGTCTTCCACGCGGTTCAACAGCAGGCTAACACGCTCGCCCAGGTCTTGCTTCTGGAGAAACTGATACTTCTTTCTGGCTAAGTGCAACGAGTTGATTTCAGGGGTGCTGACGAGCAAGATGCGCTTGGACTCGCGCATGATGTCCAGCGAGTAGTACTCCATGTTTCCGGAGAGATCCACACAGATGGCCCGGTAGTGTCGTCGCGCAAAATCCAACAACTGCCGGATCTGCGCCACCTCGATGCGGAACTCTGGGTTGAAGTCCCCGGACGAAAGCACGTCCAGGTGTTGGCGGGTGGAAACCAGGTCTTGCCAAATGAACTCGTCCATCTCCGCCGAACGTGCCGCTGCGTCAATGACCGAGTACGAATGCTGAAGCTTCAGCATGAAGTGTATCATGCCGGAGTTCAGGTCGAAGTCGCACAACAGAGCACGCGTGTCGGGCAGCAGCATCGCGATGGCGACAGCGGCGTTGAGAGCGATCGTGGAGGTCCCGACGCCAGCCTTCGCCGGAAGGAAGGAGAACAGAAAATCGGTCGACGGAAAGGCCGGTGGCTTCTTCCTCAGAATCTCGCGGGCGCGTTCGAACGTTTGGACTAGCCTGGCGCGCTCGAACGGAAACGGCAAGAACTCTCGAACCTCAGAACGAATCAGCGCCTCCAAAATGTTTGGGTCGCGGCTGCGGCCAACGGCAATAATGTGCAGTCCTGGAGTGGTTTCCTCCAGGATTCCGACTACTTCGAGCGCTCGTTCTGGCGACTCAACGCTGAGAAAAACGATCCCCGGACCGATCGCCCGCACCATGCGGGTCAGATTGAGTTCGTTCGGATAATGGTTTAACGTGCGAGCGATGCTCACCTTTTCCAGTGACGAGGTCATTCCCTTGAGGTGTTCACTCACCTCTTCGTCGGGACAGATGACGACCGCTCGAAGCATCATGATCTCCTAATGTGACTCACGATTCGGACTTGGCGTACGTCCACGAGTACGCCGATAACGTAGCCGGCCATTACGCCCGCCAATGAGCCGCCAAAGAGTGAGACTCCTTGAGGTAAACCCATGCTGCTACTGAACGGAAACGCCAGGAGAAGGCCTGCAACGCCGCCCGCGAGGCAAATAAGCAAACGCTTGCGCATAACTGCTTCTGGTAAGACTAATCGGTCGAAACGGGCAGCACACCCTTAAGGTTCTCGTCCAATAGCAGCCAACAGACTGCCTTACACTCATGTCAATACTTAACTAGTACGTTCGAGTTCACTTCTGGCGCGAAGGGCGGGTTCGTTCGCTGCGGGCGCCCACGGCTGGCCGCTCAGACTTCGCCACCATCACGATGCACGACAGTCGGTCCCGGGTCCATCCTCCAAGCCAGGTCACGACCCGGTCGCCGAAGCGCGAGCCAATCGTGACGGGTGTGCGGAGGCGGAGAAATTTGGTTTCTGGCTGCATCGTGTCGACTGTTGCCGGTCAACACATCCATCAGTCTTCGGGAAGAACCAGTCAAGTCGAGCGGCGGCTCCGCTTAGGGCCAATCATCCGCGCTCGGAGGGATTGAGCCAACCAACGACGCGGGGTTGTCTTCGTACTGCATCACCGCATGGAACACATCCGCCGTGGCCTTCGGATTGCGTTGCGAGCCTGGCCCGTGATGTAGAGGTAGAACTGCCGGTCCCAGTATTCAATCCACCGCTGTGAGTGCGGCACCAAGCCCGCCCGCACAACGGAGCCTGATTCGGCGGAGCCTTCGCGAGTTTCTGGCATTTTGGAGGGCCGGGCCGGCCCTGCGCGGGCTCTTGAGTTGATCGCGGATCGAGCCGAGCGCCTCCTTCACCCGTCGCCCTCTCAGGCTAGGGGCGCTATGTGGGGCAGGATGGCGTGATGCGGCCAATACGGCTTCTCTACGAGGAAGTCGAAGACGCCAAACGATATCTTGAAGCATCTTTCAAGTGTCGGTCAGCGCCTTTAACAAGCTGAGTAGCGTAGTCGGCCACGTTGAAGAAAGCACGCACTTCGGTGATTCGATCCCCGGAAAACCGAAACAGGTTCATAGCTTGCAATTCCAGGTGTTGCCCGGCGGGTTGAAGTCCGCTCCACGACGCGTGATGGGTTCCGTTCACAGTAAGCCAGCAGGCGACGTGGTCTTGCTCTTCGAGCAGGGCATGCACCTCGTAGTGCAGATCTGGAAACGCCGTTCGAACGACAATGATGAATTCTTTGAATGGCTTACGTCCACACACGGGCTCACCGGAGCCTGGTCCAAAGAACCGAACGTCGTCCGCCAGAATATTGTCCGCTATTTCG
>CAVXWB010000079.1:0-21985 GCA_963765185.1 Bryobacterales bacterium
GCACACTGAAACGCCCGCTAAATACGGCCACGCCGCTCGCACGCTAGAATGGACGCATGTCCGGCCAGCCGCAACCGTTCCTGACGCCGGAGCAGTACCTGGAGCTGGACTGGGCCTCGGAATTCCGCAACGAATACTACCAGGGACGGATGTGGGCGATGGGGGACGCGCCTTCCGCGATGGCCGGCGGGACCTACCGGCACTCGAAGCTGACTCACAGACTGAGCCGCCGCTTGGGGAATGCCCTCGAAGGACGCCCATGCGATGCAAGCGGGAGCGATATCCGGGTTTCGACCGGGCCGG
The DNA here is from genome assembly GCA_963765185.1 of Bryobacterales bacterium. Lineage (GTDB taxonomy): Bacteria > Acidobacteriota > Terriglobia > Bryobacterales > Bryobacteraceae > Palsa-187. Next base: position 304 of record CAVXWB010000079.1, read on the forward strand.
ATGGCTTGTACACGTATCCCGACATCGTGGTGGTCTGTGGCGATCCAAAATTCGCGGATGGACGGAGCGACACGCTGCTTAACCCTACGCTGGTAATCGAGGTTCTCTCGCCCTCGACAGAGGCCTTCGACCGCGGCTTTAAGAGCGCGCAATACCGGAGGATCGAGTCGCTCGAAGAATACGCGCTGGTGTGGCAAACCGAGCCTCGGGTGGAAGTGTTTCGCCGTCAGCCCGGCGGACATTGGCTGCTTTCGGAGTCGATCGGGATGGACGCCGTGTGCCCGTTCGACAGCGTCGGCGCCAGCGTCGAGCTGGCCGAGATCTACGATAAAATCGCGTTCGACGCCTCGGAATAGTTGGCGCGCGCGGCGATGGCGCGCAGATTGCACTGAGACCGGGCATGTTAGCCTTGGCCGCAATGGCGCTGGCGATTCCTCTGCATTTCGAACAGAATCGGGGCCAGGCAGACCCGCAGATCTGCTTCTCCGCTGTGACGAACGGCTACACCTTGGAGCTTTCCGACACAGCGATCGCGATCCATTTCCAGGGCGGATCGGTGCGCTTGAACCTTCCGCGCTCCAGGCCGGAGGGAGTCGATGAACTGGCGGCGAAATCAAACTATTATTTCGGTCCCGATCCGTCCCACTGGCGCACCGGGATTCCGAATTTCGGGCGGGTGCGTTACCGGAATGTGTTTCGCGGCGTGGATCTCGCCGTTTATGGAAACGGCCGGCGGATCGAGTACGACTGGATCGTCGCGCCGGGCGCCGATCCGCGCTCGATCCGGTTCTCCTTTACGGGCGCCTCGAAGATGCGCGTCGATTCCGGCGGCGATTTGATTCTTGAGACGGACGGCGGCGAAGTGCGGCATACACGGCCGCGCATTCTTCAATCCGGCCGCGAGATTGCGGGGCGTTTTGTCCTGCGTGGCGGGGAGGTTCGATTCGAGATCGGGCGGTATGATCGGCGCAAGCCTCTGATTATCGATCCGGTGCTGGTGGTCAACACGGGGTTCGGCGGCAGCGGCGCATACATCGATGCCATCGGCGAGCACGCCAGCTTCAACGACACGGGAACGGGAATCGCAACCGATTCGAGTGGGAACATCTACGTTACTGGAACAACGTTCTCGCCGAACTTCCCTTTGGTAAATTCCCCGGACAGTCCGCCGGGGCCGCCGTCTCAATACTGCGGGTACGTCGCGTGCCAGTTCAGCTCGGTTTTCGTGACCAAACTCAGTCCGGACGGCGCCACACTCCTATATTCGACTTACATCGGCGCGCCCTCCGCTGTCAGCCAGCCGGTTGGCGACCTCCGTCTTCTGCCCGCTGCGATTGCGGCCGATTCGGGCGGTACGGTTTACTTGACCGGCGCGACCTCGGGCGTGAATTTTCCCGGCGTGACAGCCACGGCGGGCGGAAACGACGCGTTTCTATTGAGGCTCAATCCGCAGGGAGCGCTGATCGGCTCGCTGCTGTTCGGCGGAGGCGCGGACGATGCGGGCACATCCATCGTGCTCGGCCCGGACGGAAACATTTATCTGGCGGGCACCACGCAATCGTCCAATTTTCCAGTCACGCAGAATGTCTTTGGGAAGAGCCTGGTTGGATCGACCAGCGTGTTTCTGGTAAAGATCAGTTTTAACTCGATTTTTGGTCCCACCAGCGGCACGGTGATTTATTCGACATACGTCGGACCGGGAACAACGGCCGCCGTCGCCGCGGACGCAAGCGGCAATGCGTACATCGCGGCGTCGACCACCTCGGCCGCTTGGCCCACGACCGCTGGAGTCGCGCAACCCACGTGCGCGGGCGCGAGCTGCGCGGACATCGCCGTCGCGAAGCTCGATCCGCTGGGCCAGAAGTTGATCTACGCGACCTATCTCGGCGGATCGCAAACGGAAGCGCTGGGTGGTATCGCCGTGGACGCTTTGGGCAGCGCCTATCTCGCCGGCTCGACCAACTCGCCCGATTTTCCGGTGACGCCCGGCGCTTTTGAGACGCACTCGAACGTGAATTTCTCGGATACGGACTACACCGGCTTCGTCGCGAAGCTCAGTCCGGATGCGGCCACCTTGGTCTACGCGACATATCTGGGCGGATCGGCCAGCGATCAGGCGATGGCCATTGCGGTGGACGCATCGGGCAACGCGTATGCCGGCGGCGCAACCACGTCGCCGGATTTTCCGCTGCTCCAGGCGATTCAGTCCACGCCGGTCAACACCATCTGCTCTGGATTCACGCCGTCCGGCACCACTCCTTCCTACGAATACGATTGCGCCAGCGGCGGATTCCTCAGCGTGCTGAATCCGAGCGGGACGGCGCTGGTCTGGTCCACGTATCTCGGCTCCGGATCGGTGGACGCTGTGGCGCTCGACTCTGGCGGTAATGTGTACGCAACGGGGGTGCAGATCCAGGTGAATGCCCCGGCGATGCCTGGGACCGTCGGAGCCTTGAAGATCGCGCCGGGCGCCTCGCCTCTCGATGTGCCCGCCAGCTCGATTGTCAACGCGGCCTCGTTTGCGCCGGGATTGCCGCTTCCCGGCGGCTTGGCGAGCGTGTTCCTGCGCGGCTTGAATCTTTCGGGCACGGTGATCGGGAGCGGCTCGCCGCTTCCGATCGAGCTGGCCGGCGTCTCGATCCTGGTGGGAGGCGTACCCGCGCCGATTCTGGCGATCGCGCCGCTTGCATCCGGCATGCAGCAGATCAATTTTCAGGTGCCGTTTGAAGCGGCATCGAATGTCGTCGAGATTCGTTACCAGGGCTTTTCGACGTTCGCGTTCCCGCAAACCGCCGCGCCCGGGATTTTCACTTTAAGCGACGGCGCTCCCGCGATCCAGCACTCCGCCGATTACAGCCTGGTGACGCCGTCGAATCCTGCGCTTCCCGGCGAAGTAATTATTGTCTACGCGACCGGCCTCGGCCCGGTTTCGCCAGCCGTGCCTTCAGGAGTCGCCGCCAGCGGACCCATGCCGGCCACGCCAACGTGCGGCTCGTTTTTCGCCCAACAGTCGGCACCACCGTTCTTGACCGGATCGATTTTATACGCCGGACTGACGCCGGGCTTCGTCGGGCTGTATCAACTGAACGTCCAGCTTCCGCAGAGCTTGCCGGCCGGAACCTGGCAATTCTCAATCGACGCTCAGCTTTGCGAATTGTTGCCGGCCGGGTCCTTGCAAGGCAACGTCGTCAGCCTGCCGGTGCAATAAGGCTACATGCGGCAGATGAGCAGTTCGCGCTCATAGACCATTTCCGGGGGCAAATGGTCGTGGAGCATCAGGAACAGCTCTTCGTGGGCGATCACCTCGGAGCGCCACGCAGGCCGGTCAAAGGCCTGCAACTCGTCGAACTTCTCCTGCGGGAAGGATTCCAAACCCTTCCACTCGATGTCGCTATAGCGCGGCATCCAGCCGATAGGAGTCTCGCGTCCGCAATGCCCGGCCGTGGGCGCGGTCGACAATCCATTTCAACACGCGCATATTCTCGCTGAAGCCGGGCCAGATGAACTTGCCGTTCGAATCCTTGCGGAACCAGTTGACGTGGAAGATGCGCGGCGTCTCGGTCAAGGTGCGCTGCATCTTGATCCAGTGGCGGAAATAGTCGGCCATGTGATAGCCGCAGAAGGGCAGCATGGCCATGGGATCGCGGCGAACCTGCCCGACGCCTCCGGTGGCGGCGGCGGTGGTTTCCGAACCCATGGTGGCGCCGATGTAAACGCCCGCGCTCCAATTGAAGGCCTGATACACCAGCGGCATGGTGGTGGCGCGCCGGCCTCCGAAGATCAGGGCGCTGATGGGCACGCCTTGCGGATCTTCCCAGGCCGGATCGATGGTGGGGCACTGCGACGCGGGCGAGGTGAAGCGGGAATTGGGGTGCGCGGCCTTGACGCCGGTTTCCTTGGCGATCTGCGGGGTCCACAGGTTGCCGCGCCAATCCAGGCACTCCGCCGGCGGCTCCTCCGTCATGCCTTCCCACCACACTCCGCCTTCGGGGGTAAGCGCGACGTTGGTGAAAATGCTGTTGCGCGCCAGCGACGCCATGGCGTTGGGATTGGTCTTGAGCGAAGTGCCCGGCGCGACACCGAAGAATCCGGCTTCCGGATTGATCGCGCGCAGGCGTCCGCTCGAATCCGGCTTGATCCAGGCGATGTCGTCGCCCACGGTCCACACTTTCCAGCCATCGAAACCCTTGGGAGGAATCAGCATGGCGAAATTGGTTTTGCCGCAGGCGCTGGGGAAGGCCGCGGCGACGTAGGTTTTTTCGCCGTGCGGGTCTTCCACGCCGAGGATCAGCATGTGCTCCGCCATCCAGCCTTCGTCGCGGGCGATGTTCGAGGCGATTCGCAGCGCGAAGCACTTTTTCCCTAACAGCGCGTTCCCGCCATAACCCGAGCCGTAGGACCAGATCTCGCGCGTCTCCGGGAAATGCACAATGTACTTTTCCGGATTGCAGGGCCAGGCCACGTCGCGAACGCCGGGCGCAAGCGGCATGCCTACGCTGTGCATGCACGGCACCACGCGCTTGTAATCCTTGTCGATCTCGGCATAGATCGGCAGGCCGATGCGCGCCATGATGCGCATGTTCACCACCACGTACGGCGAATCGGTGAGCTGCACGCCGATCTGCGACATGGGCGATCCCACCGGCCCCATGCTGAACGGCAGAACGTACATGGTCCGCCCGCTCATCGAGCCCTTGAACAGCTCCTTGAGCTTGCGGCTCATTTCATACGGGTTCACCCAATTGTTGGTGGGGCCCGCGTTGTCCTTCGAAAGCGAGCAGATGAAGGTGCGATCCTCCACGCGGGCAACGTCGCTTGCGTCGCTGCGGGCGTAGTAGCACCCCGGCCACAGATCCTGGTTCAGCTTGATGAAGGTGCCGGATTCGACCATCTGCGCGCATAGATCGTCGTTCTCGTCCTGGGAGCCGTCCACCCAGTGGATGGAGGCGGGTTTGGTCAAGTCGGCCATCTTCTCCACCCAACGGAGAAGATGCTTGTTCTGGCTCAAAGGCAGGCTAGCATCGCGGCTAGATTTCAAAGTTGCAGTAGACATAACCCTTCATTATCGCGCAGGACCAGTTTATGATGGGAGCGTATGGTGTCGCGCTCCTTCCCGCTTCTGAACCTGATGCTCGGCGGCGCAATGACGATTGCCGTGGTCCACGGGCAGGCGGCGATTCCCTTCGAATCCAACGGTCTTCAATACCGGGCGCTCACGCGCGGCGGCATGACCATCATGATCGCCCGGCTGAGCACCCGCATTCACGATTGGGATATTTTCCAGGTTGCCATTACGAACGGCACGCCCGTTGCCTGGGCGGTGAAACCTGAGGATTTCCGTTTCGAGCACGAGGCCGGCCCTCCGATTCCGGCCTTGGCGGCGCACGAAGTGGTGGAAACGCTGCTGAAGAAGGCCAGCCGGAGCGATACGTCCAAGCTGGTGGTGGCCTACGAAGCGGCGCTGTTCGGCAACATGCACCTGCATACCACCAACGGATACGAATCGCGGCGGCAGGACGCGCTGTCATACGGATCGACCAGGTTCAACGCAGCGGCTACGGCTTCGGCGATCGTGCTGGCTCCCACCAAGCTTGCGGCCGGCCAATCCACCGACGGGGCGATTTTTTATCCCAACGGAGGAAAGCCTCTGGGCGCAGGCAAAATGATCGCGAACGCCGCCGGGGAGGAATTCGTGTTCCCTGTGGAGGCGGAAGCGCCTCAGCCTTCGCACCGGTAGATCAAGGCGCCACGGTGATTCGCCGTGCGCTACGCCGGACTCCAGAGGGGGCTCCCGGAGCAGCCACAAACCCCAGTTCGGGCGACTCGCCTCCGGAAGTCAGGAAAATATCGAACACGCCGGTCGCCCCTCGCGTAGGAATCAGCAGAACATTGACCTGGGTGTCGCTCCAATACGCGTAGACCGCTCCGCACGAGGGCGACATACAAACTGCGACCACCCCCTCGCCGGCGCAAGGGTTGGTTCCGTCCCGGTCGCCTGTCGGGTCCTTGAAGCACACCGACACCGCACCCGGCGCCGGTCCGAAGTTGGTGCCGTTCAGAATCTCGTAGTAGGAGCCATCCGCGGCATACGGGTATTGCTGAACGTTCGCGATGACGGGCTTGCCGTCGTACACAGTGATCGCGTTGTCCAGGGTAAGCGTCCGTTTGCCGGCAGTGAGGGTCAGGCTTCGGGGGCCTGGGGCTGCTGTCGCGTCAGCCGTGAACGTAACCTCAAAGTCGCCCCTGCCTTGGAATCCCGAAAGTCGCGCCGAGACCCCGGTTCCCGACACCACCAGGCTGCCCGAGTCGATGAGCCCAGCGAGAGCGGTGCAACTCCCATCCTCCGCGTTTGCGCACAGGGATCGAATTGCCGGCGTGCCGTCATTCAGGACGTAGGTCATAAAGGCCGGAGACGACGACTTCCCCTCGCTGATCGACGCCACTGGGGCGTCACCTGCGGCTCCGACGATCCCTAGCTGGTAGTATTGAGGCTGCCACGTTCCGGAAATAAGAGAGCTCAGGGTCGCCGTTACGAAAAATACAGGCCATTGCGGCAATGTTACCGTGGCCGTTCGATCTGAAGTCGGCTCACCCGCGTAGTATTCGGAACCGTCGAACCCCTTTCCCACGTTCAGCCGATATTGGGTCACCCCCCGTCCGGCGTCCCAGGTAAATTTCACGGTGCTACCGGCCGTCAGAAACGATCCTATTATGGGCGAGAGCAGAGTGGCGTGCCACGGCTGGGCCACCGTCAACTGGATCTGTGCAGTGAAGCTGGAGGTCGCGCTCCGCGCCGTTACAAACATGAGGAACGACCCAGTCGCCGAGGTGCTGGGAGTGGTGATCGAGAGCGTCGTGGTGCCGCTCCCAAGAACAGTTGGCGGATCGAATGTTGCGGTGCCGCCGGCCGGCAGCCCGGCCGCCGTAAAGCTGACTGGACCGGCGAATCCCGCGCTGGGGTTCACCGCGATCGTGGTCTTCGCCAATCCGCTGGGGCCCATGAGGATCGCGTTCGGCGAAGGAACGATAGGCGGGCCGGTGGCGCCCGACGGCGCGGGATTCTGAGAAAAGGCTGCGGTCAAGGTGCAACTGGCCAGGCACGCGTATCTAAGGCAGTCCTTGGCGACTTTGAATCCAAACATGACGCCCCCCCCGCCCCGATGATCTATCGCTATCATGAGGCGGACGCCCGGCCTCGTCAAGGCCTATTCTCTTCACCCTGAGGAGACTGGCGAGACGCGGGCGGGAACGCCGCCCCAGGACAGTTCCGTTCCCGGTTTGGTGAAGGGGACCCGCACGTAAGCCATCGCCGCCACTTTGCCCAGCGCCGGGGAATACACCGCGCTGACGATCTCCGCGGCTTCGGCTTCTCCGGACGTCAGCTTGGTCCCAGAGGCGGGAACCTCAGCCGTGTCGATTTCGATTGGGTGCAGCAGGCGGTGGATCTGCGCGCGGCTGCGCACCCGCTCCACGATCTCCTGTCCCAAATAGCAGCCTTTGCTGAAGTTCACGGCCTGCAATTGCCCGGTTTCCTGGATCAAATACCGCTCCGTGATCTCCTCGCCATAGCGCGGACGGCCATGCTCGATGCGAACCGTGCGGGCGTCGTCCGGCGTGGCTTCCGGAATGCCGGAAAGCTGCGCCAGAAGCTTCCCCTTGTCCCCGGCCGATGTGAAAATGCAGAAACCGGGCGAGCCGGTGGAACTGACTCTGGCGATGACCCGCGAGCCCCACGAAACCCAAGAGTAGCGCTCCAAAGCGATGTCCGCGGGAACCTCCGCGCCGAAAGCGGTAAGCACCGCTTCGGCCTGCGGTCCTTCCACCGCGATGGCCGCGGTTGTTCCGGTTACGTCCTCAATGGTGACGTCGTCGGCGATGATATAGCGATCCAGGTGCTCCAGCAGCTTCTGGCGCGTTTCCGGCTCCGTATCCAGCAGCAGATGATCCGCAAAGCAAAAAAGATTGGCGTCGCCCAGAATGCGGCCCTGCGCGTTGAGAAAAAATAGATAACAGCCTTGACCCGGCCGCAGGGTTTGTACCTGATTGGTGGTCATGGCATTCAGCAGGCGGGCGCGATCCTCGCCGCTGACGCGCAATCTTCCGCGGCCCGATACATCCCGCCAGGCCGCGGCTTGACGCAGGGCTTCGTAACCCGCGGTCGCATTGCGGGCGGCCGTCAACGGCTGATCCACCGCAGATACCCGGCGATCGCCACGATCAGCCCACCGGAAATCACCGCTCCGGTCAATAATCTCTTTTTGCCTTTGTACAGGATCGCCACCGCGAACAAGTGCAAGGCCAACAGCATTTTGATTCCAAACCACATCTGATAGTCGGCCGAGACGCGCCCCTTGCTCAAGAAAAGATAGAGTCCGGAGACAAGGATTCCACCGATTGCCGCATAGGCCACCGGCTTAAACCTCGGCACCATGTCGCCCACGGCCACCCGTGCGTAGAAAATTCCGCCGAGAAGCACAATCACCGATACCAGGTGCAGCCAGCGCAGAGCGATCGGAACAACAGCATCCATACCCCGAGTATACAATCGGGGGTTACAATCGAGCTGAATGATTCATGAGATCCTGCCCGTCGGAACCCTGCAATGCAACTGCTCGATCTTTGGCGACGAGGCCGCGCGCGAAGCCATCGTCATCGATCCGGGCGATCAGATCGGGGACATCCTGGCGGTGCTCAAGCGGCATAAGCTCACCGTCAAAGCCATCGTGATCACGCACGCGCACATCGATCACATCGGAGGCGCGGCGAAATTAAAAACCGCTACGGGAGCCCCGGTCTATATGAACGCCAACGACCAGGAGCTGTACGATCATCTGGACGTGCAGGCGTCCTGGCTGGGCGTGTGCACGCCGGAGCGGACCACCATCGACTCAGCCGCGCGCGAGGGCGGCTCGCTCACGCTGGGCGAGGCATCGTCCCCAACCACGTTCCATTTCCTCGATACTCCCGGCCACACTCAGGGCAGCATCTCCATCTGGATTCCCGCGGAGAACAAGCTGATTGCCGGCGACACCCTGTTCCGCGACAGCATTGGAAGAACCGATCTGCCGGGAGGAGACTCGCGCCATATCCTGCGTTCCATTCACTCCAAGCTGCTGACGCTGCCGGAGACGGCGGTGGTGATTCCGGGCCACGGCCCCAACACCAGCATCGGGCGCGAAAAGGAGCTCAACCCGTTCCTACAGGGTTTTTGAACGTTTGATCTGGTCCATCACGCTGGTAACCAGCTCCTTGGCATCGGTCAGGCACTTGCCGATGATCTGAATGTCCATGGCCGGTTTGCCGGGCTGCCGGGCACTTTGGCAATAGACTCCGTGCTGGCCCACCAGCACCAGCGCATCGGTCAGCAGATCCAGGGTGACGGCCAGGCGCCCTCGCTCCAGACCCATGCGGAACTCGTGTTCTTCGAGCGCCTCTTTGCGATCGTCATAGACGGACATGCCCTTCATGGTAGCGTGGCGGGTTATTCGCGCCTCAGGGCGCGAAGTACCCGTTCATGTCGATGATGATATTCGTGGCCGAGGGGCCGACGTTATATACGCTCACCCCACCCGACGGCGATCCCGCGGGAACAATGGCCGCGTTGGACACGATTACACCTTCAGGATCGTTTAAAGTCGCGACGAAGGGCCGTGTCGAGCCGGAAGGCCAGAGGGAGACGTAGTCAACCCCTCCGCCCGGCGACGCCAAAGGCACCACCGTGAGGTTGATCGAGTAGGCTTGGGCAGCGGCGGGAATCACGCCGCAGGGTGCGGGAGTGGTGTTGGCGGCAGCCTCGGCAGCGGATTGCACGGGGATCGTCAGAGTTCCCCCGGCGGCTAACGACGGCCCCGAAAAAGGTTCGATCCCGTTAAATCCGGCCGCGGCGCCTCTGGTGTCCACCAGCCGGCAAGGTGCGACGGGGTAGAACTCCAACGCGGTCGACGCGGCAAAGTAACCGTTCATGTCAAGGATGACATCCGTGGCCGCGGGGCCGTCGTTATACACACTCACCCCGCCGGAGGGCGATCCCGCGGGAACAATGGCCGCGTTGGCCACGATGAGACTTTCAGGATCGTTCAATGTCGCAACGTATGGCTTTGCCAAACCGGCCGGCCAGAGCGAGATGTAGTCGACCGCCCCTTGCGGGACCACGGTAAGGTTGAACGAGTAGGCTTGGGCCGTGGAGGAAATCACGCCGCAGGGCGCGGGCTCGGTGTCGGCGCTGGCTTCGGCGGCGGATTGCACGGGGATCGTCAGAGTTTCTCCGGCCGCTAGGGAGGGTCCCGAAAAAGGTTCTATTCCGTTAAATCCGCCATAGGCGCCTCGTGTGTCCACCAGCCGGCAAGGATTGATCGGGAAGAACTGCAATCCCGTTGTCGGCGGGGCAAAGTAGCCGTCCATGTCGATGATGACATCCGTGGTCGCGGGACCGGCGTTATACACGCTGATCCCGCCATCCTGCGCTCCCGCTAAAACAATGGCGGCGTTAGACACGATCGCACCTTGAGGATCGTCCAAGGTCGCGACGAAAGGCTGTGTCGCGCCGGACGCCCAGAGCGAGATATAGTCGACCGCTCCCTTGGCGTGGGGGACCACGGTGAGGTTAAGGGAGTAGGCCTGGGCGGTGGAAGGAATCACGCCGCAGGGCGCGGGAGTCGTATCGGCGCTGGCTTCGGCGGCGGATTGCACCGGGATCGTCAGAATTCCCTTCGCTGCTATGGACGGCCCCGAAAAAGGAGCGATCCCGTTAAAGCCGGCAGCCGCGCCCCGGGTATCGACCAGCCGGCAAGGAGCCACAGGGTAAAACTGCAATGCGCCGACGGTTCCTTGCGTGGTGGTGAAGGACCACGTCGCGGAGGCTGCGGTTCCAGAGCTGTTGATGGCGACGATGTACCAGTAATAGGTCGTGTTCGGCTCCAGTGCCGCGGGGCTGTAGGTCGTGGCCGTCGTGTTCACGACGAAGGGCGGAGGGGAGGACGTCCCAAGGTACACGTCATAGGAGGTCGCTCCAACCCCGACGTCCCAGTTCAAAGACGGTGTGAGCGACACACCCACGGCTCCGGATAACGGCGATAGAAGAGTGGGCGCAGGGACTGCTCCGGAGGCGACGGTATAGGTTCCCATCAGCACCCACCCGGTGGTGAGGACGCTTTCCGAAGCGAGCATGTAGATGTTCTGGACCCCGCCGAAGGTGCTGGGGAACGTGAGCGCCACGGTGAGGATGTAGGAGAGCCCGGAGATGGTGAGGGTAGCCGCGCCCACCGAGCACTGGCTGTTCGAAAGCAGCGTGCCGGAGGGGAACAGCTTGCTGGTGGACCCCACGCCGCTGTTCAAACCCAGGGCGATGGTTCCGGCGGCGGGGTTCACAATGATGTAACACGCGTTGACGAAGCTCACCGAGGTATTGAACAGCACGGCCATGCCGGTGATGTTCAGCGCATTTTGGGTGTCGGAAAAGACGAACGTGAAGGTTTGCGCCGATCCCGAGCTGTCGTTGGGGGAGACCGAACTGTCCGTGGGCACGGGCGCGGGTGCGGTGACCGTCCAGGTTCCGCTGGACACCAGCCCGGTGGTGTCGCCACTGGTGTCGACGGCCGACAGGTAGACCGTATCGCTGCCGGTGAAACCGGGCTGGAACGTGATCGAGACGACCATGGTCAGCGTGTTCCCGGCCGTGGCTACGGAGCTGCCGGAACCGTTCAAAGTGCACTGGTCGTTCTGAGCGGTGCCGCCGCCGGGAGAGACAAAAGTGGATCCGGTGGAAGCCACGTCGTTGGCCAGCGCGAACTGGCCGGTGGAAATGGAATAGGTCACCTGGCATCCGTAGTTCGGCGAGGCCGTGGTGTTGACCAGCAAGGAGACCGAGGCGAGCGCCGAAACCCCCGCCGGATCCGAAAACTGGGCCGTGAACGTCACCGCGTTTCCGGTGCCCGAAACCGGCGACAGCGAAATCACGGAGGGCAGCGACGACTGCTGGGCGGTGACTCCCAGCCGCGCCAGCCATCCGATGGCGTATCCGGCGTTGGTGGATTGAATGGGATCGAGCAGCGTCAGATTGAGCGAGCTGGTCTGGCCGCCGAAATACAGATTCCCGCTCGCGTCCACCGCGACGGCGTTGGCATCATCCGAACCGGAGCCTCCATAGAAAGTGGAAAAGGTCAAGGCGTTGCCGGCTGCATTGAAGACCGATAGAAAGGCGTCATAGAGTCCGCCAAACGACGCTTGCACCGGGACGACGACGGGGAAATCGAAGGAAGAGGTATAGCCGGCGACATACGCGACGCCGCTTGCTGCGACCGCAATTCCACTCGCCCAGTTGAAGGCGGAGCCACCCAGATAGGTGCTGTAGACCAGCGCGCTCCCGGCGGGGTTCACTTTGGCGGCGAAGGCGTCCTGCACAGCGTTAAACGAAGCCTGAAACGCGCCCGTGGTGACCGGAAAATTGACCGAGTTCGTGGTGCCGGCGATATAGGCGTTGCCGCTCGAGTCCACCGCCGCGGCGTTGGCCTGTTCGGGATTTGCGCCGCCGCCACCGGTTCCACCCAGGTAGGTGCTGTAGACGATCGCTGTACCCGCGGGGTTGAGCTTGGTGAGAAAGGCGTCCTGACCTCCGCCGTTCGCCGCTTGAATCGCACCTACCGTGGGGAAGTTGACGGAAGTTGTTCCTCCCGCGACGTACACATCGCTGGTGGGATCGAGCGCAATGCCGCCCGCATGATCCACGCCCGCTCCGCCCAGAAAGGTGCTGAATACCATCGCGCCGGCGGAGCTCAGTTTGGAGACGAAGGCGTTCTGGTCTCCAGCGAGAGCGGGCTGTTCCGCGTCCAAAACCGGGAAATTCCCAGACTGGGTATCGCCCGCGATGTAGGCGTTATCCAAGGAGTCCACCGCAATGGCGTTGCCCGTGTCGCTGTTGACGCCGCCGAGATAGGTGCTGTAAATCAGCAGGCTGCCGAGAGCGTTCAGCTTGAGCGCGAACGCGTCGCGGCCGCCGCCGAGCGTCGAGTGAATGGCCGCGACCACGGGGAAATTGCTCGAACCGGTGGAGCCGGTGACGTAGGCCTCGCCGGAGCTGTCGACAGCGATGGCCGCGCCCTGATCGTCGCCGCTTCCGCCGATATATGTGGCGTACAGCAGCCCGCTTCCCGCTGGAGTGAGCTTGGCCACGAACGCATCCACGCCGCCCGCATTCGATGCCTGAATCGGTCCCGCGATTTGAAAGTTCAGCGATTCGGTCCAGCCCGTGACGTACAGATCCCCGGAAGTATCGATCGCAACGCCGGTGACCGCGCTCATGCCCGTGCCGCCCAGATAGGTCGCATACGACAACACCGGATCGATGATCAGCGGCCGGGAACGGTCATACGATGCAATTTCGAATCCCACCGTGTGCGCGTCGAGCAGAAGATAGCGCCCGCGAATTTCGATGCGCCCGCCGCCCGCCGCCGCCTGATAAACCACCGGCGCTTCTTCCCTGGCCTCGGCGTTCCCTGCGGCGTTCTCAAAGTGGACCAGAAGATCGCCGTTGGAGGCAATGGAGAGTCTTGCGCCGGAGTAATCCAGGCGGATCTGTTTCGGATCGGCGCCGGGAGCCACCCGGAATTCGGACTTGATGCTGGGGCCTGCGCCGCCGTAGCTCATGTCGATGCCGGGGTACAAATCCCGGTACAGAATCTCTTGATACAACGGAAGGTTCGTCCGCCAATCCCGCGGCTGATTCCCGATGAGGAAGTTGGCCCGAGCCTCCAGTCGCCCGACGCCTTCAATGACGGCGTGGGTATTTGCTCCCGCGAAGCCCACGCGCAAGGTAACGCGGTCGAGCTGGAAAATCGCCGAGCCGGCCGTGAAGCCCGCCCGCAGTTGGGGCGTGTCCACCATGAACAGCACGGATGGGTCGGTCTGACCGAAGTTGGGTATGAAGAAGGCGGGAAGCGGACCTTCCACGTGTTTTTGTGCGAATCCCACCGCTGCGGCCAGCAGCATCAAACTGATCGCGTACCGCATGCTCTATTGCTTAAGCGTTCGACGTAAGCGGCGGAGACCTGCATATCCCTGCCGCGGCGCGGGGGGGGGGTGTGGCGCGGGGATGGTTCACATTCCTTCGGTCTCGTCCGATGAGGCCCTCGTGGAAAGACGAAAGCAGCCTCGCCTGAAGGTAACGGAATCGGTGATGCTCATCGCGTTAGGCGTCCCAGGGAGCCGTCCTATCGAAGCCTGCGTGGTGGATATGTCGAGTACCGGCGTGCAAGTGCGGGTGCCGACCGCGCTCCCGTGCGACACGCTGGTCAAAATCGATGGGGAGCATGAACTGATACTCGGACAGGTCCGCTACTGCGAGCCCGAAGCGGGCGCCTACCGGGTCGGAATTCAGCTCACCAGCGCACTGCCGTCGCTGATGGAGCTCGAACTGCTGAACCGGGCGCTGATCGGAGAAGGAGCGGGGGCGAAAGTTGAATCCCCCACCGGATTGCCTGAAGAAAAGAACCCCGAGCTGCAATCGAGCCTACAATCGAGGAAGCATTAGACCGACTGGCCTGTTACCCGAAGAGAGGAGGCCGCCGCCAGCAGGTGGCGATCACTGGTCCATACGGTTCGTTCTCCGATTTCGTGTGCCGTCGCAAGGTGTACTGCGTCGGGAAGATTTAGGAATCGAATACCATCCCGGAGCGAAGGTTTTGACCGAGAGAAGGCACGTGGAGCGACTACCGCAAGAATGGTCCAGGTCCGACTCGGTAAGTCATGCTAAGGCCTCTTCCTTTATTTGGCGCTCCAGAAACCGTGGTTTCCAACCACCTCTCCGCGGAAATTCTCCGTTCAAAGTGAACGTTCAGACCTTTGAATCGCGCTGCGTGGCATGCTCCCGCAGCCACTGTTCAAGCTCGCGGAATCGCAACGAACCGGTCTCATACAGACTCATCAGGAAGGCGAAGGCGTCGCCGTCGTTGAACGCCAGACGGTATCCGTTGATTTTAAGGAACGCTGCCGTGACAGTTACCGCGACGCGCTTGTTTCCGTCCACAAACGGATGATTCTGGGAGAGGCTCTCCCAAAGTGCAGCCGCTTCTTGAATGATGTCCGAGTAGTACCCGCTCTGCGGCCTCGCCAAGGCAGACTCAAGAGCGCCGCGGTCCCGGACGCCAAGTGATCCTCCGAACCTCGCGATCAACCTGGTGTGGACGGCGATCACCTCGTCCACGTTTGGGTAAAACCTCACTGGGCCAAGCGGCGGAGCAGTTCCGGGTGCTGATCGATGAACTCGTCAACTGCCGCGAGAAACGGTGAGGAGGAGGATCCTTTTCGCTTCAGGAACTCGACAAACTGCTTGACGGATTCCTGTTCCTCCGGCGTCAGTGAGCTAATGGCTTCGGCAAGGTTCTCGGCGGCCATAACTACCTTCCGTCTTGTAGTATACCCGGCGCGGAGCGGTTCGCATCCTCTCGACAAAAAACTACGGAGTTGGAAAGTCGCAGTCCTGGAAGCCCAGGCTGGACGTTGGCTCCCCGGCAAGGATTCGAACCCTGCTGGCGGCTCACCAGGTGGCGATCGGCACTCTAAGTTCCCACGTAGCGCGCGTAGACGCTGCGTGCGATGCCGGGGTCGGTGGTGCCTTTGATAATCGCGCGGCCGTCGGGGAACACGGTCAGCTCATACGGATCGAGCGCCGCGCGCAGCGCGAATTCGTTGACGCGCACGACGGCCAGCGCGCCCAGCCGCGAGGCCAGCTCCGGTAGATTCACCGGCCGCGACCGCTCATGAATCTGCACGGCGTTGCGCCCGCACAGGCTGATGGGCGCGCGATGCTTGCCCTCCAGATGCGGAAACTCGCGGCGCGCGCAGCAAGGGCAATCCGGATCGCGCGCCGGCGGAGCGGTCTGGCGAATCTGTCCGGTCCACACGTCCACGGTGGTGAGCCGCGCGGCTACGGACTCGCGCCCGCAAGCCAGAATCTTCAGCGCATCCCCAATTTGCAGCGACGCGATCGCCGCCGTCACCGGCCCCAATACACCCGCGGTCTCGCAGGTCGGTTGCGCGCCGCTGGGAGGCTCGGGATACACGCAGCGGAAACATGCGGTGACGCCCGGGACGATCGCCAGTTTTATTCCATAGCTGCCCACGGCGGCGCCGTAAATCCACGGGATCCCGCCCCGGACCGCGAAATCGTTAATCAGGTAGCGGGTCTCGAAATTGTCGGTCGCGTCCAGAATCAGGTCGACGCCCTCCAGCGTCTCATCAATGTTGCGCGGCGAAAGATCGCCGACCAAGGGCTCGAGGCGCACCTCGGAGTTCACCTGCGCCAGCCTCCGCGCCGCGGCCACGGCCTTGGGCAAGGCTTCGGCGGCGTCGGATTCCTGGTACAGCGTCTGCCGCTGAAGATTGGAGATCTCGACGAAATCGCGGTCGATCAGGCGCAGCGCGCCCACTCCGGCACGCGCCAATAAATCCGCCTGCACCGAGCCCAAAGCGCCTAATCCCACCACGGCCACGCGAGCCGCGCGAATGCGCCGTTGTCCCTCCTCTCCCAGGGGAGCGAAGCGGCTCTGCCGGGAGTAACGGGAATCGGGGCGCGGCGTCATTACGTCTTAATTTCGATGGTAGCAGCATCCCGTGAAAACACCGCGATATCATTGTGGTACGTGCGTTCCGTGGCGCTCCTGCTCCTGATACTCGTGTGCGCCATAGCCGCATCGGCGCAAGCCCCCACCGATTCCGGAGGGACAAACTTCGAGGGCAGAACCATCGTGAACATCGTTCCGGTACCCGAGAATCAGCCGCTGTTGCAGTCCGAGTTCGACCAGCGGCTGGGCCTGCGCATCGGCTCGCCTCTGTCTCTGGCGGATGTGCGCGCGGCCATCGACGCATTATATTTGACCGGCCGTTACCACGACATCACGATTGAAGCCGAGCCGTCGGGCGCGGGCGTGGAGCTGCGCATCGTGACCGAGTTCAACTATTTCGTCAGCGGCGTCAACATTGACGGCGCGGCCGATCCCCCCAGCCGCGAACAACTGCGCACCGCCACCAAACTGAGCTGGGCGGCCTTTTCACGGGAGACCTGATGGAGCCGGCGGCTACGAATCTGGAGGAGCGGCTGCGCGCCAACGGTTTGTATGGGGCACAGGTTTCCTACCATGTCGATTTCAGCGCCGGCACCCAGGAGGCCGGCATTTACTTCGAAATCGAGCCCGGCGCCCGCGCCCGCTTCGATGGGATCGACCTGTCCGGCGATGTCACCCGGCCGCCCGAAACCGTGGGGCGAACCGCGGGCTGGCGGCGCGGCCTGCTCTTCATACGCTTGCCGGGATGGCGCTATCTGACCGAGCAAAGGCTTCAAAGCGGCATCGGCAAGGTGGAGGGAAGCGTGCAAAAGGGCGATCATCTGGCCGCGCACGTCACTTTGGAGGGCTTGCGTTATCACCAGGACACCAACCGTGTCACGCCCAGCCTGCGCATCGACAACGGACCGGAGCTGGAGGTCAACGTCACCGGCGCCAAAATCTCGGCCGGCCGCCTGCGCCAGCTCATTCCCATCTACGAGGAGCGCACCGTGGACAACAGCCTCCTTCTGGAGGGTCAGCGCAACCTGCTGGAATATTTCCAGGCCGGAGGCTACCTGGAGGCGAAAGTGGAACTCGAGCAGAGCCAGCCGGGGCCGGGCCGCTCCATCATCGGCTACAGCATCGACCGCGGGCTGCGCAGCAAGCTGGTGAACGTCGAGATCACCGGCAACCATTATTTCGATACCCCCACCGTCAGGGATCGCCTGCTGATGACCCCGGCGCAGTTTGTGCGCTATCACTGGGGCCGCTTCTCGCAACGGCTGCTGGAACAGGACACCAACGCCATCCTGGACCTGTATCGCTCCAACGGCTTCAAGGACGCCCAGGTCGTCTCCACGAAGAACGACGATTACAAAGGCAAACACGGCGATTTCTCCGTGGCGCTGGAAGTCAAGGAGGGCCCCCAGTGGATCGTCCACGGCCTGGAGATCGAGGGCGTGCTTCCCGCCGACGACGCGTACCTGCGCTCGATCCTCCGTTCGATGCCGGGTCAGCCCTACAGCCAGGCCAACATCGCGGCCGACCGCGACTCCATTCTGAATTACTATTTCAACAACGGGTATCAGAACGCGACCTTCGACTGGACCCAAACCGCGGGGCCTTTAGCCACGCAGGTAGATCTTCACTTCGTGGTCAAGCCGGGCAAGCAGGAGTTCGTGCGCAACGTTTTTGTGCGTGGCCTCGAACATACCAGGGCCGGGCTGGTTGCCAGGCGCATTACGCTGAAACCCAAAGAGCCCCTGTCGCGCGTCCGCATCGGCGAGAGCCAACAAAACCTCTACGATCTGGGAATTTTCTCCAAGGTCCAGACCGCCATCCAGAATCCCGACGGCGATGAAGACAGCAAAGACGTGCTGTTCCACCTGGACGAAGCCAAAAGGTACTCCTACAACATAGGCTTCGGAGCGGAGCTGGCGCGCATCGGCGGCGGCGTCACCACCTTCGATGCGCCCGCCGGGACCACCGCTTTCAGCCCGCGCATCTCTCTGGGCATCAGCCGGTTGAATTTCCTGGGCCTGGGCCATATCATCAGCCTGCAAACGCTGGTGTCGACGCTGGAGGAGCGCGCGGTGCTGACGTATCAGGCGCCGCAGCTGGCGGGACATCAGAATCTATCGCTGTCGTTTTCCGGCCTGTTCGACGATTCAAGCGACGTGCGCACCTTCACCTCGCACCGCGTGGAGGGTTCCGTGCAGCTGGCCCAGAAGGTCTCCCGCGGAAATTCGCTTCAATACCGTTACACCATACGGCGCGTGACCATCCCTTCGGATACGCTCAAGATCTCGCCGGAGCTGGTGCCCATCCTGTCGCAGCCGGACCGCGCCGGCATCGTCTCGATGTCCTACGTGCAGGACCGGCGCGACGATCCCACCGACACCCACCACGGTTACCTGAATACCATAGACTTGGGATCGGCGTGGAAAGGCTTCGGCTCGGCCACGGACTACGCGCGCATCGTGGTGCGCAGCTCCACTTACCAGCCCATCGGCCGCGATGTGGTGCTGGCGCAGACCACGCAATTCGGCTACATCCAGAGGCTGGGCGGTGCGGCGGATTTATGTGCCGGCGGTGCGCCCGCGAATGAACTTTGCGTCCCTCTGGCGGAGCGCTTCTACTCCGGCGGCGCCTCCACCGACCGGGCCTTCCCCGACAATCAGGCCGGACCGCGCGATCTGGATACCGGATTCCCTCTCGGCGGCGACGCGTTCCTGTTTCACTCGACGGAGCTGCGCTTCCCCTTGATCGGCGACAATATCGGGGGAGTGCTGTTCCACGATATCGGCAACGTGTATTCGGGCGTCAACAACGTCGACTTCCATTTCCGCCAGCACAACATCCAGGATTTCGGCTATGCGGTAAATTCCTTCGGCTTCGGCATCCGTTATCGTACTCCCGTCGGTCCCCTCCGCGTGGATTTCAGCCTGAGCCCGGATTCGCCGCGCTTCTACGGATTCTCCGGCACGCTCCAGCAATTCTGGCCGGCCAGGGAAGGCGGTCAATCAGCGCATCAACATTTTCCAATTCCATTTTTCTCTGGGGCAGACGTTCTGATGCGGATTCACCTGCTGGCGTTGCTGTGCGTTTCCGCCGGGCTGATGCCGGGTTTTGCCGAGGTCCTGGACCGCATCGCGGTGACCGTGGATAAGCACGTGATCGCCGAGAGCGACGTGATCCGGTATTTGCGGGTCTCCGCGTTCCTGGACCACAAGCCGGTGGATCTCAGCGGTCCCTCCAGGCGCGCCGCGGCCGCTGCTCTGGTCGACCGGGACCTGATCCTGGAGGAATCCGAAGACAGCCACTTCACGCTGCCCTCCACGGCCGACGACGCGGCGCTGCTCCGGCAGATCAAGGCGCCGTACCCCAGCGAAGCCGCCTATCAGGAGGCACTGCGGGAATATCGGATCGGCGAACAGGATTTGGCGAATCATCTCCTGGCGGGCGCGCGCGCTCTGCGCTTCACCGATCTGCGCTTCCGCCCGGAAGTCCAAATCTCCGATCAGGAGATGAACGCGGCATATGAGAAATACGCCGCGGAGTGGCGCGCCTCTCACACCGGCGCTCCGCCGTCGCTCGACGACAGCCGCGCCGATCTGGAGAAGCTGCTGACGGACCAGCGCGCCTCTCAGGCGCTGGATCAATGGCTCGAAACCGCAAGGCAGAAGCGGCGCGTCGAATATAGAGAGGCGGCGTTTCAATGAGACGAGGCTGCGTTTAAATGAGACGAGGCGGAGTTTCGATGAGACGATTCGGCCGGATCTTACTGCATATTCTGATTCGGGGCGGAGCCGCGCTGGCGGTGCTGACGGTCATCGCCGCGCTGGCCGGTCTGGTGGTGGTGCAGAGCGGTTGGTTCCACGAATATGTGCGCCGGCAAATCGTCGAGAACATTGAGCGCGCCACCGGCGGGCGCGTGGAGCTGGGCCGCTTCTCCTTTCGCGGTCCCACCCTGACCGCAAGCGTTTCGCAACTGGTCCTGCACGGCAGGGAAGCTCCCGGCGATCCGCCGCTGCTGCGCATCGAGTCCGCGACGCTGAGCCTGCGGATACTTTCCTTTGCCGAGCATAGAATCGATCTGGCGTCGATCCAGGTCAACAAGCCGCAGGTGCGCATCGTGATCTACCCGGACGGCTCCAACAATTTTCCGGGACCCCAACACAACTGGCCGGAGCAGTTGCTGGACCTGGCCGTGGGACATTACCAGGTCACCGATGGCACGGTCGAGTTCGACGAGCGGAGCATTCCCCTGAATTTGCGCGGGGAGGGCCTGGCGCTCAAGCTCAACTACGACCCGCTCACTCCCTCATACCAGGCCGAGCTCAATTCGCGGCGGGTGCGCGCGCTGATCGCGGGCCTGGCTCCGATCGAGCTGGGTTTGTCCTCGCGGCTCACGCTGGATGCTCGCGCGCGTTGCGGTCGTAATACAAGTCGAAGTTGCCCAGCTTCTTTCCGCTCATGGAAACGGCCAGGAAACCGTGACCTTGGGGTTCGCCCAGCAGCACGTCCCACACCAGCCGCGCTTGAAAGCTGGCGGCGATATTGCGCAACGCCGCCGCCCACTGTTCGACCATCAAGGCGCCCATTTCCGGGCTTTTCTTGTTAGCGGCATTCTGCTGGATTCCGCCCCGGCGAGCTTCGTAGACCAATCGTGGGAGAAGATCAGCACCGCGGCCGTCAGGTGTTCGTCCAGGTTGGGCGCGCCGATGTAGGACGCGAGCGACCGACGCTCACCCCTATTGGGCGGCAGGACCAGCAGCTCCGCGTCGCCGCCCTCCACGTCCGCCGTGAACACCGCCGACATGGCGACCACGCCCGCGATCGGCTTGGCGAAGATCAGGTAACCGTCGGTCAGGAAGATGCGCGCTTCGTCTTTCCGCAGCGCCAGGTCGCGCACCCGATAGCATTCACCGGGATCGAGCGACATCTCCCGCACTTCGCGCGCCACGTCCGCCGCGCTCTGGGCGCCACCCGCCAGGCACGGGCACACGCACACCAGGACCCAAAGTACCCACCTCATTGTTTCAGTTACCGCGTACGGCATCCCGCGCTACAATCACCCACATGCGACTGGTTACATTCCAACGCGATGCCCACCCCGAACCCGGCGTCCTCAACGGCGAGGATAT
>CAVXWB010000080.1:0-11037 GCA_963765185.1 Bryobacterales bacterium
CTTACAGTGGAATGAAGGCTGGCTTTAAAATGTGCAGGAATATCCGACCCCTCTTCAACTTCGATCCGCCCGTCACTCCCGAAGAGATTCGAGCCGCTTCGCTCCAGTTCGTCAGAAAGATCAGCGGCTTTCACAAACCGTCCAAGGCCAACGAAGGCGTTTTTGAAGCCGCGATCGACGACATCGCCGGAATTTCGGATCGCCTGCTCCGCGCGCTTGAAACCACCGCGCCGGCGAGGAATCGGGAAGAAGAGGCGGCTAAGGCAAAGGCTCGCGCGGCAGAGATTCGGGGCTTAGTCGCGCGGCGTCAGAGGAGCCACACCTGGCGCCGCACTTCGTTGAGCGAGGTGAAGCGCGGCGCGGAAGATGTAGCCCTGTCGGGCAGACGCAGCACGATCATGCGGTCGGCTTCGAGCGCGGCTTTCAGGAAGAACTTCACTTCGATGCGGCTGGCATCTCGCCACTGCGAATCCATATTTCGCCGCGGCGGTCAAATCCCATAGGGCCGAGCACCTTCGCCAGGCATACGTCGATCGCCTTGCGGAGCGCCGGTGGACCGTCTTCGGAGGGCTCGCCGCGGCCATGAGCAGATCTCGAAAGTCGATCTGGGCGAGCTTGACGGCGCTCTCGAGCAGAGCGAGATTTCCATCCCTTACTTTGAGCGCGGCGCTTTGGCCGATTCACGATCGCCTGGCGCTTCATGCGCTATCGCCGCAGCAGCCGGAGCAGCAACGACAGGACCACGCTGATCAGGATGCACGTGACGATGGGGAAGTAGAACGCGCCGTGCTTGCCGCGGATGACGATGTCGCCGGGCAAGCGGCCTAAACGGATGGGCAAGCGCGCGCCGAGAGTGATCAGCAGCCCGGCCACGATTAGCAGAACGCCCAGGACAATCAGGATTCGACCCACGACACATTGATTATAAGCTCCGGCATGATACTCCGGTGTTCCATAATAGGTGCGGAGGATTTCCCTTTTCATGGTCACCGAGTCCATTCCGCGCGTCATGCCGGAGAGCGCGGACGAAGAGTTTAACCCGCTGCTCTCGGCCGAAAGCCGTTTCGACGAGGCTGCCTCGCGCCTGGGTCTGGACGAGGGCATGCAGAAAGTGCTGCGCTCGCCCGCGCGCGAGCTGATCGTGCACATTCCGGTGCAGCTTGACGACGGGCGCCTGGAAGTCTTCACCGGCTATCGCGTCCAGCATTCCATCGCGCGCGGTCCGGCCAAGGGCGGGATTCGTTACGCAGCCGACGTGACGCTGGACGAAGTCCGCGCGCTGGCGAGCTGGATGACCTGGAAATGCGCGGTGGTCAACATCCCTTTCGGCGGCGGCAAGGGCGGCGTCATCTGCGATCCCAATCTGCTGTCTCCCGGAGAGCTGGAGCGCATCACGCGCCGCTACACCGCCGAAATCGTTCGATTTCATCGGGCCGGAGATCGACGTCCCCGCGCCCGACATGAACACCAATGAGCAGACCATGGCCTGGATCATGGACACCTACTCCATGCATGCGCGCCACACCCGACCGCGGTGGTCACGGGCAAACCCATCGACCTGGGCGGATCGCGGGGACGCACGCGAAGCCACCGGGCGCGGATGCATGATCGTCACCGATCAGGCGCTGCGGCGCTTCGGGCTGGACGCCCTCACGCGCGTGGTGATCCAGGGCTTCGGCAACGTGGGAGGCATGGCGGCCAGACTGATGGCGCTGGCCGGGTATAAGATCGTCGCCATCGTCGAATACGACGGCGCGGTGTACAATGCGCGCGGGCTGGATATCGCGGCGCTGGCTGCGCACCGCAAGGAAACCGGCTCCATCGTGGGTTTCGCCGGAGGCGAGAATATCGATCGCGAGGAAGCCCTGTTTCTGGAGACCGAGGTGCTGCTGCCGGCGGCCAAGGAGAACGTGATCACCTCCCACAACGCCGGCCGCCTGCGCTGCAAGATCCTGTGCGAGGGCGCCAACGGTCCCACCACGCGCTTCGCCGATCCGATCCTGGCGGACAAGAAGGATTTTCGTCATTCCGGATATTCTGGCCAACGCCGGCGGCGTGACGGTGTCGTACTTCGAATGGGTGCAGGACCGCCAGGGCTACTTCTGGAATGAGCAACTGGTGAACGAACGGCTGGAGGAGATCATGGTGGAAAGCTTCCGCGACGTGGTGGCATACGCCGAAAAGCACGGCGTGCATAATCGCACGGCCGCGTATATGCTGGCGCTGGACCGCGTGGCGTTCGCATCAAACTGCGAGGGATTTATGCGTAGCAGGATGCTGAAAAAGCATTATTGGCCGCCGATGAACGCAGATGAACGCCGATCGCGTAAAGAGACACTATTCCTGAGGAAAATCGTTACGCGGTGGGCCGACCGCATGCGATCGGGCCCACCGGGGTGGAAAACGTGAGTTACTGCGACTGTTCGTAGACAAGCTTGGGAGGGCAATGCGGCTTTGTTAGGGCTCGCACTGTCCGACGGGGCAAGCTAACCTCAATCTCCCCACACTTTCAAAAGATTCGAATCTTTCTCCTGTCCCGCTCCCCCCGGTTCGACGGAAGCGGCAAGGCGCGCTTGTGAGGCGCACCGCGGAATTCACCAGTACAACGATCTGCTCGGCCGAGCAATGTACTTACATCTGGAGCATACCGGAGTGATTTCGCGGCGTGACGGGGATTATGCGCGAAGTGGCTGACGGCAAGGGGGATGAGAATTTATGGGAGCGGTGTGACCGCGGAATCGGGGCGTGTCAGGCGCCCTTGGTTGCGAAGGTAATCGATCCCACCAGATGGCGCTCAAGATAGCGTGGCGGGTGAATTTCCTCCTCCGCGATGAGATAGTGGCCGTCATGCTCCGGACCGTATTCGCGAGGGTCGGAATTGTGCAGCGCGATCACCCCGCCAAGCTTGAGCCACGGCGAAAAGTTGTCGTAAGCGGCGCGAGCGCCGGCAGGGGATTGGTCGCCGTCGAGGATGAGCAGGTCGATGGGCGCGGTCCAGCCGGCGGCGATTTCTTCGGCGCGGCCCGGATGCACCTGAACCCAGTCGGAAAGGCCGGCCGCGCGAATGTTCGCGTCGAAATGCTCGCGCGGGCAGCGCGCGCTTAAGGCGCCGATGATGGCTTCGTAATGCGGGACCGAATAGGAATCCCCGGAGCCGTCGAAGGGGTCGACGCAATGCACGGAACCGGCTCCTTTCAGTTTTCGGGAACCGGCCAGGAAGACTGTGCTGGAGCCAAAGAAGGAGCCGATCTCGACGATCACGGCGTCGCCTTCGAGCGAGTAAGCCAGGCGGGCCAGAGCGTCCGCCTCCGCGCCGCGGGTCCAGCCCGGAATGGTCTCCGATAGCTTGATATAGGCCGCGAGGGTCGCGAATCGGCTGCGTTTTTTTGCCGCAGCGCCCATGTTCCTCTACAGGACCTCTTCGCTCCAGCCTTCGAGCACCGATTTCACCTTGGCGGTGAACTGGTCCGCCAGAGCGCCGTCGATCAGGCGGTGGTCGAAGGTCAGCGCCAGATAGCAGGTGGACCGGATGGCGATGGCGTCGTCGACCACCACCGGCTCCTTGACCACGGTGCCGACGCCCAGGATCGCCACCTGCGGCTGGTTGATCACGGGCGTCGCGAAGATGCTGCCGAAGCTGCCGAAATTGGTGATGGAAAACGTCCCGCCCTGCACTTCATCGGGCTTGAAGCTGGCGCGAACGGGCGCGAGCCGCCAGATCCACGATGTTGCGCTGCAGGCCGACGATATTCTTCTCATCGGCGTTGCGGATCACCGGCACGATCAGCCCATTTTCGAGCGCCACGGCCATGCCCAGATTGATGTCGCGGTGATAAATGATATTGGTTCCGTCGATGGACGCGTTGACGATGGGGAACTGGCGCAGAGCCGCCGTGGCCGCGCGCATGACGAACGGCAGGAAGGTCAGGCCGAAGCCGTACTGGGCCTGGAATGCGCCCTTCAGCTTGTCGCGCAGCTTGGCGACTCTTGGTCATGTCGGCCTTGTGCACGGTGGTGACGTGCGCGGAGGTGCGCTTGCTGAACACCATGTGCTCGGCGATCTTCTGCCGCATGTTGCTCATGGGCTCGACGCGTAGGCGGGGGCTGCGCCGGGCATGGGAGCAGGCTCGCGCGACGGCTCGCGAGGCGGCTGGAGGCGGCGGCGGGAACTTCGACCGGCGCGGCACGGTGGCGACGGCCTGAGGCGGCGGCTCGGGCGCTGGCGCGGGCGGCGGCGGCGGGGCTGGAGCGGGAGCCGGCGCGGCGGCTGGGGCCGGCGCGGGAGCTGCGCGCCGACGCGTCAGATATGCCTCCAGATCGTGCTTGGTGATGCGGCTGCCGGCGCCGGTGCCTGCGAATCTTGCTCAGGTCGATATTGTTCTCGCGCGCCATCTTGCGGACCAGCGGCGAAAGCGGGCCGGCGGTCATCTTCGGCCGCAGGCGCGGGAACTGGCCACCGCGGCGGGAGCTTCTTGAGGCGGAGGGGGCGCCGGGGCGGCGTGGAGCAGGCGCCGGAGCCGCGGCAACTGGCGCGGGAGCCGGCGCTGGCGCAGGGGTCGCGGCGGCTGCTGGCGCAGGAGCTGGCGCGGAGCGGCTGCCGCTGGCGCCGTCCTGAATGCGCCCCACCACGGCGTTGATCGCCACGGTCTTGCCTTCCTCGACCAGAACCTCCGCCAGCGTGCCGGCCGCGGGCGACGGGATTTCGGTATCGACCTTATCGGTCGAGATCTCAAACAGCGGCTCGTCGCGCTCCACATGCTCGCCCGGCTTCTTCAGCCATTTGGTCAGGGTTCCTTCGACAATGCTTTCGCCCATCTGGGGCATCACGACATCGATCATAATCGTTCTCCATCATTTACTCGCGAGCGAACACCTGCGCCGAAACTCGCGCGACCAGCGCCGCAACCACTTCTTCCGGCCGCCGCGCGGCGCCGAGCGCCCGCATCGAGGTCACCGGCTTGGTCAAACCGCAGGGCACGATATAGCGGAAATAGGTCAAATCCGTATCCACGTTCAGGGCGAAGCCATGCGAGGTTACCCAGCGGCTGATATGCACGCCGATGGCGGCGATTTTGCCAGCCTCCCGGCGTTGAAACCCACGCGCCCGTGGCGCCTTCCAGGCGCCTGGCCTGGATGTCGAACTCGGACAAGGCCCCGATCAGCACTTCCTCAATGCCGCGGAGGTAGGCGGCCACGTCGCGCTTCCATTCTCGCAAATCGAGGATGGGGTAACCAACGATCTGTCCGGGGCCGTGATAGGTGACGTCGCCGCCGCGGTCGGTATGGTGCAACTCAATACCCGCGCGATCGAGCAGCTCGGGATCGGCCAGCAGGTTTTCGTGCGTGCGCGTTGCGGCCCATGGTGACCACGGGAGGATGCTCGACGAAGAGGAGCTGGTCGGGAATTTCGCCTCGCTTGCGCTGTTCCACTAGTTTTTGTTGCAGGGCGAATGCTTGGGCGTAGCGACGCGGCCTAGATCGCGAATCACCAGCGCCTTTTCAACCGTGCGGCGGACCGGGCGTCCGCCGCGGACCAGGGGGTCCGCCACGAGCGGGCAACTGCTTGCTACTGGGCATTGCACTGCCAGCCGGGCAATTTGCACTAACTTCAGGCATTGATGGCCAATCCGTACACGGCGTTGAAGGCCTCGCCGACGGCTTCATATAGAGTGGGGTGCGCGTGGATGGTGTGCATCACCGTTTCGACGGTCGCCTCGGCTTCCATCGCCAGCACGCATTCGCTGATCAGTTCATAGGCCTGCGGGCCGATGATGTGCACGCCCAGAATCTCGCCGTACTTCTCATCGGCGACAACCTTGACGAAGCCGTCATGCTGGCCCAGAATCGAGGCCTTGCTGTTGGCCATGAACGGGAACTTCCGACCTTGACTTTGTATCCCTTGGCGCGAGCCTGCGCTTCGGTCAAACCGACGCTGCCGATACCCGGCTCGGTGTAAGTGCAGCCGGGAATGCGATTCCGGTTGATCGGGGTCACCGGCTTTTCCGGCAATGTGCGCGATGGCGACCATGCCTTCGGCGGTGGCCACATGGGCCAACTGCGGGGTGCCCGGCGACGATATCGCCGATGGCGTAGACTCCGGGCTCGCCGGTGCGCTGCATCTCGTCCACTTTGACGAAGCCGCGGTCCAGCTCGACGCGGGTGCCTTCGAGCCCGATGTTCTCGGTATTGGGCTTGCGGCCGACGGCCACCAGCAGGCACTCGGCTTCGAAGGTTTCGGCTTTGCCGTTTTCCAGGGTCGCGTTGAAGCGCACGCCCGCGTCGGTTTTCTGGACGTTGGCGGTATCGACTCGCGCGCCGGTCTCGACGCGAATGCCGGTTTTCTTGAAGACAGCGGAGGAGTTCCTTGGAGACCTCTTCGTCTTCCACGGGGACGATGCGCGGCAGCATTTCGAACACCGTTACTTTACTGCCGAAGCGATGGAAGCAGGAGGCGAACTCGACACCCACGGCGCCCGCGCCCAGAATCGCCAGGGACTGGGGCACGTGCGGTCAGATTCAGAATCTCGATGTTGGTGAGGATGCGCTGGGCATCCGGCTGAAGCCCGGGGAGCATGCGCGCTTCCGAGCCGGTGGCGAGCACGATGGCGCGCGCCTCCACGATTTGGTTGGGTCCGTTGCCGGTGACTTCGATGCGGCCGGGACCGGCGAGGCGGCCGTAGCCCTTGATCCACTCCACCTTGTTCTTCTTCATCAGGTACTCGACACCCTTGGCGTGCTTGGCGACGATTTTGGTCTTGCGGTCGAAGACCAGGGGGAAATCGAGGCGCGCATTCTCGCAATGGATGCCGTCTTCCTCCGGATGCTGGAAGTGCTCCCAGACATCGGCGGCGTGCAGAAAAGCTTTGGTGGGAATGCAGCCTACGTGCAGGCAGGCTCCCCCCAGCTTGGGGTCTTTCTCGATGATGGCGGTTTTGAGGCCGTATTGTCCCGCGCGAACGGCCGCCGAGTATCCACCGGGACCGCTCCCGATGACAATTACGTCGTAGGTCATGAGGTGATTAAACTCCAGTGTAGCTTTTCCGGGAGCTTTCCCGCGAGCGAGGACGCGAGCGGCGGGCCTCAGTGATCGGGGTCGGGCGGTTCGAACTGGATGGTGGCGTCCGCGCCGAAGCGGAGATAATTCTTGAATTGGGCGCTGAGCTCGGAGGCTTCCCCGTTGACGCCGTCGGACCGCCGCGTATTCAGCTTAAAATCGGACGGCAGCACGAATTCCTGCTCGGCCACCTTGGTCGGCTTATAGTTCAGAGTCAAGACCAGAGACCGATACGTGGACTCGGCGGGAAAATCGATGCATTGCATTTCGATACGCGCGACTGCCTTGGTCTCGAAATCGGCGTAGACCAGGCCTTTGAAGGCTACTACAGTTGTTCGCTTGCCTTCCTTAATGGTGTAGCCCTGGGACTTGGGCACGCGATAGGAAAACACGTACATGCGCCGCCCGTCCCGCGTAACCCAGCGGTCCCAGTGAAATTCGGTCGAGGTTTTCGGATCGAAGATGCGGGCCAGGAGCGTGCCGAACTCGCCGTGCGAAGAGGTGGGAGGCAAATCCCTGGGACCGGCGTCCGCGGCGGGCTTGCCGTCTATGGCTGTGATCTTTTCCATCTCCCGATGGTCCACGTAGCCAATCTGCGACTCGACGATGCCGGTGCGCATCGGGAGGGCCTTGTTCCCTTGGCGGCCCCGCGGCGCGGGAGCCGAGTAGGTGGTCGCCCAATGAGTCACTTGTGTACACGTATAGTCGGGCAAGCGCTGCGAGTAGCCCAGCGCATATTCCCGAATGGCGGCTAAAGCCGCGGATTGTTCAGAGGGGTCGGGAGCCGGCTGGGCGTCCCCGAGCAGCGCCGCGGCGGAAAGGAGCACGGAGAGCAATGGTCTTGAGCATCCGCCTAATCGACCGTTAAAGAGCGCGGGAACCTCCTACTTGCGACGAGTATGACACACTGGAATCGTGAAACGCGTCCTGTCCATTTTCGCCCTGGGCGCTGCCATCGCGACCGCGCCCTGCCTCTTCGCGCAGACTTCTCCGGCGCCTGCGCCTGCTCCGGCTCCCGCCAGACGCCAGCCTCCCCGCTGGGCGAGATCAGCGCGTCCTTCGAAGCGCTGGCCTCCCGCGTACGGCCCGCGGTGGTGCAGATTTTTTCGACCGGCTATGCGCGGCCGGAGAAGGCGACGACGACAACTCCAACATGGCCCTGCTGTCCAAGCAGACCAGCACCGGCTCCGGCGTCATCCTCACCGCCGACGGCTACATTGTCACCAACAATCACGTGGTGGAGAACGCGCGCAAAATCGAGGTGAAGCTGCCCACGCGCGGGACTGTGCGCGCGCAGGGCATGACGCTTACCGCCAGGGTGGTGGGAGTGGACCGCGAGACCGATCTGGCGGTGCTCAAGGTGGACGGCAAGAATCTGGCGACGCTCGCGCTGGGCGATTCCGGCCGGCTTCGTCAAGGCGAACTGGTGATGGCTTTCGGCAATCCTTTCGGCCTGGAAGGCTCGGTTTCGACGGGCGTGGTCAGCTCCATTTCGCGGCAACTGAAGCAGGACGATCCCATGGCCTACATCCAGACCGACGCGCCCATCAACCCGGGCAACAGCGGCGGTCCGCTGGTGGACGCCGAGGGCCGGGTGGTGGGCATCAACACCATGATCTACACGCGCTCCGGCGGCAGCGAAGGGATCGGCTTCGCGGTGCCGAGCAACGTGGTGCGCAACATCTACACCCAGATCCGCAAGGACGGCCACGTGCATCGCGGCCATATCGGGGTGGGTGTACAGAGCGTCACGCCCACGCTGGCCAAGGGGCTCAGCCTGGGGCAGGATTGGGGCGTGGTGGTGAACGATATCGAACCGGATGGTCCGGCGAAAGCGGCGGGAGTGCAGATCGGCGACGTGATTCAAAGCCTGGACGGGAAGGCGGTGGAAAGCGCCAGCCAGCTGGAAAACGAGATCTACAGGCTGGCGGTGAAAGACAGCGTCACCCTGGCATTGTTGCGCGAAGGAAAGACGGTCAAGGTGATCGTGCCGGTGCACGAACGCGAGGACGATCCGCAGCGCTTCGCCGATATGGTCAACCCCGAGGACAATCTGGTGAGCAAACTGGGCATCCTGGCCGTCGCGCTGGACGATACGATCGCCAGTATGCTGCCGGGCTTGCGCCACGAATTCGGATTGGTGGTGGCGGCGCGGACGTCCAGTGCGCCATATTCGGGCGGTGAACTGGAAAACGGCGACGTGATTTACGAAATGAACAACGTGCCCATGCTGAGCGTGAAGGGACTGCGCGAGGCCTTGGATAAGCTGAAGTCCGGCGACGCGGTGGCGCTGCAGGTGGAGCGGAGCGGGCGCCTGATGTACCTCGGGCTCGACCTGGAATGAGCTTCCGCGCGTGGGCCGCGGCGGCGGTGCTTACGCTGCCGCTGTGCGCGCAGGTTGTCGACCAATCCGGGGATCAAACCGCCCATCCACTCTATTCGTTACGCGTCGAGGGGAACCGGGCTATCCCCGCGGAAAAGATCCTGGCGGTGTGCGGCCTCAAGACCGGGCAGATGGTGAGCAGGGCGGATTTCGATTTGGCTCGCCAGCGTCTGGACAGCAACGGGGGCGTTTGTCACGGTGGGCTATGAATACAAGCCCGGCACTGCTGGAACCGGCTCCGTCACTGGCTATGATGCGGTGATCGAGGTGCATGAGATCGACAACATTTATCCGTATCGCTTCGAGGATCTGCCCCAGCCCGACGACTTTCTGCGCGAGGCCCTGCGCGCGCAGGAGCCGTTGTGGGGCGACGAAATTCCGGTGGCCGCGATCGAGCGATACGTGGACACGATCGTGCAACACGGGAGTGGGGATCGCGGTGACGGCCAAGATGATGGAGTCGCCGCCGAACGGGCTGGCGATCGTGTTCCGGCCCTCCGCTATGCTCCCCAACATCGCCGAAGTGGCTTTCGAGGGCAACGACGCTCTGCCGGCGGCGACGCTGCTGCGGGCCATCGATGCAGTCGCGATCGGGATTCCTTACACGGAGAAGGCTATGCGGGAGCGTCTGGACGCTGCCATCCGGCCGCTGTACGACGCGCGGGGCCGCATTCGCGTGGCGTTCCCGAAACTTGCCGTGGAGCAGGACAAGAAGCTGGACGGGGTGGACGTGACCGTGAGCGTGGAGGAGGGTCCGGCGTATACGCTGGGCGAGGTGAGCTTCAGCGGGGTCGCCGATACCGAGGCGAAAGAGCTGGTGAGAGCCGCGAATTTGAAAAGGCGGGACACCGCCAACTTCGACGATGTGCGCGCGGCGGTGGAGCGCATCGAAAAGAAGTATCGCGACAACGGGTATCTGCATGTAAGTTCCCGCGTGGATCGGGACGTGCATGACGCCGAGCGCGTGGTGAACGTCGCGGTGGCGCTGGATCTGGGGCCGCAGTACCGCTTCGGAAAGCTGGAGATCAAGGGGCTCGACCTGTTGAGCGAGCCGGAGATCCGCAAGGCGTGGGGGCAAATGGAGGGGCGTCCCTTTCAACCCGGCTACGCGCGATGCGTTTCTGGACCGGCTGCGCGCGGAGAAGGTGTTCGACAACCTGGGAAGACGCTGGCGGAGCGGCATATCGACGAAGCCTGAGAATCGTGGATATCACGCTGATGTTCAACGCCGCGGGCAAGGCGGAGGCGGATTCCGAGGCGGCCCACGGGCCCATTGTTCCGCCGCTGGGAAATCCGCGGCCCGACAACATCAGCGAAAAGGGGGTCACCAACATCTTGCTTTCTCGGTCACTTCTTCCTGGACCTTTTAGTCCATACAGGCCGTTGAGAGGCGAGCGATTCGGGGCTGCTCCTTGAATTCGTCAGCGTAAAGAGCCCCCCCCCCCCCACATTGCCCGTCTCAATCCTTGCCTCCTACCAAGTCGTCCCAACTGCTCGTTGCTGGTTGGCACCGGACGTTGCCGCATCTGGGACAAGGCCGCGTGATCGGCTGTTGCAGTTTGCTGAGGTGTCACCTCCTCCCCACAAGCACTGGATTGAC
>CAVXWB010000081.1:0-19339 GCA_963765185.1 Bryobacterales bacterium
GCCGTTGAGATGGGCCCTAGAAAAAAATGGACGATCTGCCGCTCTCCTCTAGCGCGCTCGATGGGCAATGCCTATAATGGATAGTTAGCCCGGCCACGCTCGCCGGTCCTTCACCGCGTCGCCCTCCTCCCACGTCGGTTTCCAATATCAGAAAGGCCCTCCTAATCATGTTCCTTACTATGCGTGTTGGCGTTTGTTTCGTGGTTGCCGGTCTGATGGCCGCGCTGCCCGCCGTCGACAAGAAAACCTCTAAAGATACGACCACAAAGGCCCCCGCCCCGCCCAAAGACGGCGTCAAGACGCCGGGGGTACAGATTCCGGCCGCTGCCTTGAAGTCCGAAGCCGAATTCCCGGTGGAGGGACCGGGCTGGATCGCTACCGCCGGCTCCATCCTGATTGAGAGCAAAACGAAAGATAGCCTGATCCGCATCGATCCCAAGACGAATAAGCCGCTTGATCCGGTGGCCGGCCTCAAGAAGCCGTGCTCGGGAACGATCACCGCTTTCGGCTCGCTCTGGATTCCGAACTGTGAGACGCGAACATTGACGCGCATGGATCCGAAGACATTCAAAGTTTCGGCGACACTGGCCATTGGCGCCGCCGACGTGATGATGGGCTTGGCCGCGACGGCGGACAGCGTGTGGATGCTGACGGACAGTCGCACCACGCTCTCGCGTATCGATCCGGGTCAGAACCAGGTGGTGGGGGAAATACGTCTGCCGGCCGGATGCAACGACATGGCGTTCGGCGAGGGCTCATTGTGGATCACCTGTCTCACCGAAAACAAGTTGTACCGCGTCAATCCCGCGACGAACCTGGTCGAGAAGCGAATCGACGTCTCGGCAGGCCCGCGTGCGCTGGCGCTCGGGGAGAACTCCGTCTGGGTCCTGTGCGAGAAGGAAGGTAAAGTGGATCGCGTCGATCCGAAGACCAATAAAGTCACCAAGACGATCGATCTGAATGTGCCCAACGCGGGGGGCAGCATCGCTTACGGCGACGGTTGGTTGTGGGTCACCGAGACCGGATTCCCGATCACCCGGATCGATACGCGAAACGAAAAGGTCGCGCAGCAGTTCTGGGGCGAAGGCGGCGGCTTCATTGCGGCGGCCCCGGGCGCGATTTGGCTCTCGGACGTTAGCGCGGGCAAGGTGGTGCGCTTCGACCCGAAACGCATTCTCGCGACCCTTGCTGAATAGGAAAGCCGAATAGGGAAGCCGACTAGGAGAGTTTGATGTTAACGAATCGATTTCTAAAACAATTTGGGGCGATCAGTTTCGCCATCTTGGGCGCCGGCGCGACGGCCGTCTTCCTGTGGGCGCAGGATCAGGGTCCGGAGCAGCCTCCGCAGGCTGCCGCGAAGAAGGAGCGCCAGAAGCGGCCTCCCAAGCCCGGCGTCGCAACGCCCGGGGTGCGGCGCGAAATGTCGTCGATTACGCCGCTGGCCGTGTTTCCGGTGGCGGGTACGCCGGATTGGCAGGTGGTGACCGAAGACGCTGTGTGGGTCACCAGCGCGCCGAAAGATACGGTAAGCCGGCTCGACCCGAAAACCAATATGGTGGCGGCGGTGGTGACCGTCGGTAAGCGGCCCTGCTCCGGCTTGGCGGCCGGATTCGGAGCGGTGTGGGTGCCCATCTGCGGAGACGGCCGAGCCGCGCCTCCCATTCCGCCCTCCGTTTCCAGGATCGAGATCAAGACCAACAAGGTTGTGGCGACCGTACCGGTCGGCCCCGTGCAGGGCGAAGGTGGAATCGCGACCAGCCCGGACGGAGTCTGGCTGGTCACCGACGCCAAGGGCGTGCTTTCGAAGATCGACCCGGCGACCAACGCGGTAATCGCCCAAGTTGCCGTGCCTGCGGGTTCGGCGGGCGTCACCTATGGCGAAGGGTACGTGTGGGTGAGCAGCCCCATGGCGAACATGCTGACCGGCGTCGATCCCAAGGCGAATAAGGTGGTCTATTCGGTCGAGGTCGGGCCGGGACCGCGTTTCGTCACCACGGGGGCGGGCTCGGCATGGACCTTGAATCAGGGCGACGGCACGGTTTCGCGCGTAGACGCAAAGACGGGCAAGCTTATCAAGAACATTGAGGCCGGGCTCCCGGGCACGGGAGGCGAACTCGCCTTCGGCGCCGGTCATGTTTGGGCAACCGCGACCGAGATACCCATCACGGAGATCGATCCGGCGACCAACGCGGTGGTGAAGCAATGGTTCGGAGCGGGCGGCGATTCCTTGCGCATCGGTTTCAATTCGATCTTTCTTTCAAATCTGCGCAACGCAAATGTCTGGCGAATTGATCTGAAGCAGCCGTAGTTGGGTAAACATTATTGGATCCCTTTTTCATCACTTGCGTGCTGATGCTGAGCGCATGGGTAGGCGTGGGCTTGTTCATGACCTTGGCGCCGCGACGGTTCGGAAACCTGGTGCACGAAAGCTTCATGATATTTCCGGCCGTGGGCCCGCAGGATTGGGGAAAACAGTTGTTTCTCCGCGGCGCAGGAATTGGTTTATTAGGATTTGCTGCGCATTTGGCTCCGAGTATGCTCGATTTGTTCCGTTCCTTCTAAGCCCGCCTCAGCTTGCCATCACCTACCTGTGTTGCGCCTGGATGGCCGCCATGGAGTCACGCGCTTCCTGGAGATCTGGATCCAGGCGAAGGGCTTCTGCGAAATGCGCTACCGCTTCGTCATATCGATCCAGATACACAAGCACCTTTCCAAGATTGAGTTCGGCATTCGCGTAGTTTGGCCGCAGGCGAAGGGTGGTCGTGAATTCGTCCAATGCTTCATTCATCCGGCCCTCAGAGGCAAGAGCCGTTCCCAGATTGTAATGCGCCTTCGGATCGTCAGGCTGTAGACGCACGGCTTGGGAGAACTCAGCAAGGGCTTCATCGATGCGGCCCAGCGTTGCAAGGGCGACTCCCAGATTGTAGTGCCCATCCGCATCATTGGGGTCCAATTGGAGCCCCGTGTACAACTGCCGGAGACCTTCGTCGGTCTGCCCCAACGCGACCAGCATCGAGCCAAGCCCGGAATGGGCCACGGCGTCGTCCGGTTTTAGGTCGACTGCCTGCTGGTATTCGATCGCTGCCTCTTTTGTTCGGCCCGAGCGATCGAGCAGGACTCCCAGGTCTACGTGCGCCTCCGGATAGGTTGGGTTGAGACGAAGCGATTCGAGAAGCTCAGGCGCAGCCTCCTCGGTCCGGCCCTCCGCCAGGAGCGCTTCCCCTAGGTTCGTGTGGCCCTCCACATACTCGGGCCGGATTTGAAGCGCCATTCGAAACTGCGACATGGCGTCTTCAACGCGGCCCTCTCGTCTCAGCACGATGCCATAGTTGTTGTGGGCGACGTAGTTTCCGGTGGTAACGTCCAATGCGTGGCGGAACAACGATTCGCTGTCTTTCCAGTATCCGACCTGCTTCCAAGTCATGATCGACCAACCGGCGCAGACGGCAATGGCGACGCCGGCCAGCACCGCGGGCCCTCGCTGCCATCTGCTCGCGAAGTCGGCCAACCCCCAGGCAAGCATGATGGAGACGCCGATCATCGGAATGTAGGTATAACGATCTGCGTGAGACTGGGCGCCTGCTTGCACCAGCCCGATGACCGGCACCAGAGCGCCAAGATACCAGAACCATCCCACAAACAAATACGGACGATTTGGAGCCCTGAGCACAAGAATGGAGATGAGGAGGACTGTAAGGACAGCCGCGGCCGTTTGCCAGGGCCCCGGCGGAGGATATGGATAAAAGACCGCAAGTTTGGAAGGGTAGATCAGTTGAATGAGATACGTGGCGTACGATACGAACGCGTTGCTGACGCGCACGCCAAAAGGAATCAATTGCATCGATTGAATGGTTCCGTCGCGCCGTGCGACTACATAAGTCATCACGCAGGCGCCCACCGAAAGCACGAAGAGCGGCACTTTCTCTCGAAGCAGATGGGGGAGCTGTGAGGTGTAAGGCCCCGTCAGCTGAATTCGTTTGAGAGGCCATACATCCAGGAGCAGCAAGGCGAAGGGCAGAGTGACGGTGGTCGGCTTTGAGAGGAGACCCAGGGTGAGCGAAAGCGCCACCAGAATATAATTTCCGCGCGACGGGCGCTCGACGTAATGAACATAACTCCACAGCGTCACGATCCAAAAGAACGCGCCGAGTACATCCTTGCGCTCCGCAATCCACGCGACCGATTCGACACGTAACGGATGCAAGCCAAAAACGAACGCGACGAACAGGCTCTTCCAAACCGATCCGGTCATCCGCTGCAATAACCCAAATAAAAGTAGAGTGCTGAGTGTATGAAAGAACAGGCTGGTCAGATGATGCCAACCGCTTTGCAACCCGAATAGCTGGCAATCCGCCATCTGAGAAATGCTGGTCAAAGGAATCCAATTGGCGGCGTATCCCTTCGTGAAGGCCCAACTGATATTTTGAACGCTCAGTCCCGTGCGGATGTGGAGATTCTCGGTGACATAGACTGGATCGTCATAGTTCACAAAGTCAAAGCGCCACACTCTTCCGTAGACGAGTAAGACGGCGATTGCAAGAAGGAAATAGAGCGGAAGCCTTTTCGGAAAGCGGGTCCCCTGGTTCGAGCTTTCGAGCGCCTTCGTCACGTTGGACCCAGCTTTTACCATCTCATAAACCGTGACCGCCATTGGATGAGCGTGATATGATCAGCGGAGTCTTATGAGACCACAACTTATTTCCGCCTTGCTTCTGGTTGCGCTACCCATGCTGGCGCAGCTCCCTGCTCCGAACAAAGCTGGAGTTTCCGCGGGTCACGATGTGTTGCGCGCGAAAGACCTGGACGCGGCGAACAAGTTCTGGCAAGCTCTCGGCGGAGAGCCGGTGCAGTTCGCCGGCCGGCTGAACTTGACAAAATTTCCGGGCGTACTGCTGCTCAATATCGGTGGAGCGCAGGGACAAGGAAAGGGAGCCCCGAATCCGGCTGCGCCTGCGGCGGAGTTGGGCGGGTCGGAAGGATCGTCACTTGATTTTATCGGATTTTCGGTGAAGGATCTGAAGGGGTCGCTTGCGAAGTGGGCGGAGGCGGGAATCAAGCCGCTGCCGGGCGGATCGGCGAGGCAGGTGTACGTAATGTCGCCGGACAAGATTAAGGTGAGGATCACCGAAGATAAGTCCCTGGCCGTGCCAGTCGTGGCGGACACAATCAAGATGGTGGTTCCGAACGTGAAGGAGGCGCAGGCCTGGTACGCGAAATACTTCGGCGCGGAGATGGTGAAACGCAGAGGCGAAATGGTGGCGGATATCCCGGGGTCGAGCATCTTGTTCGAGCAGGCCAAGGGGCCGGTGGCTCCGACAAAAGGACGGGCGTTCGATCGCATCGGCCTGGAGGTGGTGGGGCTGGACGCGATGGTCAAGAAGCTGGAGGACGGCGGGATCAAGCTGGATAGTCCATATCGGGGGAAGAATGCTGCCATGAACGCGGGCTTCGCCGTGTTCCAGGATCCCTTTGGGACGCTGATCGAAATGAGTGAGGGGTTGTCGGCAGTCAAGTAGGGGCACATGAAATCAACTGCTGACCATCCCTGGCGGCAGCCACGGAAACTTCACGGAAGTAGCGCGCGTTCGTGCTTACTTGCCGGCCTTCAGTTGTGAATACACCATGCTGACGAACCGGTCGGCGCTGGTCCCCGCGCCGGCAGGCAACAGGCCCCCTGGAACCTTCGCGTCATAGGGAGCCGTCGGCTTCGCGGCGAGCACTTCCTGCTCGCTCTTGCCCTCACCGATCATCTTTTGCACCTTCGTCTGCACGTCGAGGATCATGTCGCGGTAGGGAACGATGTCGGTCCGGTTGATGATGGTGCCGTGGCCGGGTATGAGCCTGGTGTTCGG
The DNA here is from genome assembly GCA_963765185.1 of Bryobacterales bacterium. Classification (GTDB taxonomy): domain Bacteria; phylum Acidobacteriota; class Terriglobia; order Bryobacterales; family Bryobacteraceae; genus Palsa-187. The sequence goes on from CAVXWB010000081.1 coordinate 5,853, forward strand.
GCCGGCCAGCTTCATGGTGGCATCCAGCGCTTCCAATGCACCCTTCAAGGTGCCGCCGTTGTTGGTGTCGATAAAGGGATAGCCGTAGTTGCGGTAGAAATCGCCGATCATGATCGCGTCCGCATTCTCGAAACGGATCATCGTGTCGCCGCCGGTATGGGCCGCCCGAACCGGAATCAAGTCGACGATTTCTCCATTCAACCGAAGCTTCACCGGATCGCCCATTCCGTAGGTCACCACCGGAAGCCGGGCCGGATCACTCGCGGGCGCTGCTCTCCCCGCCGGCGGTGGACGCAACATTTCCTCGCGCAGCTCCTCGCGCGCAAACAGGAGCGCGCCCATCTTGACAAAGTTCGCATTGCCGGCCGTGTGGTCGGGATGCACATGCGTATTGACCAGAAATCGAATCGGCTCGGAGCTGATTTTCCGGATCGCCGCCACCACCTTGTCCGTGATTTGCGCATACTGGGCATCCACCATGAAGATGCCATCCGGACCAGCCAGGACACCAATCCTGCCACCGGCCGCATCTTCGTGACCAGGATCGGCTCCAGACGAACCGGAGAGTATGTAAAGGTTCGTGGCAATCTTCTCCGTTTTAATTTCGATCTTGCCGTAGTCGATTCCCTGTGCCCGCGCCCACGAAGTCAACGAAACGGCGAGTGTGGCCACTACCAGAAGAGAAGATGGCTTTGTTATCGTCATCGATCTTGCTCCTTTCAAAGGCTCCGCCCGGCTGCCCTGATTGTCTCACCTCGCGGCGTGATATTCTCTCTGAAAAGGAGTCGACCCATGGAACCAGCCAAGATGCCGAGCGAGGCCGTAGAACTCTACAACCTATTTATCCACGGCGTGATCAGCCGGCGGGCTTTTATGGACGGAGTGCAGCGATTTGCGGTGGGCGGTTTAGCGGCGGCAACCATTATCGAGGCGTTGATGCCGAACTACGCTCTGGGGCAGCAGGTGTCCAAGACCGATGACCGGATCAAGGCCACCTACGAGACCGTCCCGTCGCCGAAGGGGAATGGGAGCATTAAAGGATATCTGGTGCGGCCGGTGAGCGCCGATACTCGAAACGCGATGCCGACGAAATTGCCGGGCATTCTGGTCGTTCATGAAAATCGAGGTCTGAATCCGCATATCGAGGACATCGCGCGCCGATTCGCCCTCGCCAACTTCATGGCGTTTGCGCCGGACGGACTCACCTCTCTTGGCGGCTTTCCCGGCGATGACTACAATGGCGGCCAGATGTTCAACAAGGTCAATGGCGCCAAAATGGGTGAAGACTTCGTTGCCGCGGCGCTGTGGCTGAAATCGCGCGCCGATTGCACGGGCAAGATCGGCGCCACTGGTTTCTGTTACGGAGGCGGCGTCGCCAATACCTTGGCCGTCCGGCTGGGAGCAGACATTGCCGCCGCGGTGCCGTTCTACGGCGCTGTTCCCAACCAGGGCATACCGAATATCAAGGCGGCGATTCTGGTCCATCACGGCGAGCTCGACACCCGGCTGGCGGGAACGTGGCCGGCGTACGATATGGCCTTGAAGGCGGCCAACGTTCCGCACGAGGGCTATATTTACCCCGGCGCCGTTCACGGTTTCAATTGTGATGCAACGCCAGAACGCTACAACAAAGCCGCGGCCGACCTGGCGTGGCAGCGGACGATTGACTGGTTCAATAAATATACACGTGCGTGATGGGTGACGGCGGTCCGCTTGCGCGCGATACTGAGACTTGAAGAAGCCCTCGATCTTTGGACTGATCAAGCTCGCTTTCATCCTTCTGGCCGCGCTCTACCTTTTCTGGGCAGTTGCTCTGGTCACCCTTCGCTATGTTGATCCGCCGACGACGGGCGTACAGATGCAGCGATGGTTGGAAGCGAAGTTCTCACACGCGCCATACCGGAAGCGTTACGAGTTTGTTCCTCTGAAGCGCATCTCGCCGAATTTGCAACACGCTGCCATCGCAGCCGAAGATGGCCACTTCTACCGTCATAACGGCATCGACTGGGAGCAGGTGGAAGAAGTCGCCCGGGAAAGCAGAGAAACCGGGGAGATCCGCCGCGGCGCATCCACCATCACCCAGCAGCTTGTGAAGAACCTCTTCTTCACGACGCATCGCAATCCCGTGCGGAAAGCCTTCGAGTATACCCTGGCTCCCATGGCCGAATTGATTCTGGGCAAACAACGGATTCTTGAACTCTATCTGAATGTGATCGAATGGGGTCCCGGTGTTTACGGAGCACAGGCCGCCGCCGCATATCACTATCGGACGACCGCGGCTCAACTCGATCGCGATCAATCGGCGCGGCTGGCCGCGTGCTTGCCGTCGCCCCGGCGCTGGAAGCCGGCGCGGATGGATGAATACAGCGCCGTAATCTTAAAAAGGATGCAGCAACTGGCTTGGTAGAATCGAGAGAGTCTCCGGAGGCTTGAAATGAATCGCAGAAGCTTTCTGGGCGTAAGCCTCGGCGCGGCCGCCAGCGTCGCTTTGGGCGAATCGCCGGACTTGGCCGGCTTGACGCTGAGGAAGGCTTCGGAGTTGCTGCGGACCAAGGCGGCATCCTCGCTCGACCTGACGCGGGCTTGCCTGGCGCGAATCGAAAAATATCAGCCGGTGCTCAACGCGTTCATTACCGTGACGGGTGAGCAGGCGCTGGCGGACGCGCGGATGAGGGACGCCGAATTGCAGCGTGGCAAATCGCGAGGTCCGTTTCACGGCATACCGATCGCGTTGAAGGATAACATCGACACAGCCGGCGTTCGGACCACGGGAGCAAGCGAGCTATTCAAAGACCGGGTCCCGGCCGAAGACGCCGAGATCGTGCGCAGGCTCAAGAACGCCGGCGCGATTCTCCTGGGCAAGCTGAATCTCCACGAATTTGCCTACGGCGGCACCTCCGCGGTTTCGTATTTCGGAGCGGTCCACAATCCTTGGGACCCGACTCTCACGCCGGGCGGATCATCCGGCGGTCCAGGCGCGGCAGTCGCGGCAGATTTGTGTTTCGCATCGGCGGGGACGGATACGGCAGGATCTGTCCGAATCCCCGCCTCCTATTGCGGCATCGTGGGTTTGAAACCAACCTACGGACGCGTGAGCCTGCGCGGCGTGATTCCGCTTTCCTGGTCCCTCGATCACGCGGGTCCCATGTGCAAAACGGTGGAGGATACCGCGCTGATGCTGAATGTGATCGCGGGGTACGATGAACAGGACCCAACCACTGCCGATGTTCCCGTCCCCGATTACGTGCGAGCGTTGCGGACTCCGACGTCGAAGTTGCGCCTGGGCCTTCCGCGCAAGCCATTTTTCGACGATCTGAATCCGGACGTGGCTCGCGCTGTAGATGCCGCACTGGGTGTGCTCGGAAAGCTAACGGCAAGCATGATGGACGTAAGCCTGCCTCAGCCCGCCGCTGGACCAATCCTGGGAGTGGAAGCCTACGCGTATCACGCCCAGTGGATCAACAAGTCTCCGGAACTCTATCAACCAGCCGTGCGGGCCGCCTTGCAACGTTCGGCCGACATAAAGGCCGAACCCTACGCGCGGGCGCTACGCGACCTCGGGCAGATCCGGCGCGATATCAAGAAGGTATTTACAGCAGTGGATCTGCTGGTTCTGCCCACGATGGCTGAGCCGCCCTTCAAGGTCGAGGTGGGCTTGACTCGCAACGTTAGCGCTCGCAATACGTCGCCTTTCGATGCCTTTGGAATCCCGACCATCTCGGTTCCCTGCGGGTTCACCAGCGCAGGACTGCCGGTGGGACTTCAAATCGCGGGAGCGCCCTGGGCTGAGCCGGCTGTTCTTGCGCTGGCGCATGCCTACGAGCAGGAGACGGAATGGCATAAGCGGCACCCGAAGCTGGATGCTCGGGCGAATCCCTCCCTTCCATAGACTCACCATGGGATCTGGTGTTAATCTTGTGGCGATCACAGCAAGGCCATGACCCCTGAGGAAATCATTGCGTACGACCGATCTCGGGATTTCTCGGCGAAAGCCGTTCGATCTGTCTGTTACGCTCCTCACGCCAATCTTTTCTTCGACACGCACGGCAATGTTCGAGCGTGTTGCTGGAACTGGGATCACCCGCTCGGCAACGCGCAGACCCAGACGATCGACGAGATATGGGGCGGTGCTCAGGCCGAGCTATTGCGCCGCGCGCTTGAGAAATACAGCTTCGAATGCGGGTGCAAATTCTGCGATACGCAGACCCTGGATGGATGGACGGCGGGGGCCGCGATGCGAAATTTTGATGAGTTCCGCATAATCACTGCCGATGTGCGATGGCCGAAACGCATGGAATTCTCCATCAGCAATGTCTGCAATCTGGAATGCGTGATGTGTTCCGGTATTTACTCGTCGGCGATTCGTTCGCGGCGGGAGCATCGTCCGCCGCTTCCGAAGGCGTACTCCGCCGAGTTTATCGAATCCCTTCGGAAGTACTTACCTCACCTTGAGATAGCAAAATTTCTGGGCGGAGAGCCCTTCCTTATTTCCGAATACTACACAATCTGGGAAATGATGGTTGAGGAAGCACCCCGTTTGAAGTGCCACGTCACTACCAACGGCACGCAGTACAACTCTCGTGTCGAGAAATTCATGGAGACTCTGGATTTTTCGTTTGCGGTCTCCCTCGACGGGGCGACGAAGGAAACTGTAGAAAGCATCCGGGTCAACGCTAATTTTGATGAGCAACTGATCATCCTGAAGCGTTTCCGAGACTACACCCGAGAGCGGAAAACGAACCTTTCCCTGACGTTCTGTTTCATGCGCCAGAATTGGCATGAGTTCGGCGATTTTTGTCTGTTCGCGGACGAGTGGGGCTGCAATGTAGGCGTGAATACCGTGAACTGGCCCCCCGAGTTCTCCGTCAATAAACTGCCCCCGGAGGAGTTGCGCAAGATCGTCGACGGTATGGAAGCGCAGGCCGGGCGTCTCGAATCCCTGCTCAAGCGGAACCGTGCGGTGTGGTTCGCGGAGTTAGAACGCTTGCGGCGCAAATACGCGTCGGGAGGACGAACGTTCGCGATCCTCGGAATGGACACCCTCGGTGTGGAACATGAGGGCACGACCCATGCGGGGTTGCACGGCTCGCCTGAGCTAGGGACCGCCGAGGGCGCGCCGAAGACACCCGGCACGAAGCCTCGGATGGCGATTTTTGAGCGTGACCCGGTATTGTTTTATCAGCTGAGGCCACATGCTTTAGCCGAGATGCATGTGTTTGGCCGGCGTGTCGTCATGGACGTCGACCTGGCGGGCTGCCGTCCCGTCATCGGCCAGCCCGCCGCAAGCGAAAAGACACTGGCCGCATATGGTTGTGCGTGCACTTATGGCGTAGCGATTGCAGCCTCGGAGACTTTTTGCTCGCTGCTGCAAACGATGTTTCCGAAGTGGCGCGTGGAAAACCGCGGCGTCCCGGGCTATAGCACGGCACAAAATCTCATCAAGCTTGAACGCGAAACCCACTGGAAGAAGGCAGAGTTCGTGACGTTTTGTTGGATCGACCAGCATCTTGGCCGGAACGTTGCCGCCATCCCCTGGGTGCAGAAAATCAGCGAGAGCTCTGCCCGGCCGGCGACCGGTGAAGCTCCCAGCCTAAGCCTTCCGCGCGCCACGCTCGATTCATCCGGCGCTTTGCAAATGGGTTCGGTAGGGATGCCTCGACGCGATCTCCTTGGAATGGACTTCTCCGACTTCGTCCCCGATCCCTATTATCTCGATTTGGTGTGTTTTCGCCTTTTCGAGCGCGCCAACGCGATCGTGACCGGGTATGGCGGGCATTTCTTTGTGACGACGTTGCAGGGCAAGCTATCCGCAGGGCTCGCGGACCGGCTGGCCGACAGCGGCATTCCGGTGGTCGATGCGAGCCTCTCAGGCGACGAGTACACCTGCCTGCCGGACGACCCGAATCCCAGCGCCCTCGCCCACCAGATTTACGCCGGACGAATCCGCGATTACCTCCTGCAACACACGGGCAAGCAGCGCACGGATTCTCATCAGGCGCTGCTCAAAAGCGCGTGAGCGTCAGGATGGCCTTGTGCGGAAGCTCGCTCGAGCCAAAGCCGCGCGGTCCTGGAGTTTTTCCGAACGCCGTAACCTTTCCGATAGCATATGGCGAGTTGGTACTCAGCTTCGGCGTCACCCTGTTCCGCGGCAGCGCGAAACCAACTCATGGCAGCGGCAGGATCGGCCCCGCAGCCACGGCCTTCGAGATAACATTGTGCCACCTTGCGCTGAGCCAGGGAGTGTCCGGCGGACGCTGCCATCAGCCAGAATCCAAAAATCTCGGCTAGCGCGTCCGGGGTCGAGGGCGCTGCGGCGCTAAGCGTGTCGGCAAGCACCACTGCGGCGCCCATGTGGTTCTGAGCCGCCGCCATGCGATACCACTTTGCGGCCGACTCGAAGTCGGGCGCATCGACCAGTCCCATCCGGCAGCAATCACCCATCCAGGCTTGGGCGAATGCATGGCCCGCCTCTGCCGCCTGAGCAAACCAAGTGCGGGCCGCCGCCAGATCCGGCGCTCCGTCGAGCCCGGCGGCCAGCAGGCGGCCCAGCGCGACCTGCGCTTCAACCTCGCCTTCCCGCGCCGCCACCTGGAGTTGCGCGACGGCACGTTCACGGTTAAATGAGACAATCTGGCCCTTGAGATGCGAATCGGCCAACACGTGAACGGCTGAAGGACTGCCGAGCTCTACCGCAAGCGCAAGAAATTTAGCAGCGTGTTCCGGCGCCGGCGGAAAATGCTCGCCGTTGGAATGGAGATTGAACAGCGCTTCGGCCGCCGCGGCGCTGCCGGCTGCGGCTGCCTCCTTGAGCAGATCGAGACCCCGCGCGGAATCGCTCTCGATTCCCTTGCCCTCAAACAGGAGGAAAGCCAGGTTATAGCGTGCCGAATTGTGGCCCGACTCGGACGCGCGCGTGAACCACGAAGCTGCTTCGGCGTAGTCCGGCGTGGCAGCGTCGTCTTCCGCGAATAGCAACCCAAGACAGAAAGCGGCTTCCGCGCTTCCCAGGTCCGCCGCTTGCCGGTACCATCCCGCCGCTTGTTCCCGATCCTGCGGGACGCCCTTGCCGAGACGATACAGCGATCCGAGATTATAATGGGCGGCGACGTTCCCGCGTTCTGCCGCACGACGCAGCCAGGCGGCGGCAGCTTCAAAGTTCTGCTCAGCGCCGATGCCTTCTGCATATAAGGAGGCGAGTAACGTGAATGCCTCCGGACGGCTGTCCATGCCTCCGCTTTCGAGCCAACGCGCGGCCTGGACCGCATTCCTAGCCACTCCGCGTCCGGCGAGGTACAGCTCACCAAGCGCCGCTGCGGCACTCTTGTGTCCGGCTTCCGCCGCCTGACGGAGCCAACTGGCAGCCTCAGCGCCTTCGTCGCTATCCCGCTCCAACAGCAATTTGGCCAGAGCACAAGCAGCCTCGAGGTGGCCACGTCCGGCAGCCCGGCGCAGCAAACTCTCCGCGCCGGAAAAATCGGCGGCGATGTATTCACCGCGCCAGAGGATGCTGCCCAGCAGATACATCGCTTCCAGATGATCCAGAGCCACGGCACGGTTCAAATGCTCGAGCGCCGACATCACATCCCGCGGCACGCCTTCGCCTCGCAAAAGCAGGATGGCGAGCCAGCACAACGCCGCGGCGTTGCCGGCCTCTGCCGCCAGCAACAGCCACTTCATGGCACGAGGAGGATCGGAGGGTGTCCCGTAGCCGCCCGCGTAGAGCACGCCCAGGCCCACTTGTCCTCCGGCGTCCCCTTGCGCGGCAGCGGCCTTGAACCATCGTTCCGCTTCCGCCGGGTCACGATCCACGGCGAGCCCAAGGGCGAGTTGATGGCCATATCGCGCCTGTGCATCGGCCGCCCCGCCCTGGGCCGCCAAGCGATTCCACTTCGCAGCCTGGACCAGATCCTTCTTGATCGCAAATCCGTGTGGAAACAGCCTCTCCAGCATGCTCCCGGGCGGCACTTCACCATTTGCCACCCGCTCAAAGTCCTCCGGAGTCAAGCTGGCTGGCGGCAGGGGGTCGAGAGAATAGATTAAGCCCAAGCGCGCCTGTGACGGGGCATAGCCTTGTTCGGCGGCAAGGCGATACCAGTGGACGGCGTCGGCAAGGTTCTGAACCACGCCTTCCGCCCTTTCGAACATCCGGCCCAGACGGTGTTGAGCCGCGGCATCGCCCCCGGCGGCCAATCGGCGCAGTCTGTCATAGGCCCGGTAAGACCAGCCTTTCGACAACTCCGCGTCGACGATGGCGAGTTGATCGCGTGGAGTCCGCCGTATCAAACCTGTCAGTATCTCTCCGACCCTTCCAATCAACTTGGGACTCCTTCAGTTTTGACGAAGATGCCGAATTCCCCGGGCGACGAACGCGGATCAGGGCTCCCGCATGGCCTCCGAACCGGATCTGAGCGCCCCGCCCAGCAGATACCATAGAATCGTCCGGCGTCCGACGATGATATCGGCTTCCAATGTCATTCCCGGAATTAGACGAACGTTTGCCGGTACGTCATGCAACTTCAAAGCAGTTATGTTGATGCGGACGTCAAAATACGGCGTGCGCGTATCACCACCGTTGCCTTCCTTTACGGCGGCTGTGACGGCATCCTGGCCCGAGACCTGCGTGAACGAGTCCTGACTGATGGTCTTAACCACGCCTTCGGCAATGCCATGCTCAAGATATTTGTAGGCTTCAAACTTGATTCTTACCGGATCGCCTACCTTCACGAAACCACTGTCCTTGGCGTCGATCTGCGCGTCCACTTGGACCTGCGCGTCGACCGGCATCAGGCTGAACATCGGCTCGGCATCCATGACCACCCCGCCCAAGTTGATTACCGGAGTTTTGAGGACAACCGCGTCCACGGGCGCCACAAGATTCGTGAGCTCACTCTTCTTTTTTGCCTTTATGCGATCATCGTGCGCCTCGTCAAGATCATTCCTCACTTTTTCCAACTCATTTAAGTTCTCATCGTGCCACTTATGGATATATACCTCGCGCTGCTGCTTCAGCGATTCGATCGCGTGGTCCGTCGAGTCAAGAGTATTCTCTTCCTCGGCGAGTTTACGCTCCAACTCCAGTCTCGTATCCTGCACGCCAATCAACTGCAGCCGGCTTGCGACCCCGGCATCCAGCATCTCGGTGTACATGTGCTCGGTCTCCACGGCAATCTTCAAACGCGCGTGATAATCGTCGATGCTGCGGCGCAAGCCAACCACCTGTGCCTCGCCGCTGCGGATGCGCTGATCGAAATCGAGGATCCCGGCGTCGTACTCGGTTTGGCGTTCTTTGCGAATCGAATCTTGAAGAAGATCGTAAGGCCGGGAAGGCTCGGCAAGGAAGGGCTGGCCGGCTTCTTCTGCCTCCATCCGGCGCTGCTTCGGGCTAAGGCTCGCGACTTTCTGCTGCACTTGATCGAAGTCCGCCTGCACGAAGGTCGGATCCAGAGTGGCTAACACCTGCCCCTTCTTTACAGTGTCCCCCACGGAGACCAGGATGCGAGTAATGATGGCCTTCTCCAAAGGCTGGACCGTCAGCGCGCCACCAACCGGCACGAGGCGGCCCGTCGCCGTCACAACACGATCAAGGTGCGTGACCGAAATAAATACGCCAATCGATCCAAGCATAGCCACGAGAACATACAGTACCGAGCGCTTAGTCCCGAGGTGGTGCTTGCCAATGACTTCGGCGGTCTCCGACTCAAAGGACCGGATGACCTCCTCAGAATTAGGCTGTTTGCGAGGAATGAGTTTCAGCGCGGACATCTTGACCTTCCGGTAAGAGATGGCGGTTCTGCTGCGACCACAGCGACTGGTAGATATCGCAGTTCAGGATAAGTTCTTCGTGGCGCCCGACATTGTAGAATTTGCCCCGCTCAAGAACCAGAATGGCATCCGCCATTGCAAGCGAGGATAACCGATGCGTAATGATAATTACAGTTCGATTCTGAGCGATGCGCATCAGGTTCGCGTTCACGATCGCTTCACTCTCAGCGTCCAGCGCGCTCGTTGCCTCATCCAGGATTAAGATCGGCGGATCAACCAGCAAGGCTCTGGCAATGGCAAGTCTTTGGCGTTGACCGCCGGAGAAATTCACGGCGCCCTCCTCCACCATGGTGTCGTAGCCGCGCGGCAGCCGTTCAATGAACTCCTCGGCTCCTGCCAGTTGGGCGGCTTGAACAATCTTGTCAAAGCTTGCTTTTGGGCGCGCAATGCTGATATTTTCCCGTATCGTGCCGCTAAAAAGGAAGTTCTCCTGCGGCACAACCCCAATATTCGAACGCAAATGGTCCAGGTCGATTTCCCGAAGATCCATGTCGTCGATCTTGATCAAACCCTCATATTCCCGGTTCAACCCCTGAAGCAGCCGCGCCACCGTCGTTTTCCCGGAACCGCTCCGGCCCATAACGCCGAAAATCGTTCCCTTGGGGATCTCGAAAGAAACTCCGTCGAGCGCGTACGGGGCTCCCGCAAGATAGCGGAAGCGAACGTCTTGAAATATAACGCGGCCGGCAATGGGAAGCTTCAATCCCGCCCCCGACCGGCCTTCTTCCGGCGCTACGTTCATGACGGACGCGACTTCGGCCATGGCGCCACGGGCATGCTCAAAGCTGTTGACCACAGTTGCCAATTGAACCAGCGGAGAAGCGACACGGCCGGAAAGCATGGCGAATGCAACTACGGCGCCCATGGTCGATCCGGTCGGGTCGGACAACGCCATGTAGCAGCCGAGGCAGAAACTCCCGCTATAGATGATGCGCTCCAAAGGCGTTACCAGCGTTTGCGGCATATTGGCGAGGCGATCAAATTCCTGATGAGCCTCCACAACCTCCGCGACGCGCTGGTCCCGCTGACGGCGCTTCAATCCGTCGAGCGCCAGCGATTCGCAATACGTAAGACGGCCATGGCCGGTGCGGCCTTAGTTTGACTCATTCCTGGTTCATGTTGAACGTGGCCATCGTAAGGCGGATGCCTGGAAATCAGAGGAAATTGAAGCCTGAGTCTTCTGGTCCAGTTTCAGAGATGATGGCATCCTAGTGCACCGTACTGTATGGGATATGGATTAAACAGGCCCGTGGTGGAGGCATCTCACGATGGTGGTGGTGGTGCCAGCGTGCATGAAGACGACGAAGTCGCTCTCGCCACCCACCATGCGTAAGGAGCTGCGGTGAGTGTGTGGTGCAAATGCAATTGGAACCGGGGCCAACTGCTCATTGGACTGACCCCAGCACGATGTACGGTAGCCTTGACGAAGAGCCATTGAGTCTGGTGCGGCTCTGAAATGTGCATGTGATCATTCAAAGCATGCATTTGTACCTGGAAGTGATTGGCAGAGGACTCCTCGCATCAGCAAAGCATCTGGTTTCTGTGAAAAATCTCGACCATTCTCAGCCACCACGTTGGGTGGTCTGATCCACCTGTGCCCCAGCCCCTGTCACCAGCATACATGGCTTCCAAAGTCAGAGGACCTGACCCTGGTACAGGAACCGGAATTGTGGGCTCAGGACCACATGCTGCTCCAGCACAGAGGTGATGCTGCATATCAGAACGCCTGGGCGGAGGCTTTGTGGGAATGTCAAATCGATGGGCCTGTGGTGTATGTCACCGGACATGTGCCCCAACTGATCACAAACCGGAGGTGGTTGCTGGCGGATGGTGAGCTGAGGATGGTGATTTCACCAGGAGCAAAGCAGCAAAACCGTCGGCACATCCTCGACGATTTTGTCGATGCCACCTTCCAGCACAAGGCCAACCAATTGACTGAACAACATTTCATCATGCTTTTGGTAGCCCAAAGGTTTTCAATGCCTACGTGGTCCTGCATCTCTGTGGGCAAGCCATTGTTCGCCACAAGGCCAGTGGCTCACAGCCGTTGACGAGGAGAAGTCATGTGCCAATGCACTCCCCGGTGGAGCAAACTGGTCCACACGGCCATGAGTAACAATCATCCATTGCAAGAAGACTATGGAAAATGAACCAAAGTACATCACCAACCTGGTACCCGCCAGCATCTGGTCTCCGCCCTCGCCCGACGGGCGCTGTGTACGCCGGCGAGGGTGCCAAGGCGGGGCCAGGCCAATGACGCCTCTGTCATCATTGGAGCTCGTTGGCCGCCCAGTGATGGAAAGGATATGAATACCGATGGTGCCATCTATGAAGCCAGCAGTCGAAGTGTCGCTGCACACACAGCCTGCACAACAAAACAAAACACTTCACCTGAACTGGACCTGGAGGGTGGACTTGGTTGGGATAACATCTGGCCGGGGTGGTGTGCAACAGGGAACTGATCAGAACCACCAGGTCCTGATCAAGGTTGTGGCTGCTGGCTGCCTCCCGGCCGAGTTCCTCGACGCCGATCCGCATCCGTCCCCGAGAGGTTGGAACCGCACGGGTACTCAAGGACACCAGCCAGCGGCCCTACATGAGCGGCTATTCATGAGAGTGCCCGCCGAGCAAGGGCCCCCGATGGCAGCCCCATGGCGTCATCTGAACGGAGGTGCCGCGGGTGGTGGCGCTGGTGGCCGAGGAATGGCGCCGAGTGTGGTGGCCCGGCCGCCGTGGAAGGTGCTGGGCATTGAAGGCCGCGGTGGTGGCCATTGCCGATGCCCTCCCCCGAGGCCTCCAACATCGATCGTCACCAGGTGGCCGAGGATTGTCCAAGCATGGTTCATTCATCTGGCAGCTCGGCCCGGCACACACGCTGCTCTCACTCTGTTCACCTGCCTCCTCGGCCGCCCCACTACGAAGGTGGCGTTGAAGGAACTGAGTACCCACCAGCAACCGTTTGCCGACCCGATCAGCCGGGCGCCGTCAGCATGCAGCAAGATGAACGTCACCGGCAAAAGACGACGAGCATGGCATCACGCTGAACCAGCACACGATGACACCTCGCACTGGGCATGTTGTTGCCGAGATGAACATCACCTGAAGCCTTCATCTGGTCCGCGAAATTGCCAGACCAACACACGTTGCCAACAAGGCCTCTGTCAAAGCATCTGTGTGTGGGCAGCCATTAAGCAACTGTGATTGTTCTCTGTACGGGAGGTGTGCACAAATGAAGCGGTCTGGTAAAGGCTGCAATTCGCCACCAATTCACTGGTCATGGATGCCAAGGAACCTGAGCAGCGGTGGCCGACAGGTGGAAAGCCTGATGTCGACCACTGCTACCTGTGAGATGGTTCAATGAAGGTGCACACACAAAGCACCCACCTGGTCCCAGCACAGCACGACTACCGGCGACGGCCTCACCAGTCCCAACCAGCCCATTGATCATTCTGCGGCGGGCGAGGCGGAGGCACGATGGTTTGTCACATGGATGTGGAGACACTGGTATAAGTAGTTGGAGGTTGGTGTGCTGCCCAGGGGGTGTGTGCAAGGATGCACTGATGGAGGAGGAGGAATGCTGGCAGGCCAGCAGAGAGAGAGAGAGAGAGAGAGAGAGAGAGAGAGAGAGAGAGAGAGAGAGAGTGTGTGTGTGTGTGTGTGTGTCT
>CAVXWB010000082.1:0-7056 GCA_963765185.1 Bryobacterales bacterium
TTCAAGCCGGAGATAACGGCCCATCTTGCGCGTTTCAGTCAGGCGCTTTTACGTGAGCCCGCGCCGTTAAGTCCTGCCCTTCGCGAACTGATCGCCGCATTACACCCCGAACCCAGCCGTTTATAAGTATCGAGCCGGAATGATCGCCCGCCATGGCTATGTAGGGATTCCGCGGCCGGCGGACGCCTCATAGAAGCGGGCTGGGCAGCCATCCGCCGCACAAGTCCTCAAGCCGCCCCGCGATCCGTAGCGCCACGTCTTCGCGCCAGGGGCGCGCGGCAATCTGCACGCCAATCGGCAAGCCCCCGGCTGTCTGCCCGCAGCGGACCACGGCGGCCGGCCACCCGGTGAGATTGTGGGTCATCGTGTAACTGAATCCCTGAAACGTATCTTCCTCGATCGAGCTGCCATGCGGGAGAGCTGCATAGGCGCACACCGGCGAAAGAATCGCATCATAGTCTTTAAGAAGCGCAAACATGCGCGCGCGGAACCGGTCCAGAGCCTCCCAATATCCGGCGAAGCCCGCCACCGTCGTACGATACCGTTCGAGTTTCGCCAGCCACCCGTCCAGCAGCGGATGCGTACGTGTGCTCCCGATGGCCGCAAGAAACGAGCGCAAGCCGTCGCCGCCATCCGGGCCGATCAAGCTCATCTCAAGTTCGTAGCTTTCCTCCACACCTGGCGGACGCCGCTCGTCCATCTTGCGGACTTGGTCTGCGATCGCGGCAGCGGCTTGACGAACGACTGCGGCAGTCTCGGGCTCCGCCGGCACGATTCCGTTGTCCGTAAAAAAAGCGACGCGCAAGTCATCGAGGCGAACCTGCGCTGGATCTCCGTACGGCATGCCGATGACCGTAGGATCGACGCCGTCGGGGTAGGCCAGCAGCGGCATCAGTGTACACAGATCCTCGACGCGGCGCGCCATCGGGCCGATCTGCCACAGTGTTTCGATCCACCCGCCGGCTGGAGGAACGTGCCCCGTGCGAGGCAGCCGTCCCGAGGTGGGCTTGATGCTGGCGATGCCGCAGAAATGCGCGGGCAGCCGGACGCTCCCGGGCCGCGTCGCTGCCCAGGCCGAAGGGGGATCCGCACGCGGCGATCAGCGCGGCCTCGCCACCGCTCGATCCACCGGATGTACGCGCGAGGTCGTAAGGATTATTGGTGCGGCCGTGGATCAGGTTGTCGCTTTCGAAGGCAAACAAGAGGTCCGGCAGATTTGTTCTTGCGAGCGGAATGGCGCCGGCGGCGCGCAGACGCGCCACCACCGCGGCATCCCGGACCGAAGGTGCGGCCGATTGCCGCCCGAGCGTTCCGGCCGTGCACACCGTCCCTTCCACTTCGATCGAATCCTTGATCGAAAACGGAACGCCTGCCAGCGGACCCAATTGAGCGCCGTGCGCCCGCTGCCGATCCACCTGCCGGGCGGCTTGCCGGGCACTTTCCGCCAGCACCTCTACCACCGCCTTCAGCTTCGGATTCACGCGTTCGATGCGCTGGAGATGTGCCTCTATTAACTCAGCCGCCGACACCGCGCCATCCCGGATCAGCCGGGCCTGCGCGGTTCCGGACTGCGCGAGAATCTCGTTCACTGCTGCCGGATCGCGAGACGCTGCCCGGCGCCCACATCCGTCAGAGTCTGGTGTCCGCCCCCGGGCCAATCCACTTCGACGCGTGTGGCCTTTTGGTCCTGGCCGAGTCCGAAGGTAAGCGAAAGGTCGCTGGCGGAACAGTAGCTGGAGCCGCTGTGCACGGCCTGCCACTGCGTCCCGCCGGCGCTGGTTACGCGCACCACCGCGCCAATCCCGTCGCGGTTTGCGCGGGTGCCTTCCAGCTTCACGTTCAACCAATGGTTGGCGTTTCCGCCGTCGTTGCGATAGAGATGGGCCGCGCCGTGATTGGTGGCGATCAGCACATCCAGATCGCCGTCGTGGTCGTAATCGCCGTACGCCAATCCGCGCGCGACCAGGGGATCGGGAAACGCGCCGGCTTTCTCCTCGAACGCTCCGTTGCCCTGATTCCTCAGCAGCAGGGGCATTTCGCGGTAATGAACTTTGGGCTGCACTCGCTCGATCTCTTCATCCAGGTGTCCGTTGGCCGCCAGGATGTCGGGGTAGCCGTCCAGGTCGTAATCGAAAAAAACCAAGCCGAACGTCAAGGTCAACAGGCTGGCGCGTCCCACGGCGGAGCGGGGCGCTTCATCCACGAACAGACCGTTGCCCTCGTTGTGATACAAACCCAGCATCTGATTGGAGAAGTTGCCCACAACCAGGTGCGGCCTTCCGGAGCGGTCATAGTCGGCCGCGTCCACGCCCATGGAGGCGCGGGCCACGCCGTCCTCGCCGAACGCCATGCCGGACGCGAGTCCGACTTCCTGAAACCGCCCGTTTTTCAAGTTGTGGTACAGCTTGTTGGGTTGGGTGTCATTGGACACGAACAGATCGGGCCAGCCGTCGCCGTCGTAATCGAACGCCACCACCCCCAGGCTCTTGCTGGTGGGATCGGCGAGGCCGGCCTGTTCGGTTACATCCGCGAACTTGCCGCCGCCCAGATTCCGGTACAGCTTGGAAGATGCGCCGGGATACGACTCCGGCGTGCAATACGATTTGGTCGATCCATCCATGGAACACCATAGATCGGCTTCGGGCGACCACTTCACGTAATTGGCGACGAACAGATCCAGCTTGCCGTCCAGATCGTAATCGACCCATGCGGCGCTGGTGCCGAAGCTGACGTTGTGGATGCCGGCCTCCGCCGTCACGTCGCGAAAATGGCCGCCGCCTTCGTTGTGGAACAGCCGGTCTCCTTCGAGCGCGGTGATATAGACGTCGTCGCGCCCGTCGTTGTCGTAGTCGCCGATGGTCACGCCCATGCCGTGGGCCTCGACGTCCAACCCGCTGCCTTTGGTGATGTCGGCGAAGGTGCCGTCGTGCTGATTGCGGTACAACGCCACTGTGGTGTGATGGCCGCCGGCCTTACCTTGGCCGGGCCAGTCCATGCCGTTCACGATCAGAATGTCGAGCCAGCCGTCGCCGTCCGCGTCGAAAAACGCGCAGCCCGGCCCCAGCGTCTCGGGCAGCCACTTTTTTCCCACGCCTCCGGTGTTGTGCTCAAAGTGAATATTCGCGGGTCCGCTGACGTCGGTGAATTTGACGGGCAGTTCGGCTGTCCGGGGCGCTGCCTGCTTGCCTTCCTGCTTACAGGCCAGCAGGCAGACCATGCTCAGGAGCGTGATCGTGAATCGGCTGTCTTTCATTATTGTCCTCGGGGCTTAACTGTCTGGGCTTGGCCGTCAACTCCTGAGAAGCCTCATCCGCCTTGAATCGGCGAAAAAGGACTTCCTCGCGGGCAGCCTGATCGGTCTGACCGAGGCCCCTGTAGCTGAGCATTAAATTGTAGTGAGCCTGAACGTCTTCAGTATCCACCGCGAGCACCTGTTGCAGCGCCGCGACGGCTTCCTTATAGCGGCGATCCAGGAACAGAATTCGTCCGATCTGGTTCAGCACCACGCGGTCGCGCGGGTACTGGGCCCGGACCTTAGCCAGGCTGTCGAGCGCGCCGTCGAAGTTGCCGTCCGCCTTCTGAATCATCGCCAGGAAGAAGTTGGCGCGCGCCAGCTTGGGGCTCAGCTCCAGCGCCTTATCCACGAAGGGCCGCGCCGCGCCGGTCTCGCCTTCCTGGATCAAAGCCCGCGCCACGTTCACCCAGCCGTCCGGATACGCGGGCTCGATTTCAGTAACGCGGCGAAACGCGTACTCGGCGCCCTTGAGGTCGCCTTGCAGCAGCATTCCGATGCCCCAGTCGTTCCAACGCTCGCGGTCCTGCTTGCGCGGAACCGGCTCCCATGTGGCCGGCCCCAGCGCGACTACGGTTTTCGCCTCAGCCACCGTGACGATCGGGAGCTCGGGGACCGGCTTCGAATCGAACGAGTAAATCCGGCTGTCGAATCCAAGACCGGCGAGGCCGGATTGGGGCACGCCGGCGAACGCAAACTTGGTGAAATACTCGCTGAACTTGCGATAGTTCAGGCGGGTTTCGAGCGTCACCGGCCCTTGCGCGTCCTTGGGGATGGGCAAGAGGAAATGCACGGTGTCCGCAGCGCCGGGCGGAATCAGCCGCGCATACAGAACGCTGCGCGCCTGCCAGGCGTTGCGTTTGTCGATCGGGTTGCCCTGACCGTCAAGCAGATAGGAGCGGTAGAAGTGCGCGCCTTTGTCCACAGGCCCGCGTCCGTTGTCTTCCACCCGCCCGCTCCACGCCAGCACGCGGCCCTTCGCATCCACCGCTTTGAATTCCAGCCACACGTCGGGGGCGTCGACGGTTCCCGCCGGGAAGGTATGCCCGATCTTGCGCGTCCGCACTACTGCGTCCACGCGCACGGTGGTTCCGGGCTGGAAGCGCATGCCGGGAGCATTCAGCGGCGCGGCCACTTTGCCCACTTCCCGCAGGATCGCCGGACCGGTCTGCTCGGATTCCTCTCCCACAGCGAACGTAGACGACAGGGCGAGAGCGTCGTCGGCGCGCCGCAGCATCACCGTTTGTCCCTTGGCCGCGGTGACTTCGGTGGCCGCGAACAGGTCCACCGTGATGAAGCCCGATTGCAGAAATTGTTCGGTAGCCTTCAGCTGAACGTCGTCATGATCGACGGTTGGCACCGCGGTGTTGGCGGCGGCGAAGCGGTGCGAGTGCACCATGCCTGCGCGGTTGCCGGGATCCTGCGAAGCCACCATGGGCATGTGACACTTGCCGCAAGTCGCCGGTTCAGCCGGATAGTAAAAGGATCGCGCTCCCTGCCCGGAGACGCCGCTGGCCTGCCAGTTGTCGTATTCGTCGAAGCCGCGGAACCAGCGGTAATTATTCACGGGCTGGTCCAGGTGAACCTTGTGGCAAGCCGAACAGAATTCCGCCGAATCCTCACGCATAAAGGGCTTCATGAAGGTGCGGCGGTGCGGCTCGGGGTTGAGATAGGTGATGAACTCGTTGGCCTTCTTGATCCATGGATTCCGGCTCGAAGCCAGATTGTGCAGGGGCGGATATCCGATGATGAATCCTCCGTTTCCCGCCGACCCGGCGACGTGCACAATGGAGTGGCAGGAAACGCAACCCAGGCCGTTCTGCGCCTCCGGCGTGTCCACTTGTTCCTTGATGGGGCGATCGAAGCGCCCGTTGAAGAACACGGCGTGGTCGTGACATCCGGCGCACCACTTGCTGCCCTGCGTTCCGCTCAACTCCTGCATATGCTCGATCGCACGCCGGTAGAACTGGTTGTTGAACGAGGCAACATGATGCATGGAACTCTTCCACTGCTGGTAGATGTCCTTGTGACACTCCCCGCACAGGGCGGAATCCATGAAAAAGTCGGATGGGATCACGCCTCCCGTGTTGGTGTTCGACGCGGAAGGCCAGAAGGGCGACTTTGGTCCGGCGCCTTCCCCCGCCATTGTGAGCGCGACCGTCTGCGAATTCCGGATGCGATCGGGCAACCTGCCGAAACGCAGCGCGGCCGCCGCCACTGCCAGCACCGCGAGTCCCGTCCGCCAGCGGGCCGTGGGCAAGAGGAGCGCCATGCCGATGACAGCCAGCGCGACATGCGCCCACAGCGCCCAGCGGTTGTCGTACACCGCGCCCTTGATAAGCAAGAAACCACCAAGAAGCCCGGCCACCGCCAGCACAGCGACCTTAGGGCTGCGGCGCCACTGCCAGCACAGTAAGACGGCGCCGGCCAGACCCAGCACCACATGCAGGAGCACGTTCGCCACGTAGAAGATGGTGGCCGACGGCAGCGCCGCCACATACGCCGCGTTCAGCAGCAAAAGCGCAATGAGCCATTTGTATTTCATCGCACCTCCCGTTTATTGCGCCGCTCCAGACGGCAGATAGATGTAAACATAGCGTCAGAAGCACTTGCGTATCCGCTCCCTCCCGGTCGCGGTTCTGTTACCGAACCGCGCGCGTCAGCAAGCGGACATTCGCAAATAATTACGGCGCTGTGTTCAGCAGGCCGGATCGCCAGGGTCGCGCTCGCCGGAGGGATAAGGATTAGCGGCATGCCGTAAAACCGCAACGGCTGGACGCTCGAGCATTTGAGTATACGGAACACGAACGCACACGTCGGAACAAAATCCCCATTTGGTTTGTAAGTAAGTTTATGGCTTATGGGCAATGTGCGCAATAGTCAAAACCAATTAGGTCCCCTAAGCAACAGCCCGCAAAACGGAGTGCGGCGGCGTTGCTTTGTCGCCTTGAGGGTGCCACCGCACCCTTTGCGGGCTAGTGAGGTTCCGCACCGTCTGGTATGCTGGCGGGACGTGGAGCGTAACGGGAATCAGTCTCAATCTCCGACGCCGAGGCTCATGGCCGGGTCGGTGGTGATTCTGCTTGCGGTCGGGTCCTATTCCGCCTACATCGTGCGCCAAATTCATGTTGTGCGGGAATTGCAGCAGGAGATGCTGGACCGGAACCGGCGAGATTCGCTGCAACTGCTCCGCATTCAGAACAATCTCAACGCGCTCGGCCTGGCCATGCGGGACCTTCTGGACCAAGTCGAGCCGTACCCGCTGACCGCCTGGTCGCCCCAGTTCGACCGGATTCGACGCGATCTCGACGACGCCATGAAGCAGGAGACCCAGCTCGCTTTCGGCCGGGATCGGGAGCAAACGGAATACCTGTCGAGCTCGATCGCGCAGTTCTGGAGCGCGGTCGACCGCATGTTTGAGCAAGCCCGGGAGGGACGCGAGGCGGAAGCGCGGGGCGTGGTTCGCGACTCCTTGCAGTCGAGGCTGGAGGCCCTTACGACCAGCGTGGCGCGGCTGATGGTGCAAAACAATGAGAGCGACCAACAGGCTGCGGCACAGATCGCGGCGTCTACTCCCGGGTGGAAAGAGACGCTTACATTTTTCTTTTCGTGACGGTCTGCACCGTCGTGCTAACGGTTTTCCTCCTGATCCGTTCCAACCGCGCTCTGTTCCAGCGGCTGTCCGATCTGTCGGTCCAAAGGAGCGATCTGGCGCAGAGGCTGATCTCGACGCAGGAAGAGACTCTGCGCCATATGGCGAAGTG
>CAVXWB010000083.1:0-23420 GCA_963765185.1 Bryobacterales bacterium
CTGGTCTGCGCCCCCGCTGATCCCCGATGGATATCGCTGCACCTCGGACAAGCGGGCCAGGGAATCGTAGGTGTACGCGGTGACTTGGCCCTTGGCGTCGGTACGCTGGGAGACCTTTCCGAAGCCGTTGGAGCCCGAGCCGTAATAAGCGTAATTGACCGTGCCGTTCTCCGGATTGGTCGCGCTGGTTAGCTGATTTCCGCTGTAGGCGAAGGTGCGCGTTTGCGTGCCCGTCGACCGCGTCATCGACACGCCCGTGAGGTGGCTCAAAAGATCGTAGGTGTAGGTGGTGACGTAATTGGAGCCGCCCGCAGGATTCGGTTCCAGCACCTGCGTAATGTTGCCGAAGGCGTCCGTAGTGAAGTTCTTCCAGCTACCGGCCGGATCGGTCGCCTGCTCCGTGTTGGCCGCGTATGAATAATGGGAAGTTCCGGTGGTGTCGGAGCCTCCCTTGACGACAGCCAGCGTGCGGCCGATGCCGTCGTAATTGTAGGTGCTGGTGGCACCCACCGAACCGGTATACGGGACGGTCTTGCTCACCATTTTTCCCAAGGGCAGAACGGCAGCGGAACCGTAAGTCGTGTCGGTCTCCGAGAGCGTGGTCGCGCCGCTTGCGCTGGAGCAGCTGCGGATCGCCGCCGACGTACGCGTGTAGGTTCCAGGTTCCTAGGTCGGCAGGCTCCGCTCCACCCGTTCCGCGGTCCGGCGTGATAAATCGCTGCCGGATTCGGCATCGCGGAAGTCGCCGGTTCCTTGAAGACATCACGGATCAATTTTGTACAGGCGCAAGACGTCGTTCCCCCCTCTGCAACGTACTGGCCATCCGGCGAGATAGCGAACACGAATGGCTCCTTCACTAGCGGGACGAGCCCTGGCAGACTGTACGATTGCGTCTCCGGGCGCCAAGACGCAACCTCGCCACCACTCCTAAAATCCCAAACGACCCTCCGCTTGAGCACATTGTCGTTCTCCCGAAAGAGGAAATTCCATGCAGCGCGGCGATCCGAGGCAATGATGCTGCTCGCGTCCTCCGCGGCGGAAAAAGGAAAGCCCCCGATCACGCCCCGAGCCTCGGCGATCTTCTCGCCGCTGTCAACATCCATGCAGCGCGGCGGCACCACCGACTCGTCAAAGACATCCGGCCCTGAATATCCCGCGCACAGCACCTTGCCGTGGTCTGCGAATCGCGAAGCATAGCCGGTCTCAGCCGTCTGCCAACTCCGAATGACCTTTCTAGCAACGGGGTCGACGACAAGCAGTTCCTCGGGAAGTACGCCCTTGCGGCCTGTTTTCCGAAGGGCGCTTACAAGGCCCCGTTCTGCCGACACGCTTCCCGGAGTCCATTCGCCGCCCGAAGGCTCCCAGCTGCCGCTTAGGCGGCAATTGGAGTCAAAGAGATCGAACCTGCTTGGGCCCCGGGTTTGCGCAGAGCCAAGGCTACAATCCGACCCGGTCCAAGGAAGCCGTCTCCAAGATTGTCGGGAATGCTGCAGACGCTTCCGTCCTGAACGCGAATCAAATCACTTCCGGCGAGTACCCAGTCCCCTGCCGGGGACCAAGCAATGCCAGGCGGCCTGTCGCCTAGGGTTTCCGAATCCGAGGCTATGCTGGCGATCTGGAATCGCTGTATCCCGCTGGAGGGATGCCTTACGTCAACTACCATCAGTCGGATCGGTGCGCTCGTAGCGGAATCGTACCCCTCTGCTCCAAGGGCGATCTTACTTCCGTCTGGCGAAAACCTGAGGGCGGTTATGCCTGGCCGGCCGCTGACGGCCCCTCCAGAATTCTGCATCGCCTCTTTGAGATTCAGCTCCCAGACTTTATGCAGGCTGCCCCCCCATAGGCTCAGTTGGGAGCTGCCGGCCAACAGGATCGCCGAAAGAACGCTTGTAGATCGCATTGCCATCGGGTGTGCCTCATTGACCGCTAAAAGCCGGGTCGAGGCGTGGATCGCCCTAATTCCCGTAGATAACCTCTCGACCTAAGTGAAGCTCTTGACGCGGCCGGTCTCGTCTTCGAAGACTTCGAACACGGTATACAGCTTGGTGCTTTGCAAAGGACTCTGGACACGCTGGGTCAGGTTCAGCAGCTTCAGTTTCCCTCCGGCGCTGGTGACCGTGGTGTAACCCGCGACCAGTTCCCCGATTCCGGAACTATCCATATAGGACACGGCGCTCAAGTTCAGACAGAATCTTTTTGTGGCCCTGGCTCGATCAACTCCCGCAAGGTTCGCGGAAGGTGGCTGGAGGCCTCGCCCAGGGTGAGCTTCCGGCCACGTCCGCTACTGTCACGTCGCCCACCTGCCGCGTGCTCATTTTAACGCTCATGGAAGGAATCTCCTATGTTAATCTCGACCAGAATAGCTTACAGCATCTTACGGCTTTTTGTAGAGCAAGCGCCTTCACATGGGCGGTCGCGGCCGAACCCAAGCCGGTCAAATTATAGCCGCCCTCCAGCACGGAGACCAGCCTTCCCCCGCGTATTCCCCGGCGATCTCCAGCATCACCGCGGTGAGCGCCGCGAAATCGGCATCGGAGAGGATAAAACGGCCCAGGGGATCCGCGATGCGGCTGTCGAATCCGGCGGAGACCAGTACCAGGTCGGGCGGAAATCGTCCGCCGCGCGGCGCAGGCGCTCGCGAAATGCGCCCACGATCTCGGCCCGGCCGGAACCTGCCTGGAAAGGACAGTTCAGCGTGGAATCGCGGCCGTGGCCTTCGCCGGTTTCCTCGGCCGGGCCGGTAAAGGGATACCACGGCGATTGATGCGTGCTGAAGAAGAATACCGATCCGTCGGCGTAAAAAATATCCTGCGTGCCGTTGCCGTGGTGCACGTCCCAATCCGCGATCAGCACCTTGGCCAGACCATGCCGCCGCTGGGCATAGCGCGCGGCCATGGCGACATTATTAAACACGCAAAAGCCCATGCCCTGACGGGCCGCGCATGATGTCCCGGCGGCCGCACCACGCAAAAGGCATTCTGCGCCGCGCCCTCTGACCACCGCGTCCACGGCGTTCAGGATTCCACCCGCCGCGTTCAGCGCGACGTCCCAGGAGCGGGCGAAACAGCCGTGTCGCCGGTACTGAGTTGGTCAGCGCCGGAGCGGATCTCCAGATGGACCTTTCAATGTAGCCGTGGCCGTGGCAGGCCGCCAGCTCGTCTTCGGTGGCCGGCCGCGCCTCGATGCGCAGCAGCCGTCGGGTGAGTCCGCTCCGCTCCAGCGCCTCCACCACCGCATCGAAACGCCCCGGCTGCTCGGGATGGCCCAAGCCGGTCTCGTGCTGTCGCGAGATCGGGTCCGCCAGCAGAGCCGTGGTTCTTGCGCGAGGTTCGGGCATTCTCAGCTTCTTGGCGCAACACCCGTCGGCAAGGAGATTTCCGCAGGGATTCGCAAGGGCAGGATAAACCAGAAAGTGGACCCCTTGCCGTCGTGACTTTCCACGCCGATCGATCCTCCCATCAGTTCGACAAGCTGCTTGGAAATCGCCAGTCCCAGGCCGGTGCCGCCGTACTTGCGGGTCACCGACGCATCCACCTGGCTGAACTTCAGAAACAACGTGCTCAGTTTCTCCGGCGGGATTCCCATGCCTGTATCCGCGACGGAGACCCGGAGATTGGCGACTTCGCCCTCCTGCGCGCAGGCGACGGAGATCCGGACCGAGCCGGAGGCGGTAAACTTCACTGCGTTGCCGGCCAGGTTGTGGATGATCTGCCGGATGCGTCCGCCGTCGCCCAGAAACGGGTGGGACGGGAGGCCGGTGTAATCGCGCGGTCAAATTCACTCCTTTGGCTTGCGCCGCCGGAAGCAGCAGGCTGCGGACGCTTTCCACAATCGCACGCAGGTCGAAGGCGTAGGATTCGATGGCCAGTTGACCGGCTTCAATCTTGGAGAAATCCAGAATGTCGTTGATCACCGCCAGCAGAGCCTGGGCGGAGGAGCGCACGGTATCCACGTACTCGCGCTGCTCCTGCGACATGGGCGTATCCATCAAGGCTTCGGTCATGCCGATCACGCCGTTCATGGGAGTCCGGATTTCATGGCTCATGTTGGCCAGAAACTCGCTCTTGGCCCGATCCGCGGCGGAGGCCTTTTGCGCCAGCAGAGTCGCGCGGCTCTCCGCGTCGCGCAAGTCCAGCACCAGCCGTTCATTGGTCAGCAGGAAGAAGCCCACGGACCAGAAGATCATGGCCATCACCAGCACCACGAGAGTCGCGGTATTGCCGGAATCCGCCTCGAAGATATTGCGCACGGAAGGGTCGAAGAAGTAGTAGACGGGCCGCAGCAGCGCAGCCGCGCCGGTCGCGGTCAGGACCAATCCCGTGAAGTACCGGCTCACCTCGCATCCGCTGGGAATGTCGCGCAGCAGAATCAACCCGGCTTGAAGAAACGCCAGCGCCAGATAGCCGGAGTGAAACGCGATGCGCCCCTGGTAGCTGTTCACGGAGTATGTGAAAAAGACGATCCCAGCCAGCGCGACAGCGGCCGCGACCCGCATCGGCGCCAACAGAGGGCGCAACCCGGTGAACTCGCGGGTTCCTTCCAGCATCAGAATCGCGGCCAGAAAAGCCACTCCGTTGGCCAGAACCTCAGTCAGCCAGGTCGGCGCAACCCCTTGCAGGCTGAAGAAACTGAGAGCCACCACTACCGCGGAATTTGCCAGGGTCCAGCGCCCGAAGCCGGGATAGGTTTGATGCAGGCGCCACATCAGGACGCAGAGCAGACTCACGGCCAGCGCTACGAAAATCCCGACGATCGCAACCGTCCGATTGTCAAGGTGCATGGCGGAACAAACGCATTCGTATGATAGCGTTTCTGTCCCGCGATGCGCTGGCCGCTTGTGGGGCGGACGCCCTCGTCCGCGGCCGACGCCCTCGTCGGCCTTTGCTTGGGGCGGAAGAGCTGGTCCAGGGGGACCGCCCCACTTAGAAGTAGAACTTGAGCGCCAGTTGCACCACCCGGCCCTGCGCTGCGCTCAGCGTTCTTCCAAAGTTGGGGCTGTTGATGTCGGAGTATGCAAAACTCTCGGTGCTGAACTGGAATTGGGTGTGGTTGAAGGTGTTGAAGGTATCCATGCGCAACTCCAGTCTGCGGACCTCCGTGAATTTAATGTCCTTGATCAGCGACAGGTTGGTGTTGTTGATGCCCGGTCCGTGGAAGTTGTTCCGGCCTTCATTTCCGATCGTCCCAAAAGGCTCCACGCTGAAGGAATTGGGGTTGAAGTAGTAATCCCCCACAGAAGTAGTGTTGGGACCCTGGGTGGTGTTGACCAAGTTCGAAGTGCGAGGGTTGTAGGTGGTTACCGGACCGGCGACATCGGGCGTATCCCAGCAGGCGTAGTAGACGTAGGCCTGACACGTAAGCGACCGGAAACCGCTGTCGATAATGGTGACCGGGAAGCCGGCCTGAAGCGTCTCGACTCCGGCCAGCTTCCATCCGTCCAGAACGTAACGCGCGACCGCGTTACTGTGCCTGCCGAAAGGAATCGCCCAATCGAAACTGAATACGAAACGCTGCCGGGCATCGAAAGAAGAGCTTCCGTAGTTTGCGCCGAAATCGTATGGATTCATACCCCGGGCGTTCCCGATCCCGCCGGTGTTCTCATAACCCGAGGTGTCGTCGAGCGAATGGCTCCAGGTGTAGGCAGCCAGGAAGCTCAACCCATGATTGTAGTGTTTGTTCAGGCTGACCTGAAGCGAGTTGTAATTGGAGTTGCCGTCCGACGCCTGCGTGCCCACCGAGAGGAAAACGTTGCCGGGAGCGTACTCTGAGTGGCCAGGGTAAACCAGGGGCTGAATGGCGCGGTTCGCGATGCAATTTGGGTCGGCCGCGCACGCGGCTTGCCCCGCCGGCGAGATGGGGTTGCCTTCATAAACCATCTCCAGATGGTGGCCCTCCGACCCCACGTAACCCACTTGCAGAATCATCGCGCCTGGTAGCTGGCGCTGGATGTTCAGATTGTAATTAATGGCGTACGGATCCGTGAAATTGGGACTGGTCACGCTGAAATCGAGCGGCTCCAGCGCGCTGAAGTTGACTGCCGCCCCCTTGGCGGGCGGCACGAACGGAAACGGACTGGGCGAGACGCTGCCGGTGGCGAGATCCACGAAGGGATTGGTGAAGCTCGGGTTTCCACCGGTGCCGGCCGCACCGTAATTGGCGATGGAGAACGGCGCCGCGCCGAGCTGCTGAAGGCCGAGCTCTTCTTCCGTACGGTTGAAATAGATCCCGACGCCGGCGCGGATCGACAACTTGCCGTTGCCGCTCAGCGCGCCCCAATTCGGAGCATAGGCGATTCCGAGGCGAGGCGCGGGGTGATCGTAATGACCTTTGTATCCCGACAGCGTGCAACCTTTGTCGCCGGGGAAGTTCAAGCCCAGCGGAGCGGTCGGAAAGATCGTCGACTGCTGGCCCGGGAAGAAACAGTTGTTATCCAGGTTATTGAAGTAGTGATTTTCGAGCGGCGTGTCCATCTGCCATCCGAGCCCGTAATTCAGCGTCAGGTTGCGCTTGATCTTCCAGCTGTCCTGCGCGTACATGTAAAACTCGTAACTGCGGAAATCCTGGACGCCGCCGCTCTCCTGCAAGTAGGAATCGGGGAATCCCAACAGGAAGTCCGCGCCCGGGTCGCCGGTGCTGTATGTGCCGGCTCCATTGAACTCGAACTGTCCGCTGTTAAAGGCCTCATAGGGGTTGTCCACCTCATAGCGCCGGCCGTCAAAGCCGAACTTGAAGGTGTGGTTGCCATGCACCTTGGTGAAGTTGTCGTCGAGCTGGTATGTATTTTCGATCACCGGCTGGGGACCGTAGGGGCTGAAGCCAAGGTCGAAATAGCCCAGAACCTGGATATCCGGCGCGCCGGCGTTGCCGGGGAACTGCGGATTAATCCCTTGGAATCCAAAGGAGGACGGCAGCGCCGGGTTGGTCGGCACGACGGCCTTATAGTTGAACCGGGTGAAGGAGAAACGCAGCTCATTCACGCTGGTCGCGTTGAAAGTGTGATTCCATGCGCCAATGAACTGCGAGGTAAAGGAGCTGTCCGACTCCCCGAAACCCGGCAACGACGCTCCATAGAACGGAAGCGAGTGAATCACCGGGGTGTTTTCAAGGAACATGGAAAACCACACCAGGTCCTTGGTAGTGACGTTGTCGTCGATCCGGGCGATGCCCTGGCTCTCCTTCGTCGTTTCGACCGGATTATACCCATACAGGTTGTTGGGCAAAGTCGGCAGAGGCACATACTTGTTCAGCAGGTTCACGGACACCGGATTGAAGTCCGCCGCCGGGATCTGACCGTTTGGGAACAGCACATTGTACGGCGTTCCCGCCGGCATGGTCGCCCCGTTGGAAGCAACCAAAGGAGTCGGAGAGGTATTCGTGGACTGTCCAACGTCCGGAAACAGGCCGTTGCGTTGAGCCTGCGAGAAAACCGGCACTGCTGTCCCGGTCTCATTGCTGTCCGGAGCGCGGTTGTAAGTGCCTTGGTAGGAAACCATGAAGAACACATGGTTTCTGACGACGGGCCCGTTTAATACGCCGCCGAACTGGTTCTGGTGAAATACCGGAGTGGAGCTTTGGAAGAAATTGCGTGCGTTCAGGAAGGTGTCGCGGTAGAACTCAAAGGCCGTGCCGTGAAATGCGTTGGTCCCGGATTTGAGAATGGCGTTCATGATCGCTCCCGAATTGCGTCCATACTCCGGGTTGATGGTGCTGTCGATCAGATTGAACTCGCCGATGGAGTCCGCGCTGGGAATCATCAAGGCCTGATTCATCCGCAGGTCCATGGTATCCGCGCCATTGATCAGGAATGAGTTCTGCTGGGATTCCGCGCCGTTGGTGGAGAGGTAACGGCGGGCCCGTGGACGCCATGCGATCGCTGGCCCCGACCGCGCCCGGAACCAGTTGCTGGAGCGTTAGCCAATCCCGGTTCAGCAGCGGCAGGTCGACAATGCTTTGGCCCGTCATCACCGCGCCCATCTGTGTAACCGTGGAGTCCACTTGCACTTGATCGGCTTCCACCTGAACGGTCTGCGTCGGTTGCCCTAGCTGCAGCGACACCGGCAAGAGATACACCTGGTTAAGCTGGAGCACGATGTGGCGCGTCGTAGCGGTTCGGAAGCCCGGCCTTCGACACAGTCACGTCGTAGGGGCCGACAGGCAGGCTCAGAAATTCGAACGTCCCTTCGCCCGTGGTTGTGAGGGTTGTGGATACTTTCGGTATCGGTATTCGTGGCGATAACCTGCGCCTCGGGAACCCGGGCGCCGGTTGGATCTGCTACCGTTCCACGAATGTGAGCCACGAGATCATCGGCTCGAAGCGTGAAAAGACAGAAGACTGAAGATAGAACTAGTAGCCCTTGAACGCCTTTGCGCATGTTCCGTTCTCCTCCTGGCGGTTGCCAATAAAACGAAAGCGACGTGGCAGCCGGTCCAAAGGGTCGGCCCGGCAAGGTGCAATGGCCTAACTATAAGGGGATTATGACTATCTTGTCAATAGGATATAGCGGCCTATGTCATTCGGCCAGGGCGGGAGATTCAACTAGAGACGCTGAAGAGCGCGAGCGGAGAACTCCACCCCTCGCCGATTACGGGAAGTTAATGGCGTACGATAAAATCGCGTCGACACCTCGATGCTTTGAGCGGCGTCCAAAAGCCGAGAGTAGATGAGGAGGCGTTCCATGCAACGCACGGCGGCTTGGATATTTACGGGGTTGGGATTCGTCGCGCCAGTGTGGGCGCAGCAGGCTCCGGGCCCATACGCCCCGCCGTCCTATGGAACGCCGTCGTCTCCTCAGTATGGGCCGCAGAATGGGCCGCAGTATGGGCCACAGAACGGGCCGCAATATGGACAGCCGGCGGGGGCGCAGGCGCAGCCGCTTCTGAGCCCGGATCAACTGGACAATCTGGTTGCGCCGGTGGCGCTTTATCCCGATCCGCTGCTCAGCGAGATCCTGGCGGCCAGCACCTATCCGCTGGAGATTGTCGACGCGGAGCAGTGGATTCAACAGAACCGGAATCTGCCCGCCGCTCAGCGCATGGACGCCGCCAAGCAACAGAGCTGGGACCCCAGCGTTCAGGCGCTGATCGCCCTTCCCGACGTGCTGGATATCCTGGGGCGCGACATTCGCTGGACCACGGACCTGGGCAACGCGTTTCTGGCGCAACAAGCGGATGTGATGAACGCCATCCAGAATATGCGCGCCAGCGCGCAGCAATCCGGGAAATTGCGGAGCACGCCGCAACAGACCGTCCAGACGCAGACCGATGACGGACAGAGCGCGATCCAGATTATGCCCGCGGACCCGCAGATGATCTATCCTCCCGTGTACGATCCAAACGCGGTGTGGGGACCTCCCGCCTACGGCGCGTATCCTTCCTTGTGGTATCCGCCTACGTGGGGATTGGGGGGATTTGGCGTCGGAATCGGCTTCTCGCCCGGCATCTTTTTGGGAGGGCTCTTCGCCGGCCTGCTCGGGTTTGGCGGCTGGGGATGGGGACTGAGCTGGCTGGCGCATGCGCTTTTTCTTAACCCTCTCTTCCTGGGGCATTTTGGATTCCACGGATTCGGTGGCGGATTTGGTGGTGGATTTGGTGGTGTGGCGAGAACCGCGTGGGTACACGATCCGGGCCATCGTCTGGGCGTGCCTTACGCCAACCGGGCAGTAGCCGCACGTTTCGGCGGCCGGGTGGGTGGAGGCGTCTCCACGGCGGCTCGCGGCTTTTCTCAGTCGGGCGGCGCACGCGCGGGATGTCGCGATCGGAAGTGGGACGGTCCGAGGCTGGAGGAGCATATCGCGGCGTCGGCAGCAGTGGCTTCCGTAACCCGTCCGCGAACCAGTTTGCGGCTCGCGCGACTCCGCAAGGCAATCGCGGCGCCGAAGGCTATAACGGCGGAGGTTTTAACAGAGCGGGGCCGGCGCAAGCATATCGCGGCTCGGCGCAGAGCTTTGCGGCTCCGCGCGCGCAGGAATCGAATCGCGGCCAGAGCTCCAATCGCAGCGAGTCCTTTAATCGAAACGAGGCTAGCCGCGGCCAGCAACAAGCCCGCCAGTCCCAGAGCATGGCCAGAAGCTACTCCGCGCCGCACGCCAGTTCGTCGCATGGGAGCTCCTCGCACGGAAGCTCCTCGCACGGAAGCTCCTCGCACGGCTCCTCTCACGGAGGCGGGCATTCCGGTGGGCATTCGGGCGGACACAAAGGCTAGCAGCCCGCTGAAAAACAGAATTGGCCGCTGATAAACGCGGATAAACGCAGATCGAAAACGGCTGTCCTTGAATCCGTGTTCATCTGCGTTTATCAGGCGGCCAGAATGCTTTTTCAGCATCCTGCTAACGCTCCTTCCGCAAGCTCTCTAATTCCTCCAGCGTCTTGGGCCAATCCTCGCGGAGCAGACGGCTCAAGGCGCGGTCGGCGAGCAGCTTTCCGCCGGTCTGGCACGTCGCGCAATAGTTGGTTTCATTGTCGGCGAAGCGAATGCGCTGGACCTTGGCCGGGACGCCGTCCCGTCACGGTTCGTCGCGGGCTGAGGCGCGCTTGGTCCAGGCTGGTACTTCTCGTGACCGATGTGCAGGAAATGGCCCACGGATTTTATCGCCCGCTTCACCGGATTCCCAGAGTCCTGCACTGGCGTGGCCCGCCAGCTTTGGACAGGCGCGGAAGTTTCCCCGGAGGAAGTCGGCGGGGAGGATGAGTCCGTCTGTGGTTGGGATACAGCCGATGGAGGATCTGCTGCGTGGCTCAAGATCGCCTGGGGTTCCGGTGCGGCGTCGACCGCCGGAGCAGCATGGTGAATGGTCTGCACCTTTCGAGTCTTTATTGCGGGTCGCGGCGCGTCGCTTTGCTTGATCGCAACAGCCGGGGCCGGCGCCCTTTGGGCGGGTGCCGGAGCGGAGCCCCATGGCGTGAGATTGAGGACGCTGGAAATATTTGGCAGCCTGCGATATACCACGAATCCAACCAGCAATCCAACCACGACATACATGCTCAGCCTGACGGTTTTGAGAATGCCCTTGGGGAAGAGATCGCGTGTCATAGTCCCCGCCATGAACAACACAGCCAGAAAGAACACAGCGCCGATTTGATAGGCCAAGGTGTCGGTCACGGACCTCCGCGGCTCCCAGGGAAGAGATCGGCAGTAAGGAGCAAAAGCTGGCGGTCCCGCTCCCGGATAATTTCCGACGAAGCTCGGTGCCAAGGCTCGGAAAAGTAGGGCAAACGCCCCATCTTACAAGCGCCTAAAAACGACGATACAACAGTGATGCCCGGGAATGGCGCGAGTGACGCCGTCGCTTTTAGGAAAAACCAACCGGCCAAAGGACTCCGAAAATGAGATCGATTTCATTGCTTTTACTGGCCTCCGCCGCGGCAGTCGCCACCGGACAAGTGACCTACACCTACACCGGGCACAACTTCAATTCGGTGGCTTATTGGCCGGTGAGCTATCCTTCGACCGGAACGCATGTAATGGCGACGGTCACGCTGCCAATGGCGCTGCCCAAGGGAACCACCACCTGTATCGCGTCGCTTGCTCCCGCCTGCTCGAATCCCGTTATGGATTTGAATGGATTTTCCTGGCAAATCAGCGACGGCGTCAATATGATAGCCAACACCTTTCCGAAGGGAATCAGCGGCGCCATCCTGAATACTCTCGCGTTCACCACCGACGCCAACGGCAACATTATCAACTGGGACGTCGACGCTTCCACTTCGACGGACTCGGTGCTGGGCACGAACCCTTTGCCGATACTCGAGATCCGCACGGTCAACGAGCCTGCTCCCGGATTTGAAAACCAGAGCGACGTTTCTTCCGTAGGCGCCTACCTTGACAGCATTTCGGCCGACCCTGGCTCATGGACAGCAAGCGACCCGGCCGGGCATGTGGTGATCGGCGGCACGGGTTATGGCTCGATTGCGGCCGGCGGTCTCGCAACAATCTATGGCAGCTTCCCCGGTTTTGCCACGGAGTCAGGCCTGGCTACGTCTCTGGCGGGTGTTCAAGTGACGTTTCCCGGAGTCGTCGCCGGCGCAGCACCGCTGCTTTACGTCTCGCCCACACAAATTACTTTTCAAGTTCCGTGGGAGTTCCAGGGAGTGACCGGTTCGCGCCAGACTCCGCTATCCGTCACCCTGAACGGACAAGCGGCCGCGAGCCTGCCGCTTTCTCCTTTGCCTGCGATGGCGCCCGGAATCTTCGAGGTGAACGCGCAACATCAGGCAGCCGCGTTGGACGCTTCTTCGCGCTTGATTGGGCCGGCCAATCCCGCGTGGCCGGGTTCCGCGGTTTCGATTTACGGCACCGGACTTGGGCCGGTCAATGTGCCGCAGACGGATGGCGTACCCGCGCCGCTCAATCAGCTGATCTATACCAACTCCGCGCCGGTGGTCACGATCGGCGGGGAGACCGCACAGGTCTTGTTCTCGGGCTTAGCCCCGGGATCCTCCGGTCTCTATCAAATTGACGTGCTGGTTCCGAACGTCCCAGCCGGCGCCCAGCCTCTGACGGTCACCGTGTTGAACGTCGCCTCCAACACCACTACGCTGTCGGTGCAATAGCCGGAACCGCTTGTGGGGCGGACGCCCTCGTCCGCGCGCGACCCCCTGGTCGCGCACAAGCCGGCCGGGGGTATGGTAGGCGCGGCAGGACTCGAACCTGCGACCCTCAGCTTAGAAGGCTGATGCTCTATCCACCTGAGCTACGCGCCCACATTTTCGATGGTAGCATCGGAGAATAACCTGGCACATGGCGGAAAATCGTTGTACACTCCCAATACATAATGGTACTGTTATGTTTCAGGGAGGAACGATGAAGCCAGCGCCTCACAGGTGCGCCTCGGCGGCGTGCCTTCTTCTGGTCAGCCTGTGGACCGCACCGGCGTGGGCCCAGGATCAACCGCCGAACCAGCCGCCGCCCAAACTGGGAATCGTGATCGTGGAGGGCGACGGCGCCATCAATAATCTCAAGGACCAGACCATCCATCCGCCCGTCATTCAAGTGCGGGACGAAAATCTGAAGCCCATCGCGGGCGCAGCGGTGGTTTTCTTTCTTCCCACCAAGGTCCCGGCGGGACCTTCTTCGACGGCACCCGGTCGCTGACGGTGACCACCGACGCGCAGGGCCGCGCCACCGTCCGAGGCATCCGCTTCAACAACCAGTCGGGCCAGATGCAGATCCGCGCGACCGCATCCTACGGAGGCCAGACCGCCACGGCCACCATCACGCAGACCAATGTCGGCGGACCGGCGGCCTCGCGGGGTTTGAGCACTACGGCCAAGGTCCTGATCATCGTGGGAATCGCGGCCGGCGTAACCGTGGGCGCGATTCTGGCCACTCGCGGCAGCTCTAGCTCCAGCTCGAGCAGCGCAGCTGCTCCGCCCATCACCATCACCGCCGGAACGCCCACGGTAGGAGCGCCTTGATGTTCACATCGAAGACGATCACATCGAAGACGACCGCTTCGAACTTCCTCCGCCTGAGCGCCGTTCTCGGGATCGCCTCCACCGCCGCGTGGGCGCAAGTAGGAGCTCCGGTGCTCGGGCTTCTTCCCGATCATGGCCGCATCCTCCCCGTCAACGGCATTCCCGCCGCTGCCTCCATTGCCCCTGCGTTGAACTTTGGCGGCGCATTTGTCCAGATCGCGATCTCCCCGCGCCAGAGCTTCGCCATGGTTTCCGCGGCCGATACCGGCGCGGTGCTGCTCGCCTATCCCAACGGAACCACCACCGCGGTGCCCGGCATCGCGGCCTATCCCGATGGAATCTGGCTGAGCCCGCTGGGGTCCTCCGCGGTGCTCTGGTTCGCGTCTTCCCGGCTCCTGGAAATCGTGTCGGGACTTCCCGCGTCCCCCGTTGTCCGGCAAGTCAATGCGACCTTCTTGAGCAGTTCTGGGAACGACGTTCCAGCCTCGCTGGCCGTGAGCGACGACGGAGCCTGGGGAGCGGGCGCATGGTCCTCCGGCGTGTGGGGCTTCGGTCCCAACGGCGAAGTCAGAAACCTATTGCCGGGAAATCGCGCCTTCGCGCTGGCCTTC
Source organism: Bryobacterales bacterium (assembly GCA_963765185.1). GTDB lineage: Bacteria > Acidobacteriota > Terriglobia > Bryobacterales > Bryobacteraceae > Palsa-187. Next base: position 14,025 of record CAVXWB010000083.1, read on the forward strand.
TACGCCGGGCTCGAGGATCTGGCCGCAGCCACCCGCACCGGAATTTATTCCATCTCCGATGTCGGCGGCAGCGCCGCGGTTTCGACGCTCTACTCGGCCCAGAGCCTACTCTCTCCGTCCGGGCTCGGAATCTCCACCGACAATCAGCGCCTGGTGATGGCCGACAGCACCGGCGGACTTGTGACTCTGATTCCAAGTTCCGGCGCCGCGGCCCAGATGAAGTGCGGCTGCTCGCCGGATGGCGTGTTTCCCATGGGAGGATCGTTATTCCGGATCACCGGCCTCACCGGTTCGGTATTCCGCCTCTTCGACGCAGCGGCCGGGAGCGTTTTTCTCGCTCCCTTGGCGGGTGACAACACGGGTAACAACACGGGTGACAACCAATGACCGCGCCCCGCCTTCTGCTGCTCCTCTCGCTGGCCGCCGCGCCGGCTGCGTTCGGGCAGATCGTCATCACCAGCGCATCGCCTCTGCCGCAAGGCTACGCCAAAATCCCGTATACCTACACGCTCACGTCGGTGGAAAGCATTCCCCCCGATCAGGTCACTTGGTCGGTGCCGCCAGGGCCTAACACCAACTTGCCTGCCGGATTCAGCGTCAGCCCGAACGGCACTCTTTCCGGAACAACCACGCAGTACGGAACCTTCAGCTTCCCGGTAACCGCCCAAGGCGGCGGGTTCACCACCACGCAGACGTTCTCGCTGGTGCTCCTGGAGCCCACCGTGACCATCACCACCCCGCCCGCTTTGGGCAACGCCTTCGTGGGCCAGGCCTACTCCCTGAACCTGGCTGCGGTGTCCAATCCTGCGGGTATCGTGTGGTCGCAGGCCAGTGGCGCCGTGTTGCCGCCCGGATTAACTGTGAGCTCTACCGGCGTGCTCTCCGGCACACCCACCACAGTAGGAAATTATACGTTCCTGCTGGACGTGCAGATTCCAAACACCACCATCACCACCAATCAGCTCTTTACCATGTCGGTCTACGCCGGACAAGCCACCATCCAGACCACTTCCCTGCCCGTGATCTTCCTTCAGAAGCCGTATTCGGCGATGGTGACCGGCAGCCCCTCGGGAATCACCTGGGTCCTGACCGGTATGCTGCCTCCGGGCATCACCTTCAACTCAGCCACCGGCGCTTTCGGAGGTTCCACCATAGAGCCGATCGCAACCTACGGCACTTTCCCGATCCAGATTCAGGCGACGTATCCCAACTACCTGAGCGCCTCCCGCGCCTTCACTCTCTACGTGAGCAACGGCGCGCTCACCGTGCTCCAGACCACTCTACCGTCGGCTGTGCAGGGCTCGCCTTACACGGCGACGGTTGTGGCCTCGGGTGGTATTCCGCCGTACCAGTGGAGCATCGCCAGCACCAGCACTCTGGGCTTGAGCATCGGCGGGCTAACCGGAATCATTAGCGGGACGCCGCAGACCGCAGGCAATCTCCTTGTGCCCGTGATTCTCAGCGACTCGAGCGGTGCCAGCCTTCAGGTAAATCTCAACCTGTTCGTTGCCAACGGTCTGTCGGTGACGACAACTTCGCTGCCCAACGGCATCGTTGGCTCCGCGTATTCGCAGTCGCTCGTGTCCGGCGGAGGCCAGTCGCCCTATACGTGGGCTCTCGCATCGGGATCGCTGCCGCCGGGACTCGCGTTGTCCTCCGCCGGCGTGATCAGCGGAACGCCCACCGCCAACGGCACCTACCATTTCACGGTGCAAGTGACGGATGCCGGCAACCGCACCGCGACGGCGGCGCTAACCCTTTCGACGGGAGTGTCCCCGCTCACCATCACCACCACTGCGTTGCCCAACGGCCAGCTCACGGTCCCGTATTCGCAGACGCTGGCAGCCTCTGGAGGAGTTGCGCCCTACACCTGGACGCTGATCTCCGGCACGCTCCCACCCGGGCTCAAGCTCAACTCCAATGGGACGATCACGGGCGCTCCCAATGGGGCCCTGGGCATCAGCACCTTTGCGGTTCAAGCGACCGATTCATCCCCGCCGCCGGCCTTGACGGCCCAGAAAGCGTTCACCATCAACATCGCCTTGACGTTGACTATCACCAGCATCGGCCCCTTGCCGGTTGGAACCGTGGGCGTCCCGTACTCGCAGACTCTGGATGGCTCCGGCGGCACGCCGCCTTACGTCTGGACCATCACTTCCGGAGCCTTGCCTCCGGGGTTGCAACTGAACCCCACCACCGGCGTCATTTCAGGCACGCCCACGGCTACGGGTCCGAACGTGTTCTCAGTGACGTTGACCGATTCCGCGGGCCTGACGGCGGGGCCGCAGCAACTGGCGATTACCATCTCCACGGTCTCCATCACTTCCAGCAACGCTTTTTCGGCATCCTATAACACGGCGTTTTCACAGACCCTGGCGGCCACCGGAGGGACGCCTCCCTACACCTGGTCGATCGCCTCCGGGACGCTGCCCGCCGGGTTGCAGTTGAGCGGCAGCGGAGTCATCAGCGGAACGCCGACGGCTTCCGGTACGTTCAGCGTCACGCTGAAAGTGACCGACGCGGCGCAGCAGACCGCAACGCAAGCCCTTACGATCACCGTCGCCCTGCCGCCGCTGCCGCAGGTAACCATCGGGACCATTACCGCGACCGCCGCGAAGCAACAGCAGGTGAGCCTGACTCTCGGCAGCTCGTTCCCGGTGGCCCTCACCGGCACGCTCTCCGTCAGCTTCCAGTCGGCTGTTGGCGGAAACCCGACGGAAGTTCAATTCATTACCTCCAGCGGAGGCTCCAGCACCGCCGGCTTTTCCATCGCCGCCGGCTCCGCCACTGCCGTATTCTCCGGCGCCCCCGTGCTGGCGACGGGCACCGTGGCCGGGACCATCACGCTGACGGCCACGCTCAGCGCGGCGGGCGTAGACATCACGCCCACTCCCGCTCCCATCGAGACCATCACCATCGCGTCCTCTGCGCCGGTGATTGAATCGGTCAGCTTCTCCAATACCGGCGGCGCGCTTACCGTAACCGTGACCGGTTATTCGACCACTCGCGAGATGGTCAGCGGTCAATTCACCTTCGCCCCGGTCACCGGTAGCACTCTTTCCCAAAGCGCGATCACGGTGCAGCTCGCATCCGCGTTCGCCACCTGGTATCAAAGTTCGGCGTCGAACCAATATGGCGGCCAGTTCATGCTGACCGAGCCCTTCACCGTCTCCGGAACCGCAGCCGACGTTGCCTCGGTGAGCGTGACGCTCACCAATACCCAGGGCGTCTCCGCGCCGGTGGCCCCACAGTAATGCGGAAAATCCCCGGCCGCTGGATCGTGATCGCGATTCTGGTCGTGGTTGCCGTCGTGGTCGGCATCGCCGCCTACGCTTTGTTCTTCGGATGGATGAAGAGCCCTCGGATATCCTGAGACGGATTTCAATCAGCTGCCTCATAGAAGCTCAAGATGTTATCGCCCTGCTTCAGCATTTTCCAGCGCTTCAACGCTCCGTAAGACTCCTCCAGTTTCAATCGCACGTCGTGCTGGACGATCGCCAGGCCGGGAACCTGCGACCCCAGCAGTTCTAACGCCAACGGGTACTCTTTCGCCAACTCGTAAGGCGGGTCGAGAAACAAGATATCCGCATCGATCTTCTTGAGCATCTGAAGTACGCGGCCGTCTCGAACCTGCGCACGCGCCTCCAACCCCAGCGACCGCAGGTTTTCGCGAATCACGTTCACCGCCGCGCGGTTCTGCTCGACGAAGATCGCGCGCGAAGCTCCGCGGCTCAGCGCCTCGATCCCCACCGCGCCGGTCCCCGCGTAAAGATCCGCGAACACCGCCCCACCGATGCGCGGCGCGAGCACGTTGAACAAGGCCTCGCGCAAACGATCCGGAGTCGGCCGCGTTTCCAGACCCGGGACGCTCTTCAGTACACGGCTGCGAAACTCGCCTCCGATCACCCGCATGTTTTTGGACCGACCGACTCCCTCACAAGGTGGGGCGGACGCCCCCGTCCGCGCCGGACCCCCTGGTCCGGCTCTTCGGATCCAGGCAAAGGCCGACGAGGGCGTCGGCCGCGGGCCGGGGGGCCCGCCCCACCAAGACGCCTACCCAACCAGCACCAGGCCGTATCGACGCTGCCAATGATCCCGAAGAAACGCGACCGCGCGCCGCAAATCATCCTCCGCCGGAGGATGCGCCACGAACGCAGCCGCTTCATTGCGCGCGATCTCCAGAATGTCGGCGTCGCGCAAAATGTTGCCGATAGCCAGCACCGGCAATCCGGATTGCTTGGTGCCGAAAAACTCCCCCGGACCCCGCAGCTTCATGTCCATCTCCGCGATGTAGAAACCGTCGTTCGATTCCACCATCGTGCGAATCCGCTCCCGCGCCGTCTGGTTCAGCTTGCCGGTCACCAGAATGCAGTAGCTCTGTTCCGCGCCCCGGCCCACTCGCCCGCGGAGTTGATGCAGCTGCGCCAGGCCGAACCGCTCGGCCTGTTCGATCAACATCATCGTTGCGTTGGGAACGTCCACGCCCACTTCGATCACGGTGGTCGAAACCAGAATCTGCGTTTCGCCGCGTTGGAATTTCTCCATCGCGGCTTCTTTTTCGGCCGGCGGCAGCTTGCCGTGCAGCAATCCCACACGCAGATCCGGAAACACCACTTGCGACAGATGCTCGTGCATCTTCGCCGCCGCCTTCATTGCCTGCGTCTCGGATTCCTCGATCACCGGATAGACCACATAGGCCTGACGCCCGGCCTCGATCTCTTTCCGCAGCTCGCTATACACCTGCTCGATGCGCATCTCCTCCACGTGCTCCGTCACGATGGGCTTGCGCCCCGGAGGCATCTCGTCGATCACGCTCACATCCAGATCGCCGTAGATCGTCAGCGCCAGCGTCCGCGGAATCGGCGTCGCGGTCATCACCAGGACATCCGGATGCTCGCCCTTTTCCATCAGCTTCTGGCGCTGCTCCACGCCGAAGCGGTGCTGCTCATCGACAATGGCGAGCCCCAGCTTGTGGAACTCCACGTCCGGTTCGAGCAGCGCGTGCGTGCCCACCACCATCTTCGCCAGGCCCTGCGCCGCCAGCTTCCGGAGCTGCGTCTTTTCCCGCGCCGTATTCGATCCGGTCATCAGAATCACGACGTAACCCAGCTTGTGCAGCAGCTTCTTGAAATAGAAATAGTGCTGCGTGGCCAGGATCTCGGTCGGCGCCAGCACCACCACCTGATACCCGTTTTCAATCGCGATGATCGCGGCTTCCGCCGCCACCAGCGTCTTGCCGCTGCCGACGTCGCCTTGCAGCAAACGGTACATGGGATGCGGCCGGGCCATGTCGTCCGCGATTTCCTTGAGCACCCGCTTCTGCGCCCCCGTGGGCTTGAAGGGCAGCATCTTGAGAATCTGCTCGCGCACGCGATGGGTCAGCTCGAACGCGATTCCCGGATACACTCTGGCCTTCGCGCGCTTCAGCTCCAGCCCGCATTCGAGCCAGAAGAATTCCTCGAAAATCAAGCGGTACTGCGCCGCCGTGCGAAAGGAATTCAGCAGCCGCAAATCCGAATCCGCCGGAGGAAAATGCAGAGCGCGAATCGCGCTCCAGCGGTCCGGCAGCTTCAATTGACGCCGGATGTGCTCGGGCAGCGTGTCTTCTATCGACGCGTGAGCGGGCGCCAAAGCCTCCAGAATGCGATGCAACAGCCCGCGGAAGACGCGCGCCGTGACGCGCCCCGCCGCTTCGTGAATCGGAACCACGCGGCCGGTGTGAATGGCCAGGTCGCCGTCTTCGTCCCCCGAAAGAATTTCGAATTCGGGATGCATCATGACCAAGCCGCCCGAATACGAATCCCATTCCACCTTGCCGAACAGCGCCACTTTCAGCCCGGGCGTGAACACGTCCGCCAGATACGCGCCATGAAACCACTTGCCCAGCCAGCGCGCCTCCCGACCTATCTTTGAACGTGGCCTCGAACAATCCGAGATTGCGTTTACGGAACCCGGAGACCTTGGCGGATGCGACCTCGGCCAGCACCGTCGCCATTTCACCCGGCGCCAGCTCGCGAATGGGCTTCACGTTGCTGCGATCCTCGTAGCGGAAGGGCGCGTACATCAGCAGGTCCTCGACGGTCTTGAGGCCCTTGGCCTCCAGCATCGCGGCGCGCGCCGGCCCAACGCCTTTCACATACATGAGTGGGGTGGAAAGATCCAACTGGATTTTTTGTCGCGCAGGCGTGCGCTCTCTCCAGCTAGAATAACTGTTTCATGCCTCAACTTCTGGAAGGAAAGACGGCGCTGATTCTGGGCGTCGCCAACAAATGGAGCCTGGCGTACGCCATCGCGCAGGCGTTCCGCCGCGAAGGCGCAGCGGTGCTGCTCACTTATCAAGGCGATCGTCTGAAAACGCCGGTGGAAGAACTCGGCGCGGAGCTCGGCGTCGCGGGCGTCTTCGAATGCGACGTCACCAAGGACGAGCACCTTGAGAAACTGCCTGGCGTCATTCGAGAGCACGGCCGGCTGGACGCCATGATTCACAGCGTCGCGTTCGCCAATCGCGAGGACCTCAGCCGCCCGTTCGTCGAGACTTCGCGCGCCGGATACCTGCTGGCGCAGGATGTCAGCGCCTATTCGATGGTTGGGGTGGCGCGCGCCACGGCCCCTCTGATGACTGCGGGAGGCTCGATGACCACGCTCACGTATCTCGGCTCCACGCGTGTGGTGCCGAATTACAACGTGATGGGCGTGGCCAAAGCGGCGCTCGAAGCCGCCGTCCGCTACCTCGCCAACGACCTTGGTCCGCGCCAATATTCGCGTCAACGCAATTTCGGCCGGACCGGTGAAGACGGCGTCGGCCCGCGCCGTCAAGGATCTTTCGTCGCTGCTCGAAAAAGCGCCTCTGCGCGCGCCCCTGCGGCGCAACTGCGACCCCGCGGAGGTCGCCGACACGGCTGTGTTTCTCGCAAGCGACCTGGGCCGCGGCGTCACCGGCAACATCATCTTCGTCGACGCCGGCTACAGCTTCTCGGCTTGTAGGCGAAAAATAGGCTAGTGTAGATTTGTGGGGCGGACCCCCCGGTCCGCAGACGGCCCCCCGGCCGGCTTCCGCAATCTTCTGAAATACTGCGGTCGTCAGGTAAAGGCCGACGAGGGCGTCGGCCGCGGACCAGGGGTCCGCCCCACAAATGAGCTTCAACCCTGTCCAGCTATTTCGTGGACACTACACTTTGGGTTCCATTTTTCGCTCGCGCAAGTAAAAAATCAGATCCGTAATCGGCGGCTTGACGCCCAACTGCCGCAGCATCCCCACCACCTGTCCGCGATGCAGCGTGGCGTGGTTCACCAGGTGCAGCACCACCTGCGATGCGGGCGTCTCCCCCGCAGTCCCGTTGAGGAATTTGTAAATCACGATACGTTCCAGGTCCGCATCGGCCAGCGACTCCGCCCATGCCTCCCATTGTTTTTGCAGATGCGGCCAGTCCGTCGTAATGGCCTCGATGGACGACATCTCCGGCACGGAGGGCATGATCATGTCCGGTTCCACGGTGCGCTTGTACCAGATGCGGTCGGCTGCATGAATGTGTCCCAGCGTTCCCTGAACGCTCTCATGCGAAACGCCCATGGGCTTGATGCGCTGCTCCTCGGTCAGCGCCTCAGCGGCATCCAGCAATTTGCGCGAGGCCCAGCCGGAATAGTGAATATGCGTTCTGGCTTCTGCGGCGGTCATGTATCCTTTTATATCGCATGCCTGAGCTGCCCGACGTCACCGTTTATCTGGAAGCTTTGGAGCCGCGCGTTCTCAACCACACCTTAGAGCGCGTCCTGATCGCCGGACCGTCGCTGTTGCGCACGGCCGATCCCGCGCCGCAGGCGGCCGAAGGCCACGCCGTGACCGCGCTCGGCCGCATCGGCAAGCGCATCGCCATTGGTCTGACAGTCCTCCAATCCGATCCGGCCCACATCGGCGCGCTGACGGACATGGGCTTCATCGAGCGCCAACGAGGCGACCAGGCGGCATCGCTCGAATTCCTCGAGAAGGCGCTCGCAAGCCACCCGACGAGCGTCGGTTTGATGACCGAGGTCGCAGCCACGCTGCGCATGTTGGAGCGTACTGAGGAAGCCGAGGCGCTGTACCGGAGGGCCGTCGAGACCGACCCTCGTGCGCTCGCGTCGTTGCGCGCGTTAGGTCAGATGTCGCTCGTTCGCGGCCGGATCGATGCGGCGATCGAGTTCGCGCGGGCCGCGTGCGCGGTCGATCCGAAAAATATCGACGGCAAGCTATTGCTGTCCTCGCTGTACCGTGATGCCGCTCGGAATGCCGAGGCGCTTGCGATCGTCGAGGACTCGCTCGCGGCGGCTCCCGACCACCCGGGTTCGTGGCGCGAATACGGCTTTCTGCTGCGCGCCCGCGGAGATCGCGCGCAGGCCTTGTCCGCGTTCCAGCGCGCCGCAGAGCTGAAACACGAGCGCGCGTGGCTCGAGGTGGCGACCGAGCACCTCGCGCTCGGACAAGCCCAGAAGGCGCGCCAGGTCATCGAAAAACGGCGCTGCAGGCGAACCCGCGCCAGTTCGACGCGTTGATGGGCGTGGCCGCCATGCAGGCGCTGACCGGCGATTACCTCACCTGCCTGGAGACCTGCGACCTCGTGATTGCGACTTACCCGAAGCGCCTCGAACCGGTTTGGCCGAAGTGCCAGGCGCTGATTCATCTCGACCGCGCCGACGAGGCCGTGAAAATAGCCGCGGACCTCGACACGAGCGGGCCGCTACTTGGCGACGGCAATGTCATCCGCCTGGAGATCTACCGCATGTGCGGGCTGCGCGCCCATGCCCGTGAGTTGCTCGCCGATGCGCGGGTCGCCGACAGCAAGCTCTTTCCGCTCTGGTTCCAGAACGTGCAGGCGCGCCTCGTGTTCTACGATCTTGACGGCGCCGAGGCGGCGCTCGAGGATCCCCCGGTACCGCGACCCCACCAGCGCGCACACGCGCTTCTTGCGCAAGGAACTTGCGGATCGCGATGGCGCGTCCGCGATGCAATCGCGGCGTTCGAGCGTGCCTCGGGCGTTCAAGGTCACGACCCCGCCGTCCATGAGCACCTCGCCAGGCTGTATCTTCTCGAAGCGAACCCCGATTCCGCGTCGCGCATCATCTCGAATGCATGCTCGCCCAGCGCGCCTCCAGATTGTCGCTGCGCGGACAATCGAAGAACATTTCGCAAAACTTGATCGGGCAGCTCCTCAACGAGTTGCAGCTCGATCGCGCGCTCTCGGGCCGCCTAGCCAGCCTGCTCGAGAAGGCGCCGCGGGAGGACCGAATCGAAGAACTCTGCAAGATCGTGCGGTCCGAGCCCGGGTCACGCCACCCGCCATCTATCTGATGCTGACTCTCAGGCAGCAAGGGGCATTCGAGTATGCCTAGCAATACGATGAATGAGTACAGGCAAGAAGA
>CAVXWB010000084.1:0-17748 GCA_963765185.1 Bryobacterales bacterium
GCTTCGTGGCGAGCCAGAATCCCTGCCCGTCATAGACCAACACCTTAATAGAGGTTGCTCGCCGGCTGCGGAACACAAACAGATAACCCGAAAATGGATCGGCATCCAGCTTCTGCCGGCACAACTCAGCCAACGAGTCGATGCCTTTCCGGAAGTCGACCGACTCTACTGCCACCAGAATCCGCATCTGCGGCGTGATCTGAATCATCCTTCCGTTTCCCGCCAGGCGCGCAGCAGGCTGGCCCAATCCGGCGGCGCGGTCGCCTTCCACTGGATGCGCATCTTCGCTCCGCGCGAGGACTCGAACTCGATGACGCATTCCTCCAGCGCCGCCGCAGGTGGCGTGATCAGTTCGACGAACGCCGCCCTGGGTGCCTTTCGCCGGTGACTGGGAGGTTCGCCCAGCCGTTTCTTCAGCCCCATATAATCCAGCCGCAGCGGCTGCGCGACCGAATGGACTCCGTGTTGCCGGGCCAACTCAACCGCCGTCTGCCACAGCGACTCCGGCAACTTCGTCCGCCGCTGCTGGGTGCTGCGAAACTGATCCAACTGGCGTTGCAACTGCACGATTGGCTCGGGAATAGGTGGTTTGGATCTACCGCTCATGATCAGCCGCTCCTCAGCAACTGAATGAACTTAACAGGGGCGGCTACCTAGCGTCACGCACGCTTGCCGCAAACTCACGATCCAACGAGGATCGACGAATCCTCCAGAACTACCGCTACGACGGAGCCGCTGGTCGGGCTCAAGGTACACTTTGCCCAGCTTTGGTTGAACGATTCTAGAGCAGACATTCTTACTTCCTAGTGCTCTGCAAAGACCGTTTTTGCCCTCTCGACGGCAGACGCGAACATTGGCTGGAAAATCCCCGAAGAAAGCCGCCTCTGGCGTCGCCACTCATTCGCCTTGAGGATTCAATCACTTGCCGCCCAAAAAGGTCGTCTTGTTCCCTTCGTGGAGAGCCAGAACACATCGAAAGTCAATAAAGTTGACCTTTTGTGTTCATTCCCACGGCCCGCCCGCTTGCCACCGAACTCCTGTGTCAGCGGCGGCATTGGATAGATTCCACGGATAATATGATCGGTATCCGAGGATTGTATCCAGTCGCCGGTTTTCCAAGCCGAGTGCCCGATCCTTGGTGTATTCTTAGGCCTGCTGTCTGATCATTGATAACTGAACCCCCACGCGAAAGTCCATCTCCGAACTTTTCCCATTGGTTAACGGCATGGAGAATCTGAAGCATTTCCGGTTCTCTAAAACCGTGTTCGGATGTGTGTTGCTCTCGGGGAGCCATGCGGGATTAGCTCAGTCCGGTAGAGCAGTCGGCTTACATCCGACTTGTCCGGGGTTCAAATCCTCGATCCCGCACCAAGTTCGGTATCGCGTCCGGTCCAGACCGGATAGAGGCAGATCCGGGGTCAAGCGCGTTGCCCCGTGGCGAAAGAGCGGCTATCAAGCCCGCGCGGTACCGTTTCATTTTCCAGGCGTAGCTAGCCCGCAAAGGGTGCGGCGGCACCCCTCACTTCAGCCAAGCAACAATGGCCGCCGCGCTCCGTTTTGCGGGCTGTTACTGAGGAGCCCGCAAAGGGTGCGGCGGCACCCTGGAATCAGCCAAGTGTCACCGTCGCCGCACTCCGTTTTGCGGGCTGTCACCTAGAAGACGGTGGAGCATGCGGCTGATAATCGCAAGGACGGACGTTCGAGAGTCGTCCCTTCTGGACCAAGTTGTGCGCCCGTAGCTCAGTGGGACAGAGCGGTCCGCTTCTAACGGACAGGCCGCGCGTTCGATCCGCGCCGGGCGTTCCAATTTGTTTTGCAGGGCTCTCTAGCTTACAGGGTGAAAGCGCCGGTCTCATAAACCGGGGATGCCTCGTTCGATCCGAGGGAGAGCTACCAAGTTTTGTTTTTGCGCTCGAAGCTCATCAGGATGAGCAGGCGGCTCTTAACCGTCAGGTGAGTTGGTTCGATTCCAACCGGGCGCACCAGAATTTAGTCAGGGAGCGTGGCCGAATGGTGAGGCAGCATCCTTTTAAGTTGCAAGGCGAGAGTTCAATTCTCTCCGCTCCCACCAGGAAAAGAAACGGAGTTTTGAAAATGCGGATGATCGACAACATTCCGGTGTATGGGACCTTGGTGGACGAAGGCGCGCTGGCGCAGATCAAAACGTGCGCGCGCACGGCGGATCGCGTCGCGCTCATGGCTGACCACCACAAGGGTTATGCGGTCCCCATCGGTGGCGTGGTGGCTTACGCGGACGCGATCTCCCCGTCCGGCGTCGGCTACGATATCGCCTGCGGAAACAAAGCCGTGCTTACCGACGCGAGCGCGGAGGAAGTGAAGCGCAACATCGGCGCGATCATGGACCGCGTCTGGTCAACGATCTCCTTCGGCATCGGCCACAAGAACGACGACGAGCGCGTGGACCACGATCTGTTCGACGACCCGGCGTGGAGCATCGAGGCGTGCAAACCGCTCAAGGAAATGGCGCGGCAGCAACTCGGCACGGTGGGTAGCGGCAATCACTACGTCGATATCTTCGAGGACGAACAGGGGCGCGTGTGGATCGGCGTTCACTTCGGCTCGCGCGGCCTGGGCCACAAGACAGCCACGTGGTTCTTGCGCGCAGCTGGAGCAAGCGACGGAATGGACGCGGAGCCGTGCATCTTGCCAGTCAGCTCCGACCTGGGTGCGCAGTATTTGGAAGGGATGCGCCTCGGGGGACGCTACGCCTACGCGGGCAGGGATTGGGTTTGCGCGCGTGTGGCACGCCTGCTGGGGGCCAACCTGATCGAGGAGGTCCACAACCACCACAACTTCGCCTGGCGTGAGAGCCACGGCGGGCAGGATCTCTGGGTGGTACGCAAGGGAGCCACGCCCGCGTTCCCTGGCCAGCGCGGCTTCGTCGGTGGGTCGATGGGCGATGTTTCGGTCATCATCGAAGGCGTCGAGCATGAAAGCACAGCGGGAACATTGTGCTCGACGGTCCACGGCGCGGGCCGGGTGATGGGCCGCATGGAGGCCAAGGGAAAAGTGGATCGGAAAACCGGGGCAGTGAAACGCGCGGGCAAGGTCACCCAGGCAATGATGAATGAATGGGTCGCACGCGAGGGCGTGGTGCTTCGCGGCGCGGGACTCGACGAGTCACCGCATTGCTATAAGCGGTTGCCGGAGGTTCTCGCGGAGCACGGCGATTCGATTCGTATTCTTCATACGCTGCGCCCGTTGGGCGTTGCGATGGCCGGTGAAGACGTCCACGATCCGTACAGAGATTGAGTTCGCCGGTGTCGTCTAGATGTTCCAGTCAATAGCTTGGTGATCGTTCGGTCACCAGGCTAATAGTTTGCCCGCGTCGTTCAATCGGATTAGGACACTGCGCTACGAACGCAGAGATTGGAGGTTCGAGTCCTCTCGCGGGTATCAGTTTGCGGAGTCATAGGGGCGTCCGGTCGTCCCTGCTGGCTTGTCACGCCAGAGATCGCGGGTTCGAATCCCGCTGGCTCCGCCAAATGTGGGTTCGATTCCCATCACCGATGCCATTGGGCGGATGGCGCTGGTCGGGTGACAGCACTGGCCTGAAAAGCCAGGAAGACCGTTCGACTCGGTTTCCGCCCACCAAAGATTTCGAGGACGAAGGGGCGTAGCAAAGTGGGAATGCAACCGGCTCTGACCCGGTTACGAGAAGGTTCGATTCCTTCCGCCCCTGCCAAAGATTAAAATTCAACAAACAGCATTGCAATCGATTCGAACCCCGGATACAATTTACTCATGAACCGCGCACAACACTTATCTCACCTGCGCCACTACTGGTCGTCCCGACTCAGTTTGTGTTCATATTCCCTGTAATCAATTTCTTTTAAGTACTCGATCCTGAACGGCCAAGGGTCGGTCTGCAAAACCGATGACACGCGGTTCGACTCCGCGCGAGTACTCCAGGCCCCGCTGGTGGAATGGCAGACACGCTTGTCTTAGGAACAAGTGCCTTCGGGTGTGGGGGTTCAAGTCCCTCGCGGGGTACCAAGTTTTTTAAATCACGGCGGGGACGGACACGTTGGTAGTCCAGCAGTCTCGAAAACTGCCGCACCGAAAGGGCACCGGGGTTCGATTCCCCGCTCCTCCGCCAAATTCAAGCGCGAGTGTTCCTGGGAGAGCAGGTGGCTTCCAAACCCACCGCATGGGGTTCGAATCCTCACTCGCGCGCCAGTTTACGGAAGCGTCGGGTAATCCGGTATCCCACCGCACTGCTAATGCGGGGACGTAAGAGTCATGAGCGTTCGAATCGCTCCGCTTCCGCCAAGCTTGGGTGGCAGATCAGACATCGTTTGGCTGCGCCGGTCTGTAGAACCGGATCTCCTCGGAGACGTTCGGTGTTAAACTCCCTGGCCCCCTGCCAAAGTACGCGCGTGTAGCAAAACGGCAAATGCGGGGCGCTCAAGACGCCCGTCTCTTGGTGGTTCGACTCCACTCACGCGTACCAGTTTTCTCGTTGCGCCGCTGATGCAACCGGCAGACATCCTGGATTTAAAACCCTCCGGCGACATGTAGGCTGCCGTGCCCAGGATCATTCCCGCGCGCGTGTGTCCCAGCGTCAGCCTCGTCGCCGCTGACGATTAAAGCGGCCGTAGCTCATGGGATCGCATGGGACTCACCTCCGCGTTTTGGTTGCCGCGAATGGGATATAATTCGCCCTGTTAGCACGATACGAGGAGTGAGCCACGATGGCACTGTCTAAAAGCAACCGATTCCTCAACGCCACGCCGATACTTGGCGGCACACTCGCATTTCTAGTTTTTTGGGCGCAGCCCGCCATAACCCAACAAAGCGCGGCCGATCCGAACTGGCGCAGCTATGGCGGCGATATCAAGAACACCCGCTATTCGCCGCTGACTCAGATCGACGCCTCCAATTTCTCGAAGCTGCAGGTGGCCTGGATCTTTAGCACCGCCAATTTGGGTCCCACGCCGGAATCCAATCTGGAGTCGACCCCGCTGGTGATCGACGGCGTGCTTTATTCGACGGCCGGGGACCGGCGAGATGTCGTCGCGCTGGACGCCGCCACGGGCGAGGTTCTCTGGGCGCATCGCGAAGACGAAGGGAAGCGCGCTCAGGTTTCGCCCCGGCGTCTCTCGGGCCGAGGCCTCGCGTACTGGGCGGACGGCAATGACAAGCGGATCGTCTACTTCACTCAGGGATATCGCATGATCGAACTGGACGCCAAGACCGGCCTGCGGATTCCGAGCTTTGGCGTGGACGGCGTTGTCGATCTCAAAGAGGGTGACGATCAGGAAATCGATCCGCTCAGCAGCGAGATCGGCATCCATTCGACGCCCGACGATTGGAAGGAACACCATCGTTGTCGGCGCGGCCCACAAACCGGGCGGCGTGCCCACCAGCAAGACGAATGTCAAAGGGTATGTCCGCGGATACGATGTCCGCACCGGGAAGCGCAAGTGGATCTTCCATACCGTCCCCAAGCCGGGCGAGTTTGGAATCGAAACGTGGCTGAACGATTCTTGGTCCTACACCGGCAATACAGGCGCTTGGGGCGAGTCCTCCATTGACGAGGCGGCCGGGGTCGTCTATGTCGGCGTGGAGGAGCCAACCGGTGATTTCTACGGAGGACCGCGTCCCGGCAATAACCTCTTCGGCGAAAGTCTCGTCGCGTTAGACCTCGAAACTGGCAAAGCGCCTCTGGCACTTCCAGTACGTCCACCACGGCATTTGGGACCATGACAACCCCTCGCCTCCGATTCTTGCGGATGTCCCGATCAACGGCAAGCGAACGCCGGTCGTCGCGCAGCCCAGCAAACAGGCGTTTCTGTACGTGCTGAATCGTGAAACCGGCCAACCAGTATGGCCCATTGTGGAGCGCCCGGTGGAGAAGGGCGACGTTCCGGGCGAATGGTATTCGCCCACACAGCCGTTCCCGACCGCTCCTCCCGCCTACGAGAATCAGGGCGTCGATGAAAGCATGCTGATCGACTTCACTCCCGAGCTGCACCAGGAGGCGCTGGAGATCGTGAAGCACTACAAGATGGGTCCGATCTTCACGCCGCCGGTGGTGAGCAAGGCCGAGGGTCCATGGGCGACGCTGGTCTCGTCTCTATCCGGCTCCAACTGGATGGGCGGTTCCATCGATCCGGAGACCGGCGTTGTCTATGTCGGCTCCAGCCGGGGCGTCATCGGGATCGGGCTGGTGCCCTCGGGGGATCGCTCCGATGTCGGCTACATTTCCGGGCGTGCGCCCGGCGCGCAAGGACAGCTCACCGTGAAAGGGCTGCCGCTGTTAAAGCCGCCTTATTCGCAGATCTCGGCGATTGACCTGAAGACGGGGACCATCCTGTGGCAGACCCCGGTTGGGGAGACCCCCGACAATGTCCGCAACAACCCCGCCTTGAAGGGCGTGAATATTCCGCGCACCGGGCACGGCGGCGCCGCGATCACGCTGGTGACCAAGACCCTGGTCATCGCCGGTGAGAAGGGAACTGTCACCCAGCCCGACGGACGAGCAGGCGCCATGCTTCGCGCCTACGATAAGGCGACCGGTAAGGACGTTGGCGCGGTGTACATGCCCGCGCAGGCCACTGGTGGCCCCATGACCTACTCGGTGAACGGCGTGCAATACATCGTGATTGCGGTCGGCGGCAACATCAATGGACGCAACCAGGCTCAGTTCATGGCGTTCCGGCTACCCACCAATCAGCCCCCCGGAAGAGGGCGTGGTGGTGCGCCGCCACCGGCTGACCCGGCCAACTGAGGGAGCTTCACCACGGGAGCGTATCCGGGATTTACGCCACTTTCCCACCGGCGCCCGACGCCGCACTTCCTCGAAGAAATTCAGCAGAAACGTCACGAGGGGGCCTTCTCCGGCACGACGTGCGCGCCCTGTGCGGCAACGGCGGCGGTTTGGTCTGCGGTGGTGGGTTCTACGTTCTCCCTGGGTCCTATTCCTTTCGGTTCAGGCTTTTGCGCGTCTCCGCGCATGACGATTGATCGCTCTGGTTGGCCAGGAAAGCAAGGGAAATCTGCGGAGGGGACGGCAGAGCGGTTAGAGAAGGGCGCGCCGGGCGGGGGGCCTGGCTGCCATGCCGCGCGCGGGCGGGGGGGTTACTCTCCTGGGGATCTACTCCAGCACGTAAACGGGAGCGGTCTTGAGCTGTGCGGCGGGAATCAACCCACGGCCCTCGCCCTTCCCAGGAAGTCGACCCAGAACTGAAAGCGCCGGATTAGCGAGAAAGACCGCGTCGGCAACAGTGATGTTCCGGCCGTTGAGCTTTACAACTGACGTGCTTTGTACTTTTACCGAATACCCGCTCTCGATTGTTGTAACGCAGCGGTAGTTCATCAGATCGGCAAGCTGCTTACGCAGAGCCAGTCCTTCCAACGGAAGCGCCTTCAGGTAGTCCATCAAATACGCCTTGTCTTTGGCGATAAAGACGGTTTTTAAATCGGGGTCAGTCGTCAGCGCATTGGTCATCGTCAATCGCTCGCGCCGCACTCGTCAAACGCGTCATCCATATGACCATCAAGGAGAAGCCGACGAATGCGACACAATGGTCCACGCGCACCATGGCGGAAGCCGTGGGTATCAGCGAGGCCAGCGTGCGACGCATCTGGCACAAGAATGGCCTCAAGCCGCATCTCGTCGACACCTTCAAAGTCAGTAACGACCCGAAGTTTGCAGAAAAACTCGAGGCGGTTGTGGGCCTCTATCTGAACCCGCCCGAGCATGCTCTTGGTATTTTGTTGCGATGAAAAGAGTCAGATCCAAGCGCTCGATCGAACTCTGCCAGGCTTGCCCATCAAGCGTGGCCGGGCTGGCACGATGACGCACGATTACAAGCGCAACGGCACGGCGACTCTGTTTGCCGCCCTCAACACGCTCGACGGTAAGGTAATCAGCATGTGTGCTCCACGCCATCGTCATCAGGAGTGGCCCAGCTTCCTGCGGATCTTGGATCGCCGCACACCCGCCGACAAACGGGTGCACTTGATTGCAGACAACGATGCGACTCACAAACACCCCCCAGGTTCTGCGCCGGTTGCAGCGCCATCCCCGGTTTCACATGCACTTTACGCCCACCAGCGCGTCCTGGCTGAACATAGTGGGGCGCTTCTTCCGTGACCTGACCGTCAAATCGTCTCCGCCGCGGCATCTTCCGTGATCTGATCGAACTGGTTGAAGCCATCGATTCCTACATCGATCAACACAATGTCACGCCCGAGCCCTTCATCTGGACGGCCAAAGCTAACAGCCTGTGTCTAAAGTCGAAAAACGCCTGGCCCTAAAAATGTTTTGGCATTAAAATCGGGTTATGGCGATGGGCATAGAAGGCGTCGCTCAGCCACAATCCGCGAACTCCGCCGATCCGCCGCGTCTCGCTCACCGATTCCGGAACTATCGATTCCTTTGCAGGTCAAGCAAAAAACGGGCGGTTTAGACACAGGCTGTTAGAACAGAAAGGGCAATTTTGAGAAACACAGCGGCTCGACAACGATTCACCAATAGGATTTCCGCGGCTGAGGCGATGCTTTTGATTGCTGTCAGTGCGGGCCAGGGGCAAACCACTCGCGCCACCCAGTTGCCGCTCTCTGGTCAAAGCGGGCAGAGCGGGTCGGTTACGACCACAGAGTCACCGGTGCCCGGAACCACGACCAGCGTGAATACCATCAACACCTCGGTTCAAGCGCAGGGGCCTTATGCTGGAAGCGAGAAAGGCAAGACCGCCTTTTCCGGCAAGCTCTCATTGCGCGAAGCTGTCGAACGCGGCCTGCAATATAATCTCGGCGCCGTCGGTGTCGCACAAGCAGTCCAGCAAGCCCGTGGTCAAAGCCGAGTGGCTCGAAGCGCGTTGCTGCCGAACATCAATGGCGATCTCTCCGAGACAGTCGAACAGCTCGACTTGGCGGCGAGCGGCCTGCACTTCAATCTTCCTCCGTCCCTCGGTTTCTCGATTCCCTCCATCGTCGGTCCCTTCAACTATTTCGACTTGCGAGCAGCCCTGTCGCAGACAGTGGTGGACCTGACAGCATGGAACAACTATCGTTCGGCTAAAGAAAATCTACGCGCCAACGAACTCTCGGGAAAGGATGCGCGAGACCTGGTGGTTCTGGCGGTCGGCGGCGCCTATCTCCAGGTGATCGCAGCGGCGGCCAGAGTGGATTCCTCCCGCGCTCAATTGGAAACCGCCAATGCGCTCTACCAGCAGACATCGCAGCAACGCAGCGCCGGATTGGTTGCGCAGATCGATGTGAACCGCAGCCGAATCCAATTGCTGACCCAGCAGCAGCGCCTGGTCTCGCTCCAAAATGACTTTGCGAAACAGAAGATCAACCTGGCGCGGCTCACCGGCCTTCCGCCCAACGATCGGTACGACGTCGTAGACGACATTCCGTTCGCGGCGGCGCCCGCCATCACACTTGACGAGGCGCTGAATCAAGCCTTCGACCAGCGCTCAGACTTGAAGGCGGCGGAAGCACAGATCCAGGCGGCTGAGCGTTCGAGATCCGCTGCGCGCGCGGAACGGCTTCCTGCTCTCTCGGTGAGCGCCGGCTATGGCGCCATTGGGATGAATCCGTCCGCGGCGCATGGAACATTCTCTGTTGTTGGAAGCCTGAAGTTTCCGATCTGGCAAAGCGGCCGGATCGAGGGCGATATCGAGCAGGCAGGCGCCGCATTGGCAGAGCGGAAGGCAGAAATGGAAGACCTGCGCGGGCAAATAGAGGCCGATGTCCGGAAGGTGTACCTTGACCTGGAGGCAGCCAGGAGCCAAGTGGAGGTTGCCACGGAGAATCTTCAAGTGACGAAAGAAAATGTTAAGTTGACCCGCCAGCGGTATGAGGCCGGAGTGACTGACAATGTTGAGGTTGTGCAAGCCCAGGAGTCAGTCGCAGGCGCGGAACTGGATTACATCAATAGCGTGTTCGCGCACAACGTCGCGAAACTCAGTCTGGCGCGTGCGGTTGGGCAAGCGGCAGACAACCTTGCACAATTTCTGCAGAGCTCGCTAGGAATCAAACCGGTTCTGATGCGAAAACTTGACGGCCAGGAAGACTATTGCCAGCCCGACGACGAGCTCATCGTGATCGGCTATGGAGCAATCGCGCATTTGAATTCGTCGCGACGCACGCGCCCTTGCAGAGAATGGTTGCTCGAATTTCCAAACACCTTCAGCAGCGCTCCGGGCAGACTCAAGGAAGCCGCGCAGTTCCCAAGCTGGCTCACCCCAGGCTTCCAATTGCCGTTTCAATCACTTTTAGCAAGGGCGTTGGGCAGACTCCGAGCCAGACAAGAATTACGGTGAGCGCGGCTAGAACCAGCGTTGCGGCCGGCGCCAGCCGTGGAATGGGATCGCGAGCTCGATCGCTCGCGGCCGGCAGCTGATACAACACCGCCGCAATTCGCAAATAGTAGAACAGGCCGATCGCGCTGGTGGTCACCAGAATCAGGATCAGCGCCCACGCTCCCGCGGAGGCGCCGGCCGCGATATAAAACTTACCGAGAAATCCCGCGGTCAACGGTATACCCGCCAACGAGAGAAGCATGGCGGTGAAAACCAGGGCGAGCGCGGGACGACGCCAGAACAGCCCTCGGTAATCATCGAGCAGATCCGCATCTCTCTCGCGCTCCGAGAGCAGCGTAACGACGCCGAAAGCCCTCAGGGTCATCACAAAGTAAGCCACCAGGTAAAAGGCAGCGGCGCCTCCGCCCAGGGGACCTCCAATTTGAAATGCCACCAGCAAGTAACCCATGTGCGCGATCGAAGAATATGCCAGAATCCGCTTCACGTTGTTCTGCAACAGCGCGAGCAGATTGCCGGCAAACATGGAAACAGCGGCTATAATCGAGATCACTAAGAACACTGGTGAAAAGCTGTGCGCACCCGATTGATGGAAGTAGCGCAGCAGGAGTGCGAACATCCCGCCCTTTGAAACCGTTGCTACGAATGCTGTCACCGGAGCCGGAGCGCCTTCATAAACGTCCGGGGTCCACATGTGGAAGGGCACCAGCGCCAACTTGAAGCCGATGCCGGTGACGATCAGGATGACACCGGGCAAGAGTAAGGTCGGATTCACTGCACCTCTGAGGCCAGCAGTTGCGCCATGCGGGCGAAGTCCATGGTTCCGAGGTCGGCGTAAATCAGGGCCATCCCAAAGAGAAGGAAAGCGGCGGATGCGGCGGCCAAAACCAGGTACTTGATACCGGCCTCCACCGCATCCTCGACCTCGGCGGCCTCGGCGAAACAGGATCGAATCTCAGCGAACATTTGTCTTCGCGCCGCGACGTGGAAGGGGCGCTTGCCTCTACGGGAGTGCCCGTGACGGTGCTACGCGCCGCAATGATCATTGGCTCAGGCTCGGCGTCTTTCGAAATCCTGCGCGATCTGGTCCACCGGTTGCCGGTCATGATCACTCCGAAATGGGTGAGCACACCTTGCCAGCCGATCGCGGTTCAAAATGTGGTCGCGTACCTGGTTGGCGCGCGTTCCGTTCCAGAACCACCGGCGGCGTCTTCGATATTGGCGGCCCCGAGACGCTGAGCTACCGCGACATCATGCGCGTCATGGCGGAAGAACTCAACCTTCCCCGCCGTTTAATCATACCGGTTCCGGTGCTGAGCCCTCGCTTGAGTTCGTACTGGATTCATCTGGTGACTCCGTTGAGTCACAACATCACGGGACCGCTGGCTGAGGGATTGAAGAACCCGGTGGTGTGCCGCGAGGACCGCTTCACGCGCCTGATCCCACAGAAACTGTTGAACATTCGCGAGGCGATCCACGGCGCGCTCAACCAAGTGGCGGAGCGGCAGGTGGAGACGAACTGGTCGATGGCGGGGCCAACGCCCGGCGATCCGGACTGGTCCGGGGACACAGTGTTTCGCGATGCCCGCGAGGTGGTGATCGACGCGTGGGAAACCTGCTTCGCCTGCAGGAAAGTGTCCCTAAGACGTTAGATGGGGTATAGTAAGCGTGCAAGGGCATTTGCACATTTTAGAGAATCGGTTAGCGGAGGTTTGCTATGATTCCGACACGCCGTTTCCGGAGCATTTTCCTGACCGCCGGCGCTGTTGGCTTGGTCACGATCGCCAGCCGGGTAAGTTTGCACGCGCAAGAGATTTTGCAGGACGTCCAGACGATCATTATGGAAGGGAAGGTGGCGATGCCGGACGGAACGCCACCGCCCAAAACCGTGGGCCATCGAACGGGTCTGCAGCGACTACAACGGAGATGCCCCTGGACCCACGACCGACAAAAAAGGCCACTACACCTGGACGCTGAAGCTCTGCGCCGGACGTTCAGCGTGACTGCTTCATGCAGGCGAAGGCTGACGGGTTTGACCTCCACCCGGGTTCCACTTGGGCGACATGAAGCTGGCTGATTTCACGGCGGGAACGAACAGGGTGCAGATACCGGACCTGGTGCTGTCGCCAAAGGACAACGGCGGGGCCAACAACGTTGCTCTGGTGGACCTGTCGGTGGTGCCCGGCAAAGCGCGGGATGCCTATAAACTGGCATCCAAGGCGTTGGACGCCAACAACGTCGAGGAGGGCATGCGGCAACTGAAGATCGTCGTGGCGGCGGCTCCCAAATTCGCCGACGGCTGGAGCAACCTGGGGTCCGTGTATGAGAGGCAAAGGATGCTGATGGATGCCAAGGACGCTTTGCAGAACGCGATTGAAGCCGACCCGAAGGCGCCCGCTCCGTACCTAAGACTGGCGCGGGTTGCAAACAAGCTCGGCGACTGGGACACAGCAGCCAAGAGCGAAGACTCGCTGCTGGCGATGGACAAGCGCTTTTATTCGGAGATTTATCTGCAGCAGGCCATCACGCGGTTCGAGAAGAAGGATTTGGCCGGCGCGGAGGAGAGCATCAAGACCCTCCAGAGCATGGACCCGGCGCACAAGCAGGTCCGCGCCGAGTATGTATTAGGACGAATCGCGCTCGCCAAGGGCGACCTGCCGGCCGCGAAGGAACACATCGCAAACTATATCAAATTGGATGGTACGGCCCCCGATATTCCACGGATCCAGGTTCTGCTCGAGAGTCTGGGGACCGGGGAAGCCTCCCAAACCAACCTGCCTTTGGAGCATCCCTAGCCGTAATCGTTCGAAGAACTATATCTTCATGTCGCGGCACTCAATCGGCAGCGGCTCGGATTGGCGACGATGCTGCGCGTGCGGTTCTTCGCTTCTGCCTTGGAGAACAACTGCGGCAGAGTGCTTTTAACGGCGCTGAGGGTCATCTGGGGCCGCCGCCCGATTTCAGTGTTGTGCAACCCCTGGCGCCGTCCGGCCCGGGAACAGAGGCGCTGGTTGTTCTTTAGCAACATCGGCGATAATGGCGGCCAGGTTGGAGGAGCAATTCTCTTTGAGCGTGGAAACCAGACCTCGGCGGAAAGCGTTCGCTATTGGCGCGCCGCGCGTGACGCTCCATGGAAGTACGAAGTTCTCAAGGTGCTCTCCCATCTCAAGGTTAACTTGCCCCGGCCCGGAAGGGGCTTGGACAATCCAGCGTCACAAGGGAATGGTACACGTCGCCAGATTGCACCGCCGTGCGGCATTTGGTCGAGCGCCGTGCCAGACTCAACCGGAACGACGGCCTAAAAGCACGGCCTAAAAGCACGGTCGACGAAGACGATTTTTTTCGATATGCTCTAACACATGAACTCGTCTGCACGGGGCCGGGGAACCCCGCCTGGGATTAGAACAAAACATGCCGCCGCCCGAGGCGATGTGTTTATACCGAAAAATGCCGCCACCCAGGGCGTCAAGCGGCGGTTCTCGCCGCTCTGGCTCCCTGCACTCCTTACGCTGATCTTCGCGGGTTTCACGCTGCTCCCGCGCGTTGACGCAAATCCACATCTGAACGCTGCTATCTTGTCACCCGCGGCCTTCCTCTTGGCCGGGCTCTGTGCTCTATGGTGGAACGTTGTCAGGACGGGGCGAACCCTGACATTCGAATTCGTTCCACGGCGGGTGCATTGGGTTCAGATGATCATGCACTCTAGCGTGTACGCCTACTGGGGCTGGTATTGGCGTGAGGTTTACCACGAAATCCCGCTGATTGCGGCCCAGGTGGTTTTTCTTTACGTCCTGGACATGCTGGTCTGCTGGTTCCGTCGAGACAACTGGATTCTTGGCTTCGGCCCGATACCGATTATCTTCAGCATGAATCTGTTCCTGTGGTTTCGCGACGACTGGTTCTACCTGCAGTTCGTTATGGTCGCGATGATCGTGTTCGGCAAGGAATTCCTGAAATGGAAACGTGACGGCCATCTCACTCACATCTTCAATCCCTCCGCTTTTGCCCTTTTCCTGACGTCTATTGTCTTGCTGGCAACTCGCTCTACGCCGATCACCTGGGGCGCGGAGATTTCGACCACCTTCAATAATCCGCCCAATATCTATCTCGAAATTTTCCTGCTCGGGCTCATCGTGCAGGGCCTGTTTTCGGTGACTCTGGTGACCTTGTCCGCGGCGGCCATGCTTTGTTTGCTCGACTTCGTCTACCTCGGTTCCACCGGAATGTACCGTTTTATCGACTTCAACATCCATCCGGCCGTTTTCCTGGGGCTGCTTCTGTTGGTGACCGATCCGTCCACGTCTCCCCGCAAGAATTTCGGCAGGGCGATCTTCGGCGCGGCATACGGCGCCGGCGTATTCGTCGTGTACGGATTGCTGGACAGCCTGGGACAACCGACGTTCTACGACAAGCTGTTATGCGTACCCCTGCTCAATTTAACGGTACGGGTTTTGGACCGCTTGAGCATTGTTCTCAGCGGCTGGGCAGCCCGGCAGAGCTGGCGGAGACTCCGGCCCATCGAGGCGCTTTCAGCCTGGACTCCGCAACAGGCGAATTTCGGATTCATGGGGATCTGGGTGGTGCTTTTTGGATTCATGTTTGTCACGGGCTTTCTCGGCGGGAAACACCCGGGCAGCGACCCCGCCTTCTGGCAAAAAGCCTGCGATGCGGGGCACACGGAAGCCTGCCGGATCCTGGCCCGCACTCTTGACGTACAGTGCCAGCACAACTCGGCTGGCGGTTGCTTCGACCTGGGAATGCTGCTGAGTGAAGGCAAGAGACTTCCTCGCGATCCGATGAGTGCGGCCCGGAGTCTTAAGCACGCCTGCGATATCGGCTGGGAGAGCGCTTGCGGCGGTGTTTTGAATCTGGTGAAAACCGACGGAGACAGTGTATTGCTGCAGCCCTGTAACCGTGGAGACGGAGAGAGCTGCTTCATGCTCGGGTCGCTCTATTACGGGGGCCAGGGAGTCAGCCGTAACCTTGAGTATTCCGCAACCCTCTTCCAGCAAAGCTGTACGGCCGGATTTACGCGCGGCTGCGGACAGATCGGGGAAAGTTATCTCTTTGGGGAAGGCGTTCCCAAGGACATCGTCAAGGCCAGGCAGATTCTCGAAAACGCCTGCGATGCCGGCTACGGGCCCGGGTGCTTCAATGTTGGCATCATGCACCGGCAGGGAATCGCAACGCCCAAAAATGAACCCCTGGCCCAGGCGCGTTTCCGCCAGGGATGTGACCTGGGCTATCGGGACGCGTGCCAGGCGCTGGAGCCGGCACCCTCCTTGGCCAAGTAGATTTTCGCGCTGTTTCTAACGTGCTTGCAATCGCGTAAGCCATCAAAGCGCCGCGCTGGCACTGCTTGCGATCCGCGCGACGGAACGAATGGCTCAAACTCGGGATTCCAGCCGCGGAAGAGGACGAAGATCATCCGCGCCTGCGGTGACGGGTCCCAAGCCGCGAAACAACACTCCGCCGTTATTTACCTGTGAGGGCGGTCGTTTACCTGAGCCCACGCAGGGCTTGTTCCGCTGCGGCTCGGGCGTCCGGATCGGGCCCCTGTGCGGCCGCCGTTAAATGCTGAACAGCGCCGGCGCGGTCGCCCTGGCGCGTCAACACGATCCCCAGTTCAACCTGCGCGCGCCAATTCCCGGGCTGAAGCTGGACTGCCTCAGACAACTCTCGCCCCGCGCCTGAAAGGTCGCCCTTGCCGTACAGGAGCGATCCCAGGATCTCATGACCAGGCCCGGAGCGGGGATCGGCTTCGACCGCCAGTTTGGCCTGTTTCTCGGCATCGGCGGGGCGGTTCAAATCCGTAAGCACGCGCGCATAGTCCAACCTGGCTTCAGCGTAGTCGGGCTTCAAGCGGAGACTTTGCTCCATCTGAAAGCTTGCCTCCGCCATTTGGCCCTGCGACGCCAGCGCGCGGCCAAGATTTAACCGCCACTCCGCAATGCCGGGTTGTATACGCAGTGCGGCCCGGAATTGCTTTTCCGCCGCGGACCGGTCGCCAACGCCCCACAGAACCAGGCCCAGATTGTTGTACAATTGGGCACCTCCGGGCCCAGGCCGATCGCCTTCTCGAGCGCAGCCTCTGCTTCCCCGGCCTTGTTCTGTTGCCACATCGCCCATCCAAGCCTTCCCCAGGCGGCCGGGTCCTCCGGCGTCAGTTCGGTGGCGCGGCGTAGTTTCTCTTCAGCCAGCGGCCACTGTCCGGTTTCCATCAGCGCGTCTCCCCATTGGATCAGCCGGCTTGCCGAATCAGGATCGCGTTTCGAGGCCTCTTCAAAATACCGGATAGCCGAGGCCGCATCGCCGGCGGCGACGTAGCCCTCCGCCAATTCCGCATAATAGGACGGTCTTGCCGGATGGTACATGTCGATCCGCGATGCCAATAACGGGAGACCGTCCTTGAGATTGCTCTGTTCGCGGACCTGCGCGACGGCAACCGTCAGCTCATTGTCCTCCGTTGAGGGGAACTTGGCGGGGTAGTAGGGCACCACCTCTCCCTGGTAAGGTCGAGTTTCGGCGCGTTCGGGCTTTTCGGCCAGTAAATCTCCCGGAGGCGGACGGCGGGAGATCAGATGCTCCGTCATCACGACATGGACCGCGTCGTCGGTTCGCCGCTTTGGCATATGGCAGCTGACGCAGTTTGCGTCCGCAGTGTGGGGGGCGGAGGCGGATGCGTGTAACGGCCTGATGGCAGCCGAGACAAACCTGGTTGTAGTGCGCGGTGGCCTGCTGCCCACGCGGAATGTCGTGGGGATTATGGCAACTGGTGCATCGAAGCTTCCCTGCGCTCTTCAGGAAGCATTGCGACTCGCGGAGCCGGTACCCAGCCTGGGCCACCTCAAAGCTCTTGAGGTTTCCCTGCGCGCGATCGAAGATCATTTCGTAGCCGGCCAGAGGCTGACCCGGCACATACGAGAACGGAGCACGATCGAAACGCACGATCGCGTGAGGCAGCTTTTCATTGGAGGTCTCAAGATGGCACTGCAGGCAAACTTCTATTTCACGATCTGGAGTTAAGCGGGCCGGGTTCACGATGGCGGCGCGTACCACTTCCGCCGCGCCGCCCTCATTGGCTCTGTCGACATGGTTTTGTCCGGGCCCGTGGCATCGTTGGCAATCGATTCCCTCCGGCAAAGGCTGCAGATAGGTCGCCTGGGTTAAGTCCTTACGCTCGCCTTCCGGAATCTTCGGATAACCGTTGTGGCAGACATGCACTCGTAGTAGATCGGGCGCACCGATCCCGCGTAATCGGGTCGATCGTAGCCGGGGTTCATCGCCCAGTAGCCGCCCTTTTCGCCATACCAGCCGAGCGGCAATTGTTGTAATGTGTTCTTTTCGGTCAGGTGCAGAAAGGTCCTTGCATGGTTGCCGGAACCGAGCACGTAGTCCACGCGCTTCTCATCCAGGTTGGTTTGCTTGCCGTCGAATCCAATCTGCCAAC
>CAVXWB010000085.1:0-30329 GCA_963765185.1 Bryobacterales bacterium
CCGTTTACGTGCTGCTCCTCGTAGTGGCTTCCGTTGACCTTCATTTCGCTGGGATCGACGCCCTGCTTCCTGGCGAATCCCGCGGCGGCCTTTTCACCCGAAGCGACAGGCGGACCTTTGAGGATCTCCTCGCGCGCGGCCGTGCGCTCCGGCAGGCCGCAGGCCTGTACGACTAGCCTTCGAGGAGTTGCGTCAACACGCGGAGTTCGCGCCCAGCAGGTCCAGTTTCTCCAGTTGCGCCAGCGCGCCGGGAATCATCCAATGCGGAATTTCTTCGGTGCCGATCTCGAGCAGGAAGTCGAGGCTCATGCGGCTTCCTCCTGCGCGTCGTTTGCTGATCAGCCACAATTTCGCCGTGCCCACCGCCAGATCGCGCACGCGCTTGATCACGCCCACCCGCTCGGTCACCGAAATCGCTCCGCGCGAATCCAGCAGGTTGAACAACGTGCGAGCACTTCAGCACCTGGTCGTAGGTCGGCAGAACCGGGAAGCGGTGCTTGTCGGGATACTTCGCATAAGCCTCCAGCAGTCCCTTGCATTCGGCCTCATGCTCGCCAAACAAGCCGCCACAGCCGATCGACCGTCGGCCATCTCGAAGTTGTAGACCGAAAATTGAAGTTCCTCCGCCAGCCGCACATCCGAGTACTTGAACCCCGGCGCCCATTCAATGTCGTACACGCTCTCCACGCCTTGCAAAAACGCCACCAGCCGCTCCAGGCCGTAGGTGATCTCGGCCGGCACCAGCTCCAGATCCACGCCGCCGCACTGCTGGAAATAGGTGAACTGGGTGATCTCCAGGCCGTCCAGCATCACCTGCCAGCCGACGCCCCACGCGCCCAGCGTCGGCGATTCCCAGTTGTCCTCTTCCAGCTTCAGATCGTGCTTGGCGAGGTCGATGCCGATCGCTTCCAGGCTTCCCAAATATTGATCGATCACGTCGTCCGGCGTCGGCTTCAGGATCACCTGCAACTGCTGGTGCTTGTAAAGCCGGTTCGGATTCTCGCCGTAGCGTCCATCGGCCGGCCGCGCGGCTGGGCTGAACGTACGCGACTCGATAAGGCTTGGGCCCCAGCACGCGCAAAAATGTTTCCGGGCACATGGTGCCCGCGCCGACTTCGACGTCGTACGGCTCCTGAATGATGCAGCCGCGCTCGGCCCAGTATTGTTTTAATTTGAAAACAGTTTGTTGGAAATTGTCCATAGGGAGACTACAGGGCCTCGAGTAACGGCACGGTCATAAATTTGCGCTCCACGTGCTGCTCCATGGCGCGAATCAGATGGCGGCTCAGGTCCGCCGCCGTGCTCTTGGTCCAGGTCCGCGGCGTCAGAGCCCTTGAGCGGCTTGGCGAACATCTCCTCGGCGATCTCCACGGCCTCACGGCTGGCGCGCAGCTCCGGAAAAACGCCGGTCAGCCGAACGGCCCACAGACTGACATAGAGGATCGCGGCCCACACCTCGCCGCCGGCGCGCAGATAATCCAGCGCGGAAGCCAGCAGGCGGAAAAACTTCTCGTTGGGCTCGTGTGCGCGGAAGCAAATGCTCGGCCACCTCGGCGAGATAATCCAGCGCGACGCCCCGCGCGTAATCGGACTGCAAGGCGAACGGCGACTCGATCAGCTCGCAGCCGGAGAGGTTGGAACCAGATCGCGGTTTTCGCGTTCGTAGTAGGCCATGTGGACGCGGGACAACCGCTCCAGGCCGGAGCCGAAAGGGCCTCTTGGGCTTGCGAGCGCGGCGCGCCACACCGCGCAGCTTGCCCAGATCACGGGTGAAGAAGCTCACGATCAAATCCGCTTCCCGGAAGGGATAGGTGCGCAGGATAAACGAATCGCTGACCCGCGCGGGCATAGAATCGGCGCAAATGACTAGGGTAACACGCGCGGTCACGATAAGTTGGCGCGCACCCGGTCGCTCAGCGCCTTCCCGTCGACGCGCTTGCCGGCGAGCTTGGCCTGCGCCGCCTTCATGACCACGCCCATCTGCTTGAGCGATCGCTCCCGGAGTCTCCGCGATGCGCCGCGGCGACGGCCGCGTCCATCTCGGCTTCGGTGGGCGCGGCAGGCATGTAGGACTCGATGATCTTGATCTCGGCTTCTTCCTTTTCGGCCAGCTCCGCGCGGCTGCCCTTGCGGAACAGGTCGGCCGATTCGCGGCGCTGCTTGACCAGCATGTTCAGCACCTGCAGCTCGGTGGCTTCATCCAGCGGCTTCATGGAATCGACTTCGTGCTTCTTGAGGCGCGGTCTTGAGCATGCGCAGCGCGCCCAGGCGCAATTCCTCGTGGCCCTTCATGGCCGCGACCATATCGGTTTGGATTTTGTCGAGAAGAGGCATTGATTACAGTCTACTCGTGTCTCAGGGCCACCATGGGGTCCACGCGCATGGCGCGGCGCGCCGGGCATGTAGCAAGCGCCCAGCGCGATCAGCCGTCAGCAGCAGCGTGACGCCGATGAAGGCCAGCGGATCGATCGCGTTGGCCATCAGTAAAACACGCTGCGCAGAATGCCGGGCCAGAGCCAGCGTCAGGATCAAGGCCGGCGAGGACGCCGCATGGCCACCAGAGTCACGCCCTGGCGCAATACCAGCTGCAGGACGTCGAACGGGTTTCGCGCCCATGGCCATGCGAATTCCGATTTCGCGCGTGCGCTGCGCCGCGCCGTAGGAGACCACTCCATAGACGCCGACCACCGCGAGAATCAATCCCAGCGCGCCCATGGCCGCCGCCTGGCTTGCGCCCAGACGGAAAATGAGGAAGCCTCCCAATCCGCTCAGCGAGCGGCGCATGGCTTGTAGATCGGTAATCGGCATGTCCGGATCAAGCGCGTGGATTTCCCGCTCCACGCGTGCGCTGAATTCGTGCGACGCAGTCAGAGACCGGACTTGCAGAACCCGCATCGACATGTAGCTCTGCGCCAGGGGCATGTAAAAGTAGGGGAGCTGGTTTTCATACACCGCCACGTATTTGCCGTCGCGGGCGACGCCCACCACTTGCCACGGAGGGGAATTCGGCGAGCCCGCACGGAAGCGCTTGCCAAGCGGGTCCTGGTTGGGCCAATAGCGCGCCGCCATGGTCTGGTTGACGATGGCGGCTCGGGGCGCATGCTCGTCGTCGGATTCGGCGAAGGCGCGGCCGCGCACAATGCGGATCTGCATGTTGTCGAAATAGGAGGCATCCACCATGTTGGCTCCGATCACCGGAGCCTGGGTTTCCGGGTCCTCGGGCCGTCCTTCGATGTAGACATTGAGCGCGCTGTTGTAGTAACCCAGAGGGACGCTGAAAGCCAGGCTGGCCGATTGTACTCCGGGTAACGCGCTCACGCGGCGCTCCAGCTCCCGATAGAAGTCGTTGGTGCGCTGTTGATCGTAGCCGGCCCAGTCCGGGTCGATCCGGACATTCAACAGATGATCTGGCGCGAAGCCGACGTTCAGATGTTGGGCGTTCTGTAAACTCCGCATAAACAGACCGGCGACAATCAAAAGCATCAGCGAGCCGGCGACCTGTCCGACCACCAACGCGCTGCGTACGCGCTGGCGTCCGGGACCTCCCGATGCGCCGCGTGCGCCGTCGTGCAGAGCCGCGCCCGCGTCCGTCCGCGCGGCTCGAAAGGCCGGCCAAATCCCGATCAGTAGTCCGGTCGCCACCGCCGCGATCAGAGCGTACGCAAATACGTGCCAGTCGAAGCTGAAATCGAGCAGCGTGGGAAAATCCGTGGCCAGGTCTATCGAGCCCGCAAAGCCGTCGCTGCCCCATTTCCCGAGAATCAATCCCCCCGCCGCGCCGAGCATAGCCAGCAGCAGGCTTTCCGTCAGCGCCTGGCGGATGAAGACGCGCCCGGCCGCTGCCCAAGGCGGCGCGAATGGCCAGCTCGCGCTGCCGCACTGTTCCGCGCACCAGCAGCAGATTCGCCACGTTCATGCACGCCAGCGCCAAAACCACAGCGGCAAGAAGCAGCAGCAGAGTACTCCGGGACTGTGCTGGGCGATGGGGCTGGCCGGCGTCGGGACGCGCCTCCGTTTCCGGAATCACCCGCACGGAGATGCCGCTGTCGGTGGCCGGATACTCCCGCTCCATGCGCCGCGCCAGCACATCCACCGAGCTCTGCGCCTCCCGCAAACTCACGCCCGGTTTCATGCGCCCGAGCACCGTCAGCGGACGGCGCCCGCGATTGGTGAACAGCGCATTGTCGTAGCGGTACGCGCTAAGAGGCATGTAGCCTTCGAGATCCAGACCCGCGTAAGGACCATGAAATTCCGGAGGCGTCACGCCCAGGACCCTCACCGCGACGCCGTTCACGCGAATCTGCTGGCCGACGATATCGGGCCTTCCGCCATAGCGCTTCTGCCAGAAGGTGTAGCCCAGAACGATGGTCGAATCCGCGCCCGGATTCTCGCCTTCGCCGGGCTCGAACAGTCGGCCGATGGCGGGGCGAATCGCCAGCGCTGGAAAGAAGTTCCCGGTGACCTCGCTGTACATGAATGGAAAGGGTTTCCCGCCGATGCTGATGCCCCCTTGATCGATCGTGTATCCGAACAGGTCGCTGAAGCGGTCCGTCTGACGCCGGAAATCCTGGAGCGCGGGGAAGGAAAAGCGGTACCGGAATCCGGTTTCATCGCCTCTGGTTTGGGCGGCGAGCACGACGATTTGCTCCGGGTCGTGAGTCGGCAGAGGCTTGAGAACGCCGTGCACCATGCTGAAAATGGCCGTGTTCGCGCCGATCCCCAGCGACACCGTCAGCACCACCAGCAGCGTAAATCCCCAGTTGGCCCAAAGCTGGCGCGAGGCGTAGCGAAGATCCTGAAGGAGGGTTTGCACTGCTTGAAACCAGTTTAATTCATCGGCTACCAAATCCGAGCCGGAACTAGAATGGCGGAGATGAAGCACGATCGCTCCTCGATTCCGAAAGCAGCCCGGGAGCGCGTCGTCGCGACGTTTGTTAGCGGTCCGCAGAAATACAGGACCAACTGTACCTTGAGTGGGAAGCTGGTCGGAGTCCGCTTTCTTCCATGAGACAGGAGAGTTGGCCGCCGAGCGCCCGCTGAAGAACGGAGTGTTGCACGGGATCGCGTACCGCTCCGATATCCCGGGAAAACTGCTCTCCGCCGAGCCCTATTTCAACGGACTTCCCCATGGCACCGCCAAGCAATGGTCCGATGACGGCAAGCTGCTCGGCACCTACACGATGAGACACGGCACCGGGATCACGACAGTGGGCTCGCCCATCTGTCGGAAGCTCGCTACGTCAAGGGTGGGAAATGGCACGCGTTCGATTGGTGGCTTAACGAGGATCAGAAGAGCCTCTGGCAGGAGCGCCATTTCTGGAACGACCAGCTGCACGGCATCGAGCGATCAGCGCATCATGAAGCGGCAGTACCTTCGCGAGGAAACGGCCTTAACAGAGTCATCTCGCCGTTGGGCATAATTCTGTCATGCTAGACTTCAGACGGGGAACAATGAAGTCAGTCAAAATCATTGTCGAGAAGCACGCGGATGGCTACGTTGCGTACCCTCTCGGCATGAAGGGGGTCGTTGTCGGAGAAGGCAGCACCCATGAGGAGTCGCTCGCCGATGTCAAATCCGCGATCCGGTTTCACATTGAGACGTTTGGCGCAGAAGTCCTGCCCGACGATTCCCCGCTCCTGGAGGTCTTCGTCGCGGAAGCAACCATCCCGGTTTGATGGCCAAGTTTCCCGTCGATGCGCCGAAGTCGAAGGTGATCGCCGCGTTTCGTGCGCTCGGCTTCGAGTTGGTGCGCGAGGCGGAGCACATCGCAATGCGGCGGCCCAGCCGGACGGGCGGCTCCGACTTCCTCACACTGCCGAATCACTCGACGATCAAGGCCTCGACGTTTGCGAACCCTCCTAACGCAGGCTGGCATTGCTCGCGACGACTTTTTGCGCGCGTACCGGGAATGAAGGCCGCCGCATTGCATGCAACGTCCCGCGCGAAAACGGAGTAGATCGATCCGCGTCTCCCTCGTTTGCTATCCTGAAGGCTCATCCCCCCATGCACATTAAGAAACAGCCTCTTGTAACCGCCATACAGCGGGTCTATGCCGAATGCGCCATTGCCAAAAAAGAAGCCGTCAACGCTTAATTAAAATAGATGAAGATTCTGGTTGCTGAACCGCTCGCTGCCGCGGGAATTGAACTGCTGAAGGCGCAGCCGGGTTGGGACGTTGTGGTCGCCGATCCGAAAACATACGCGCAACACCTGCTGACGCCGACGCGCTGCTGGTGCGCAGCGCCGTCAAGGTGAATGCCGGAGGTGCTGGCGAAGGCTCCCAAGCTGAAGGTCATCGGGCGCGCCGGCGTGGGCGTCGACAACGTCGACCTGAAGGCCGCCACCGCGGCGGGCGTTCTGGTCATGAATACGCCCGGCGGCAACGCCGTCTCCGTAGCCGAGCACACGCTCGGCCTGATGCTGGCCATGGCCCGCTCCATTCCGCAAGCCAACGCGTCCACCAAGGGCGGCAAGTGGGAGAAGAAAAAATTCCTGGGCACGGAGCTGCGCGGCAAGACGCTGGGCGTGATGGGCCTGGGCAGCATCGGCCGCGAAGTGGTGAAGCGCGCGCGCGCCTTCGAGATGAAGATCGTGGGCACCGATCCCTTCGTCAGCTTGCAGAGCGCGGCCGATCTGGGCGTGACGCTGGTGAGCCTGCGAGGAGCTGTACGCGCAGAGCGATTACATCACGATGCACGTCGCGCTGACCACCGAAACCCAGGGCATGCTCAACGACGAGGCCTTCGCGCAAGATGAAGAAGGGCGTGCGCATCGTCAATTGCGCCCGCGGCGAGTTGATGGACGGCGACGCTCTGCGCAGCGCGCCATCGAATCCGGCAAGGTGGGCGGCGCCGCGCTGGACGTATTCCAGACCGAGCCTCCCGCCGCGGGCGAGCCTCTGCTGGCGCTCGAAAACGTGCTGGCCACGCCGCACATCGGCGGCTCGACCGAAGAGGCGCAGGAGATCGTGGGCGTGCGCATCGTCGAGCAACTGGTCGAATATCTGCAACACGGCGTCGCGCTGAACGCCGTCAACGTCCCGGCGATGACCGCCGAGCAATATCAGGCCGTGGGCCCCTACATCGATCTGGCCGAGCGCCTGGGTAATTTCGCGGCGTATGTGGCGACCGGAAATCCCAGTTCCGTGCGGCTGATCTATCAGGGAAAAATCGGCGAGCAGAACACCGCGCTGGTGCGCAACGCCGGGCTGGCGGGCGTGCTGAGCCGGTCCATGGCGCATCGCGCCAACGTGGTCAACGCTCCGCAACTGGCCATGGATCGCGGCCTGACCTACGCGGAGCAGCAGGAACAGCGCGCCGGCGCGATGGACTCCGTGCGGCTGGAGTTGGTGACCGACAACGGCATGACCAGCGCCGAGGGAACTCTGGTGATGGGACAGCCGCGGCTGATGGTGGTGGACGGCATCCGCTGCGAGGCTCCGCTAGCCGGGCATGTTGTTGTTTTCGAGCAACGAGGATGTGCCCGGTGTGGTGGGGCACTTCGGAGCGGTGCTCGGAAAACACGACATCAATATCGCCCACTTTTCGCTGGGCCGGCAGGATGCTCCGTCGAATCCCGGCGCGGCGCTCGAAGCCATCATTATGGTGGAGACCGACACGGCCGTTCCGGAGGCGGTGGTGAAACAAATCCTCGAAAACAAGGACATATTAAGCGCGCGAGTCGTGGAATTTAAGGCTTAGCGGGCCGCCCCGGGTCAATTGGTGGGCAGGTCTGCTTCAACACGGCTTCGAGCAAGCCGCACGCATCCTCTCGCAGTTGGGGATTTCCGAGTTCCGCTAACGCCCTGATTTGCCGCGTGCATTCTTCCTTCCCGAGCAGGTCGCACGCAATGTCGAAGACGTCCCCGAAATACCTTGCATACTCCTCAAGCGTGTCGCCGTTCGCTGACGGCGTGAGTAGCGCCGTGCCCAGGCGCTCCCTTGGCGGTAGGCTTGGTAAGTCTTCCCACTTGGGCAAGATCCCGAAAGACCTTCCTGCTTGCACCCCTACGTCGAACGGTGGTCGAATGAATTCCCCCTCTTCGCGAAGGAACCAGATGTGCGTCTTGTCCCGATTGAAAATCATCCTCGGATCGTTATCATACGGGGTCTTGCATTCCGGCCAAACTGAGGCCTACAGGTACTTTTTCGCCGTTTCAGGCAGTGCCCCTTTTACAATGGCGATCGCGTTGAAATCTCCCTCGCACCAATAGAGCCTGTGTGTATCGGGCGACATCGGCGATGGGAGATTTACGACGGCCTGTTCGCCATAGGTGGTGACATTTGAAAGTTCACCCACGGCCACAATCGGCGACGAAATCCACATGCCGCCAAGCACTTTGTTAGCTACCCGAAATTCTGGAAAGGTCGGTTGGGCGCGCACAAGCAGGGGCAGCGACAACACGCAGAGGATAAAACTCAGGAGCTTTCGCATAAGGGCACCTCGCTCACGGATGCAGCTTCTTTGCCGCCTCGACATAGGGCCGAGCCCCTGGCGACGACTCGTTCCACTGTGGCGGCGCGGCGTCCGAGGCCAGGCGCAGCAGGCCCAGCGCTATGGCGCGATCCACCTTGGCCATGTTGGCGTAGTCGATCTTCTCCCACTCATCACCCACCTTGTGATAATCGGGAAAATCGTCGGCGACATAGAGCGTATGCGAGGGCACGCCGGCGCGCGCCATGGAGAGATTGTCGCTGCGCGCGAAGAAGTCGCCCTTGCTGGGGAGATCCTTCTTAATCGGGACTCCAAGGGGTTGCGCGGCCTCGTTCAGAATCGCACCCAGATTGGAATAGTCGAAGCCGGTCACATATCCCACGCCGATCTGCTTCCCGTTGCTCGCGTCGGTGCGCCCCACCTGTTCCAAATTCACGCAGGCGACGGTTTTTTCGATCGGCTCCAGCGGATGCGTGGCGTAATAGCGCGAGCCCAGCAGGCCTTTTTCCTCACCGTAAAACGCCAGGAACAGAATGCTGCGCTTGGGACGCTCCGGCGCGGCGGCCAGCGCCGAAGCGATCTCGATCACCGACACCGTGCCGCTGCCATCGTCGTTGGCGCCGTTGTAAATCCGATCGTTGCCATTCGGCCGCATCCCGAGATGATCGTAGTGCGCGCTCAAGATCACGTACGTACTGCTGAGCGCCGCATCGGAGCCTCGCAACAAGCCTGCGACGTTGCGCACCACTTGATCCTTCACCATCGCGTCCTGAAAATAGCCGTCCCCACCCACGGGCTCCAGACCTGCGCGCCGGAACTGCGCGGCGATGTACTCGGCGGCAAGGTCCAGGCCTCGCGAGGGCGTATTGCGCCCTTCCAAAAGGTCCGATGCGAGGAAGGAAAGGTTTCCGCGGAGCGAGTTCTCAGAGATGCCGTTGACGACAGCCTGCTGCTGTGGAGTGAGCGCGGCAGCAAATGCAAACGCGGCCAGCGCGGCAATGAAGACAAACGCAGCTATTGATTGTCGTTGTACTCTTCGAGCCATGCCATCTGAATCCGTTCGAGCTTGGCTTCGTTGGATTTCAGCGGATCGTCGTCGAAATCGTCCAGCTCCGTGATCCACTTGTGCAGATCCGTGAACCGGACATGGGTCGGGTCCAGATCCGGAAACTTCTCGTACAGCGCCAGGGCGATGTCGTCCAGATTGCTCCAGGTCAGCTTAGGCATCGACTTTGGTTCCCTTGAGCGCCTTTTCGGCCACCGAGTTGATGATGGCCTCGGCCAAGCTTTGGGTAGCCTGGTCGATGCCGTCGATCTTGTCGCGAAGCAGCACGTGGTCGTCACTATGATAGACCACCAGAAGTTCATTCACGGCGCGGTCGATGGCGGCGCGTTCGGCTTCGCTGAGCGCCAAATAGGCCTCTTCGTGGCGTGCCTTTTCGACGGCGGCCATGACCGCGTCGGCTTCCACTCGCGCCTCGCGAACTTGCCGCTCCGTCAGATCCTGCTGCGCTTTCTCGAAGGATTCGAGTATCATCGCCTCCACCTGCTCGTCGGTCAAACCGTAGGAGGGCTTTACGTCCATGCTGTGTTCCTTGCCGGTGCGCAGGTCGCGGGCAGTGACGTTCAGAATGCCGTTGGCGTCGATCAGAAATCGCACTTCAATGCGCGCCATTCCGGCTTGCATGGGCGCGATGCCCTTCAAGTCGAAGCGGGCGAGGCTACGGCAATCCTTCACCAGTTCGCGCTCGCCCTGAACTACGTGGATCAGCACGTTGGTCTGTCCGTCGACAGCGGTGGTGAACGTCTCGGTAGCTGACGCGGGGATGGTGGAGTTGCGATGAATCAGCTTGGACACCAGCCCGCCCATGGTCTCGATCCCCAGCGAAAGAGGCGTGACGTCCAGCAGCAGCTTATCCTGCACGTCGCCCGCGAGAATGCCGGCTTGCACGGCCGCGCCCAGCGCGACCACTTCATCCGGATTCAGCTCCGTGTGCGGCCGCGCGCGAAATAATTTCTCGACAGCCGAACGCACCAGAGGAATTCGCGTGGAGCCGCCGACAAGGACGACTTCATCTATCTCCTCAACTTTAACGCGGCGTCCGCGATACACGCCCGGCAGGGGCCCAGCGTGCGGTCGACAATGGGCTGGATGATGCGGTCGAACACGTCGAGCGTCATCTCACGCTGGTAACGTTTGCCATGAAATTCAAGATCGATCTTCGCCTGCGGGACGAAGGACAGCTCTTCCTTGGCCTTGATCACGGCGCGGCGCAGAAGCTGGACGGCTCCTGGATTACCCGAAATATCCTCGCCCCACTCCGCGCGGATCTCTTCAAGAGCGATGTTCATGAGCAAGTGGTCGATATCGTCGCCGCCCAGGTGCGTGTCGCCATTGGTCGCCAAAACTTCGAAGATGCCTTCATGCAGTCGCAGGATTGAAATGTCGAAGGTGCCTCCGCCCAGATCGTACACCGCGACGATGCCATCCTTGCGCTTGTCGAGTCCATAGGCCAGCGCGGCGGCCGTCGGCTCATTCACCAGACGCAGAACTTCAAGACCGGCGATGCGGCCGGCGTCCTTGGTGGCCTGCCGCTGAGCGTCGTTGAAGTACGCGGGCACGGTGATCACGGCTTGCGTGATGGGCTCGCCCAGCGCGGCTTCGGCGTCGTTCTTCAGCTTCCGCAGTACGTGCGCCGAAACCTCCGGCGGAGTCATGATCTTGTCGCCAAGCTTCAACTGCAATACGTTCTCGCTGCCTTTGGCGAGCCGAAAGGGAAACAGCTTCAGCTCTTCCCCGATGTCGGCGAGCCCGCGGCCCATCAGGCGCTTCACCGAATACACCGTTCGCTCCGGATGCGTGATCAGCATCTCGCGAGCGGCTTCGCCCGCGATCACTTCACCCGATTCCGTCGCCGAAACCACGCTGGGAACGATGCCGGAAAGAATGCGCGGCCCGGTCAGCTCCATCACAGCCACCAAGCTGTTGGTGGTGCCCAGGTCGATGCCTACGATTTTCGATTGCGACTCGCCGAAATCAATTTGAAAGGTGGACATTGAGTTCCTTGTCGACATCGCGCAGCAGGTTGGAGATATAGCGCCGGCGATTCAGGCCGGCGGCGATTTCGTCGAGCGTCCCGGCTTCGCCTTCAGCATCGTGGCGAGCGAAAAGATTCACCAGTCCCGAGTCGATCTCCGCCTGCATTCCCGCAAACCGCTCCCGCGCCGAATCCAGTTGCGGCCGCGCCGATTCATCCCCGCCGCGTATTTCTTCGAGCGCCATGTTGAGTTCGAAGACTTCTTCCAGAAGCTCCGGCGGAACGTCCTTGGAGAGCTGGATGCCGCGCTCGCTTAAGAAATACTCCGCGCGCGGGACCGGATTTCGCAAGGTCCTGAATGCGTCGTTAAGCAGAGCCGTCATGTCTAACGCTCGTTGGCGCTCCGGCTCGGAAGCCCGGCTGAAGCGGTCGGGATGCCACTGGCGGCTACGCTCGTAGAAGCGCTTTTGCAGGTCGTCGAGGTCGAGCGCCAGCTTCGGCTCCAGCCCCAGCACTTCGTAATATCGCATCTACGCCCTCAGAAAAACGCAGATGAACGCCGATCCTCGAATCCGCGTTGATCCGCGTTCATCAGCGGCCAGAAAGTCTTTCTCGGCATCCGGCTAGGTAGAGAACGATGTTCCGCAGCCGCAGCTCTTCTTGGCGTGGGGATTCTCGAAGACAAAACCGGAATGAATCAGCGAATCTTTCCAGTCCAGCGTCATGCCGTCCAGAAACACCATGCTCTTGGGATCGATGTAGACGCTGACATCGTCGAAGTTGTACACCTTGTCGGTCGGCCGGGGCTTGGGATCGAACTTGAACAGGTAGCTGAGACCGGAGCAGCCGCCGCCGAGCACGCCCAGACGCAGCCCTCCCTGGACGCCCTCGCGCTGGAAGGCGACGCGGATCTTCTCCACCGCCTTGGGGGTCACCGTCACCATTGCTTTATGAATTCACCCCCACGGCTTGCGTGCGGCCGGCGGTCTTCTTCTTGTAATCCCCGATGGCGGCCTTGATGGCGTCCTCGGCGAGCACGCTGCAATGGATCTTCACCGGAGGCAGGCTCAGCTCATTGACGATGTCGGTGTTCTTGATTTCGAGCGCCTCATCGACAGTCTTGCCGCGCAGCCATTCGGTGGCCAGCGAGGAGCTGGCGATGGCGCTGCCGCAGCCGAAGGTCTTGAATTTGGCGTCTTCGATCACGCCCGTCTCCGGGTTGACCTTCACTTGCAGCTTCATCACGTCGCCGCACTCGGGCGCGCCCACCATGCCCGTGCCCACGTTGGGGTCGGCCTTATCCATCGAGCCGACGTTGCGGGGGTTGTTGTAATGATCCAGAACTTTGTTTGAATATGCCATTGCGTCCGATCTCCTCTTAATGTGCGGTCCACTGGACCTTGGTCAGGTCGATTCCTTCTTTGTGCATCTCGTACAGCGGCGAAAGTTCGCGCAGCTTCTTCACCACGTCGATCACCTTCGCGGTCACGTAATCCACTTCTTCTTCAGTGTTGAAACGGCCCAGGCCGAAGCGGATGGAAGAATGCGCCAGATCGTCGCCGGCGCCCAGAGCCTTCAGCACGTAGCTGGGCTCGAGCGTCGCCGAAGTGCAGGCCGATCCGCTCGATACCGCAATATCGTTGATGCCCATCAACAGCGATTCGCCTTCCACGTAGGCGAAGCTGATGTTGAGATTATTGGGCAGCCGGTGCTCCATGGTGCCGTTGATATAGACTTCGTCGAGCGAAGCCAGCAAGCGGTCCTTCATCTTGTCGCGCAGATATTCCATGCGCTTGATTTCTTCGGGCATTTCGGCTTTCGAGATCGCGCAGGCTTCGCCGAGGCCCACGATTCCCGGCACGTTCAGCGTGCCCGACCGCATGCCGCGTTCATGCCCTCCGCCGTCGATCTGCGCCGTTAACTGCACCCGCGGATTGCGCCGGCGCACGTACAGGGCGCCCACGCCCTTGGGCCCGTACATCTTGTGCGCGCTGATGGACAGCAGATCCACGTTATCCTTGATCACATCCACCGGGACCTTGCCCACGGCCTGGGTCGCGTCGGTATGGAAGAGCACCCCGCGCTCTTTCGCGATCTTCCCAATTTCAGCCACGGGTTGCAGCACGCCGATCTCGTTGTTGGCGTACATGATCGTAATCAGGATGGTTTTGTCGGTGATCGCATCGCGAAGCTGATCCAGATCCACCAGGCCGTTCTGCTGCACCGCCAGATACGTCACCCGCACGCCGTCCTTTTCCAGACGCTTGCAGGTGTCCAGCACGGCTTTATGCTCAGTCGCGGCGGTGATAATGTGGTTGCCCTTTTCGGCGTACATCTCGGCCACGCCCTTGATCGCCAGATTGTTGGACTCCGTGGCGCCGCTGGTGAAAACGATCTCCTTACTGGTGGCGCCAATGATCGCGGCAATCTGTTTGCGCGCCTTCTCTGTCGCTTCTTCCGCTTCCCAGCCGAAGCTGTGATTGCGGCTGGCCGAGTTGCCAAACACCGTCGTGAAGTACGGCTTCATCGCCTCGAACACGCGCGGGTCCACCGGGGTGGTGGCGTGATTGTCCATGTAAATCGGAAGTTTCATTCGTTCAGTTCCCAGTCTGCCGGGGTAAACCTTTGGGCTCCGGCGAAGCAAATGTCTCGATGCTTGACACCATTGTGATGCTTGAAACCATCACAGGGATTGGAGACTCTTCCTGCGACATGTCGAAAATGCTAATGCCCGACAGCAGCCGCAAAATACCTTCGTGAACCTTGCGCAGAGGCTCGCGCACAGGGCACAGGGCGCTCTGTACGCATTCGACCGGCTCGGCATGCTCGGTAAAACAGTGGGTCAGGATGATGGGGCCGTCCAGCGTGCGGATCACTTCCAGTGCGCTGATTTCGTGCGGGTCGCGAGCCAGGCGATAGCCGCCGTTGGTCCCTTGTTCGGAAAGCAGCAATCCCGCCTTCACCAGTTTTTGCAGAACCTTCGAAAGCAGCGGTAAGGGAATCCGGTAGGCCTCCGAAATATCCTTGGCAGACGCGCTCACGTGCCTGCCTGTCGCCAAGTGCCGCAGCGAGATCAGTCCGTAGTCCGCTTTTTTGGTCAGCTTGAGCATGTAAGACCTAATTGGTCCTACTTGAGTTTATCAATCCTGTACCCTTCTGTCAATGCTGGGTAAGTCTAACTATGGTAAGGACGTATGGATTGCGTTAGACTGAGCGTCGTAAAACGGATCGCATTGATTCTGGCGATGCCCTCAGTACTTGCGGCCCAGATCAAGATCACGGTTCAACTTTCCCCCGCCACCACTCAGGCCTTCGACAACTACGTCGCAGCGGCGGAGATGCAAATGGACTGGAAGGCTCGAACTTCGCCCAAGGCCAGCGGCGACGTGGAGCTGACCGCCATGGGCGACAACCCCATCAGCGTTCCGGAAGGTCTGATCCACGACTGGGTAGGGGGCGTCCTGATCCCCGGCGGATCGCCATTTACGTTGGTGAATAAGGCGCTGGCGATGTTTCAGGACTACGCTGACTACGAGAAGGTTTTCTCGCCGGATGTTCTCGATTCCAAGCTTCTGTCGCATGCAGGCGACCGATGGATCTCCCGGCTACGCATCGGCCGCCGCTCTGGGCTGATCAGCGTAGTTTTCGACGGCGAGTACGCAATCCAATACCTCCCACTCGGTGACGGACGGTGGGCGATCCGGTCGCACTCGACCAAAATTAACGAGCTCGACGATAACCAGAAACCACTCCCGGAAGGCACCGGCCAGGGGTTAGTGTGGCGCTTGAACTCTTACTGGTTAATTGAGCCTAGGAGTGAGGGTTTGTACCTGGAATGCCGGGTTATTTCACTCTCCCGCGACATCCCTACGGGGCTAGGATGGATCGCTCGTCCGATTGTCGCCGTGCAGCCGCGTGATTCGCTGCGGGTCACGGTGGAACAAGCGCGCAACGCGCTTCGATAAAAGACCAGAGCGGTCTTCGGTGAACAGGCGAATCAGCACCGGCAACCTGCGGGCCGTCCGCGCCATGCCCTGTTCCACGCCAGAGCTGCGGCCACCCGTTAGTTCACGTGAAGCTTCAAGATAGAGATAGAGAAGCATGACGCAAGATACTTTTCCTCTTATCTTTACAGCGTTAAACTTCAATCAGAGGATCACTTTGTTTCCAGCTTGTACAGCGTCTGGGGATGCAGAAAAACCGCTTGCACCAGAACCCCTGCCATTGCCACAGTTCCGATCGCAAAGCCAATGTCGAAGAGCAGGAAACTCCACCGAGCTGCGGGTACTGCTGGCGGTCGACTCCCTGGTGGCGATCTGGCAGCCATGGGCCAAAGCTCCAGAAGGAGAGATGAAACGTCCCGATCATGTAGGCGGCCAGGTAGACTTCGATGGACAGCAACAGAGAGACGATCAGGAACGCGTAGGCAAGGGCCGCTGCCGGTTGCGGACGCGGGCCAGAGTGCCATCGAGCGAATCGCCAAACCAGTTGAGCGCAAGGAAGATGACTGCGGCGGCAAGGACCGCCCGGTTCGCGCGCGCCAGCCCATACAGCAGGCCTGTGACGGCGAGAGACACGAATCCGAGCACGGCGAGGTGATCGGAATTGACCGATGCGGATGGGGGTGCGTTTTTCGAGGGTCGCCAACAGCCTTGCGTTCGACCGGTTGGCGGGTTTGGAAGGATGCGTCGGAGGTCGTCATCGCCCCAACCTGACGGCGATTCGATATCATGTAGGCTTCACAAAATGACGACGGCGACATCTCAACCTGATCTAAAAATTGACGTCGCGCGGTGCCTGCGCATGTACCGGACCATGGTCACGATTCGTTTATTCGAGGAACGGGTCAACGATCTGTACACGCGGGCGCTGATGCCGGGTCTGGCGCATTTGTATCTGGGTGAGGAAGCGGTGGCGACGGGAGTTTGCGAGGCACTGCGGCCGGACGATTACATCACCAGCACGCATCGCGGCCACGGGCATTGTGTGGCCAAGGGAGCGGCGCCGGATCGAATGTTCGCGGAGCTGCTGGGCAAGGAAGCGGGCTATTGCAAGGGCAAGGGCGGCTCGATGCACATCGCCGATCCGGACACGGGCAATCTGGGAGCGAACGCGATTGTGGCGGGCAGCGCGGGCATCGCCACAGGCGCTGCGTTTTCGGCGAAGCGGTTGGGTACGGGACAAGTTGCGGTGTGTTTTTTCGGCGAAGGTGCGCTGGGCCAGGGAGTGCTCTACGAGGTGATGAACATGGCCGCGGTGTGGAAGCTGCCGGTGATCTACGTGTGCGAAAACAACATGTACAACGAGTACACGCACTATTCCGAGACCACGGCGGGGGATCCGCTGGTGCGAGCCGCGGGATTCGGAGTCGCGGGCGAGAGCGTGGACGGGCAGGATGTCCGAGCCGTGTATGCGACCACAGCGAAGCTGGTGGAACGGGCGCGGCGCGGGGAGGGTCCGGCGTTTGTGTGGGCCAATACGTATCGCTACGCGGGGCATCACGTGGGCGATATCAGCCGCGAGTACTATCGCGCCAAACAGGAAGAACAGCAATGGAAGACGGAGCGCGATCCGATTCAGGTTCTCACGGATTGGTTCGCGGGCCAGCCCCATGCAAGTAACGATGCTAGCGCCGCGATTCTGGAGAAGATCCGAACCGAAGCGCAAGCTGAGATAGAAAAAGCGGTTCAGTTTGCGATGGCCGCTCCGTATCCGGATGCGTCGAAAGTCACCGAGGATGTGTATGCCTGAGGCCGCTGTTGCAGTTCGTGAACTGACGCTGGGCGAAGCCGTGCGCGAAGCGCTGGCCGAGGAGATGCGCCGCGATCCGCGCGTCTTCATCATGGGCGAGGACGTTGCCGAGGCCGGCACGGCCTTCAAGGTTTTAAGCGGCATGGTAAAAGAGTTCGGTCCCGAGCGCGTGCTCGACACGCCCATTTCCGAGGCCGGATTCACGGGCATCGGAGTGGGCGCGGCCATGACCGGCCTGCGGCCCGTGGTGGACATTATGTTCGGCGATTTCGCCGGGCTGATCATGGACCAGATGGCCAACCAGGCGGCCAAGGTGCATTACATGTCGGGAGGGCGCTGGAAGGTGCCGATGGTGCTGCGCACGACTC
This sequence comes from Bryobacterales bacterium, assembly GCA_963765185.1. GTDB lineage: Bacteria > Acidobacteriota > Terriglobia > Bryobacterales > Bryobacteraceae > Palsa-187. The sequence goes on from CAVXWB010000085.1 coordinate 17,592, forward strand.
TGGGGGCGACGCGGCGCTCGGCAGCGCAGCATTCGCAATCGCTGCATGCGTGGTTTTGCCACATTCCGGGATTGAAGGTGGTGATGCCGAGTACTCCTTACGACGCCAAGGGGCTGCTGAAGTCGGCGATCCGCGACGATAACCCGGTGGTGTTTTACGAAGACAAGATGATGTACAAGCTCAAGGGGCCGGTGCCCGAGGAAGATTACACGATCCCGCTGGGCGTTGCGGACGTGAAGCGCGTGGGCGAGGACCTCACCATCGTGGCCACCAGCAGCATGGTGCAAGTGGCGTTGGGAGCGGCGAAGCTGCTGGAGGAATACGATGTCAGCGCGGAGGTGGTCGATCCGCGCACGCTGTGGCCTCTGGATGAGCGGACGCTGATCGAATCGGCGAAGAAGACTTCGCGGGTGATCGTGATGGACGAAGGCTACGAGCGGTACGGAGCGGCGGCCGAGCTGGCGACGGTGATTCAAGCCGGAGCGTTCTACGATCTGGAAGCGCCGGTGAAACGCATGTGCGCGATGCACGTGCCGATTCCGTTTTCGCCTCCGCTTGAAGACGCCACCGTTCCCACCGAAACGTCGGTATTCGAGGCTGCGCTGGCGCTGTGCGGCAAGGGGTGAAGACCGGTACGATACACTGGGATCGTGCCGGATCTGACGTCGAGAATCACCGTGAACCCTGAGCAGTGCGGGGGCCGTCCCTGCATCCGGGGCATGCGTGTTCGCGTTTCCGATGTTCTCGATCTGTTTGCCGCCGGATTGACGGGGCCCGAAATCCTTGAGGAGCTGCCGTACTTGGAGCAAGAGGACTTGCAGGCCTGCCTCCAGTATGCGGCTCGTGAGATCGACCACCCGGTCCTTATTTCCCGGTGACCGTTTGGATTGACGCACAGATTTCACCGGCTCTGGCGCTGTGGCTCGCCGACCAGTTTGGTGTCGAGGCATCCTCTCTCAGAGATCTGAATCTGGTTCACGCGTCCGACTCGGAGATCTTCTTCGGCGCCCGAAAGGCAGACGCCGTGGTCGTGACGAAGGATCGCGATTTCGTCGATCTGCTCCATCGTCATGGAACGCCGCCGCGCGTGATTTGGGTCACCTGCGGGAATACGTCGAATCGGGAAATGAGAGAGGTGTTCGGCCGGACTTTTGGCAAGGCTTGTGAACTCTTGACTTCGGGCGAGGCGATGGTAGAGATTAAGGGTTGACCTTTAAGGGAGGGTTTCCGATGGCATTAAAAACCTACGGCACAATGGCGGTGGATTGGGAGCAGCGCATCGACCTGGATCGTCTGCGGCGGGAACGGCTGGCGCGGATCAAGGCGCTGCTGGCGACTTCAGAGATGGGGGCGCTGCTGTGCTTCGACATGAACAATGTGCGCTACATCACCTCCACGCACATCGGGACCTGGGCGCAGGATAAAATCAGCCGCTTCACGCTGCTGGCGCAGAACGACGAGCCCATTCTGTGGGATTTCGGGTCGGCGGCCAAGCATCACCAGCTGAATTGTCCGTGGCTGGGGGAGCGTTCGCGAGCCGGCATCTCGTTGCTGCGCGGCGCGATGTCGCCGGAAATGGGGCGCGCCGAGGATGTGGCGCGGAAGATCAAGGTCGAGCTGGAGATGCGTGGTCTGCATAAAGAGCCGGTGGGAATCGACGTGATCGAGCCTCCGGTGCTGTTCGCTCTGCAACGCGAAGGCATCACGGTTGTCGATGGCCAGCAGTTGATGTCGGATGCGCGCGCCATCAAGACCGCGGACGAGATCGCGCTGCTGAATCATTCGGCCATGATGGTGGACGCGGCCTACGACGAGCTGTATCGCGCCATGAAGCCGGGCATGAGCGAGAACCAGTGCGTCGGCCTGGCGAGCAAGGTGCTGTACGATCTCGGCTCGGAGTACGTGGAAGGGGTGAACGCGATTTCCGGAGAGCGCTGCAATCCGCATCCGCACGTGTTTTCGGACCGTGTGCTGCGGCCCGGCGACCCGGTGTACTTCGACATTCTGCATTCCTACATGGGCTATCGGACCTGCTACTACCGGAGCTTTTCGATCGGCTACGCGCCGCTGGCGCTGGTGGATGCGTACAAACGCTGCCGCGATTATCTGGATGCCGCGATCTCGCTGGTCCGGCCCGGCCGCACCACCGGCGAAATCGCATCGGTGTGGCCCAAGGCGCAGGAGTTCGGTTTCCCCAATGAAGAATCCTGCTTCGGCCTGCAATACGGGCACGGCATCGGGCTGGCGATTTGGGAGAAGCCTGTGATCAGCCGGCTGGTTTCGCTGGAACATTCCTACGAAATCAAGCCGGGCATGGTTTTCGCGCTGGAAACATTTTGGCCGTCGACGGATGGATGGAGCGCGGCGCGCATCGAAGAGGAAATCGTGGTGACGGAAACAGGCCATGAAGTGATCACGCGGTTTCCGGCGGAGCAGTTGCTGGTGGCGGGACAGCGCTACTACACCGTGAGCGGCCCTCTGCCGGCTATCCGGGAGACGGATCCGGGCCCAGCCGGCACGTGGTCGAAATGGTGGAAGCCAGTGCGCAAATAGAGAGAGTCGGGGTGTCGGGCTGATGGCACTCAGCGTGGTGATGCCGGCGCTGGAGATGGCGCAGGAAACGGGCAAGCTGCTGGCGTGGCTGAAGAAGGAAGGCGACGCGATCCGCAAGGGCGAGCCGCTGCTGGAGATCGAAACCGATAAGGCGGTGTTTGAGCTGGAAGCTCCCGGCGACGGAGTACTGGCGGGGGTGATCTCGAATGCGGGCGACGTGGTGCCGGTGGGCCGGACCATCGCTTGGATTGTGGCGCCGGGAGAGCAGCCGCCTGTGGAATCGGAACCGGCGGCTCCCAGCGCGCGAGCGGTTACTGCGCCCGCACCGCGGCCGTCGGTTGCTTCCGCCGGTGCCTCTGCGCCATCCGCGGGAGGGCCCAGAATTTCTCCCAAGGCTCGGCGGATGGCCGAGGAGCATGGCGTCGACATAACCAAGGTTCGCGGCACCGGGCCGGGAGGAGCCATCAGCAGCGAGGATATTCTCGCGGCCTCCGAGGCGCAGAAGTCGCCGGTTGTTCCCGCCGAGGCCGCCGAGGCGCAAAAGGCCCCCGAGGCGAGAGATGCCGGGCAGGAGCTCAGCTCCATCGCGCGTCTGATGGCGGAGCGCACCACGCAAAGCTGGACGCAGACACCGCACTTTTTCCTGGTGCGCGAGGTTGACGCGGGAGCGCTGGTGGAGGCTCGCAAGGGCCTGGACCCGGCCATCACGATTACCGATCTGTTGATCGCGATCACGGCTCAGGTGGTGGCGCAGCATCCCAAAATGAATGCGAGCTGGGTGCATGGAAGTATACAAACGAACCCGCTGGTGAACCTCAGCATGGCCGTGGCGGTGAAGGATGGGGTGGTGGGCGCTGTGATTCAAGATGCGGCCAGGATGCCGCTTGCGCAGATTGCGGAGCGGCGCAAGGATCTGGCCGAGCGGGCCCGCGCCGGCCGCCTGCGCCCCGCCGACATCAGCGGCGGAACGTTCACGCTGAGCAATCTGGGCATGTACGGCATCGACGCGTTCAGCGCCATCATCACGCCGCCGCAAGCCGCGGTTCTGGCGGTGGGCCGGATTGCGGATCGGGTGGTGCCGGTGAACGGACAGCCGGGCATTCGCCCCATGCTCACCCTGACGCTTTCGAGCGACCACCGCGTCGTCGACGGCGCGCAGGCCGCCGCGTTCTTAACGGACCTCGCCGGCGCCCTGGCGACGCCGCAAAAACACCCGTAGCCGCAGGCTCGCGGTTCAGAAACGCTTTCTGAACCGCGCGCGTGAGCAAGCGGCTTTGAGATCCGAATTTCTGCGACTTAGGTCCGACCTATTCCAGACCGCACGCGCGCGCTTGCTCGCGGGCGAGCGCGGCTTGATCCTTGTCGCCGTCGCCATGCGCGACAGCGCCGAGCAGGCGGTCCCGATACACATTGAAACTGGGTAAAGGAACGCGCGCGAGATCGGCCGCGGCCTGTATGAGGTTGGCGTCCTTGAGACCGACGGTGATGGGGGAGCCGACGTGATCGTAGGTCTGGTCGACCATGGTCTTCCCGTAGCCTTTGTAGGCCGGCGCCGAGAAGAGCCCCTCGGTCATCACTTCGTACAGGACTTGCGGCTCCACGCCGTACTTGCGCACCAGCGAGAAACCTTCGCCCATTGCCACCATCGCGCAGCCGAGCACTAGATTATTGGCGAGCTTGACGACCGTGGCCGCCTCAGGCAGAGTGCCGGCGTGAAACGCGCGCCGTCCGATCGCCTCCAAGAGCGGAGCGCAGCGCCGGACGGCGGCATCGGGTCCGCCGGTCACAATCCCCAGTTGTCCCGCCGCGGCAAGATCCGGCCTTCCAAGGACGGGAGCTGCAACCAGGAACTGATTCGCGTTCGCATGCGCGGCTTCCAGCGTTCGAATTGCCGCAACGCCGTAGGTGCCCATCGCCAGATGAATCGCGCCGCCGGGAAGCGAATCGCGGATCCCTCCAGGACGAAGGGCGACGTCGATTACCGTGGCATCTTCGACCAACATCGTGACCACGACGTCCCGATCCTTACACACATCGGCAACCGTTGCCGCCGCGCTCGCGCCTGCCGCCACGATGTCCGCGACCTGTGACATCGCGACATCGTGAACAGCCAGATTGTGCCCGCCGCTGAGGATTCGCCGGGCCATTCCCTGGCCCATGCGGCCGAGACCGATGAAGCCGACGTTCACCTTACACCAGTTGCCCGCGCACCCATTCGATCTCGCGACAGACGTAGTCGACGATGTCGCCGGTCTTCAGGTGCTCGGGCAACACGTCCCAGGTGTACGTCTCAATTTCAAGCTGTGCCGACAGCGGCTTCTCCTTGTGCATCTTGAGCGCTTCTTCGAGAGCAAAGCGTGTCGTTCCGAACGCGCCCAGGTCATCGAGAAATACCGGGACATGGAAGTGCGTGCGCCATTCACGCGGGCCCGGGTTGGCTTTGCGCGCGGCAAACGCGTCTTCCAGGTTGAGGAACTTGGTGATCTTGCCGTCCTTCTTTTCCACCGTCTGCGACAGATACACCGTCTTGGCGAAGCGCTGCAGCGCTTCGATGGTTTCATCCGTGACCTGCGGCATGTGCATCGCCGCCACTTCCTGCAGCTTCAGGATGGGTACACCGGCGTCCACCAGTTTCTGCAACGACACGGGAATGTCCTCGAAGCCGACGGCCTGATGCCCGATGTCGAACACGATGCCCAAGTGGCGGCGAAGCGCGCCGATCGCATCCGAAATCGGAATGCCGGCGAGCTTGGCCAGCCGCTCCGCCGCACGGCCGCTGTAAAGGTGGTTGGTGAAATAGGCGATGGTTTCGTCGGTGGTCTCGAGGAAACAGTGCGGCTCCGGTTCGAGCGCGAGCGTCACGGTCTTCCCGGTCCGCGCTTCGATCCCCACCAGGTGCGCGGTCACACGCAGGACGTGCTCGGTGTAGCTGGCGACCACGTCCGGCCCGGTCACGCGCGGCTTAAAGCCCAGCGGCGCGCTCTGAATCGACGGCGCCAGACCTTCCGGCAGCGACGTCGGCAAGGATGTCGGCGACGTTGATGGTGTACTGCGTCCGCTCCTCGCTACGCCAATCCGGCTCGTACACCTGCTCCTTGACGATGGTGTCCTTGAAGGCGCCGTAGGGGAACGCATTCACCGTGTAGAGATACAAATCGTTTTCGGCAAGGAAGCGCCTCAGCTCTTCGCGCGCGGCCGTGTCGTGAACCAGCGTTCGGCGGAAGGCGCCGCCAGACGGAGCGACAAACCAAAGGCTGGTTGGGAGACACTCTCGCCTTCACCTGCGGCACGAAAGTGCGCAGGCTGTGCGACATCTGCTCCCAGTTGTCCGACGGGGTGTACCAGCGTCGAGTAACTCAAATGTCCAAGGCGACCCAAATTCATAATACTTTTTCGACTCTTGTCGGAGGATGCGGAGCGCACGATTGCTTCTGTCACGGCGACGCCGTGGATCATTTCATCTGTTGGTATCGGGTAGGGGGGGCCGCCGCTCGCCGCCTGGGCAAACGCGTCGAGGGCCGCGCGCGTGACGTCGAGGCGCTCAGCCTCCCAAGTCTCTGCCGGTCCCTTGATGGGTTGGAATTTACAAGTCCCGAATAAGCGCGTGCGGCGCTCTTCTGAGGAGGCGCCGGCCACGTGCGTCATGCCTTCCAGCCGCACCCACCCTTTGGAACCGAACACCTGAAAGCTGAACCCCGGTCCGGTGGCGGTCATCGTCGCCCAGATAGCCCGACATGCCCTCCTTCATCCGGAAAAGGATGGAGGTCGTGTCGTCGGCGTTCACCGCAATCGCGCGCCGGAAACTCTGCGCGAAAACGTGATCGATGGGGCCGCACAGGTCGATCATGCCGTCCACCGCGTGAACGCCCATGGGCGTGAGGCCGCCGCACGGGGTCTCGTGCGGGTCCGCCCTCCAGGCGTCCGGCTTGAGCAGCAGCGCGTTCGGAAACGTCATGGTCGCTTCGACGTGCAAAATGGTGCCGAGTTCGCCGGAACGGATGCGCGCGCGCAAGTTTCGTCATCTCCGGGTGAAACCGGCGGTTATAGCCGAGGCCGAGCGTGACGCCCGCATGTTTCGCGGCGTTCACAGCCTCCTCCGCGCTTTCCTTCGTCAGCGCGAACGGTTTCTCACAGAAGATGTGCTTCCTGGCCGCCGCCGCCGCGATCACCTGCCGCGCGTGCATCGAATGCGGCGTGGCCAGGACCACGGCATCCACCTTCGGGTTTGCCAGCAGGGCCTCGTACGATATCGGCCAGCGCGAATTTCTGCGCGTCGGCGAACGCCTGCTAGCTCCGGCGTCTTCGTGCGCGTCGTACCGGCGACGAAGCGGATCTCGTCACTCGATCCTGCTGAACGGCTTCGACCAGGGTTTTCCCCCACCAGCCGAGGCCGACAATGGCGGCATTGATCATGTCTTTGTCCTTCGGGCTCTACCTCCTACGTCGTCCGTAGAAGCGAAAACGCGGGATCGGAGCGAGCGAGACGCGCCGGCGAAGGCCAAGCTCCTTCTTGACGATGTTGACGCCCAGCACCAGCGCCACCATTTTGTAGAACGCATGGCGGCGGCTCATGCCTTCGCGGCCCATGCCGCAGTCCGAGGAGAGAACCAACCGTTCGGGCGGGATCACGCTTCAGCGCGCGCCGGACCGAGCGCGGCCACCTGATCGGGCGACTCGACCTGCAAGGTGTGATGATCGATAACGCCGATGCCGACTTTCTTCCCGGTGATGGCTTTGCCGACGTCCTCGAGCTCGGTCGCGCCGGAGCTCGCCATCTCGAAGGTGATGACGTCGGCGTCCACCTGGTTCAGAAGCTCGAGCGCGGGTTTGTAGCTCTGCACTTTCGCGAACATCCGCTGCTGCGATGGATTGCCCCAGCAGGTGTGGCACCATACTTCGGTTTTCGCGCGCAGCCCGCGCACCGTGTTGTTGAACACCTTCAGCATGAATTCGGGGTTGATCACGCTTGTCGACGTAGCCCCGCGCGGCCAGCAAGTGGATCTGCGGCTCTTCCATCTGGATCACCGGGCAGCCGGCGTCGGCCAGATCGTGCAGCTCCTCGTTGAACGCATCGCTCAGCGCCATGATGCGCTCGGGCAGGTCTTTGTAATAGTCGTCCTGCACGGCGAACGCGACCAATTCCGGCGTCACGGTGCCGAACTTCACGGGCTTGGTGGTGAGACGCTGCGCGGCCTTCCAGATCTCGGCGTACTGCATCTCGCCGCGGCCGACCGGCCCGACGAGCTTCGGCATGACGCGCGCTTCGAGGTAATCGTGAAGGATGTGGCCGCGCGGAAACGCGATGCCTCCCGCGCCGACCTTGGCTAGCTTCGGGTGCGTGACTTCGAAGCCGTCCATGTGATGGGGCGGATAGCTGGTCCAGCTTTGCCCGCCGATGTCCTGGTCGAAGCGGCAGTCGCCGTCGGTGACGATGTCGAGGCCCGCGATTTCCTGCTCGCGCAGATACACGGAGAGAGCATCGACGTACTGTTCCCGGAAGCGGCTGGTGACCATCGCGTCCAAAAAGGATTTGATGCCGAGGTTCTCTGTGTACCAACTTGGACGAGGCAGAGAACCGGTGATTGTGGTCGGAAGTATCTTGTCGAGACTGGCTTTGAACATGAAGCCTGGGGGTTTCCTATAATGCCTTTGCGGCGGATTATTTTATGCGTTTCGATTGTACGGGCACGCAGCCCTCCGTGTCAACGCGCGCCTTTGATGGTTGCGCGCCGTTGATAGTGCCGTTCATGGCCGTTGATGGAGCCCGCGCGGTGGCGGCGCGCGAAGCTTGGGCCGGCGGCGTTGGGTCGCGGTAGCGCGACCCAAAGAGCTGGAAGAGTGATATACTGCGCCTTGTCACAAGAGAAGGACCCCATCGATGGATGGGAGGAGGGATGATGAGTTCTTTTATGAAGACCGGCATTTTGTTGCCCATATCCGCGCTTCTTGGCCTCGTTGGTTCGACCGGGAGCATGCAGGCCCAGAACCGGGACGGGGCGACGGTTTTTCAAACGATCTGCTCCAATTGCCACAAAGAAGGCAGCACCACGCAGGCGCCTTTGCCGGCCGTGCTTCGCAGCATGCCGGTGCAGTCGATTCTGACGGCTCTCGAATCGGGGAAAATGCAGGCCATCGGCGCGGGGCTGAGCGCCTCCGAGAAGGCGGCCGTGGCCAGTTACCTGGGTGTCGCGGGTGTGGAATCCATTCCGCAGTCGGCGCGTTGTACCAGCAATGGTCCCCTGGCGAAGGGTGCGCCGAGTTGGAACGGCTGGGGAATCGAGCCGACCAACAGCCGCTTCCAGAGCGCGAAGGCGGCCGGCCTAACCGCCGCCGACGTGCCGAAACTCAAGCTGAAATGGGCCTTCGGATATCCCGGAGTCACGACATCGTTCGGAACTCCGACTGTGTACGGCGGACGCATCTTTGTCGGCGCCGCGGACGGAACGGTTTTTTCGCTTGACGCGCAGAGCGGCTGCATTCACTGGACCTACAAAGCGACCGAAGGCGTCCGCACCGGCCCGATTATTTCGAGCGACGGAAAGATCGCCTATCTTAGCCGATCTGCATGCATGGGTGCATGCCGTCAATACCGAAACGGGAGCGGTGATTTGGAAAACCCACGTGGACGAAGACGCTGAAACAACCATAAGCGGAACCCCGAAGCTGGAGGGAGCCCGCCTCTACGTCCCGGTTTCCGCGGGCGAAGAATCGATTGCCGCGGCGGATCCCAAGTACGCCTGCTGCAAGGGGCGAGGGAGCATGGTGGCACTCGACGCCAAGACCGGCAAACAAATCTGGAAAACGTACACGATCTCGGAACCCGCGAAATTGACCGGCAAGACCAGCACCGGAGTCGAGACCTGGGGACCGTCGGGCGCAAGTCCCTGGACTTCTCCCACTTTCGATTCAAAGCGTCACGCCATCTATTCCGGAACAGGAATCAACTATTCGCAGCCGGGAACAAAGACCAGCGATTCGGTGATCGCTTTTGACGACGCGACAGGGAAAATCCTGTGGTCGCAGCAACTGCTCGGCGGCGATGTCTTTAACTTCGGATGCACCACGGACCAGAAACCGAACTGCCCAAAGAATCCGGGCAACGATCTCGATATCGGATCGCCTCCGATCTTGAAAGACATCGGCGGTGGGAAGCGGATTCTGGTGGTGGCGGCGAAATCCGGCATGGTCTACGGCCTCGATCCGGACCAGGGGGGGAACATCGTTTGGAAGACCATGGTCAGTGCGGGCGGCCCGGAGGGAGGCGTGATCTGGGGCGCGTCGGCCGACAGCAAAGCGGCGTATTTCGCGATCTCGGATTGGAATCCCGCCAAGGCAGAGGCAGGCGGCGGCGTGGTCGCGCTGGATTTTGCGACGGGAAAGAAAGTGTGGTCAACCCCGGCGCCTGCACCGGCGTGCGTGAAGGTGACGGGATGCAGCGCCGCTCAACCAGGACCGACCAGTTTGATCGAAGGAGCCGTATTCGCCGGTTCTGACGATGGCCATGTGCGCGCTTACGCTACCTCCGACGGCCACATCCTCTGGGACTTCGATACGAATCGCGATTTCCAAACCGTCGACGGTATCAAAGCGCACGGCGGCTCCATCGACGGCACCGGCGCTACCATTGCCGGCGGAATGGTCTATTTGAATTCCGGTTATTCCCGCATCCCAGTAATGCCCGGCAACGTGTTCCTGGCTTTCTCGGTGGATGGAAAGTGAGACTGCCCTGAAATCGCCGCGATTCTCTTAAGCGGCGCTTCGTGAACGGGTGGGCGAGCGCATCACACGTGGGATACTGTTCGGGAAATTCCAACTATGGGTTTTTGGGGGCGGCGCTACAGGCCGCTGAAATAAGCTACGCAATCATTTAACGGAGAAAAACAAATGCTAACCAAGATCGTCGACACCATTCTCCCGACTACCATGGTCGGGTCATATCCGCGGCCCGGCTGGTATCGCCAGCAGCTGCTGGGCCGCGACATCCGGGTTGCCTTCAAAGAGGTCAGCCACGAAGAGGCATACCAGGACGCGACGCAGACGGTGATTCGCGACCAGGAGGAGGCCGGCCTCGACATCGTCACCGACGGCCAGATGTGGTACGACGATTACGTCGGCGTGATCGGCTCGTTCTGCTGGTACATGTACGAGCGCATTCACGGCTTCGAGGCTGCCAAGGACCCGCATCCCTCCGCGGTCGGCGCGGCGGTTCGATCCAAGGACGTGGAACTTCTTGACGATTGGGGCGGAGTGGTCAACAGCGGCGAAGTGAAGCGCGGTCCGATCCGGCTGGCCGACCTGTATAAAATCGCCGCGAAGTCCGCGCACAAACCGCTGAAGGTTTCCGTTGGCGCCGGCCCGGTCAATTTGGCATGGCACGTTTACTTCCAGCATTACAAGAACGCTCGCGATCTCAGCTTCGCGCTGGCGCCTATCTTCAATGCCGAGATGAAGGATCTGGTGGCAGCCGGCGCAAAATATCTGCAGATTGAGGACCTCGGCGCCTGGCTGCCGCTGTTTACCGGCAACAAAGACGACTACAAGTGGATCGCGGACGTGATCGCCGAGTGCATCGACGGCGTAAACGCGAAAATCGGATGGCACTTCTGCTTCGGGAACGCATGGGGGAATTCGCTCGCCACGCTCATCCCCACGGGCTACGAGACGGTCCTTCCTCACTTCTACCATCTGCCCATCGATCAGTTCGTGCTGGACTTTGCGAATCGCGAAATGGCCGATATCGAGTGCTTGAAGTCGCTACCCAAGGACAAGGAGGTTCAGATTGGCGTGCTCGATGTTCGCACCAGCATCATCGAATCGCCCGACCGTGTCGCCGAACGCATCCGGAAAATTCTCAAGGTGGTGCCGCCGGAGCGCGTGTATTTGAGCACCGACTGTGGCATGAAGCCGCTGCCGCGGATGGTTGCGCGTCTGAAGCTGAAGGCGCTCGCCGACGGCGCGAAGATCGTGCGCAAAGAAATTGGCGGCTAACTTTAAGGAGACAATAGAAGACATGGCAGACAAAAAGATCATTGCGGTATTAGGCGCTACAGGATCTCAGGGCGGCGGCCTCGTACGCGCGATTTTGAACGATCCGAATGGGGGCTTTGCGGTGCGTGCGCTTACGCGCGACGTCAACTCCGATAAAGCGAAAGAGCTGGCGAAGCTGGGCGCCGAAGTCGTCGCGGCCGACGTCGATGACGTCGAGAGCCTCAAGAAGGCGTTTCAAGGCGCTTATGGGGCGTTCTGCGTCACGTTCTTCTGGAATCACTTTTCACCCGAGAAGGAGATGGCCAACGCCACAAACATGGCCGAGGCGGCCAAAGCCGCCGGTCTCAAGCACGTGATCTGGTCCACACTCGAAGACACGCGTAAGTGGGTGCCTTTGAGCGACGATCGCATGCCCACGCTCCAGGGCAAATACAAGGTGCCGCACTTCGACGCCAAAGGCGAAGCCGACGAGGTGTTCACCAAGCTCGGCGTGCCCGTGACCTTCCTGCTGACCACGTTTTACTGGGATAACGCCATCTATTTCGGCATGGGCCCCAAACGCGGCGCGGACGGCAAGCTGGCGATCACGTTTCCGCTAGGCACCAAGAAGCTGGCCGGCATTGCAGCCGGGGATATCGGCAAGTGCGCATACGGCATCTTCAAGTCCGGAACCCAGGGATCGGCAAGACCATCGGCATCGCCGGCGGAAACCTTACCGGTAAGCAGATGGCCGCCGCCTACACCAAGGCGTTGGGTCAACGACGTGGGCTACAACGCGGTGACGCCGGAGGCCTACCGCGGCTTCGGTTTCCCGGGAGCCGAGGATCTGGGCAATATGTTCCAGTTCTATGCCGATTTCGAGGATCATTTCTGCCAGCTCGCGCAGTCTGGAGACGTCTCGCGCCTTGAATCCTGCCATGCTGAAGTTTGACGCGTGGCTCGCCGAGAACAAGAGCCGCATTCCGCTCGATTAGTGGAATGCGTTAGCACCAGGCCAGACGCGGCGCCGATCCAAGGCGCCGCGCGGCGTAGGGGTATTGTCAGAGCGGCCGGGGCGGGCAAACGGCCACGCACTTGGCCAGGTCGTGGCTCAGCCGGACCGGCCGCTTGGCCCCCGCGATGCGCACGAAGACAGCGGCGCCGGGGTGGTTTCGCTCCACCACAACAGCCACGCCGGGCCTCAGCCCCAGGCGTTCC
>CAVXWB010000086.1:0-5693 GCA_963765185.1 Bryobacterales bacterium
CGCAGCGTCATTCCCCGGAAATCCGGAACCTTCGGCTCTCCGTCCGGCGGCGCAAAAAAGGGCCGCCGGTCCAAGCTCCCCTCTGTGGAAGGGATGGACGATCCGGGGAAAGCCGGAGCATCCGCCTGGACCGGCGGCAGAGTGACGGAGGATACAGATCGAATGGATGCCGATGGCTGGCCTTCGGCCTCACCCGCAGGCTCGCGCGCAGCGCTCACCGGCGTCTCGGGCAGGTCCTTGGGAACATCCAGCATGCGCAATGCGGCCATGGCCACCTCGCGAAACACGGGCGCGGCTACCGGAGCGCCGAATCCGGCCGTGCCGCCGCTGGTGCCTTCCAGCGTTACGATGATCACAATCTGCGGGTTTTCGAGCGGCGCGAACCCCAGAAAGCTGGCGTTGTAGCGATGCGTGTAGACGTGCGCCTTAAGGTCGAAAATCTGCGCCGTGCCGGTTTTGCCGCCGGAGGTGTAGCCCCTCAAATTCGCATAACCCTTGCCGGTTCCGCGCAGCACCACGCCTTCCATCATCTGGCGCATTTGAATGGTGGTGCCGGGATCGACGATGCGCTGTCCCGGTTCCGGAGCGAAGCGTTCTTCCGGTTGGCCCGGCGTCTGCCGCGCCAGCACCAGCCGCGGCTTCACCAGAATGCCTCCGTTGGCGATGGCCGCGCCGGCCAGCGCCAGTTGGAGCGAGGTCACGGCGACCTCATGGCCGATGGACAGGAAGCTCCCCGAGGTCGCCGACCAATCCTCCACGCGCCGCAGCAGGCCGGACGATTCCCCGGGCAGATCGATTCCGGTTTTTTCGCCGAAGCCGAACTTGCGCTGGTATTTGTACAGCGCAGGGTTGCCCACTTTCTGGCCGATCATGATGGCGCCGACGTTGCTCGAATGCGCCAGCACGTCGGCCATGCTCATGGCTCCATGCGCGTGCTCGTCCTTGATGGTGCGGTCGTACACCTTGATGCTGGTGCCGCAGGGAATGATGGAGTCGGGCCGGAGCTGCGTGGTTTCGAGCGCGGCCGACAGCGTGATCACCTTGAACACGCTTCCCGGCTCAAAAGGGGTGCTGATCGCCAGGTTGCTCCGCGCATTCGACGGTTCGTTTGAATCCGGCGCGACATTCGGGTCGAAACGCGGATAGTTGGCCATGGCCAGCACATCGCCGGTGTATGGATTTAACGCCACGATGGAGCCGGTCTTGGCTCCGCTCGAATCGATGGCCTTGTCCAATTCCCGCTCCGCCACGTATTGCAGATTTGAATCGATGCTGAGCGTGAGGTTGTCGCCTGGCTCGGGCTTGCGGGCCACCATGGAGTCGTAGGCGTTCTGCTTGACGTCGGTGTACACGCGGTTCAGTCCGGCCCGGCCGGCGAGTTCCTCGTCAAACTGAAGCTCGATGCCGGCGTTGCCGCGCTCGGTGACCTCGTCATCCACCATGCCCGTCGAACCCACCACGTGGGAGGCCAGCTCGCCGCGCGTGTAAAATCGCCGCATCTCGTCGCGGAACTCCACCCAATCCAGCTTCTGGCTGCGCACCCGTTCGGCTTCGGCGGCGTCCACCTTGCGCTTGATCCACAGGAATCCGGAGCCGCGCAGCTTGGCGCTGGTGATGTGGTCGAAGAGCTGGGCGCGGTCCATGTCGAGGAGGCGCGAAAGCAAATCCGCGGCTACGCCCGCGTCCGGAATCCGTTGCGGATTGACGCAGATCGATTCCGCGGGCAGGCTCTTGGCCAGCGGCCGGCCGTTGCGATCGAAGATCGAGCCGCGCAGCGCGGGGATCTCCACCAGTTTCTGCTGTTGTTGCTGCGCCAGCTTCAACAGATCGTCGTGGCGAACCACCTGGAGCCAGACCAGCCGCACGAAGATGGTCGCCACCCAGGCCAGCAGCACCCGCAGCAGCCATCTCAAACGGCGGTTGGCTTGCGTTTCCTGCACGGCCCTCCTTCCGCGTTCAAGAATCTAATTCCCGTTCATGGCCAGCGCGCTCTGGGCGCCGTCCAGATACAGCACCTTGGCGGGCTCCGGATCGACGAATTGCTGCTGGCGCGCCAGTTCCTGGATGCGCGCCGGCGAGAGCAGTTGAGCCTCGCGCAGTTCCAGGGAAGCCTGATCGGTGGCCAGCCGCTGCCCCTCCCGGCGCAGCGACTGAATCTGGTAGCCTGCCATCAGCCCGTAGGCGCTGGGCAGGAGCACGCCGATGAGGAGCACAGCCGCTCCCACCACCGACCCGATCAGCTTCCAGCATCGGCCTCGCGCGGCCGGGTCTGCCGCCCGAACCACGCGACTGTTGTCGATGCGTTTCACGTAAAACAGAATGTCTTCGTTGGCGAACGCGCGGAGCCGCGACGAGGAGTCCCCTCCCCGCGCCGCCTCGGCGGCCCGTTCCATGCCTTGCGCGAACAACCTGCTCCAAACGTCTGCGAGCGTTGCCATCTTTAATAAATCCCCTGTTTCCTCGAATTCCGGACTACAATTTCTCCAGGGCGCGGAGCTTGGCGCTGCGCGAGGGCGGATTTCGCTGGATCTCCGCTTCGCTGGGCCTCACCACGTGCCGCGTGAGCAGCCTCACCAGCCCCTCTTTCGCCATGGCTTGAAAAGCATGCTTCACCTTTCGATCCTCAAGCGACATGAAGGTGAGAATCACCGCTCGTCCGCCCGTCCGCAGCAACCGCGGAAGCGCTTCGAGCAGCGCGTCCAACTCTTCCATTTCGCGATTGACGGCCAGGCGCAGCGCCATGAACGTCTGCGTGGCCGGGTGCAGTTTTCCCGTACGGGGCACGACCCCCTCGATCAGCTTGGCCAACTGACCGGTGGTTTGAATCGGCCGCGCCCGCACGATTGCTCTGGCTATCTTTCGGCTCCTCCTTTCCTCGCCCAGGCTGAAGATCAGTCCGGCGAGTTCCTTCTCTGATTCGAAATTGACGATCTCGGCGGCGGTCCGCTCCTCGCCGGCATGCGTGCCTCTCGACATGCGCATGTCCAAAGGACCATCCGCCATCAGCGAGAATCCCCTCTCGCCTTCCGTCAACTGATGCCTTGAAACACCCAAATCCGCCAGCAGCCCGTCCAGTTGTTTTATTTTTTCTACCGCCAGCGTCTCTTCCACCTGCGAAAACAAAGCCTGATGAAAACGGATGCGCTCCGCGCAGTCCGCCGTATTCGCCCGCGCCAGCTCCAGGCTCTCGGCGTCCCGGTCGCAGGCGATCACCACTCCCGTGTCCAGCCGCCGGGCGATGGCCCCGGTATGCCCGCCCAGTCCCGCCGTCATCTCCAGATACACCCCGTCCGGCCGGACGTTCAGATACTCCAGACACTCGGCCAGCATGACGGGCACATGCATAATTCACGGCTACTTGAATCCGATCTTTGTCATCGTCGCCAGATCTTCGGTCAGGCTGGCGCGGGACACCTGCAGAAGCTCCTCGTGAATCTTCTTGGTAGTCACGTTGAGCCGGCCTTTGTGGGCATCCACCATCACGGCCTGCTTTTCCAGGCCCATCGCTTCGCGCAAGGACGCGGGCAGCAGCACCCGGCCCGCTCCATCCACTTCGGCATCGCCCCCAAACGCTTTGGCGACGCGCTCCAGCCGCTCGGCCGCGGCTGCGTTCTCCGACGCGCCGTCCAGCAGATTTTCGTTGCATTTCCATACCGGCAACGGATATATTCGAACCTGACGGAAGTCCAGCGTCGTTATGAAAACCTTGACCCCATCCACGGCCTTCAGATATGTGACAAACTCCGCCGGCAGCTTGAGCCGGCCCTTGTCGTCCACGCTGGCCTGGGTGATCGAACGGGGCGGTTCGGGTATAACTGAATTTTTCTCGTCGTCCTCGGCCATTTCGAAACACTTTTGACCACATCAGGCCACTTGAGATAATGTAACCCTCACTGTCACCGATTGCAAGGGGAAATTTGGGAGAAATCGTCTACGCTATTTCTTCGCCAAGCATCGGTCCTAAGCCTCTTTGCCGGGTCGGGTTTGGATTGACAAAAAAAACGATCCCTGCCAGAATTGACCCCTAGGCTGGCAATGAGATTCACTCCCAAGGACCGGCCATTTGGAGGATAGATGACAAAATTCAGTTCGCTGCTCGCCTCTTCGGCTTTCCTCATGTTCGGGCTGGGGCAGGCGGCCAAGGCCGAGTTATTCGTCATCGGTAGCACGTTCACGGATGCGGGCGAGAATATGCCCGATACCTTTTCGACTTCCACGGCCTTACAGGATGGCACGACGTCCCCCGATGGCGGGGCCTTGAATCTGACGATTTCGATCGTGACGTCCGGAGTGGATGAGTGGCTGATATTCGACTATCAAACCGCGACACCTGGCACACAATTGGTGCCGGACACATCGGATGACTGGAGCATCGCTCAGACCGGTCTCGACTTGGCTGTGCCGGCCAATTTTATCGGTGCATATGCCGCGTTTCTTGATTCCAGCGGCAATCCCATCACGCCCACATCCGCCATCTTCCCCGGTTACTCGGTCGAGTCCAATCCGGTTCCGGGTGGCGCTGGGACCGGACAAGGCGCCTCCTTCGTTGCTGCCGTCCCTGCGGGGCCGCTGCCAGACCTGGGGGCGTTCATCGACCCGTTTGACCAGCTCGACGGCACTGGCATAACCTCCGCCGACGTGGACGGTTTCTACCAGGCGCTGGAGTTCGCGCCGGCGGCTTCGAGTGTTCCCGAGCCTGGCTCACTGGCGCTGTTAGGCGCCGGACTCTTCGGTCTGGTGCTGATGCGTAGTCTCGCCCGGCGTAGAGCTTAGCCGGTCACTTCAGAAGTACACTGACGTATTTCCGTTTGTGGGGCGGACGCCCTCGTCCGCGCGGGACGCCCTCGTCCCGCTCACCTTAGTACCAAACCGATAAGTTTCGCCTAATACTTTCCCTGATATCCGTCGATAGACGCCTGAGGCCGGAGATCGCCTGTTCCACGGCCGATCCGGAGACTCGCGTGGCTATCGAGATTAAATCTGGCCAGGGGAGGCCGCCCAGCTTATTGAGCGCGGCGCCGCGCTCGCCCGACTGGCACAGCGTGCTGGAGGAAGCGGCACAGGCTCCCACGCTGCTGATCGTCGATGAAATCGACCTGAACCGGCGCCTGCTGAAGGCCATGCTCAAGACCGCGCCGTATCGCATTCTGGAGGCCCAGCGGCCTTCCGAAGCGCTGGCGATTCTGGACCGCGAAAAAGTCGACCTGGTGATTGTGGACCAGGTGATGCCGGAGATGAGCGGCACCGAGTTCTGCCAACTGGTCAAGAACGACCGGCGCACGCAGTTGGTTCCGGTATTGATGACCACCAGCGTGCAGGGCATGGATAATGAGGTGGCGGGCTACGAATCCGGCGCCGACGAATTCCTGCTGAAGCCTCTGCGGCCGGCGCTGGTGCGGACTCGCATCCGTTCCATGCTGCGCAACAAGGCGCTGGTGGATTCGCTCGATGAAGCCGAGTCGATTCTGTTCGCGCTGGCGCAATCGGTGGAGCATCGCGACCGCTATACGGGGCTGCACTGTGAGCGTCTGGCGGCCTACGGCATCGCGCTGGCGCAGGCGCTGGGGCTCCCGGCGCGCGAGCAACTGGCGCTTTACCGCGGCGGGTATCTGCACGACATCGGCAAGATCGCGATCCCCGACGCGATCCTGTTCAAGCGCGGGCTGCTGACCGAACAGGACTGGCAATCTGAT
>CAVXWB010000087.1:0-14624 GCA_963765185.1 Bryobacterales bacterium
GGGCGCGGAACGCGCCGCGTGTTCGCTTCCGCGATCGGCATCTTTACGCTGGGGTCGCTTCTGTGCGGCATATCGAGCAACATCCATGTGCTGGTGGCTTGCTGCATCCTGCAGGGCTGCGGCGGATCATGATGGTGCCGGTCGGCGGCTCACCGTGGTGCGGACGTTCGCCAAATCCGAGCTTGTCCGCGCCATGAGCTTCGTCGCCATTCCCGCTTTGATCGGCCCCATGCTGGGACCGATCGCCGGCGGCCTGATCGTCGGATATTTCACTGGAGGCTGATCTTCTTTGTGAATATTCCGATTGGCCTGGCCGGTTTGTGCATGGTCTACCTGCATTTGCCTGACTACCGCGAACGCACCAACCCGCTCGATGTGGCCGGGCTGATCCTTTTCGGATCGGGCATCGCGCTGCTTTCCTACGTGCTGGAGGTGTTTGGCGAGCACACCTTGGACGCGAGTGAAGTTCTGGGCCTTCTGGCGCTTTCCATCCTACTGCTGGCGGGCTACGGGATTCACGCCACCAGGACCGAGTATCCGATGCTGAATCTCATCCTGTTTCGGATTCGCACGTTTCGCGCGGCCGTGGCCGGCAGCTTCCTGACCCGGCTGGGCATCGGCGGCATCCCCTTTCTCTTTCCCCTGTTGTATCAGGTTGGCCTGGGGTTCACGCCGATCCAATCCGGCCTGCTCATGATGCCGCAGGCGATTGCGGCCATGAGCCTGAAGGTGACCATGCCGCGGATTCTGGCGCGCTTCGGATACCGCGCCGTACTGGTCTCGAACACGCTGGTTATCGGCCTGCTGATTCTGCTGTTCGCGACCATCGGGAAGGGCACGCCGGTGTGGTTGATCGTGGCGGAAGTGTTCTTCTACGGGTTTTTCACGTCGCTGCAATATACCAGCATGAACACGCTGGTCTATGCGGATGTCAGCAAGCAACAGGAGAGCGCCGCAAGTTCCATTGCCAGCACGACGCAGCAGATGGCCATCAGTTTCGGAGTCGCTTCGGCGTCGCTGGTGACGGTCTTCTTCATTCCCGAACACGCGCGTTCGAATCCCGCGGAATTCATTCGGGGCGTCCACAGGGCGTTTTTTGTGCTGGGCGGGATGACCTTCGTTTCCACGATCGTTTTCGGCGGGTTAAAAAGCGGGGACGGCGACGCAGTGAGCCAGCGTGCGGAGATTCACGCCGGGTAGGCGACAAGAATTTCTTGGCCCGTGGCGTGCTCCATGCACTGTTATGTCATCTACGATCACAGAGCATTCTGGGACAACCCCTGCGACCACAATCGAAGAGCCACTCGCGCGATTGGTGGCTTTCGAGCCCACCACGCTGCCGGTGTTGAGCGTTTACCTGAACACTCAACCGGATCAGCACGGACGATCGCCCGACGCAGTGCCGTACCTTCATCGCGAATTCAAAGCGTTGGCCCAGACCTTGCGCCCGAGTTCCCCGGAGCATCAAAGCTTCGATCGGGACGTGGAGCGAATCGTTGCCTATGCCACCGACAAGATCGACCCGCGGCAAACGGGGTCGCCCTATTCGCGTGTTGGGGCGCTGAAGAATTCTTCGAGGCAATCCAGTTAACAACCCCTGTCAGCGAGAACCGCGTCTACGCCTACAACCAACCTCATCTGTATCATCTGGCCCAGCTCGATGAGCAATACCCACGCTACGCCGCGGTGCTCACGGATACGAACACGGCCCGCATCTTCGTCTTCGGGCTTGGCCATGTGATCGATGCCGAGGAGGTGAAAGGCAAGAAGGTGCATCGAGTCAAGGTGGGCGGATGGTCGCAAGCCCGTTACCAGCGGCGTGTCGGGAACGCGCACCAGGAACACGCCAAAGAGGTAATTGAGCGCCTGGCTCAGATTGTCCGCGAAGACCACGTAAGCCACATCATTCTTGCCGGAGATTCAGTTGTGATTCCGTTGCTTCAAGAACAGCTGCCGCAGGAAATGGTCCCCATGGTGGAGGTAATGAAACTGGATATTCATTCCTCCGATCAGGATGTTCTCACCGCAACCCTGAAGCAGCTACAGGAGCAAGAAGCCAAGACTGCCACGGAAAAGGTGGACCGGCTGATGCGTCAATACCGCGCCCGCGGGTTGGCCGTGGTTGGGCTGCACGAGACGCTCGAAGCCCTGGCCAACGGACAAGTCGAAGAACTGCTGATCAGCGGCGCGCTGGAGCAGAACCATCCCCAGCCGGAGGAAGTGGAAGCCATCCTTGCGCCTGAAATCCCCGATTCAGAGGGAGGAACGGAAGGCGAAGAACCGCGGCAAGCATCCCTGCCCGATCTGCTGGTGACGAAGGCCAAGCAGACCGGCGCGACTGTAACGTTTATCGAAGAGGCGACTTTGCTCGAATCGACTGGCGGTGTCGGCGCGTTCCTGCGATGGCGCGCTTAAGTGGCAATGGATTTGCTCTTCGGGAAGCATGTCCAAGATCACTGAAGCCAGCCGCGATCATATCGCCGATGAAAATTTTGCTTTCCCCAAGGAGCGCAAGGAACCGATTCATGACGCTGCCCACGTGCGCAACGCCATCGCCCGCTTTAAGCAGGTGGAGGGGGTGAGCGACTCTGAACGGGACGCTGCCTGGAAACGCATCAAATCCGCCGCGAAGAAGTACAATGTCGAGTTGAAGGAGCGGGACTGGCGCGAACTCAGCTAACGGTCCGCAGCGCAAAAACCTGGGACAGTATACTCATTTCCGCCGGATGCGAGCGTTGTCTGATGTCAGTCCGCCGGTCCGGCCGAAATGAGAATACTGTCCCGGTTTTTGCGCCAGGCTTAGGGCGTATCGGCAACCTGGCGCGATGCCTCGCTCGAGGTAACCTGCGATGCCGCGGGAAGCTTGGTTCCGTCCCATCCGCCGCCCAGGGCCTGGACCAGCTGAACGGCCGCGGTCATTTCGGTGACGCGCAGAGTCACCACGGCCTGCTGATCGCTCAAGAGCGTATTCTGCGCGGTGATCACGTCGAGGTAAGGATCGAGACCGGTCTGGTATCGCGACATGGCGATCTCGAGGTATTGTTGGGCGGACTTTACGGCCGCATTCTGACGGGCGATCTGCTCCGAGGTCACACGCAGAGTCGCGATGGAATCTTCCACCTGCTGAAACGCAGTCAGCACAGTCTGCTTATAGGCGGCGACGTTGGCATTATAAGTCGCGGTGTACTGGGCCACCGTGGCGTTGCGCAGACCGGCGTCAAAGATGATCTCGGTGGCCGAAGCCCCCAGCGACCAGAACAGCGCTGGAAGTGAAAACAACGCCCCCAGGGTAGACGACTGAAGCCCGCCGGCTCCGGTCAGGTTTAGCGTGGGATAGTAAGCCGCCTTTTCAATTCCGATGACCGCATTTGCCTGCGCCATGGTGCGCTCCGCCGCGGCGATATCGGGACGGCGCTCAAGCAGCTGCGAAGGCACGCCCACGGGGATCGCGGGAACCGGCGTGGTCAGGCTCTTCACGGGCATCTCAAAGCTGGATGCCGGCTTCCCGATCAAGGTGGCGATCGCATGCTCGTACAAAGCGCGGTTGGTGGCGATGCCGACGGCTGCCGCTTCCGCGTTTTCGAGAGTGACTTCCGCTTCCACCACAGCCTCCTGGTTGGCGATACCGGTATCCAGCAGAGCGCGGGTCAGCTCCAGCGACTGCCGATCGGCCACCACGGTGCGGTTATACAGATCCTGCAATGCATCTTGCCCGCGGAGCTCGAAGAAATACTCGGCGAGAGCGGCCTGCTCCGTGAGACGCTCGTTTTCGAGATCCGCGGCGCTTACCTGGGCGGCGTACTGATACTCATTGACCGTGTTGCGGACGCGCCCCCACAGGTCCGGCGCCCACGCGGCTTCGAGCGGCAGGACGAAGCCCGTGCCGCCCGTGCTTCCGCCGGTCGTGCTTGCGCTGGTCGAGGAAGCGGACGTTGTACTGGCAGATTGCGCGACCGCGTTTCCTCGCGCCGCCGTCCCGCTCTTGCTGACCGAGGGAACCGCATTCACGGTGGGAAAGTAGCCCGCACGCGCTTCCCTCACCTGCGAGCGGGCCGCCATGAAGTTCTGGAAGTATTGCGCGATGTTCAGGTTATTGATGTCCAACTGATCTTCGAGCGTGTTGAGGTCGGGCTCATTGAACATCTCCCACCATTTCCCTTTGATCACCGCATCTTGCGGTTGCGCGGGCTGCCAGGCGCCGGGCGGCGCGGCGCTGTAGGCCGCGGGAGCCGCCTCCTTGAAAGCCGGCGCAGTGGGAGGGGCGGGCGCGACATATTTGGGGCCAACATTGCACCCGCTCAGCAGAGCGATCGTGATCAGAACAGAGCAGGCCGCTGCCGCTCGGCCCATGCTCGCTGTGCCACGTTCTTCTGAGGAACTCGCGCAAAACGGAGCGCGGCGCGATCGGTCCCCGGGTTGACTTGGGGGTGCGCGCCGCACCCTTTGCGCTTCTGAGGAACTTGCGCAAAACGGAGTGCGGCGCGATCGGTCCCCGGGTTGATTTGAGGGTGCGCGCCGCACCCTTTGCGCTTCAATTGAACCGCGGAGCTTCGTCGCTCGGCGTAAGCCGTCTCGCATGCTTGTCTCCTTGCAATTTAAGACGCATTGCCCCTTTCAGTCTGGCGCGGTTCCGGTGGAACGGGTACTCAAGCTCCAAACCTCCATTTTCTCATGGGGCGCGCAATGCCGGTATACAGGTGGCTGATATAATGGGATGGCGATATTCCTTCTTGCGCTTGGTGTTGGGCACGCGGCAAAAATTTCCGAACCCTGACCTCAGGAAGTCATAGTGACCGTGGATCGTCGCTCAGAAGTTTTGGCGGGCCCGTCATTAAGACGTTGACCCACTTTGCGGTGATGCGGTAGAATGTCGCCAGCCGATGCCGAGTCGACGGCGGACAAGAATTGCTTCTTTTGGTCGTTGGCGTGCTCACGCAATGCGCAGGATCGGAGACTCTAGCCCTACTGTCAAGTGGGAGAAACCAGCTCTTGAACGGTCCCCCCAAGATTGCGAACTGGTGAACTCATGAGCCCGGCCACAGTCCCGCGAATCGTTCCACCCAAGCGTCTAAGGAACTCGCGCAAAACGGAGCGCGGCGCGAAACAGTTCCCGATCGCCCCGGTGGTGCGCGCCGCACCCTTTGCGCATCTGAGCAGGCGCGCCGCGTGCGTGTTGAACGGCGTCGCGTGCATGTTGAACAGCGATGCCGCGTGACTCCGCAGACAGGATCGAAGGGCCGGCCGGCAGCCTGACTGCGCATCCGCAAGCCGGCATCGCGGTCTATACTCACCCAGAAGCCGGGAGCCAAAATGCAGAGTCTGGACAAGCAGCCACCACCACCCATCGGCCCTGACCATCAAATCGCGGCTCCCGTTCAGGCGCCTCCCCGGCATCGCAGGATCCTGCACATCGTGCTGTGGATGCTCTTGCTTCTGGCTTTGGCGCTGGCCGGGTTTCTGATCTGGCGCCACCACGAAAACGCCGAAAAGGCAGCGGCTGCGGCGGCCAACCGCCCGGCGCCGGGGATCACCATCACCAGCGTGACAGCTAAAAAAGGGAGCATCGGCGTTTATCTCGATGCGATCGGAACGGTCACCCCGGTCTATACCGCTTCCATCACCGCTGAAGTAACCGGACTGATCGTTGCCGTGCATTACCAGGAGGGTCAAACGGTCCAGAAGGGCGATGCGTTGGTGGATATCGATCCGCGTCCCTACAGCGCCATGCTCACACAAGCGCAAGGGGCGCTGGAGCGAGACCAAAACGTGCTGGCGCAGGCGCAGATGGACGTGGAACGCTATCGCACCGCCTGGGAACGCAACGCCATCGCCAAGCAAATCCTGGATGACCAGGAAAAGCTGGTGCTGCAGGACCAGGGCACCGTCAAGAACGACCAGGGGACGGTGCAGTACGACCAGGTTGAGCTCGACTTCTGCCACATCACTGCGCCCTTCGCCGGCCGGGTGGGTTTGCGGCTGGTGGATCCGGGCAACGTGGTGCAATCCAGCGGAACCGTGACCCTCGCGGTCATCACCCAGCTGACGCCCATCACCGTAATTTTCACGATACCGGAAGACAGTCTGGATCAGGTTCAAGCTCGCCTGAGCCAGGGAGCGAAGCTCCCCGTGGACGCCTATGATCGCGCCGCCCAGAAGAAGATTGCCAGCGGGGATCTGTTGACGCTGGACAACCAGATTGACACCACGACGGGGACGGTAAAAGGGCGAGCCCAGTTCGACAACCCGGATAATGCGCTTTTTCCGAACCAGTTTGTGAACACGCGGCTGCTGGTGAACACACTCCAGGGAGTGACGCTGATTCCGGCATCCGCCATCCAACAAAATGGCCAGGCATCGTTCGTATATGTGATCCAAAACAATATCGCGCATATGCGCAGCGTCAAGCCGGGAGTTACCGACGGCGGCATTACGCAGGTGGGCGGCCTCAATCCTGGAGAGGTTGTCGCCAACAGCAGCTTCGATAAGCTGCAGGACAACGCCGCAGTGGTGGTTGCGAACACGCCGGCTCCGGCCAATGCGGGCGGGAGCAAAGCCAAGTGAGTCCGTCGCGCCCGTTTATCTTGCGGCCGGTAGCCACCTCCCTGCTGATGGCTGCGATCCTGCTGGTCGGTCTTGTCGGCTATACGCAATTGCCGGTTTCCGCGCTTCCGGAGGTCGATTATCCGACCATCCAGGTGCTCACGTTTTATCCGGGAGCAAGTCCGACGGTGATGGCGCAGACGGTTACGGCGCCACTGGAGCGCCAATTCGGCGAACTGCAAGGCTTGAGCCAGATGACCTCCACCAGCTCCGGAGGGACGTCCGTCATCGTGATGGAATTCAACCTCACCCTGTCGATCGACATCGCCGAGGAAGAGGTGCAGTCCGCGATAAACGCGGCGCAGAGCTTGTTGCCGTCCATCCTGCCCGCGCCGCCGACCTACAGCAAGACGAATCCAGCCGATCCTCCGGTGCTCACCCTGGGCATCACCTCGAATACCATGCCGCTTTCCCAGGTCGAGGACCTTGTGGACACGCGCCTTGCGCCAAAGATTTCGCAGTTGAACGGAGTCGGCCTGGTCAGCATCAGCGGCGGGCAAAAACCCGCGGTGCGCATTCAAGCCAACCCGGCCGCGATGTCATCCTATGGCATCAACATGGAAGACCTGCGAACCGCGCTGACCCAGGCCAGCGTGAACGCCGCCAAAGGGAACTTCGACGGACCGAGCCAGGATTACCAGATCGACGCCAACGATCAACTGGTCACCAGCACCGATTATCGGAAGGTGGTGGTGGCATACCGCAACGGCGCCCCGGTGATGCTGACCGACGTGGCTCGCATCGTGAATGGCGTAGAGAACAATAAGCAAGCCGCGTGGATGAATCTAAGCCCCGCCGTGATCCTGAACGTGCAGCGCCAGCCCGGGGCCAACACGATCAGCGTGGTCAAGAGCATCAAGCAGCTCATCCCGACTCTTGAGCACAACCTGCCCACGGGCATTCAGATAACCACGCTTACCGATCTTACGACCGCCATCGAAGCGTCGGTCTCCGATGTCGAGTTCGAATTGCTGTTGACCATCGCCCTGGTGGTCATGGTCATTTTCCTCTTCTTGCGGAGTCTTTATGCCACCATTATCCCGAGCGTGGCTGTCCCGCTGTCGCTGGTTGGCACCTTCGGGGCGATGTACATCCTGGGCTACAGCCTGGATAACTTATCGATGATGGCGCTGACGATTTCCACCGGATTCGTGGTGGACGACGCCATCGTGATGATTGAGAACATCTCGCGGTACATCGAAATGGGCGATCGGCCCATGGACGCGGCGCTCAAAGGCGCGGAGCAGATTGGATTCACCATTCTCTCGCTGACCGTGTCGCTCATCGCCGTGCTGATCCCTCTGCTGTTCATGGGCGGCGTGGTGGGGCGCCTGTTTCGGGAGTTTGCCGTGACACTTGCCGTCACCATCATCCTTTCGGCAGTGGTGTCCCTCACGCTGACGCCCATGATGAGCGCGCGAATTCTGCGGCGCCAGCCGGAGGAGCAGCAGGGGCGCGTCTATAGAGCCACCGAACGCGTCTTCGAGCGAATGATCGCGTTCTACGGCCGCACGCTGAAGTTCGTCCTTCGATTCCAGACCATTACGCTGTTGGTCGCATTGGCCACGCTCGGACTCACGATTTTTCTTTACATCATTATCCCCAAGGGATTTTTCCCGATACAGGACACGGGCGTCATCCAGGGCATCTCGCAGGCGGCGCCGGCGATCAGCGCAAAAGCCATGGCTGAGAAGCAACAGGAGCTTGCCAAGGCGGTTCTGGCGGACCCTGCCGTTCAAAGCCTTTCGTCGTTCATCGGCGCGGACGGCACGAATACAACGACGAATAGCGGGAGGATGTCGATCAATCTGACGCCGCTCGACCAGCGCAAGATCAGCGCATCGGACCTGATCCGCAGGCTCAACTCCAACTTGAAGCAGGTTCAGGGAATCCAGCTCTTCATGGAACCGGTGCAGAACATCAGCGTGGACGACCGGGTGAGCCGCACGCAATACCAGTACACTCTCGAAGACTCCGATGCCAATGAACTGAACGACTGGGCCGGCCGCTTCGTGGCCCGGCTGAAGCAGTTACCGGAGCTGGAAGACGTCGCCACCGATCAGCAATTGGGAGGGCTGGCCTTATCTTTGGTGATTGACCGGGTCACTGCGTCACGATTGGGGATCGCGCCTACCACCATCGACAACACTCTCTATGACTCCTTCGGCCAACGCGAGATCAACACCATGTATACGCAGGTGAATCAGTACCACGTGGTGCTGGAGGCTGAACCGCAATTTCAGACCGACCCGAACAAGCTCAACAAGCTCTACATTCAAGCCAATGCGTCCTCCGGTGCAGCCGGCGCGGGCGCCGCTTCCTCATTCTCGTCCTCCGGATCGTCCTCCGCGGGATCGAATGCGCTCACCAGTTCCGCGCTGTACACCCCGTCGGCAAATACTCTTGCGCCTCCCGGAAACGCACTCACGGCCAGCACCTCCACGGCGACCTCCAGCGTGGGAGCCGCCTCCGCCGGCGCCACCAGTTCGGCCACCAGCAACGCCGTGCCGCTGAGCGCTTTCGCGCACTTTGAGAACACCACCGAGCCGCTGGCGATTACACACCAGGGCCAATTTCCGGCCATCACAGTGTCGTTCAACCTGGCGTCGAACGCCGCACTGGGGAGCGCCATTACGGCGGTCGACAAGGTGCAGAAAGACATGCACATGCCTCCCAGCCTTCAGGCCAGCTTTCAAGGCACCGCGGCCGCATTCACGAGTTCGCTTTCGAGCGAACCGCTGCTCATTCTTGCCGCGCTGGTCACGGTGTACATCGTGCTTGGTGCTTTGTACGAAAGCTTTATCCACCCGATTACGATTCTGTCCACGCTGCCGTCGGCGGGCGTGGGCGCGTTTCTGGCGCTGATTCTTTTTCACCAGGATTTAAGCGTGGTGGCGATCATCGGCATCGTCCTGCTGATCGGGATCGTGAAGAAGAACGGCATCATGATCGTCGACTTCGCTCTGGACGCCGAGCGGACGCGCGGAAAGAACTCGACGGATGCAATTTATGAGGCCTGCCTGCTGCGCTTCCGTCCCATCATGATGACCACCATGGCCGCGCTGCTGGCCGGGCTGCCGCTGGCGCTGGGAAGCGGCTTCGGCTCCGAGCTGCGCAGGCCGCTGGGCATCGCCATGGTGGGCGGGCTGCTGTTGAGCCAGATCCTTACGCTGTATACGACGCCCGTCATCTACATCTTTTTCGACAATCTGGCGCAGCGTTTTTCGCGCAAATAGGCATGAACATCTCCGCACCCTTCATTCGCCGGCCGGTGGCTACGACGCTGCTCACAGCGGCGGTCGCCCTGGCCGGTGCGATCGGGTTTGAGGTGCTGCCGGTGGCGCCCTTGCCGGAGGTGGACTTTCCGACCATCTCCGTCGGCGCCAGCTTGCCGGGAGGCAGCGCCGAAATTATGGCGTCGTCCATCGCCACTCCGCTGGAGCGGCAGTTCGGTCATATTGCGGGCGTGACGGAGATGACCTCCTCAAGCACGCTGGGAACCACGTCGATCACGATTCAGTTTGACCTTAGCCGCGACATCGATGGCGCGGCCCGCGATGTGGAGGCTGCCATCAATGCGGCGCGAACCTTTCTGCCCACCAACCTCCCGTCCAATCCGACCTATCGCAAGGTGAATCCCGCCGATGCGCCGATCATGATCCTGGGTCTTACTTCCGACAAATACGGCCCCGATAAATTGTATGACGAAGCTTCCACCGTGATTGAGCAGAAGCTGTCGCAGATCCAGGGCGTAGGGCAGGTGAGCGTGGGAGGCGGCGCGCTGCCGTCCGTGCGCGTAGACGCGAATCCCACACAGTTGGCCAGCTACGGACTCACTCTCGCGAATCTGCAGTCCGTGCTGAGTCTTCAGAATTCCGACCTGGCAAAAGGCCAGATCTCCAATGGCGTTGTGACTGCGGACATCATCGACAACGATCAGATCTCGCACGCGGAGGACTACAAGCCGCTTATCGTCGGATATAACAAAGGCGCGGCGATCCGGCTGTCCGATGTCGCCGAGGTGACAGACGCCGTGCAAAACATCCGTGTCGCCGGCTATTTGAACAACAAGCGCGCGATTCCGGTCATCATTTTCCGCCAGCCCGGCGCCAACATCATTGCCACGGTCGACCTCATCCGCACGCAACTTCCGTTCATCCAGGCCTCCATTCCGCTGGGCATCGATACCACGATCGTTCTCGATCGCACCACCACCATCCGCGCCTCCGTCGACGACGTGGAGAGGACGCTGTTGATTTCCATCGGCCTCGTCATCATGGTGGTGTTTGTCTTCCTGCGCAACGGCCGCGCCACGCTGATTCCCGCGGTGGCCGTGCCGGTTTCGCTGATCGGTACGTTCGCGGTGATGTATTTGTTCGGATACAGCATCGACAACCTCTCGCTGATGGCTTTGACGATTGCTACGGGATTTGTGGTCGATGACGCCATTGTGGTGATGGAAAACATCGCGCGCCATCTGGAAAACGGCATGGATCCCTATTCCGCGGCGCTGAAGGGCGCCGAGGAAATCGGTTTCACCGTCTTCTCCATCAGCATGTCGCTGATTGCCGTCTTTATTCCTCTTCTGCTGATGGGCGGAATCGTCGGCCGTCTTTTCCGCGAATTTGCGGTTACTCTCTCGACCTCCATTCTGGTGTCCATGGTCATCTCCCTGACCACCACGCCCATGATGTGCGCCTATCTGTTGCGAAACGAGCGCGCTCGAAAACACGGCCGCCTGTACATGGCCAGCGAAAAAGCGTTTGACTGGATGTTGTCGTTATATCGCGGAAGCTTGAATTGGGTGCTGGCCAATCCGGCGCCTACACTCATCGTGCTGTTTCTCACCATCGCGGTCAATGTGGTGCTGATCGACATAATACCCAAGGGATTTTTCCCGCAGGAAGACACCGGAGCGCTTTCCGGCGCCGTGCGGGGACCGCAGGATGCATCCTTCCCGTCCATGAACGCCGCCCTGCAGCAGATTCTCACGGTGATTAAGGATGACCCTGCGGTCGCGAATGTCATCGGATTTACCGGCACCGGCGGAGCCACAAATACCGGCAACATCTATGTCGCGCTGAAGCCGCTGGCGGAGCGTAAGGTGAATGCCGCTCAGATCATCGACCGCCTGCGCCCCAAATTGAATCGTCTGTCGGGGGCTTCCGCGTTCCTTCAAGCCGTACAGGACCTGCGCATCGGCGGCCGGTCCAGTAATGCCCTGTACCAGTACACGATTCAAGCCGACTCGGAGCAGGATCTTACCCAGTGGGGACCGATCCTGCTCGACCACATGAAGACCATCCCCGGATTGCAGGACGTGAGCTCGGATCAGCAAAATGGCGGCCTTGACGAGATGATGGACTACGACCGCGTTACCGCGGCGAAGCTCGGGTTCTCCGCCCAGTCGCTGGACACGGCGCTGTACGGCGCATTCGGCCAATCGGAAGTGTCCATCATTTACACGCAATTGAATCAGTATTACGTGGTTCTGGAAGTTGCTCCCCAGTATTGGCAGAGCCCGCAAGGATTGAAAGACATCTACCTGCAAACGACGGGCCGCGCGGCGACTGGCGCCACCAACATTCCGCTGCTTACGATGGCCAAGGGTCAAGCCGGCACCACGCCGCTGGCCGTCAATCACACCAGCTTGTTTCCTTCCGTCACGGTGTCCTTTAACCTCGCCTCGAACGTATCCATGAGCGACGCCACCCTGAGCATCGATCAGATGCAAAAGCAGCTGGGCGCGCCGTCCACGATGACCAGCTTTTTTGCGGGAACCCTGCTGGCCTATCAGCAATCTCTCGGCACGGAGCCGATTCTGATTCTGACGGCGCTGCTGGCGGTGTATATTGTCCTCGGTATTTTGTATGAAAGCCTGGTCCATCCGCTGACGATCATCTCCACTCTGCCGTCGGCGAGCGTAGGCGCCATGCTCGCACTGATGCTCTCCGCACAGGATTTGAACATCATCTCCATCATCGGCATCGTGTTGCTGATCGGGATCGTGAAGAAGAACGCCATCATGATGATCGATTTCGCTCTTCAGGCGCAGCGCCAGGAAGGAAAGAGGCCGCGCGAAGCGATTTTTGAAGCCTGCCTGTTGCGCTTCCGTCCGATTCTGATGACGACGATGGCTGCGTTATTGGGGGCTCTCCCGCTGGCGCTGGGGACGGGCATGGGGTATGAGCTGCGGCGGCCGCTGGGCATTACGATTATCGGAGGGCTGCTCCTGAGCCAGTTGCTGACGCTGTATACGACGCCGGTGGTTTATCTGGCGTTTGACCGGCTGCGGTTACGGATCCAGGGCAGGCGCGCCGAAATCCTTGACCATGGCGGCTTGGAGGTGAAAGCGTGAACGACAAAACGGACTGGGTGACCAAGCGTTTCCAATGCTCTTTGCCCAACGTCTTCAAGGAACTCAGATTACAAGTTGAAGAGGACGTTAAGACTCGCAACGCTTTGCGCCCGAATAATTCTCCTTATGAGTTTTCAATGACGGCGAACGGCGACGACTTCACGGTGCTTCTGGAAGCCGGAGAGGTTCACAGGTCGGTGATCTTCACCCTTGCCGAGCACGCACTCCTGGTGCAGGATGGTGAAGGCAAAAAGGTGTTTGAGGTGACCCTGAGTTTTAGTGATGAAGGCGAGTGCAAGCTGAAGGTGCATGATGAGGAGCGCGACTTGTGGCAGGTGCGGCGGATGGCTCTTGAAGAGCTGATGTTTCAAGGCTATTAAAGTGGCATTTCCGATTTATGAGCAAAACGCCCCGCGGGAGCAAATCCGGCGGGGCGTTGAGTTATGTACGTGCAGCGCCCGGCGCTCCGAAGCGATGGGCATGTATGATTTGGCGTGCTATTTCGAGCTACGGCCCAGGGCTTTTCGCTTCCGAGCCACAAACGCGAATGCCAACAACCCGGATGAAGTCAGAACGAGTGAGGCTGGTTCCGGCGTTGAGGATGTTCCGGCGTACGCAATGTCATAGGCAGACGGGCCCGTGAAGAGAGAGGCGTTGATCGCGGTCCCCGAGGTTGTGTATTCGCCCACGATTCCGGTGTCATAGTCCCCGACATACAGGTTCGTTCCATCCGTTGTGAGGCCCCATATCTCGCCGCCGCTATCATAGATCAGGCAGGAGACTGACGGTGGCGCCGGATGTCGTGTATTCGCCGACGCACCCGGAGCCAGCTTCTGTGACAAACAGGTCCGAGCCAATGACGGCGATGAACGTCGGAGTGGAGAGCCCCGAGACTAACGAGGCGTTCACAACACCCCCCGAGGTGGTGTACTCGCTGATGGTGTCGCCGTCATAGTCCGTGATATACAGGTTCGTTCCATCCGTCGCAAGGCCATATGGCCCTGCCAATCCCGAGATCAATGAAGCGTTGACTGTTGCGCCGGATGTAGCGTTGTATTCGCCGATGACTCCGGTGCTATAGTTCGCGACAAATAAGTTCGAGCCAATGACCACCGGGTCGCCCAGCTCGCCGCCGCCGCTCTCCGTGATCAGTGAAGCGTTAACCGTTCCACCTGAGGTCGGTGTACTCGCCGACCGTTCCGTACTCGTTTGCGACAAAAACGTCGGACCCGGACACCCCGATGCCAGTCAGATCGGAATTCGTCGTAAGCAAGTTGGAGTTCACCAGGGCGCCAGAGGTGCTGTCGTAGGCGCCTACCACGCCAGGGTTCGTATACTCTGCAAGCAGGATTTCGCCGCCGAATGCCGCGGTGGGCAACAATCCTGCCAAGGAGATCCCTAATACGGGAAGGATTGGCAGAAAATGAAATAGTCTAAAAGGCTGTGCGCGGTGCACTGGCTTCATGGGCTCCTCCGAGTCTCTTAGCCGGGATTTCCGTTCTGGTCCCTGGCTTTTAGACAGTATATAGCAATCGCCTCGATTGCGACCAGCCTTTTTTGCCAACGGGTGGTCAGAAAGTCTCGCCAGCGCCATGAAAGGCGGCCTCCCTCCTTTTTCTTCGCCAGCCTTTCGCCCAGATCCACCACAGAATCGCCGCACTTGGCC
>CAVXWB010000088.1:0-71556 GCA_963765185.1 Bryobacterales bacterium
CTCAGGCACCGCCAACGCAGGATCGAGGACAGTGCCACGTGGATGCATCGCCCCAAGACCAAGCGGAACTTTCGCCGCCGGCAGTCATGCACCCGAAAACACTCTTCCTTGGCCGCTCCACAATGCGGACACGCTTGGCCATGGCGCGCCCGTTCTCCTCCCTCCACCTGTCGGGTGTGGGTCTTGACTTCCTCCGCCAAATCCATGATCGTAGAAGTATAGTTTTGATGCGGGGGGCGTGTCGCGATCGCCAAGTCCGCACGCCCCCTGTTTCTCCCCCAAGGATGTTGCGAAATGATTGCAGCGCGCACGGGGGGCGGGGTCCTATTTTCGCATTCTTGGGGCGGGATTTTCAGGGCGGGGGGGCTGACCAGGCGGCGGGATAGCTCTTCACAAATTCAAAGACTGAGAAAGCTTCTGCGCCTCAAAGAATCCGGGCCTCAGCACCTGCTCCGTCGCCGTCGCGTAAACCGTAAGGCAGCCCAGGAGGTGGCTTCCGTGGGAAGGATCAACTGATTCTGGGCCTCCAGGCGTTGACGAAGCAAATCAACCTCCCGTCGAAACGGACGCCGTGCCGCCGCATTTCCACATTCAAGCAGGATGAACGACGTTGACGAGAATTGAACCGGACCCGAAGCAATCACGTTGTCCATCGCGCGTTTGCGCGAAGATGCCACTGGTCGCTACGATTCCAGCCAGCAAACCAACCGTGTCCAGCAACACTTGCGTCATGGTTGATGCTCGTTATGTGCGCGGCCAGATCGGTCTCGCCCGTCTCATAACTTCGCGAAAGAATCTCATAAATTGCCGTAGCCGACGGATCGGCGGCCGGCTTTGGCGCGACAAGCCGCGGTTCGAATTCAACGAGGGAATGCTCCGGCAAATCCACCGGATCGGTGGGGCGAAAAACCCCGCGCTCGTAGACGGCTTGAATGAATTGCATCATTTTGTTCCTATAGGTTTCAGTCGATCCTTACGCTATTCCATTCTGCCCGAGCGTGCGGCCGACCTTGGGCCAGCCTTCCGCGGCCAAGCCGCCGGAGGTGCAGTCCAGCACCACTAACGACTCGTTGTCCAGCCCAAAGGCCAGACGTTTGGGAGCAAGCAGCGTGCCGGCCGAGCGGACCGGCGAACCAACGTCGGCCGTCCACTGCGCTTGCCGAAGAAGTTCACGGCGTGAATCACGCCGGCGTTGTCGCCGAAGTAGATCAAATCGTCGTCGCCAATCGCGGGCGTCGATTCCACGGGCGCGGCGGTCCGATACTCCCAGCGGACCTTATGGCTGTTGCCGTCGATGCACACCAACACGCCCCGCGGGTCCATGCCGCGCGGGGCCTGGCTGAGGCCGAGATAGATGTGACCGTTGCGATCGGCAACGGGCGAGCCAAAAATTTGGCCCGGCATCTGCGTTTTCCAGGCAAGCGTCCCCGCCGGCGCCACGCCGTAAAGACACTCATCCTGTCCGGCGACGATGATCAGGTTGTCGGGCGTGACGATGGCGCAGAGCGGACGATCCCCACATAGCCCTGATCGATCGCGTGGTCCACTGATTCACCCCGCGATCGCCGCGGATATCGATGGCAAACAGGTAGCCCAGTTCCGAGCCGACATACAGTACACCGTCGGCAACGACGGCCGGCGAGTCGAACTTGTGCCGGGAGCGGAAGAAGGGAGGCTTTTGGTTCCGCCCCTGGTGATCGACGCGGGCCAGGCCACCGTCGTGCGAACTGACCCAGGTGTTGCCGTCGCGATCCGTCACCGGTGCGGCATAGCCCAACGGGTCGCCGACGCCGGCCGGCGACCAGACCTGCTTGCCAGTGGCCGCGTCGAGACAGTGCAGGTAGCCGTCGCAGCAGTGGATGCGGAGCGTATCTTGCGGAACGAGACGACCGGCCGGGGGCACGGCTGCCAATGGTATACTCCCAGAGCAATTTGGGCTTCTCGTCCTCTTCCACCAAGGCCACTAGGCGGTCCTGGTATTGGAGGAGACGCGGCCGCCGGCGTCGACCGCCGGCGAGTTGCGAAGCGGAATGGCCTGCTCTTCCGAAGGCAATTCTTCCGGAAACGACCAGACCAGGCGGTCGGGAGGCGTGGGTTTGGGCCGGGCGGCCGGCTTGGGCCCGGGGGCAACGGCAGAGCTCGCGGCCGCGGCCGGGCTGCGGGGCAGGACGAGAACGTGCGGGCAGCCGCGGGTCCGCATCCGACCGATCCGGCCGATCCGACTGCGGACGAGGACGTTCAGAGACGGCACCACGGGTTCCGCGGACGGCTTCGGCGGCGAAGGCGCGGATGCGGCAAGAGACTGGGCGGCAAAGCCTGCGGCGGACGTTCAGCCGCCGCTTGTTGCCCTCTGGCGAGGCGGCCGGACGGGCGCGGCGGGGTTGGTGGCTGCGAAGGCCGCTGTCGCGATTCCTGCGATTCTGTGGGCGGCGTGGCCAGGGGCGGTGACGGCCGCTTGGCAGTGTTCGGAGGCGGTGGAAAAGCCATCTTGGCGGCTGGACCGCCGGGAGTCCCACCCGCTCCGCAAACGCTTCCTCAAATGCGGCGATGTTCGGGCCAACGGTCGAGAGCCAGTTGGTGGCGAACGCGTGGCGGACGTAGGCCTGCTCGTTGCCACCCATGTGGGGAACGGAGAGGAGTATGCGGCTCATTTAAGCGATGTTGAGACTACCTACCCACGCGAACCACAGCCCTGGCCGGAATTCCGACGGCGGTGGCGCCGGACGGTACCGAATTGAGGACGACAGCTCCGGCCCCGACGATTGCACCCGCACCGATTTCAGCTCCGGGCAGGACGATCGCGCCAATCCCTACATGTGCAAACGGATGCACGATCACGCCTCCGCCCAGAAGGACCCCAGGCGAAAGATGCACATGGTCGCCAATTTTGCAGTCATGCTCGACAACGGCGGCTGTGTTCACAATGCAATTTTTTCCAATCTGCGCACCCGCATTGATCACGACTCTCGCCATGACGACGGTCCCGTCATCGAGCCGGGCCGACTTTGATATCACCGCGGACGGATGGACGAGAGTGGCGGGCGGCAGGCCATGATCGAGGATTCTCTGAAAACATGCTGCCCTGGTTTCGTTTTGCCCAATGGACACCAGATGCTGAGAGCATGCCTGGCCCTCCACCGATTTCAGGTACTGGCAAGCCGCGAAGACCTGGCAGCTGCAGAATTCACGATCGGTTCCCTCGAAGGCATCGTCGATGAAGGAAATATTCTTGAATCCCCCCATCGCCTTTGCAATCTCGAGAACGACCTTCCCGTGACCGCCCGCGCCCCATAACACTAGATCACTCATGTCGCCGATTACTGGTCCTGCATGGAGCCGGTGAAGTTGGGCATGGTTGCGTGTCCGGGATGACTGACTCCGTCTCTTGCGAGCATTTGCTTTACGGTAAGCCAAAGGATGCGGAGATCGAGCGCAAAGCTCTGGTTATCGACGTACCAGACATCGCGTTCAAATTTCTCCTCCCAGGAAAGCGTGTTGCGACCGTTGACTTGAGCCCAGCCGGTGATTCCGGGCTTGACTTCCTGCCGGCGGCGCTGGCGGGGATTGTAGAGCGGCAGATATTCGGGCAGCAGCGGGCGCGGACCCACCAGACTCATGTCGCCCCGGAGCACGTTCCACAACTGCGGCAGCTCGTCGAGGCTCGCCCTGCGCAGGAAACGGCCAACGGCAGTCAGCCGCTGTTGGTCCGGCAGCGTGCCGCCATCACGCGTCCGCGCGTCGGTCATGGTCCGGAATTTGTAGAGACGGAAAAGGCGTCCGTCTAAACCGGTGCGCGTTTGCCGGAAGAGCACCGTGGACCGCATGCTGGCGCGGACGGTAACGGCAATCGCCAGCAGCAGCGGACACCCTACGATCAGGCCGAGTGACGCGAAAGCAATATCGGTGGTCCGCTTGATCAAGCGTCCTGCTTTGCTTGATCGTCCTGGGTTTGATCGTCGTGCGACCAAAGTGCGGTACTCCGCCGCGAGCAACTCAGAGAGCCGGTCTTCCAGAAAATATTGCCCGACAAAAGCCCGCCCCGCGAGGCCGAGTTCCAGCCGGCGCTTTCCGTCCTCGATGAGCGGTCTCAGCGCCCCGGCAAGCGCCACGGGATTTCTGACTTCGACAAGGACGCCGGTGGTTCCGTTCTTCACAGCGTCCACCGTTCCGCTGATTCGGGTGGCGACGATGGGGACCCGCATGGCTTGCGCTTCCAGGGCAACATTCGGCAAGCCTTCGCGGTAGGAAGGCAGAACGAAGATATCGATGGCCGCGTAGACGGCAGGAATGTCCTTCACGGTTTCGGCAGTCATGCGGATCCGCCCATCGGCTTTCAGGGCGGCGAGGACATCGGGTGCAAGCGGGTCCTCGGCTTCGAGCGGTCCGCAGATAAGCAGCCAGAGGTTTTGAAAATCATTTTGTAGAAGCCGCCAAGCCTCCAGCAGCTCGTGCATCCCCTTATCGCGAACGACGCGGCCAATATAGCCGAGAACGACGGCAGAAGCCGGTAGCCCATATTGGGCGCGGACTCGCTGACGATCGGAAGAGTTTCGGCGATCGGGATCGAACGTGCGCGGATCGATGCCATGGCTCCCGCCGTTGCCGAGGGTTCGCACCTTGTCCGCGCGACAGACGCCGGCCAGAATCGCTTCCTGGCGCACGGACCTGCTGACGCAAAAAACGTCGGGTGCCAGGGAGCCCGCCAGCTTTTCAGCCGCAATCATCAGGGCGCGTTTGAGGCCCCGGCAAGTGCTGAAGCGCAAACCGTTCATCGTATAGATGCGGACGGGAACACGGGCGAAGGTTGCGGCAATCATCCCCAACAAACCGGCCTTGGGAGTGTGAGTATGAACAATTGCAGGCCGAAGTGCGATGAATTTCCGCACCAATCGCAGCACGGCGGCCAGATCCGCAAGCGGAGTTATGGAACGTTCCATGCGCACCTCGTGCGCCTGAACCGGAAGCTGGCTGCGAAACTCGTCCAGTTCAATCCCCGGCGAGCTGATGGTGTGAACGTCGAAACCAGCCGCCATCAGGAAACGAATTTGCGAGACAAAAAAGAACTGGAGCGTCTTGGGAGCTGTCGTAACGATTACAACTCTCGGTTTATCGTGTATGAACATCGTCACACCGGACTATGAGCGAGTTGATGGTCCGCCAGCGTGGCGCTGCCTATCTGCCGCATCCACAGCTCTAACACCAGCAAGGTCCAGATCTGCCGTTCGCAGTTTTCTTGCATGGCCGCATGCCGTTGCAGCATGGCTTCAATGGCCGCGGGATTGAAAAACTCACGCCCTAGCGAGCCGGGGTCAAGCAGGACGCCACGTACATACTCCTTGAGTCTGCCGCGAAACCATGGATCGGTCGGCACGGCCAGGCCGTGTTTGGGCTTTTGAATAATGGACGGCGGCAGCAATGGCTTGGCCACTTGGCGCAGAAGATACTTGGTGGTGAAGCGCCGGATGCGAAGCTGGTCAGGCAGGCGCGCCGCAAACCGAACCACGTCGAGATCCAGGAAGGGAACCCTGACTTCGAGCGAAACCGCCATGCTGGCCTTGTCCACCTTCTCAGATAGGTGTCGGGCAGCCAGGTTTGGGAGTCGACAAAGAAAAGCCGCGACAGTACGTCGCTGGCACCGGAGCGTTCAAAAAGATCGCGATAACCGCCGGCTCCGTCGAAGTGTTTAAGCTGGCGGCGCAGGCTTCCTTCCAGAAGAACTTCCAATGCGTCGCGGGAGAAGACCTCCACCCAGCCGGCATAGCGCACAGCCGGATCTGCAATGGCCAGCGTCCTGGCGATGCGGTTGATGACGCGAGCGCGCCCGAAATGCGAAGCGGCACGGATAGCAGCGTCCTTCAGGGCGGCGGGAACCCTGGCGTAGGCCGAGGCGGCGCGCTCCGCGACATAGCGCCTGTACCCGCCGAACATCTCATCGCCGCCCTCACCCGAAAGCGCGACCTTGACGCGCGTCCGGGCCAGACGCGAGAGCAGATAGACGGGCAGGCCGGCGGCATCCGCGAAGGGTTCATCGAAGTGATAGACGATGTGATCCAGGGCGTTGACAAGATCGGATTGCTCCACCTGAACTTCGTGGTGACGGGTCTCAAAATGCTTCGCCACAAGCCGCGCATCCGAAGTTTCATCGAAAGATCCGCTTTGTGGATAGCCGATGGTGAAGGTTTCGACCGCTGAGCTTTGCTGAGCCATCAGAGCGGTGATGAGGCTGGAATCGATACCGCCGCTGAGAAACACGCCCACAGGGACGTCCGCAATGGCCTGGCGGCGGACGGCTGCCCCGAGAACTTCCGTTGCCTCCTCCACCCATTCGCGCGTGGACCGCCGCGGTTCGCGCCGGCCAGATGGAGACGGAAACTCGAAGTACCGGCCGAAGTGGATCTCCGAACCTTTCGCCCGCAGATACTGACCGGGCATCAGCTTCTTGACACCCTCAAAAATGGTTGCGGGAGCCACTGCGTGGCCGTAGGTGAGATAGTTCAGGAGCCCCTGCGAATTTATCGCCGGCGTTTCGCTGGTGGACGCGAGGATCGCTTTCAACTCCGAGGCGAATATCAGCCGCCGGGCGTCCAGAAAATAATACACCGGTTTCACGCCGATCGGATCGCGAAAGAGCCATAGCTCCCGGTCCCGCTTCGACCACAGCGCGAGTCCGAAGATGCCATTCAGCTTCTGGATACCGGCGACTCCCTGCCGCGCGAACAGGTTGACAACCACCTCGGTATCGGATCTCGACCGGAAGCGCACGCCTTCGCTCTCCAGTTCCTCACGCAGTACAGCGAAATTGTACACTTCACCGTTGTAGACGCAAACAAACTGGCCGGATTCGTCTTCCATGGGCTGGTTGCCCGCTGGAGACAAATCCAAAATACTCAGACGGACATATCCCAAACCAACCTCGCGATCGGTGAAGACAGCGCTGTGGTCGGGGCCCCGGTGGCGAATGACACGCGTCATTGCAGCTAGCGAGGCACGCTCGGCGTGCGCCCCCGCCCTTTCAAAGATGCCTACGATTCCACACATGTTTGATTGCGCCTAGCTGTTTCTTGACTGGCGCCATTCATGCTCTTCCTGTACCCGATTGCACACCAGAAGGGCGCTGCCTCTCTATAACTGATTCTTTCCAGCCCCGCCCGCTCCATCATGTTCTGGATCTGGGAACGAGTGAAGCGATGTTCCAGTCCGGTGCCGAAGCGGTCCAGGGCGTCGGTGCGCATCGTATAGAAGCTGCGATGCCGGTAGCTGGCCAACAGGAACGAGTGCACGTTCTTGCCCAACCGTTCCGCTATACCAGCAGCTCTGGCCAAGGGCCAGTACACACATAGCGCGAAGGCTTGGCTGATTATGTATCTGACGGCGAACGGAGTGCTTGCGATGAATCGGCGGAGAAGGTCCGAAATGCGCCAAACCAGCCGGTACCAGGCAGGTTGATTATCGAATGCGTAGTAAAGATAGAGCAGCAGCGGCGCGCCGGTTTTCAGCTTAGCCACGCAGCACCGGATGCCCATCTCCGTATCCGGTATGTGATGCAGAACGCCGAGTGAATAGCCAAAATCCATCGAATTATCGGCGAGAGGTATGTCCGCCGCCGAGGCCAGATGAAACGTGCAGTTGGGCGCTTGCAAAAGATTCTGGCGGGCGACTTGCAGGGCTTCCGCGCTAGGGTCGATGCAATGCAAACGCCCAACCTTAGGCGCAGCGAAGCGGGCCCAACGGCCGGACCCGCACCCCAGATCGAAGCCTTCGGCATCCCGCGGCAGAATCTGCCACGGGAACAAGCTGAAATAGACGCCGAATATCGCTTGCAGCTCTGCCCCGCTGAGCGTGCTCTGATCGAAGCGGCTCCATTCCTTCCCAAAGCCGGATACGGTCCGTGTGTCGCAGTTGGTGGACATGGGAAGGTTCTTAGCCGGCGGTCATCACTTGGCCAAACAGCTGTTCGTAGGTTCGCGCCACAGTCTCGCGGGCTCGACGGAAGGTTGCCACCTGATCGTCATCGGGCGTGAAGGAGCGCCGCGCGATGAGGCGATGCGCCTGCCCGCTCTTGAAGAATGCCGTATATGCGGCAGTTTTGGCGAATATCTTGCCGACTTCCAAGCCAATTGCCAGGGGATCGGAGGAAAATCTTGCCAGCAGGCGCTTTCGAAAGACTTGATTCGCTCTCAAGAGCTTGGGTAGCGTGACCGTGTCGTACTCCGTATATACGTAGGTCACATCCGCGACGATGCCATATCGGCACAGGGCGCACAGACGTTCAAGGAAATCCGCGTCCTCGCCGCACTCGTATTCCGCACGAAAGCCGACGCGCCGCGCCGGTTCGCTACGGATAATGGACGAGGTGAAGATCGGCGCACGCAGAGTGTTGCGAGGCTCAAAGACCGCAATCCTCCCCCTTTCGCCAGGAGCGGGGCGGACGCCAACAATATCACACTTGCCATCCACGATGGCGAGGCCGCTGCTGATGAGGCCGAGCAAGGGTTGCGCGGACATCCAGTTAACCTGCGACTCCAGCTTGTCCGGGTAAATCCAGTCATCGGCGTCGAGCAGGCAGATATACTCGCCTGCTGCCCGATCGAGGGCAATCTGCCGGGCCGAGCCTCTGCCGGCTCGCT
The DNA here is from genome assembly GCA_963765185.1 of Bryobacterales bacterium. Taxonomy (GTDB): domain Bacteria; phylum Acidobacteriota; class Terriglobia; order Bryobacterales; family Bryobacteraceae; genus Palsa-187. The sequence continues at coordinate 8,628 of CAVXWB010000088.1, forward strand.
GGGCCAGCCGAAAGCAGCGAAATCTTGGATCTCCAATTCTCTCGATCAGCTGCATCGATCCATCGGAGGAGCAATCGTCGACAAAGATGCACTCCCACCGGGAGTATGTCTGCGCGACCAGCGACGAAGCCGCCCAAGCCAGCGTGGCCGAACCGTTGTAGCACGGCATCAGGACCGAGACCATCGGCGAGAGTGCGTTCGCTTCAACCAAGGCAGTTTCTCAGTTTCTAATGAGCGGAGTCGCCACTGAAGACACGGTCAACCTCTTCGCGGCCTACCTCCACGTACGGTGTGCAGAAGGGCTCTTGGCTGGCGGCTTTGACACCAGCGAAATATCCCGTGAATAGAGACGCCAAAACAGCCGGCTTATGATAGTGAGCGGCATAGCGAACGGCACGGCAGGACAGGCGTACGAATGCCGTTGGCCAGCGAAACCAGCGAAGGTGACGATGAATCAAAATGGCCTGGTTACGAGCGAGTCCCCAGAAATAGAGTGGAATATTACGTTCTCGATTCCCGCCAGACGGCGCAGCTAAATGTGTCACTCGGGCACGACCATTGAAATGGACCCGCATTCCGGCATTCTTTACCCGTAATCCCAGATCGATGCCTTCGTAAAGGGCAGGACGTTCGTTAAACGCCTCATCTATTCCGCCCACGGCTGCCATGGCGTGTCTTGAAATTGCGAAGTTACATTCGATGACGTGGTCACAATCGAACTCGCCGTCAGCCTCAAAACCAGTGGTCGCCGTGCCCGTCCACTTAAAGAACCTGCCGGTCGCCTTTGCGGACTTTCTTGGCTGGCCGGGCACGTCCACCGCACCCGCCACCAGTCCTACGCCGGCTAGCGATAAAGTCCGTTCGTGCTGCGCCAGGAACCCCGGATCGCATCGAATGTCGTCATCGACAAACACGATGGCATCGTAACGCGCCCGCTGCCAACCGTAGTTGCGAGCCTTTGCCGATCCGCGGAATGAGACTCGATGGTAGCTGATTACGTCCGCATTATCCCGCACGAAGTCCAGAAACCCAGACGAGACGTGAGTCGACTGGTCAACTACCAGAATCTCGAGCGGCATCACGGTTTGGGCCAGCAAATCCTCGATTGTGTTTTTCAGGAAAGCTTCCCGATCTAATGTCGGAATAATGACCGTGACACCGTCTTTAGAATGGGGGTTGATCAACATTGCACCCGGGATGCGCTCAGCAGCCCATTGGAGAAGGGGCCGAATCGCAAAAGCCTGGGACAGTCACCATATTTCGCCATAGAGGCGCGTTGATTCGATGGAGGCTTCCCGGTGGGCGAAATACGGTGGCTGTCCCGGTTTTTGCGCCAGGCGACTTTCACCACGGGCTGTCAGCAGGGGTACGGCCAAAACGCACGGATCTTGGAAGTACTCGCGGACCATAGCGCCGTGTCGCGCGCCTCCCAGGCTGCCCAGGTTAGGCGTTCCCTCAGGGTGCGATCGGCTTCCAGTTGGAGAAGCGTCTCGCTAACCCGCTCCGGTGTTACATCCCGCCGGAGCACGATCGACGCTCCGGCAATAGTCTGCTCGGGCATGCCGCCGACTTCGGTCACAACTGTAGGCAACCCTACCGCAGCGAATTCTCGCACCACTGTGGAGGCCGCCTCTTTTCGCGATAACAAAATCCCCAAGTCATTGTCGGCGAGCAGCTCGATGAAACGGAGAGGTTCCTTCTCTTTGTTGACAAACCCGGCAAATTCGATGCCATCCAGGTTTGGGTATCGGCGCATAAGCGCCGCCTGAAAGCGTCCGACGATACGAAGGCGTCCCCGAAAACCGCGTCCCTTCGCCACGGAAATACCCTCGATTAGCCGGTCAAGACCTTTGCCAGAGAGATCGTCGTTGCCGCAAAAGACCAACCGCAGCGCCGAACTCTCAAGGCGCCGTGTAAACGCGGCGGCTGCACTATTCTGGCGCCAGGTTTGGTAGGCGACCGGGTCGAGATGAGCGCCGGGAATGACAACGTGGATCTTGTCTTTCGGAATGCCGTAGTCCTCTGCCACGCTTGTTGCAGCCCATTGGCTGTGTGCAATGATGCCTTCGCAAGACTGGTATGCAATCGTCTCGCGATCGAAGAGCTCTCTTTGCAGTTTGGCGCCCATCGGGCAGCTGCCTTCATAGTATTGCTTCCCGGTCTGGTCGATAAACGCCCACTTTCTGATTCGTTCATTCATGGAAACCATGAGCGGCATAGGACAGGCGCAACAAACGATCAAGGCGTCTTCGAGCAGAGGCATGATTGGCTGCCAGACGTCTTCAAACGATTCTTCCGAATACCAATACCCACCCACCCGGAACTCCGTCATCGATCGCTTCAAGTTCCATCGGATTCTGGCCAAGGCGCGCCGCAGTCCGGGGCTGCTGAGCGCGGGTAGTGCCTCGTCCAAAATACCCGCGGACTGACACGCCCGCAGGAAATAGTAAGGGGTACCGCTCCAAGACCTCGGATCGTTGGCGTCCTCGAAAGGAGACACAAGATAACGGCCCCTAAGGGACATCGTGCTCGGATGGGACTCGGAAGCGGCGGCCATAAGAATCAGTTGTGGGCTTGCGCCAGCTCGATCGTATGATCGCCGATCTTGAGCAGCATGCCTACCAGTTGCCGCGGAGAACGCCCTGCGGTTTCATAAAGCCGACGTCTTTCCCGAATCAGTGACGGTATAAAACGCCCGAATTCACCTAAAACCAGAACTCTTCGCCTCAGGTTTGGCCATTTTCCCGAAATCGCGTCGGATACGATCCCGAGAATTGCAGACCCCCACAGAACAATCGCAATTTCTATTGGCAGAAGCTTGGTAGCCACCAATAAGCGTCCGCCCACGTCGCCGCGGTATCTGACGCTCCGCCCGGGTTCGACTTCAGAGGTTGCACCGATCTTGTGCCAGCATCTGGCAGCCGGAACGTAGACCATCCCTAACCCCTTGAGAGCGGCCCGCCAGCAGATGTCGGTGTCCTCCCACCCGGCGGGTAGCCGATCGTCAAACCCGCCCAGGTCCAGGAATGTCGCCTTTCTAACCGCCATGTTCGCGGCACACGCTTGCACCACGTTGGTTATCTCGGTCGCGGCGTATTGCTCTATATCGAAGGGCAATAAGCCGCGGCTGGCGAAGGCTCGCATCCACCCCCGAGCGCACAGACGGGTTGCGGAATGAGCCAACCTTCCTTCAAACGTGAACTGTTGAGCGTCCGAGGCGAAGATCGCCGGATCGCTCAAGGGCCGAGTCAACTCTTCCAGGAACGTGGGGGCGAAGTGCATATCGTTATTCAGGAAGACGAGCACGTCGCCGCCCGCGCTCTGGGCAGCTATATTGTTGGCGGCCGCAAAACCGCGATTCCTGCCGAGTGCCAAAAAAGCCGCTCCGTATTTTTCGGCAATCGATCGGGAATCATCGGATGACCCATTGTCAGCAACCAGGATTTCTAATGGCTGAATCGTCTGCTCCCGCAAACTCGGCAGGCTGATAGACAGCCATTTGGCGCCGTCGAGATTTACGATGATAACGGATATTCTCATTTTACGGAGCTTGGGTCACGCGCCCCGAACGGATCTTGGCCAACTGATGGACCGTCATGCGCACCCGCCAGTATGCTTCCGGAAGGCTGGGCATGCGCCGGGCGCGCGAGTTCAGGCAAGCATGGCGCGAGAGCAATACGGCCAGCGCGTCACCTACCCGATCGAAGTAAACTTTGTCGTCGAAGTACCTGGCCCAGACCTCGCGCGCGGCGCCGGACATCTCCGGCCATCGGCTTTCGGCCTGTTCCGCAATCCGCGGGATGCTCTCGATTTCGCTTTCCGGGACGCGAATAGAGCACGCCGACCAATCCGGCCCTTCCGGTTCCACCCACTGGTCAGACACGATGATCGGCACGCGCCCGGCGTGAAGACATTCGAAGAGTCGAATTGAACTTGTGCCGACACCGCGAGGGCACACCACGAACTTGGAGCGGCGAAGAACATCCGCGTACTTCTTGTGATTCGGAGTATCCGTGCCTGCGAAGAACGCATTGAAGTCCGAGGTGTCAATGAAAGCGGCGCGAGGATGCGACAGACGCACGATGCGTCTGCGAAGCGCTGTACCCGCCCGCCCCATAAACGAGACTAAAATATCCTCGCTGGACGAAGATACGTCGACCATATTGAACAAGCGAATGTAGCGCGTTGCGATCTGCCGGGAGGGATCGAACCAGCGAGCCGACATGGAGCAGTAGAGACCGGGGAGTAGCGGCCATGGGCGATCATGCTCGTTGTACATGAAGGTTCGATCGCGGAAGCGGCGGACAAGCGCATTCCTTTTGAGGCGCGAGAAGAACACGTCGTCGTGGTAATGTGAGTTTTCGACGAAGAGGATCGCATCCGCGGATTGAAGAGAGCCGGCGAGGCGATGCCGCGTCCCGTGGGCGGCCATCGCGAGAAAGCTATTGAGTGGTTCCGGATCGGGATAGGCGGATGTGACGAAGATCTGCATTGGCGGAATGGGTGCGGTGTGAGTTCGGCGGCTCCAGCGAGGCGGCAGACGGACTGCGCTACCCCACCCATCCCGAAGTCACGGCAAGGGTCAAGTTCCCTCGGCAGTTCTGGAAGCGGGGTTGGATATCGGCGTCGTCCACAGCGGGCGTGTAATTTTGAAAACTCATTTTTCGGGTAGCGGCTCCAGGTTGATTATGCAAACGGCCCTTCGCCCAGACACTAACCCTTGCGAACGACCGCTAAAAAATAGCCATTGTGCCATTCACTCGCCTTACCAGAGACGACCGGGGCCGTGTTGTTGAGGGTGGTCCTGATTTCAATCGAACATTCGAGATGGCACTTCGCATCGATTAGCCCCCTAAACGTTCCGATTCGAACGAGGCGCGAATTCCAATCGTCAACAATCAGGACAAATGGATCGAGCAATGCGGGTTGCGTGAGCGTTACGCCGCGATGTTGGTCAGACTCGTAATGGGGGCCATCAAAAAAATAGATATTGAACTGTCCGATGGAACGGTAATCAACTCTGCGGAAATCCTGTTCCAAGAATCGGAAATAGATGTCCTCAGAGATGACCTTGTCCATATTCAAGAAGAATTCAGATCGCGCGCCGCCAAATTGCGACCAGTTGTCAATGCAAAGAGCTTGTGCTCTATTCCCGTGCAGTGCCGCAGTGGCTGTAGAACCACGCCAGGAGCCTATCTCTAAATAGCGCGGATCAGGATAAACACGTATCAGGTCGTTAACGAGAGATCTGTATTTTTGACCTGACATACCCTCGATGCCCCGTATTTCCTCTGGGAGCCTGCAAGTACCTTGCTGCGCCGTATCGAAGCTGCCCTTGAGAGCCACGGCTTCCAGAGACGCGGAAAAATCTCCGTGGAAATGGATCAAAGACGGTTGCCTATTGGGTTCCTGCCATTGTTTCAGAGCCGCTCTTAGCTTGCGTTCGCGCAGCAGATCCACGAGGGGTGGCCGGGATAGCCGCAGCAAGCCCGAAAGCAAGCGCCCCTCTTTGACAGCTGACGCAATTCTGTTGATCGCATTCATGGCGTTGTGCCGACGAGACTATGCCAGTTGGTAGAGGAACACCCTGCTCGTAGAAGTCCCGCTACCAAGTAGTGCTCAGTTACTAATGTCGTGCGGCCTGTGCTTGCGAGGTCACCACCAAGCCAACAACATAACCTGGAGCCGCTACCCATTTTCGGCTCATGCCTCCAGCGCTGATGCCACGATCCCGCGAATCCATTCCGATACGGTCTTCTGGTTGGCCCTCGCTGATGCCTCAATGCGCTTCGGTAATGATTCTTTGTTGCTCACGACCTTTATCTCATCTGCGGCGAGCTTTGTCTTATGACTGGAGAAGAAAGACCGGTTCCAGAAGCCCGCAAACGGGCAGAGCTTGCGCGAAGCAGAGCTCCGCATGGCGCGTATAGGGCAAACAGGGCGAACAGAGTGATCCCGCCGTAGAAGTATTCACCGCTCATGGGGCCCACAATTGCGGCGATCAAGGCAGCCTTCAGCGGAATCTCATAGCCGGCCGCTCTTGCCATGTGCGATTTCGCGTGCCGCCAAAGCAGGAAAAGGAACGCGAGAAACAACGCGCCCCCCACCAGGCCTGTCTCAAGGAACATCTGGAGGAAGAAATTGTGGGAACCCGACAAATACAGCCCTGAGTCGCCGCCGCGATGGTAGAACCCAGTCCCATAGACAGGTGCATCGAGAATGTGCACGACGGAATCCCGAAAAATACTAAGGCGTTCGCCATCGTCGATGCCAAAAACGCCGGAGTTATACTCTTTTTCGTGTTCCGGATCGGGAAACAACGTGTAATTCACCTGCGCTCGGAATACGTCTACATACGCGTATGCGACCGCAATGAGCGCGACGGCTAACGCGGCGGAGGTTGCGAGCCTGCGGTTAATCCCGTAGCGGCGGCCAAGATACGCGAGCCCCATCAGCCCTGCCACCCACCCACCTCGACCGCGCGAAACAGCGCCGCCTAAAAACATAAGTCCCATGCAAGGAAGTGCACAGCGACGCCACAAAGGGGATTTCGTCTGGGCGAGCCACAAGGCCAGCAGATAGCACGCTAGCATCGACAGCAGCACACTCATCCCGTTGCTTGACTTATACGCCTGAATCGCCTCGCCGGCTACCGAGCTGCCCTTGAGATCCGGCAAAAACAGGAGTCCGGACGCGGCGGTGACCCCCGCAGCCAGAAGGGCCCAGTGGTAACGGCGCTGAATCCATTCGTTGGTTAAGGCCATTGCAGTGGCCACTCCAGCGGCACAGTACAGAGCGAATTTCGCCAGCTTCAAGAGGGAGAAACGTTCGTAGTAATCGGTTCCGTAGTGATAGCGGAAAGTAATGAAGAGAGCTCCGATGAGCGCCCAAGCCAGAAATACAACCAGCACTTCGAGAGCCTGATCCACCAGCAGGCCGCTACGCTTTCGAGCAATCAGAAACGCGACCAGAAGGTAGGGTCCGACAATGAGGTCGGAGAGTTCGAATGTTCCGTAGTCGGTTCTGCCCCCGGTTCCGAAATTCGGCAGGAACATGGCCACGAAGAGAATGAAAAACAAATATCTCATGGCAATGACAGTTGGTTGCCGAGGTCAGGCAACCCGGATTCCTCCGGCTTCCAAAGTGGCTTGGAGGCGCCCGACATAGTGGTCCCAGGTACACTCACCGATGACCCTTTGACGGGCCACTGAACCAGCATCGCGAAAGAAGGCTGGGTCCTCGGCAAGATGGGTGAGGATCGAAGTCAACGCGGGGACGTCGTTCTGGTCAATCAGCCAGCCACCCCGGTCGTGAATGACCGCATCGGGGATTCCTCCGGTTCGCGTTCCAACCACGGGAGTGCCGCAGGACTGCGCTTCGAGGAACACCATCCCAAAGCCTTCCACCTCTCGCCTGTCTGCGTGTTCCCGGGTGCACAGTACGAACAGGTCCGACGCTCGATAAAGGTCGGGAAGATCGTCGTCGGACACGAATCCCAGGAAGCGGACTGACTCCTGTAACCCTAACTCGGCGGCTTGACTTTGCAGACGAGTCAGATGAGGTCCCTTGCCGGCCACCAGATACAAAAATTGCGATCGCTGCTCCGGCGGCAACGCAGCAAGCGCCCGCAAGACAACGTCGTGCCCCTTGTAGGGGTGCAATCGAGACACCGAAGAAATCACCAAACGGCCGCCTGCTCCGAGCTGAGCGCGAGCGCGCTCCTTGTCCCCGGGCAGAAGCGTTGATGATCGACCGCCAGCGGCACCACGGCAACATTCGAGTGGGGAGCAGCCTTCAGCACCAGCGCCCGAGTATAACTACTATTCGCGACGACCAAATCCGCCGATTCGCAAACCCACCGGAGCAGGCGTCTCCAAACACTCCGCCTCCATCCCGCCGCCGGCATCAGTTCGCTGCCATGAGCGAGAATGACCAGAGGACCAACTCCCGCAAGCAGAGCGATCAACGCATCCGGATACCAAAGACCACACACCACGAAGCCAGGGTCGCGCACCCGGCGGAGGAACCGGAAGGATCGCCATTCCCGCACAATACGGGGGCCGACAATGCGGATTCCTATGTCGCCGGAGGAGGGGTGAATCCTTGGCGCCGCATCGCGGCTGTGGTACAAGACGCCGGGTTTGGAAATGAAGTTGGGCCAACTGGCTGCCAGGCCCGCGCAAAGGCGGGCGATGCCGCCATCGTTGGGAGGATAGTCGGAGGAATATAAAAACACGGGTGGGATGCGCGCGCTATCAGCCCGTGGCAGAAGGGGCCGAGTCGCAAAAGCCTGGGAGAGTCACCATATTTCGCTACAGAGGCGCATTGATTCGATGGAGCTTCCCGGTGGGCGAAATACGGTGGCTGTCCCGGTTTATGCGCGCGCTATTCGTGCGAGTCAAAAGGCAAAAGAGGCGCGCCCTTCCCGAATCAGCGAGCGAATTCGCTTATGACAAATAGCGACGTAGAGCGTTACCCCTACAATCACTTTTACGCACAGCACTGCCGGCCACGATTGTGCATACGCGTACATCGCGGCTCCCACGGCCATGACGGAGACTCCCATCAGAGCGCTGGCGAACAGGGGCCGTACCAAGACCCGCAGCGTGGGCAGGAACGACAGTCCGGCGGAGCGGTGCGCATAATACAGCGCTGGAGCTGTCAGGACGCAGCCCATCAATACGGCGTAAGTGACCGCGACAGCAAGTACACCTCGTCCGACACTTGCGACAAATCCGATGGAAAGAATTACGGAGGATGCGAGGCTCCAGCAGAACAGAGCCTTGCTCTTTCCCGTCGCCAAATAAAGCCACCCCCACGATACATAGATCGGCTGAGACAACCCGGCAATACTCAGCCACACAAGCAAGGGGGTGATCGGCAGCCATTTGGCGCCATAAACAAGATGGATCGTCTCCGATGCCGCTGTCGCCAGCCCGATGGCGACGGGAAACCCGAGCAAGGCAATCACGGAAATAGCCTGGCGGTATGCGCGGCCCATTCTTTCCGGGTCGTTGCTCAAGGCGCAAAGAGCGGGAATGACGGCGACGCTTAGAGTTCCTGCCGCAAGAGTCGCAGGCAGCAGCATCAGGAAGTAGGCGCGGGAATAGTAGCCAAGCTGTTCGGGTCCCCAGACGCGGCCTATCAGAACGTTGTCTAAGTTTCGGGCGAAGTAATCCGCTACCCCAGACGCCGCGAGGTATCCGCCGAAGCGAACCAGAGCGGCTGTGCCATGGCCGAAGTGGGGCAACCGGGGACGATATCGGGTGAACGCGAATACGCCCAGCAGCATCGTGAAATCCATCGCCAGCGATTGTCCTACAAGAGCCCAATATCCGAAGCCGGCGAAAGCCAGCGTCACGCCGACCGCGGCCGCCAACACGCGGCTGGCAATCTCGAGTGAACTTAGCAGCCGGAACTGCATCTGGCGGCCAAGAAGAGCCTTGGGCTGCGCCAGAAAACCGTTGATCAGGAAACCCGATCCGAGAACTGCCGCGATGGCCGAGAGACCAGTTTGATGATAAAACCGATTCAGGATGGGGCCGCCGGCGGCGCATGCCGCCCAAAAAAACGCGCCCGTGACCACATTGAGCCAGAAGAGATTGTCGACCTGCCGCCGGGTAAGTTCGTGAGTCCGGATCGTGGCCCAGCTTAGACCCATGTCCGACAGGACCTGAAAAAACGCGGTTACCGCGAATACCATGCCCGCCAAACCGTAATCGGTAGGCGTCAGAAGGCGTGCAAGAAATACGGTCGCGGTCAGGTTGGCCGCATGACGACCGACAATCAGGAGCAGGGTCCAGAACGCCCCCCTGCGAGCCAAACCACCCACCCGATCGGTGGACGGGCGTTCGAGCAGCGGATCGGCTGTAGTATCGCGACTCATCGCGTGGTTGGGATCGCAGCCTAATCTTCGGTCTTCTTGGGAGCGTAGTAACCGTTGTAGCCGTTCCTATAGCCGCCGTAGTTACCGTAATAGCCGTTGGGCGAGCGCTTGGGGTTCCAGTCATTGAGGATGGTTCCCAACATCTGCGTTCCGTCTTCTGAAAAGCGCTTGCGGGCGGCCATGGCGGCGGCGCGGGTGGTTTTACCGGCGCGCACCACCATAATGACGCGATCCACCATGCGTCCCAGCACTCGGGCGTCGGGGATCTGGAGCATGGGCGGCGTGTCGATGAAGATGGTCTCAAACTCGGTGCGGAGCTTCTGCAAGAGCTCCGGCATGCGGTTGGAGTAGAGCAGGCTGGTGGCGGCCGAGGTAATCGAGCCGCTGGTCAAGACGTACAGGTCGGGAACATGGGTCTGCTGAATTGCGCCTTCGAGAGCCGCTCCGACGGTATCTTTCGAGCGCAGCAGGTCACTCAGTCCATTGTCATTCTTCAGATTGAAAATGTCGTGCAAACGGGGCTTGCGGAGATCGGCGTCGATGAGCAGGACTCTTTGATTCACTTCGGCGACTGCGATGCCGAGGTTGCTGACTACGGTGGATTTCCCTTCGGAGGGATTGGAGCTGGTGACCACCATCACGCGGGGGCGGCTTCCATTATCGCCGGAGAAGAGAATTGAGACCAGGGTGGCACGGAAGGATTCCGCGACAGCGGAGGGTTTACGCTGCCAGGTGCTGAGCTCGATACGAGAGGAAAGAGCAGGGAGATGGGCAAGGGCGTCTCCGGATGGAGCGGTTTGCTGCAAAGCCGGGAGCTCGTTTGCCGCTTTTTTTGCGCTGACAGGGTTTGAACCGACATAGCGGAGGCGGACCCGGCCGACGGCCTTCTCCGCGGGGACGATGCCCAGCTCGGGAAGGTTGAGGAGAAGCTGAGTTTCGCCAGGCTCCTGGATGGTGCGATCCGCGCGCTCCTGCATGATGACGAAAGCGGCGCCGAGAAAGAGTCCGGTGCAGAAGGCCCAGCGCCGTGCTGACGGGAATATTCGGGCTTGTACGGGCGCTTGGGCAGCTTGGCGGGGTCGACGACGCGGATGTTGGAGGCGCGCAAGGCGGAGGCCAGGGTGGCCTGCTTGAGTTGCTGGAGCATGGCGTCATAGAGCTGACGGTTGGATTCGACCTCATGCTTCATAACGTCGTACTGGACGGCCTTTCCGCTTTCGCCGGTGACCACGGCGCGCTGCGCGGAGTAATCCGCGGTAAGGAGACTTTCGCGGCGCAAGGCCTCGTCGTATTCGTTCTTGATGCGCTTGAGGATATCCGCGCGCTCCGTGCTGAGCGCGTTCTCGATGGTTGCGAGCTGAACCTGGACTTTCTGGACCTTGGGAGATTCGTCGGTGTAGGTAGCGTGCAGCTCGGCGATCTGGCGCTTCATTTCGGTCAGCTTGGACTGGTAATCCCGGAGGCTGGTGTCATTGAGCACATCGGGGAGCGCATCGGCGGGACTGGAGTTGGCCATTTCCCAGCGCGATTGTTTGGAGATGCGGTCGGTCTGAGCGGAGGAGAGGGCCTGCTGGAGCTGAAGCAGCTTCTCCTCGGAAACGTTGTTTTTTTGTTGATCGCCGGTGAAGAGGAGGCCGGCCTGGTGGGCGTAGGCTTGGAGGCGGTCTTCAGATTGCTCCAGACGGATGCGCATGTCATCCAATTGGCGCGAGAGCCAGTCACTGGTGTGCTGGGTGGTTTGCCAGCGGGACTCGAGGTTTTGATCGATGAATTCGCTGGTCAGGGTATTCGCGAAATCGGTGGCGATCTGAGGACTCATGGAGTCGACAGTGATTTCGATGATGCGGGTCTGGGGAGAGACGCGCACGTTGTAATTCTTCTGGGCGTATAAAATCGCTTCTTCACGAGGGTCGGTTTGCTGCGGCTCGAGGTTGAGAAGTTTGCGCCACGCGGCCAGGCGCGTTGTTTCAGGCACCACCACAGGATCGCTCTTCAGCTTGGCGAGGACGCGATCGATTAACGAATCGCTTTGAAGGATCTTGAGGTGGGTCTGGATGTCGGTTGTGTCGATAGAGTCTCCGCCATCGCTCAGGGGGTTGGATTCCTTGATGTTGAGGAAGTTCTGGTTGAGGGCCACGATTTCGAGCGAAGTGCGGGCCTGATAAATCGGAGTTTGGGGAATGGTGACGAGGAAGCCGACGATGGCGCCCAGGCAAGCGATGAGGATGAGAGTTCCCTTCCTCCGGCGGAGGATACGCCAATACTTCGAGGACGCCGCCGGACTCGGAATCGGCCGAGGGGTCGGGGGCGTTCGAGTAGCCGACGTCGGTGTAAGAGGCGGGGAGTGTTCCTTGGTCCCTGCGGACACCGGGGGACGGGAGAAATTCTCCGGAGTTGAGGGGTGGCTCAGGTAGTTGATGCATGGAAAGGTTCGAAACGGATCCTTATGGAACGTGGTAGAGCAACAGGGTTCCCCCTTCAACCAGGGCCTCCAGGGTGCGATAGCCGGCGGCCTTGGCTTTGCTTACGGGTACGAAGAGGATGTCGTCGGCGGTCAGGGGGACATCGGGCGTCTTACCGCTCAGGATGGTTTGAAGATCAACCGGAATCTCGGTCCGGTCGTTGGAGCCGGGTTGGGCGCGCATAATTTTAGCGTTTTTGGTGGCCGCGGTTTTTTCGGGGCCTTCGGCGAGGGCGAGAATCTGGAGGGCGCTGAGGCTGCGGTGCTCGCCAAGAACGTACGCTCCAGGTTTCTTGACGGCGCCGATGACATAAATCGTATCCGCTTTAGGGACGGAGATGACGTCGTTGGGCTTGATCAGAATGTTTTCCGCCGGGTTCGACGCGCTCATCACGCTTTTGACGTCCACTGAGGCAACCGAATACTGACCCGTGGGATCGCTAGCGGCGCTAGGCAGAGGGATCGGCCCCCATTCCAGGCGGCGGGTGATTTCGATGACGTTCCCGGCTTCGGGCCGAAGACCGCCCGCCAGGGAGAGCACTTCGAAGAGATTCTTCTGGCCCTGGAGCTGATGGACGCCGGGGATCTGGACCTGACCAAGAACGGAGACAGGCTGGCTGCGCATTTCGACGAGATAGACGGAGACGTCGGGTTTGACGAGAACTCTCTTGAGCCGCTCCGCAATGGCGTCTTCGAGCTGTTCCGTGGTCAGGCCGCTGGCCTGAATCCGGCCCGCCACGGGGAGATCGATGCTGCCCCTCAGATCGATGGGGACGGGTTTGTTGTCAATCTCGTCAAGATCGGGAACACGGACAACAACCTGATCGCCGGCCCCCAGCGTGTAGGTGTCGGGACCCGGCGTGGGAGCGGCAGCGGGCGGCGGCGCCTGAAAGAACAGGAACAGCGCACCGAATAGGGAAAGTGTCACGGGATTCATTTAGATTTGCCGTTCAGCAGTCGAGGCATTACGGCCCTCCACGATTTCATAGGTTCCAGCGGCCTTGCGGGCTTCGACGATTTGGGAGATCCGGTCGAGTTCGAGCGTGAGGGAGCGGACCTGGTCGTAGAGACCGCGAAGCTCCGAGGATATGGGGTCGGGTTGGCGCCCGGAAGCGGCGAAGCTCTCTAGCGCGATGCGGGCCAAGTCGGAAATGCTTTGGACGCCGCGCACCGTACAGATCTCTCGAAGCCGGTCGTAGTCGGCAGGGGACAGCCGGAAGCTGACCATTTTAGATTTGCGGAAAGTTGCGGACATGGGTGTCAGGGGATAGCGTTGGGCCTTCGCCGTGACTGAGGCCTTCGCCGTGAAAGATAAATACCGGAAATGCCCGCGATCCAGGCGAACAACATGCCGTTGGCGGGAACGTACATATTAAAGTCCGTGAAGCTATGCAGCAGAATGGCGGTCATCGACGCTACGCAGGCGATGGCGAGATGGCGGCCATCGACGGAACTCGAACGGAAAATGCCTCGAAGGGCGCGTAGAAACAGGCGGCCCACGAACAGGAGTCCCGCGGCGAAGCCGAAGACTCCGAGCTCGGCCAGCACCTGAAGATAGTCGTTATGCGCGTAATCCACGGTAAACATCGGGGCCACGGTCTTATATTTCAGGAAACAGGATTCGAACCCGCCCATTCCGCAGCCGAACAGGGGATAATCCCGGACTAATTTCATCGCATCCCGCCAGATCTGAACGCGAGTATCGGGCGAGACTTCGCTCGAGTTGTTGATGTCGGCGAAGCGTGCCAGCAGGGAATTGGTCGGCAGAAAGAAGAAGCCGAACATCACGATCGCGGCGACGGCCGCGATGGGAACCCACTTCCGCCACAAGTAGTCGGTTCCGCTCCAGCTTCCCAAGGACACCGCCGCCACGCCCGCCACCAGAAGAGAGGCCAGCGCCGCCAGGAATCCCATGCGCGAAAGCGACAGGATGATCGCAACCAGCATGACTGCCGCGATCGTCAGAAGCAAGCTTGCCTTCAGCGCGGGAGCAGCCGGAGCCTCAAATCGATTGCGATCGCGGCGCAGCACTGCGACGGCGAACATCACCGGAAACGGCAGCACCATTTCAATCAAGCCTGCATAGTGATCGCGGTTGGCGTAGGTGCCGCTTGCGAATTTCGTTACGCCGCCTGCTTCAGCCTGAAAAAGACCCAGCGCCGCCTCTAACCCGACCACGATGAGCAGCGGCATCGCAGTGGCCCATGGCCATTTCGCAAGCCGCAAGCTGAGGTCACGAACGAGCAGGAAAACAAGAACGTAGGACGCCGTGGTGAGCAGGTATTCGGCAGTGGCGTGCGGAACCGCGGAGAGAGTGACGAACCGGGGTGAAACACCGGCGGGCGATACGCCGGGAACCGCAAGAAAGGCTTCCTGCAACTCCACTCTCCGGGGAGCAATATGGCGAACCAGACTGGTCGGGAGCGGCACCAGCTGAAGCGCCACGATGCACAGAAACGCCGCAGCCGCAAAACCGGCGACAGGATCGAGCGGCGGAATCCCATCACCATCTTCGTCCTCGTCGTCGACATGGGGGCGCGGGCGGAGGTTCCAGGAGAAGTGCAGGCAGCCCAGAACGCCGACACAAAGGAGGGTGAGGCTAAAATCGCTCCAGCCAACTCCGCCCCTTTCGAGGACTGCGTAGCCAAAACAGACCCCTAGCGCAGCGAGGATTGTAAAGTTCATTCCCCACGGTCGGCGTCCGCGAAATCGCGGAGCCCCGGGCGAGTTTAAGCGCGAGAATGGCGGTTGCGGCGGCGCATGCCGGCCCAAACACCAGTTAACCCGAGTCCGAGCAGTCCAAAGGTAGATGGCTCAGGAGTCGTGGTTCCGTCAATCTCGACATTGACGTCGGCGCCGTTATCGTAGCCGGCAATCGCCCCCGGCCCGTACTGATACGTGGCCAGCGGCGCACCCCCTGTGCCGTCATAGAAATAATAGAGAAAGCCATTGGGGCTGAGGCTGGCGCTGTCCTCAGTCGCCCCTCCCGAATTGTTAGGATCGGACGTAAGAAGAGCAAAAGTATTCCCGCCAATCGGTGTCGCGCCGATGGCGAAATCGTACAAGCCGGCGCCCAACGTCAAATCCAAGCCGCTAAACGTGACCGCATAGATCGCGTAGTAGTCGTTCGGGTTACTGGTGCTCAGATAGTTCATCCCCCCGGCTCCGCAGGTTCCGCTGTAGCACACCTGCGAGGACGCCGAGAGCAACGAAGCCCCACTCAAGCTGTCGACCGCGGACCCCAAACCGGTGGCGCTGCCGTCCGGCCCGACGTAAAGGGACAGATTGCTGAACTCGGTATCCGGCGTGTCACCAGGCGTTCCGAATTCGCTGGTCACGGCATTCCCGACTTCGTAGATGGTTACGCTGGTAATGGTGTTGGTGGTCGAGGAGAGCATAAATTGATCTCCGAGGATAAATGGTTCCACCGGAGCTCCCGGACAGGTGCCCTGGTTTTCATCGCACAGGCTTCCGTACACCGGCGCTGCATCGAATCCCGTGTTGCCATCGGTCGGTAACGCGTTCGTCCACAAGATGCCCGCGGATGCCGACGGCAGTACCGCAAGCGCCGCCAACAAAGGTAAAATTCGTGCCTTATTCCAAAGCGTATTCAGACTATCCACAGAGCCTCCTTTGTGACTCATGCATCGCGAGCGATGTGATCGGATACTCCTCTAACGGGAGCTGATTGCCGAGGGCGGCGCCGGCGGCGGCGGAGGGGGCGGCAAAAGCGCCGGCCTCACTCCGGACGGCGGGGAAACCAGACCAGACCGCCCTACCACGGGCGATCCACCGCGGAGAATCCGCAGATTAGATCCAGCCGAGAGTGTGAAATGCATAGAGCCCGAGGTCAGATCGGCAATCGCGTTCGCTTCAGATCCAAAATGAATTTGGGAATTCGCGGCAAGCGTGATTCGCGACCCATCCCGCATCGCAATCACAACCGCTGAATCCTTGGCGACCACCCGATCTCCCGGCATTAATGGCCATGTTGTCACACCAGCGGTGTTGATCAGGCTGCCATCGAGCTCAAAAGAAGACGAGCCCGAAACAGTCGCGATCGGCTGACTGGCTACCGCACAAACGCTAACGCATACCGCCATCAAACAGATGCAAAGTCCTGACCTCATTCGACACCTCCGCCGTTTTCATCAAGAATAACGCTGAAGCATAAAGAAATGCAAGCATTATTTCGCATAAACCTTACAAACCGTAAGACTTGTCATACATAAATCAGCTGAGCTGACGCCTGTTTTTCAGCGCCGGACAAGCTGCACTGAGTCCATCCAGAAGTCTCCGTTGATTTTGCTATCGAACTTCTCCGATGCATGGCGCACAATGCGGACCGCCAGCAGATTCTCGCCCGGGGGAACTGTAAATTCTTGAGTTACAAGCTTCCATGCGGTGGTTCCTTCAAACGAGCCGGTGGAGAACCGGAAGCGCGAAGGCGACTCCGGGTCAAACAGCTCAATCCGCGGACCTTCGTCGGTAGTGATGTTCTGGGTGCGTATCCAGGCCTGAAATGTATAGGCGCCAGGGGCGACGTAGGTCTCTTGTATGGCATTCCCGTAAGACACGTTGTCGGTTCCGTGAAACCGAACTCGCAACGAGCGGGAGCCTTCATGAGCCGCAGAGGCGTCCAACGTCGTGTCAAATTCCCGGGAAGGCCGGATGCGCCAGTCAAACGCCGACCCTGTGGGTTCCATTTCAAATCCCGCGTTGAAGAGGAGATTGCGATCCGGGTAATCCCCTCTCCGCCCGTCCAGATATCCGACCCAATCGCGCCAAGCCTCGGCATAGCGGTGAGCTGAAAGCATGGCGTCGATATAGGAGGAAGTGAGGCGATCGTCAGCGAACCCCTTGGCCTCGGCTTCCTTCCAGACCTCCGGGGCTTGATCCATCTTGCGGTTGCCGACCAGGTATTGCGCGTAAGCATACGTGGCGCGGCGGTCATTTCCAAGCTCCGCGTCATTTCCAAGCTCCGCCAGGACCGCATCCGCGCTTAACCCGAGCCGGTCAAAGTACCCAAACAGGACATCATCGTAATCGGCAACCGTCCGAAGGACGCGTCCGGCCGAATGCAGAGCCTCCGGGAGTTCACCAGCCTGAATGTGGAAATTCGCGTCCCGAAGCCAGATCTGCGGGATATCTCCGCTCAGCTTCAAGGCCTGAGCGTAACAGAGGCGTGCCTCAGGCATCTCCTGGGCGATCTCAAAAGCGCTTCCGAGATCAGACCAGCGGTAAGGATTAGCGGTGTCGCCTTGAAGTGCACCCTCATACAAACGAATTGCCGTTTGCACGTCGGGCGGGGCTTGGTTTAAAGCGGCGGCGGCTAAATCTTCGGGATTGCGTGCTTCGCTGGGTTCTCGAAGAGCGATCGCGCCAGCCGTGACCGCAATGGCCAGAGCAAGGCTGAGGATTTTCATGAGAGCAAGCTCGCCGTATTTCGGGCAAGCTACCGCCCTTTCTGGTACATCCTGGCGGTTGATCTCCTTCGCTAAAAGATAGACAGCGAGGGCTTCTGATCTCTACCGGGAGAAGTCAATAGTACAGTAGTAAGGACTTTTGTGTCAAGCAAAAAGCGTACTACTGTAATACACGGCCTACGTGGAATGCTTGTGTCCGAGCACTATCCTGCGATCACCGCGTAGTGACGGTGGAAATTCCGCGGAGTGTCATACATCCGGGGAGTGTCAAACAGGGGACGCACGGAATCCTGGTCCACCACGACGGCCATAGACCGTTGCAGCAGCGTGATCGAAACGACCAGCCGAAGCTCGTCCTTCACCTTTAGTAAAGTGCCCTCAGTCCCGGAAAGGGGGCCGGCGTCGATGCGAACCCTCTGGCCCTGGCGCAGAAACGGCCACGGCTGGACGGGACATCCCGACTCGGCAACCATCCGAATTGACTGGATTTCCGATGCCTCTACCGGCTCCGGACCGTTGCCCCCGCCGACCACGGTGACAACCCCCGGGGTGGTTAGAACCGGCAGCCGTTTATTGGCATCGAAGGAGCAGAAGACGTAGCCGGGAAAGAGGGGGAGTTCCAGCCTTTTGGTCCGGTCCGCACGCTTTCGCAAGACTTGGTAAAAGGGCGAGAACGCCTGGTATCCTTTCCCTTTTAGGCACTGCTCCGTAGTCCTCTCGAAATGAGAGCGAACGTACAAGGCGTACCACTGCTGGGGTTCGGCCAACATCACAGTACAGTTGTTATACACCATGCGGCGGCCAAAACAAAGTACTATTTATTGTTTCGGTCTATCTGTAAGCATATGGCGGTACTGGATGTACAGCCGAGAAGCATAAGGCTTGGCCGTATGGCGAATGGCTCATTCCTGGCCGCGCTGCATGAATTTCGCCAGGAAGCTGACCAGGGCAACCAGCGCAAAAAGAAGCCAGAGCCACTGCGTAATCGAGGATGAGTGTGCCGCCAGCCAGCCTTGGGAGGGCTCATCCTGCCGTCTGGAGAGTTCGGCGGATCCGGCTTCCACGAAGCGATTCTTCCAGCGCTCCAAGCGGCCAATGGAGACGCCGAGCTCGTGGCTGACCGCTTCAGGGGATTCGCCCTGCATCAAGCGCAGCACGGCATCGATCTTGGCGCGGCTGGTAACCGGTTCGTAACGGCTAAGGCGCCGCGACTCGGAAGACGCAATCGATTGTTCGCCAGATTTCATTCCCCTTCCCCAAAGAACCCAGGCTCAACCTTTGGTTCTGATTATACGATAGGAAGAGATGGAACGGGGGACCAAAGCGAGTGACTGAGAAGAGCGCATCCACGATCGTTTGGCACGGCAAAGGCCCGGCTGCCGAAGTGCGGTGCGAAGCTGGCGCACTCGCCGAAATCGCGGAGCTGGCAATGAGCGGATATCTCCGCTCTGCTTGGGGCGGCGTGGAAATCGGAGGTCTGCTGCTTGGGAGGAAAGAAGCGGGAACGGTTCATATTTCTCACTTTCGAGCGGCAGAGTGCGAGCACCATTACGGCCCTGCCTTCGATCTCTCGAAGAAAGATTCGGAGGCCTTCGAGCGGCTGCTGGCCAGCTCAGTCGCCGGCTCAGTTGAATGCGCCGAGCCGGCAGGGCTGATTCCCGTGGGATGGTATCAAACCGTCAGCCGCCACGATCTGGGCCTTTCGGAACACGCGCGCGCGCTTTTTCATCGCGTGTTCCCCGAGCCGTGGCAGATCGCGATGGTTGTCAAGCGATCCAAGCAGCATCCCCTGTCCATCGGGGTCTTTGTCCACGACTCGCACGGCAGGGTGGAGATGCATTCGCGGGCGCAGGAATTCACGCTCGAGGCTTTGCGGCAACTCGAGTCGAGCGCGGCCGATCCCGAGACGCCAGCGCAGGAGCCGGAGCCTCCGCAGCCGGCTGCTGTTGAGCCGCTTGCGGCGGTTGCGGCCACGCGGCTTGCCGACATCGAACACCCGGCGGCTGCGGCCGCGCGGCTTCCGACATCGAACACCCGGCGGCTGCGGCCGCACCGCTTGCCGACGTCGAACACCCGGCGCCAGCGGTCGCGCGGCTTGCTGACGTCGAACACCCTGCGGCTGCGGCCGCGCCTGGTGGCATCGATTTGCTCGCGTCAGCATCCACGCTTCCCGAATCGCCTTTCTCGTTCTTCGGGCTCACGGCGGACCCCTTCTGCACGCATCCCAGCACCCAGTTCTTTTATCCCTCTCCGCAGCATCGGGAGGCGTTAGCCATCCTCTTCCATCGGATCCGCACCAACGCCGGGTTCCTGGTTCTGTTGGGAGAGCCGGGCATGGGGAAGAGCATCGTGCTCGAATGCCTCAGAGATCTTTTGAAGGCGCATGCGACGCACTTCGCCGTTCTGCTCAATTCTAAGATCAGCGTGACAGAGTTCTTCGAGCTCATCGCTCACGACTTCCGTCTCCCGTGTGCCAGCGCGACCAAGACGGCGACGCTGATCGCATTGAACGAGTATCTTCTGGAACGATCCCGCGCAGGGCTGACCACGGCCCTGGTTGTCGATAGCGCCGAGAAACTCTCGACACAGGTCTTGGAGGAAATCGAACTATTGGGCAATCTCGAAAATCGGGATGGCCGGTTGCTGCAAGTGGTCTTTGCCGCCCAGCCCAGCTTCGAGCGTCAACTGGACGCGCCTGAACTCCGCGGCTTGAAGCAGCGCCTGATGCTGCGGGCGCGTTTAGACCCGTTGGACGCGACTCAAACCGCCGCGTATATCGAGCACCGCATGATGGCGGCCGGCGGGAAGAATCAAAGCTTTTTTTCCAGCGGAGTGCTGGCGGAGATTCACCGCAGGGCCCACGGCGTGCCGAGATTGATCAACGCACTGTGCAGCCGTCTGCTGGCGAGCTGCCGGGAGCTTCAAGTCAAGACTGCCGAGCTGAGCATGCTGGAGAGCATCGCGGACGATTTTGCAGCGGGCGCTTCCGGCGAATCGTGAGGCTGCTGAAGCCCCAGTATAATAATGGGCCGCCGATGAACACGGATGAACGCCGATGTGTATCGGAGGCCAGGAAGTCTTTTGCTGCAGTACCGTGGCCGCTAAAGGTACTCCTTAAGACCTGAAAATAAGCATCTTAATTCCTTTAAAATCGATTGCAACGCAAGTTTCTTCGGGGTTAATCTGGTCACAGAAGGGAGGTGCGCGGACGGCATATGTTCGAATTGGTCATCACCGTGACCATGAGCCTCACCTCGCTCCTTCTTTTCGGCTACTGGTTCCGCTACACCTGCCACCTGATCCTGGATGCGGCCTCAACGCACGATTATTCCACCAGCGTCGCGCAGGCCCATCACCTCTGCTTCCAGGAAGCTCAAATGCGGTTGAGCCACAACGCACCGGAATTGGACCGGCTGAAGGATATGTTGGACCATGACTATGCGACGCTATCTCGCCTGATGAGCCGGGCCGGAGGCAGGCAGGAGAGAATCGAGCTGCGCATGCTGGCCGTCTATTATCGTCTGACGACTGTCTGGTACCGGACCTGCCGCTGGATTTCTACCGCTGCCGCGCGGATGGCTCTCCAGGAGATGTCCATGGTGGTGGCGCATTTCGCCAACTCCCTGGGCGAAGCGGCTGCTTCTTCGGCGACCGCGTAATCGTCTCACGGCGTCCTTACACCCGGCCGTTGCGCCGCTTGGCGCGGGTAGCCGTGGAATGAATCATAACCAATTGATCCCACGACCCCTCCATTTGGAAAAGGAATTGCACTTGTGTTCAGCGGGAGGTGGATCATGAGAAAAGGATTGCTGATTCTGGCGGCCATTGCGATGGCACTGGCGCCCATGAGCGCCTCGGCCGCGGTGGTTCGGAGCGGCGGGTCCGTGGCGATGGCTACTGTCGTCTATGGCGGATGGTACAGCCCTTATTGGGGGCCGTATTGGGGCCCGGCTTACATGGGTCCTTATTATCCTTATCCGAACTCGGGTCAAGTGAAACTGGACACCAAGGTGAAAGACGCCCAGGTGTTCATCGACGGTTCCTACGCGGGCACGACGCATGAGAATAAAACGATGCGGCTGCGCCCGGGCACTTACAACATTGAGATTCGCGAAGGCGGCCAAACGCCGTTCTCCGAGAAAGTCTATGTTGTCGCTGGGAGGACGTTGCACCTGCACCCGGAGTTGTAAACGCTCGCTTGGTTTTTCGAGGAAGCCGCCTGACACCCGGAACACAGCCGGTGAAGGCGGCCTCCCGTTTTTCGCCTTCCTGTTAAGCGCGCCAGATCTCGGAAAGCGCCCGCGCGAAGTTCTTTCCCAGAATGAGCTCGATGTGCTGCTGGCTGTAGCCGCGCCGGATCAGGCCTTCGGTCAGATCGAAGATTTTCCGGGCGTAATGAATTCCGTCAAGATCGCTCTTCCTGGCCTGGGCGGCGCCATGATCGCGCCCGTCCAAGTCGACATCCGTGCCCAGGCCCACGCGCTCAATCCCGGCGATCTGCGCGACATGATCGATGTGATCGAGAACGTTCTCGATAGTGACCGGCCCTCCCTCGCCGACGAAGAAGCGGACCATGGTGACGCCCAGAACGCCTCCCTTTTCCGCCAGCTTGCGGATGGCCTCGTCGGTCTTGCAGCGCGCGCTTCCGGGAACCAGCGCGCGGCAATTAGAGTGGGTCACCAGCACCGGCTTGCTCGAAACCTCAATCGCGTCCAGAGTGGTGCGATCCGAGCAATGCGAAACATCGACAGCCATGCCCACCTGGTTCATGCGCTCCATAATTTGCACGCCGTATTTGGTCAATCCGGTATTCATGGGATCGGTGGACCCGCCGCCGATGCGGTTGTCGCGATAGGTCAGTTGTGAAACCCTCTGGCCTAAACTGTAGAACCGATCTACATCGTCCACCGTGCGGAAATGCTCGGAATTCTGCTGGCCGATCACGATGCCGATTTTGCCCAGGGCCTTGGCCCGCTCCAGATCGGCGGGTCCGTCCACTCGCAGAAATTTATCGGGATGCGCGGAGATAAAGAGATTCCAACCGGTGATGTCCTGTAAGGAGGATTTGAAAACGTCGCCTTCGACGAAGCCCACGGCGGGGTGGAAGATGGTGGTTCCGGAGTCCTTCAAGCGCTGGAAATCGACGAGCTGAAACCGATCCGGCGCCGTCTCCCAAGCCGACAGCTTCCGGTAATCGAGCGTCAGCAACCCCAGCATGTCGATGACGGTGGAGCGGCGAACTAAATCGGCAGCCAGAGTCGAGGTCCCACCAGCGATGTCAGCGAAACTGACAAATGGTGCGCCTAGCGCGCACGCACCGGATGCTAGGAGAGATCGCCGGGTCACTACATTTACCTGAGAGCGATTTTAGAGTCTAACAC
This sequence comes from Bryobacterales bacterium, assembly GCA_963765185.1. Lineage (GTDB taxonomy): Bacteria > Acidobacteriota > Terriglobia > Bryobacterales > Bryobacteraceae > Palsa-187. Next base: position 31,782 of record CAVXWB010000088.1, read on the forward strand.
ACCGGCGTCAATTTCGGACCGTCCAGCTCGCGCTGCCGCAGGAATTGCATTGGCGCGCGTTCGGATTCAACATTGCCCCACAGCGGATGCAGGCGTGGGATGACGGTTTTCTGGCACCCCTCCTTTGATAGGCGACGAGCGCCCCGAAGGCCGCGAAGAACAGCACCACGATGAGCCAGGAACCGGTGTAGTAATACAGCGTGAGCACGGCCAGAATCGCGGCGGTGACGATCAGCCACCACCGCGGTTTGCGCAGGGAATCGTCCATCTATCGCTTCAAGGTATCAGATCAATTGGTAGTAGGATAATTTTGGGGTGCGAAAAATGCGTCGTAGAGATTTTCTTCCGTTGATGATGACGCCGCTGGCGTTGGGACAAAGCGCGCCGCAGAGCAAGGTCCAGCGCAAGGGCCGCCTCAAACAGGGCATCACGCGCGGCGTTTTCGCGCGGGAGATGAGCATGGAGGATTGTTGCCGCGAAGCCGCGCGGCTGGGCGTCCAGGGATTCGACCTGGTCGGGTCCGATGGACTGGCCTCTGCTCAAGAAGTACGGTCTGACGCCGTCGATGTATCCGCTGGGTCCGGGCGGCACGATCCAGGAAGCGCTCAACCGCAAGGAGAATCACGACAAGGCTGGATAAATCGCTGCGCGCGGCCATCGACGAATCGGCCGCGGCGGGCGTGCCCAACGTGATCACCTTTTCGGGCAATCGCAACGGGATGGACGATCGCGAGGGCGCCGACAATTGCGTCGCGTTCCTGAACAGGATGAAGGCGCATGCGGAAGACAAAGGCGTCACCATCTGCATGGAATACTTGAACAGCAAGGTGAACCACAAGGACTACATGTTCGATCACATCGCCTGGGGAGTGGACGTGATGAAGCGAGTCAACTCGCCGCGGGTGAAGATCCTGTTCGACATCTATCACGCGCAGATCATGGATGGCGATATCGTCCGAAATATTCGCGACAACTTCCAGTGGATCGCCCATTTCCACACGGGCGGCAATCCGGGACGGCACGATATCGATGAGACTCAGGAGCTGAATTACCGTTTTATCGCGCAGGCTATCGCGGATTTGAAATTCACGGGATTCCTTTCGCATGAATACACTCCGGCTCCTGGGCATGACCCGATCGCAACGCTCGACAAGGCGCTCGGAATTTGCGATGTGTAGGACCGCCCCACTTTTGTTCACGTTCACCGCATCGTTGTGGGGTCAGGCTGGGCCCACGCGGCCCGACGTGGATACCGCCGCGGCGGATCGCGGCAAAAGGGTGTATCTGCAATATTGCTTGACGTGCCACGGGAGCCAGGCCAAGGGAACCGATGACGGGCCGGACCTGATCCGATCCGTGGTGGTGCTGCATGATAAAGCGGGCAGTGAGCTTGGTCCGGCGCTGAAGAAACTCGCCAATCATAAAGGCGATCTGACGCAGGCGCAGCTCCGCGATCTTTCGCAATTTCTGAAGCAGCGGGTGGAAGACACGGTAAAAAACCGCAACGCGCAGCGGCCGCCGAATGTGCTGACGGGCAACGCCGCCGCCGGGAAGGCGTATTTCGAAGGGCCAGGAAAATGCGAGACGTGCCATTCGCCCGCCGGAGATTTCGCAGGCATCGCGAAAAAGTATGATCCGCTGACCTTGCAACAGAGGCTTCTGTTTCCGCGCAGCGGGGGCCGCGGAACGCCGCCGGTCCGGCCCACGCGGGTGACGGTGACGCCGCCTTCGGGAGCGGCGGTGTCGGGAAATCTGGAGCGGATGGACGACTTCAGCGTTTCCCTGCGCGACTCCTCCGGCGAGTATCATTCCTGGTCGCGGACGCCGGTATTGAAAGTGGAACTAAGCGATCCCTACGCCGCCCACAACGAATTGCTGGATCAATACACGGATGCCGATATCCACGACCTGGTGGCTTATCTGGAGACTCTGAAATGAAAGTGCTCGTATTTTCGCTGATTTCGGCGGCGACGATTTTTGGGCAGGATTGGCCAACCTATAACGGCGATTATTCGGGCCGCCGTTACAGCCCGCTTACGCAGATTAACGCGTCCAACGTCAGTTCGCTCTCGCTGGCATGGGTTCATCGGGCCAACACCGGAGGCGGCGGAAATGCCGCGGCGGTGATCAAAGGCACGCCGATCGAAATCGGCGGAGTGCTGTATTTCACCGCGCCCGACCACGTCTGGGCAGTGGATGCGCGTAGCGGCCGCGAGCTGTGGCATTACGCCTGGAAATCGAAGGGTGGATGGCACACCGGCAATCGCGGCGTGGGCGTGTGGGGCGGCTATCTGTACTTCATAACGCCGGACTGCAATCTTGTTTCGCTGAATCTCAAGGACGGCAAGGAGCGCTGGCGCAAGGAAGTTTGCGATCTGGAGCAGTTCTACTACGGTTCCGTCGCGCCGGTGGTGGTGAAGAATCACGTGATCGTGGGCGTGAGCGGCGACGATCTGGACATCCCCGGATATATCGAATCGCACGATCCGGAGACCGGCGCCCTGCAATGGCGCTGGTATGCGCATCCGAATCCGGGCGATCCGGAAGCGAAAACCTGGCCCAGCGTGGACGCCATGATGCACGGCGGCGGCATGACCTGGGTGCCCGGCACCTACGACCCCGAATTGAACTTGTATTATTTCGGAACGGGCAATCCGCAGCCGGTTATCGCCGGAAAAGCGCGTCCAGGAGACAACCTTTATACCGAGTGCATCATCGCGCTGAATCCGGATACGGGCAAGCTGCAGTGGTATTTTCAGCCTTCGCCGCATGACACGCATGACTGGGACGCGGTGCAGACTCCGGTGCTGTTCGACGGCGAGATCAACGGCGAAAAACGCAAGCTGCTGGCTCAAGCCAGCCGCAACGGTTGGTTCTTCGTGCTGGACCGCACCAATGGAAAACATATTCTCAGCTCGGAGTATGTGAAGACGAATTGGGCCAAGGGCGTGGATGCGAAAGGTGAGCCCATTCCGAATCCGGCCAAGCAGCCGCAGCCCGATGGCGCGCTGGTTTCACCCAACCAGGGCGGCGCGGCGAACTGGCCTCCGCCGAGCTTCAATCCCGAGACCGGATTGTTTTACGTGAACGCCGCGCGTGCGTTCAGCGTTTACTACATCTACGACGATGACGACGACAAACCCGAAGGCTGGGGCGGCAACGACCGCAGCGGATTCTCGGAAGGAATGGTACAGGCCATCGATGCGAAGACCGGCAAGATCGCCTGGAGCCACAAGTGGCCCAACGGCGGAGCCCCGCGGTCGGGGCTGCTGAGCACGGCGGGAAAATTGCTGTTCGCCGGCGATACGGCGTCAAATTTCATGGCGCTCGATCCGGCCACGGGAACTCCACTATGGCACGCGGGGCTGCATGCGTCGATGACCAACGGTCCCATGACGTATGAGCTGGATGGCACGCAATATGTCGTGATCGGCGCGGGGGATTCGTTGTACGCGTTCGCGCTGGCCGCGCATTAATTTGCGATAAACTGTGTCTGCTATGAGAACGATTATTGCGCTTGCTCTTTTGTTCCCGGTTCTCTCAGCCGCCGCCAGCCCATTTGCGGGACGCTGGGACTTCAACATCGGGGCCAATAGCGACGGACGCGGCCGCTCCGGCGCGGCGTGGCTGGGCGTTACCGAAAAGAACGGGCAGATAGAGGTCTGGTATCAGTCCACCAGCGGCAATGTTTATCAGGTTAAGGATTTCAAGGCGCAAGGCTCGCACCTCAGCGCCATTGTCGGCGCGGCATCCGCGAAGGGCCCCGCGACCACGTGGGAGCTGGATGCCGAAAGCGACAAGCTTACCGGCGTCGAGAAGCGCGGCGATCAATCGACGCCGCTGACCGGAGTGCGCGCCCCCGAGCTCAAGCGCGCCGAACCCAAGACGTGGACCACCCCCGAGCCGCTGTTCAACGGCAAGGACCTCACCGGCTGGGAGCCGATCGGGGACGTGGCCAACAACCATTGGGCCGTGCAGGACGGCCTTCTGATCAACCAGGCTCACGGCGCAAACCTGAAAACCACGCGCCAGTTTGACGACTTCAGGGTCCACTACGAAGTGAACTGTCCCGAGGGCGGCAACAGCGGTTTCTACCTGCGCGGCCGGTATGAAGTGCAGATCGAGTACGAGCCGCTCTCCTACAACCCTCCCGAGCGCCGGATCGGCTCAATTTACGGCCGGCTCACGCCCAACCCCGAGGTGCCGCGCACACCCGGCGAATGGGAGAGCTTTGACGTGACGCTGATCGGCCGCACCGTGACCATCGTGCACAACGGCGTCACTGTGATCGATCGCAAAGAGATCGAGGGCATCACGGGAGGCGCGCTCGACGCCAACGAAGGGCAGCCTGGTCCTTTTTACATTCAGGGCGACCACACGGGAGGCCTGAGGTTCCGCAACATTTCCGTCTCTGTGCCGAAGAAGTAACGCGCCGCCCAAGCCGGCCGGGGGGCCGGCTGCGGTCCAGGGGGACCGCCCCACATTGATTAGTGAGTCATCTTCTGCCGGTACTCCGGATACATCGTTTCCGCTCCGCCCAAGGCCGCCTGCGGGAGGATTTTGTACCTGGCCGCGAACTCGGTGAGGAAGGGATTTTCTCCCGGCATGAAGCTCGGCACGGCATGCGGATCGCGCCCCGGCGCTTCATCGACGTACTCGCACGGATACAGCCAGCCGGTGGTGATTCCTCCGCCCCCGATTCCCGCCGTGCTCTCGTTCAGCGTGAAGTCCTGGCTCTTGACCAGAGGCTCGGTCAAATAAACCGGATCGGTGACCACGGTTACGTGGGTCAGGTGATCCCCGTGCCGGATGAAGTGTTCGGTGAGAGTGATCAGGTCGCTCGAAGGAATTCCGTTGCGCCGGTGCCAGCCTTGCTTGATGTGCGTGGTGGTCACCGTCAGGATATTTCCGTCCCATTTACCGGTGGAAAAACCCATCCACGTGTGCGCCGCGTAATCCGGAGGATGCGGCCGGCCGTCCATGTAAATCGTCCGCGATTGTTCGTAATTGCTGATGTAATTGCCGATGGCCACCACCGCCTGCGTCTGCGGATCGCGTTCTTCCCAGAAGCGAAGCAGAAGAGGACCGCGATACATATACGCCACCGTGTGCACCTGGCACTGATGCTCCTGCAGCGTGAGGCGGTCGGGGTCCCAGCTGAGCGCCCACTGGCGAGCCTCGGCGTTGATCGGAATCCCGAGATAATCCACCAGGTCGGGGCCGGGGATGCGCTCCGGCTGATCCTCGTGAAACACGGGGCTCCAGATGCCGGTCAGATCCACCTGAGCCGGCGCGGAGCCGCACATCGTCAGGAACGCCGCTAACAAGGGACCGAGATGAGCATGTGTGGATTTCATGGGAGCGCCGGTTTCGTACTAATTAAATGCTGCACGTCGCGGTTGTTCTCATCGCAATTGTACTCAAGAAGCTCAGGCAGCCCGGGAGTCATTTTCAGCGTCGAAAGGGTGCGTTCAAGCGTCCACGGCTGGGAGTACATCTTGGGGTCGTCGACAGTGAACTCGTAGGAAATATTGGCGGGTGTGCGCCGGATCTTCTCGATCACATGTAACATGTCGCTGTGCTGATGGCCCGCCGTATCGAGCCACGTCCAGGGCGCCCCCTTCAACCCCGCAGTATCGACCACCAGCGTATCGCCCTCCCAATGGCCGGTTGAATCGCCCATAAATGCGGGCTCCATTTTGTCGGGATGCGGACGGCCGTCCAGGGGAATGGAACGGAACGTGTGCATGTATTCAAACAAAATGATCAGGTGCGACGGAGTCTGCACCCACTGGGACGGATACGGCGACTGCATTATCCGCGGCACACCGGGGAACCAGCAGTTCGAGGTGGGATCGTCTTTGGCATCGTGATTCACGTAGGCAGCGCGTCCGGCGTCGGTATAGGGAACCGAGTCTTCTTTGCCCAGCGCCATATTCGGCACATACGGGATATTCCAATAACCCGAAAAGTCGGGCTTGCCTCCGGCGGTGCGGGGGATTGTGTCAGGAGCCGGTGTCTGTGCATACGCGCAGAGCGCCCCGAAGGAAACCGTCAGACTCGCGACCGCAAAGAGTTTTTTCATTTCGACATGTCCCGGACCATACCCTGATTACTTATAGAGCAAACCGATGTGCGGGTCAAGTGCACGCCGCGCGCTTCTTCAGGTATACTTCGTCCTGCGGAAGGGACAATGACATGAAAAAAGTCACGCTGGGAATTCTGATCGTGGTGTTCGCGCTTTCGGCACAACAGCCCACCTGCAATCGCTGCTCGGCCACCTATATAGGCGTGAATGAAGTTCAAGCCTACGTGAAGCGGGCCATTGACCTCGGCCTTACCGATCAGCAGATGCGCTCAGTCGACCTGGGCAAGACCCAGATCGGGATCGGGGTGGTTCACAGAGGCAAGCTGTTGGAGCCGGCGAAAGACTCCGTGGCTGAGCACGACCTGATCAGTGAGGTGTATCACGTGATCGACGGGTCGGGGACGCTGGTAACCGGCCCCGACATCGTCGACGAAAAGCGCCGCCCGGCCAGCTTGGAAACGGTTCGGCAGTTCAACGGCCCCGGCAACAGCGGCGCCGGAATTCGAAACGCGGTGACGCACCACCTGACGCCCGGCGACGTGCTGATCATTCCGGCCGGCACGGGGCACATGTTCACCAGGATCGAAGATCACATTACCTACCTGATGGTTCGCATCGACCCCGACAAAGCGGTTCCGCTCAAGGACGAAGCTGCTTCACAAGCCTACCTGAAGAGCGCGGGCAAGAAGGGCGGCGACAAGTAAGGCTTCGGCTTCGGCATCTTCTGAGGAACTCGCGCAAAACGGAGTGCGGCGCGATCGGTTCCTGGATTGACTTGGGGGGCGCGCCGCACCCTTTGCGCTTTTGAGGAACTCGCGCAAAACGGAGTGCGGCGCGATCGGTTCCTGGATTGACTTGGGGGGCGCGCCGCACCCTTTGCGCTTTTGAGGAACTCGCGCAAAACGGAGTGCGGCGCGATCGGTTCCTGGATTGACTTGGGGTGCGCGCCGCACCCTTTGCGCTTCTGAGGAACTCGCGCAAAACGGAGTGCGGCGCGATCGGTTCCTGGATTGACTTGGGGTGCGCGCCGCACCCTTTGCGCTTTTGAGGAACTCGCGCAAAACGGAGTGCGGCGCGATCGGTTCCTGGATTGACTTGGGGTGCGCGCCGCACCCTTTGCGCTTTTGAGTGTCACGGGAGAAAACGGTCGAGCGTCGAGGAGACATAACGCCTGCTCCAGGAAAGCTCCCGGCCGCTGTGCAGAACGATGCGGTATTCGCCATGGGTCCACGGGCGCAGCTCGCGGACCCGGCTTAGATTGACGGCTGCCGACCGGTTGATCCTTGCGAAATCGGCGGGATCGAGTCCCGCGACGAAGGACTCGATGGTGGTCCGCACCAGGTGTTCGACGGCGCCGCAGTGAACCACCACATAGTTGCGATCGGCTTCGATCCAGTCGATCGCCTGGACGTCCAGGAACTGCGTGACGCGAGGTCCGCGCACCAGGATGCGCTTCCAATAGCCGCGCTGTTTCGGCTCGGCCGAAGCCGGCTGAGGGGAGAGCCGCGCCATGTGATCCCGCACCCGGTCGAGCACCTTCGCGAGCCGCCCTTCCGTGGCCGGTTTCAGCAGATAGTCCAGCGCCTGGACCTCAAAGGCGCGCACCGCGTACTCATCGAAGGCAGTCACGAACACGACGGCCACGCCATCGAGTTCGCCCAAGACTTCCAGCACCTGGAAGCCGTCCAACCCGGGCATTTGGACGTCCAGAAACAGAACGTCAGGCCGATTCTTGCGCAGGATCGCGACGGTTTCCACGCCGGTTGATGCTTCCCCAATGACCGAGACGTCGCGATGCGCCGCGAGCAGCCGCGCGAGCCTGCGCCGTGCAGGCGGCTCATCATCGGCGACAATGGCGCACAGACTCATACGGTCATTGAGGCTCCCATATGATAAGGAAGCTCAACCAATACGCTGGTGCCATCGCCGGGGTTGTGCCGCACGTCGAGTTTCCCCTCGCTCCCGTACAGGCGTTCCAGCCGGGCAGCCAGATTCTTCAGACCGACGCCGCCGCTCGACGGAGGCGCCGACGCCGGTCCGCGATCGCGAATCTCCAGGCACAATCGGTTTTCTGCGCGCCTCACATTAACACACACCACGATGCGTCCCGTCTCCGGATCGGCAGCGTATCGAAGCGCATTCTCTACCAGCGGCTGGAGGATCAACTGCGGCACCAGCGCGCCGCCAAGCTCCGCGCTGGCGTTCACCGTGCAATCGAGCTGGTCCTCGAAGCGCGCGCGCATGATGCGGAGATAGAGGTCCAGCAGCTCCAGCTCCTCCGAGAGCGGAACTTCGAGCGTCTTGTCGGTGCGCAGCACGCGGCGCAGGAAGTCGCTCAGGCTGCCGATCATCTGGTCCGCGATGCGCGGGTCTTCGTAAACGATCGATGCGATTGCATTGAGCGAATTGAACAGGAAATGCGGGTGCAGCTGCATCTGGAGCGTTTCCAATTGCGCTTGCGTGACCTGGCGCTCCAATGTCAGGATGCGATCTTCCCGCTCCCGCGCCAGGCGGCGATGTTCGGAGTAGGAGATCACGACGACGATGGTTGCAATCGAAGTCAACTGCCCCGGCAATTCCATGAAGTAGCGGACGCGCATAATGCCGTAATCGTAGATGCCGCGGCCGAGCGCAGCGAAAACCAGGATGCGCATCCCGTAGATGATGGTCGTGTCGAGAAAGCCGCCCGCAATGCCCGTCGCGAGATACAAGGCCCAGCGTCGCTTCCAGCCACCCCCAGCCAGCGGATAGGAGAGCGTTACCCAGGCGATCAGCGGGGTGATCGTGAGTCCCGCCCAGGCGCCGGTCAGTTCCTCCGCCAAGATCCGCAGCCAGTCCACTGGATTTCCGCGCGCTACGCCGTCAAGAGAATGGTAGAAGAACTGGAGCACTCCGGCGGCCGTGAACAGCAGAGCGATCCATCGCCAGGGAAAGGCTCGAACGCGGTTCAAGACGGTGGATGAAGGCAACATCTATACGAGTCTACGGCAGCGTGAAGGCAACCAGCGCGTTGTCGAGTTTGCCGAAGGCCGGATCATGGCCTCCGGCGGCGATCACGATGAACTGTTTGCCGTTCGGCGCGCGGAACGTCATCGGCGTGGAGCGGGCGCTGGCGGGAAGATCGCCTTTCCACAACTCCTTTCCGGTTTCCGTGTCGAAGGCGCGGATGGCCGGGTCGAGCGTAGCGCCGATGAACACCAACCCGCCGGCGGTCGCCAGAGGACCGCCCAGGTTGATCGACCCCCACTCCGGTTTCGCACCGGGAAATGGCATCGCGCCCAAGGGAACCTGCCAGCGGATCTTGCCGCTCCTGGTGTCGATGGCGGAGAGCATTCCGAAGGGCGGCGGGTTGCAGGGCAATCCGCTGGGCGACCGGAAAAAGATTCGCGACATCGCGAAGGGCGTGCCCAGTTGCGCCGTCGTCTCCCAGTCCGGATGTTCTTTGCGGTAGGCGGCGAGCTGATCGCGCGGCACCAGGCGCACAAACGCCAGGAAGTTGTTGCTGGGCGCGACCAGCAGACCGCGTTCGGAATCGGCGGCGATGCCTCCCCATTGAAGGCCGCCGATGTTTCCCGGCGCCGCGAGAGTTCCCTGGATGCTGGGCGAAGTAAAGATGCTGGGCGGAGTAAAGATGCCTTCGGCTCTGAAGCCGGTCATTTGTTCCTGACACCACTTCCGATCCGCTTCGGTTGGACCCCAGGCATCGGCTGCGGACAGTTTCTGCATAGCCAGCGGCGGCGGCAGCGTTGGAAACGGCTGCGTTGCAGAGGCCTGCTCACCGGGCACATCGCTCTGCGGCACAGCCCGCTCCTCCACCGGGAACAGCGGGCTGCCCGTGAGCCGGTCGAGCAGAAAAACGTGACCGGTCTTGGATCCGACGGCGACCGCGGCAATCGCCTTCCCGCCGCGCCGGACCGTGACCAGGGCGGGCGGCGATGCCACGTCGTAATCCCACAGGTCGTGATGAACGGTTTGGAAATGCCACACCATCTCTCCCGTTTCGCTGCGCAGCGCCACTACCGAATCGGCGTACAGATCGTCCCCGGGACGCAAGCCTCCGAAGTAGTCCGGACTGGCGCTGCCGGTGGGCACGAAAACAAGATGGCGCTCCGGGTCAACGGTGATTCGAGACCATGCGTTCCCTGCCCCGGTGTTGGGCGAACCAGCTAGCGGGTCCCAGGTCCAACGCAGCTTGCCGGTGCGGGCGTCGAAGGCGCGCACCTCCGGGCTGGGAGCGTTCAGCCGCACGTTGTCGGCGATGGCCGAGCCTGCGATAACCAGATCGCCGATCACCGCCGGCGGCGAGGTTTCTTCCATTTCACCGGCGAAGGCAGGGCCGCGGCGAAGCCCGCGCTTGAGATCGATGCGACCGTGGTCTCCGAACTGCTCGCACGGCTTGCCCGTGGATGCGTCCAATGCAAACAGGCGCGCGTCCACGCTGGCAAAGAAGATCCGGCGTCCGCACACGGCGTTGGGCGCGCTTTGTGAGTCCGTCCATTGTGTGTCCACCCAGGCGGTAACACCGCGATTGACGAAATCGCCGTAGTTGGCCTTGCGATTGATTTCGGCATCGAACGACCAACGCTCCTTACCGGTGAGCGGATCGAGCGCGATCACTTTCCCATAGGGAGTGCCGATGTAGAGCAACCCAGCGAAGTAGATGGCGGTTGGCTCAAACTCCGGAGCCTTGCCGCCTCCGGCGACCGGCGTGAGAGGTTCACCGGTGCGGTAGGTCCAGGCCATCTTGAGGCGAGCCACGTTGCCGGGACGGATGTTCTTGAGCGGCGAATACTGAGAGTCTTCCGGCTCGGCCCCGATGCAAAGGGAGTGAATCGCGGCGACCGCGGTAAGCAATCGAAGGAGCATGGATCTAGCATGCGCCGGGAAAATCGCTTTGGAAAGAATTTGGGGACCAGCGGGACTGAACGGGGACGAACGGGTCCAGGTTCAGCGGCCGCCTTCGTCGAGCCACGCGTAGAGCCGGCGCACTCCCGATCGCTTTCCCCGTCTATTCGTAGAACTGGGGCGATTTTTTGAGCTTGGCATTGGCGGTGTAGTCGTGCTGAATCCACAGCTGTGCGCCGGTCTGCTTGAGAAAAGCCTCGATGGCCGCGCGGGAGGCGACGGTCTGGTCCGCATTGAATTCGGTGGTCGGAATCTTGTTCAACTTCCGTTCCTCCGGGTAATGATACAGATCGCCGCTCAAAACAACGGGGCCGGTCTTCGCCAGCTTCAAGAACAGCACCTGGTGTGCGGGCGAATGCCCCGGGGCGGCCTTGATCACCACCGTCTTGTCGCCGAACACATCGTATTCGTCCTTGGTGATGAAGACGGTTTTGCTGTTCTTGAGCGCGCTGAAGTTTTGAGGCTCCGTGCGCGGAGACGGCGGATCGGAGAACATGATGTCCCGTTCCGCCTTGGGCACCAGCCAGGTGGCGCTCGCAAAAAGATTGCAATTGCCCACGTGATCCCAGTGAAAATGCGACAGCGCCAGATATTTGATGTCGGCCGGGGCGTACCCAATCTCGGCCAGCCGCGCCGTCAAAGGCTTGGTGGACGTGGCGTATCGCATCATGGCAGGGCCGCCGCCGGGTTTGAAGTTGCTGTCGGGAACCGGCCCGGTGTCCCACATCAGGGTTCCCTTCGGATGGACCACCAGAAAGCACGGCGCCGACATCATGGGCGAAGCCAGCTCTTCCTTCTTGAACCGATACGGCGAGGTGTCGGGAATGTCCAAAGTGCCGCAATCGATCACGTACAGGCGCAGAGACTTCGGCGGATGCGCTTTGGGCTGACCTTTGGGCGGTTGAGCGACGGCTGGAATCGCCAACAGCGTCAAGGCAAGAACCCGGCGCCATACAGACTCGATTCGATGATTCCTCATGGCAAATCCTCCAGGAGGCGCGTTCTGCGCCAGCAACAATATACTACGGCGCGGCGCGCTAAAAACACATCGTTAAAAAGCACAGCGCCTTTGACTCCCAGTTTTAAGGCAGATAGAATATTTGACGATCGCCCCAGGAAAGGGGAAAGCTATGCAGCAGACCCTGTTCAGCGTGTGCGCGTCCGGCGCTCTATTCGCGTTTGCCGGTGTTTCGCTGGCGGCGGACATGCCCGCTACGTTCTCAAAAGACGTCGCCCCGATTTTGCAGGAAAAGTGCCAGGAGTGCCACCGCGCCGGATCCATGGCGCCGATGTCGCTGGTCACTTACGAAGAGACGCGGCCTTGGGCAAAGTCCATCAAGCTGCGCGTGATGACCAGGCAGATGCCGCCCTGGCATATCGACAAGACCGTGGGCGTGCGCGAAGTTCAAGAACGACATGTCGCTGAGCGACGACCAGATCACCACCATCGTCCGCTGGGTGGATGGCGGCGCGCCGCAGGGCAATCCGAAAGACATGCCCGCGCCGCAAGCAATGGCCGGGCGAGAACGAATGGAAGGCGGCGAAGCAGTTCTGGGTCCGCCGGACTTTGGTGATCAAGTCCGAGCCGTACACCATGGCGGCGCACCATCAGGACGTCTGGTGGCGGCCGGTCTCGAGCGATTTCCGCTGACCGAGCCGCGCTGGGTGCGCGCGGTGGAGATGCGGCCGGGAACGCGCGGCGGGCCGCAGGATCACGCATCATGCGGTCGCGTATCTGGTGCAGGACGACCCCGACAGCGTGGGCCCGGCAGCGTCGATGCGGAGCTCGGAGCGTCGGGCGATGCTGATGGAATGGGCCGTCGGCAAAGGCTACGACCTCTATCGTCCCAACACCGGCAAGCTGCTGCTGCCGGGATCGCAGATTTCCTGGGACGTGCACATCCACGCCGTCGGGCGAAGAGATCCGCGACCACGTCGAGCTGGGCGTGTGGCTTTATCCCAAAGGCCAGGAACCGAAATACCGAACTTACTTGACGGGTTCCAGGCCTTGCGGGGATTCCAAGCCTCGAACGGATCGCAGACAGAGCGGGCAGAAACATCGACATTCCGCCGAATTCAGATGGTCGAGACCGAACAACTTCACGGTGCTGAAGCAAGGCGGCGATTCTCGAGAATTTCCAGCCGCACATGCACCTGCGCGGCAAAGCCATGGAGGTGGAAGCCATTCTCCCGGACGGGACCACGCAGATGGTGAGCTACGTCGGCAATTTCAACTTCAACTGGATGACCAACTACATCTACGCGGACGATGCCGCGCCGGTTTTTCCCAAGGGCACGTCATCCACGTCACCGCCTGGTATGACAACACCCGCGCCAATCCGAACAATCCGGATCCGGATCAGTGGGTCGGCTACGGCGACCGCACGGTGGACGAAATGGGGCACGCCTGGATGAACGTGACTTACATCAGCGACGAAGATTACAATGCCTGGGTGGCGCAGCACAAACAGACGCAGCAGGTGGCCAGCGGCAAAAGTGCGCATTAGCGCCGCGATTGTGGCGGCCACCGGTGCGCTTGTGTGCGCGCAATCGCTGCCGCTTGAGCCCGCCCATGAATCCGGCACCAGCGTCACCGGCGCCTTCGAAGGATGGTTCAAGAATCCCGATGGAAGCTTTGGCCTGCTCCTCGGCTATTACAACCGAAACCAAAAGCAGGAAGTGGACGTGCCCATCGGACCGGAGAACCGAATCGAGCCGGGCGGACCGGACCGCGGGCAGCCCACGCACTTCCTTCCCGGCCGCGGCTGGGGATTGTTCACCATCAAGGTTCCGGCCGATTTCGGGGACAACAAGCTCACCTGGACCATTACCGCCAACGGCCAGACCACTGTAATTCCGGCGAGCCTGAAACCGGATTATGAAATTTCGCCGTTCGTGGAAGCAGCGGTGGGAAACACTCCGCCGGTGCTCAGCTTTGAGGAGAACGGACCTTCCGTGCAGGGCCCGCAAGGGCTCACAGTGCAGCGTACGGTGAAGCTGGGAACTCCGCTCACGCTGACTGTATGGGTGTCCGACGACGCAAAGTTCACGACATCGTCCGGCGCGCGGCCCAAAAATCTGGCCGCTCCCGTGACCTTGAAGTGGATCAAGTATCGCGGCACGGGAAACGTGGTGTTCTCGCAAGATCGGCCTGAAGTGGAACGCGTTGAACGCAAGGGCGTCACGGCCCCTTTCAGCGGCAAGGCTTCCACCACGGTTACCTTCAGCGAACCGGGCGAATACTGGTTGCACGTGACAGCCAACGATTATTCCGGTGAAGGCGGCACTGGATTCCAGTGCTGTTGGACCACCGGACAGGTGAAGGTTTCGGTCCAGCCTTAGTACCGAGGTACGGAAACGCCGCTTGCTCACGCGCGCGGTTCAGGATGGTTTCTGAACCGCGACCGCAAGGGAGCGGCTTTTCACTTGCCGCCGGATTTGGGCCACAGCACGCCCTGATCCTTCTTGGTCACCGGCGCCAATCCTTTATACACGAACTTCTGCACGCGCTGGCCGCGATAGGTTTCCGTGGTGTAGATGTTGCCTTTCGAATCGGTGGCGATGCTGTGCACGCCGTAGAACTCGCCCGGCTGCCGTCCGCCGTCGCCGAAAGTGGTCAGCACTTCGAGCGAATCGCGATCCAGAATGTGCACCTGATCGTTCTCGCCGTCGGCAAGGTAAATATATTTCTGCTGCGGATCCTTCGAGAACGCGATGTCCCACGCCGATCCGGAGCCGAGCGTGTCTTTTCGATGAACGTTTCCTTGACGAACGTCCCATCCGGCTTGAACACCTGAATGCGGTCGTTGACGCGGTCGCAAACATACAGCAGGTTGTCGTGCGAAAGCTCGGCGCAATGCACCGGATTGCGGAACTGCTGCGCGGGCGGCGCGTCCGGATTGTAGCGGCCCAGGTCGGTGTCGTCCGGCTTGTGGCCGTAGGCGCCCCAATGCCGCTTGTATTTTCCGGTATCGGCGTCGAACACGATCACGCGATGGTTGCCGTAGCCGTCGGCGACGTACAGCTCATTGGTCTTGGGATCGACGAACATCTTGGCCGGGCCGCCGCAGATTCTCGATATCGTTGCTGCCTTTGCTCTGGCCGGGCTTGCCGATCTGCATCAGGAATTTTCCGTCCTGCGTGAACTTCAGGACCATGTTGTCGTAGAAGCTCTGGAACGGAGCCGGACTTCCCAGCTGCCCCGCGTCCGGCCGCCGGCGTTTCCTCATCCGCGCCATTGACGGCGCCGCGAGCGCTGGTGGCCGTCCGCGGCCGTTGCCGCCGATCCAGACGTTGCCTTTGTAATCGACCGTGATTCCGTGATTGGAGTCGGGCCAGTCGTAGCCGTCGCCCGGGCCCGCCCCAATGCGCGAGCAGGTTGCCCGGCCTGATCGAATTCCAGCACCGGCGGCGCGGGCGCGCAGCATTGCGCGATCGGCGGATTGGTGGTGGCGTGCACTTCGCCCGGCTTCGAGCGAACCCGGCGCGATGGATGATCCAGATGTGATCCTGCGCGTCCACCGATACGCCGATGGTTTGTCCCATGATCCAGTGATTCGGCAGCGGCTTGGGCCACAGCGGATCCACCTCGAATCGCGGCGCCTGCACCGCGGCAGCTTCCACCACCGCCCTCTTTTCGAAGATAGCGGAAGCCACCCCGAGCCCGGAAACTACTGCCAAAAACGTTACGCCAATGCGAAAGTCACGCTTCGTATACTTCATAAGATGTAAGCTACTATACACGATTGGTTTGAAACGGAAGCCCACTTTCGCGGCCCTTCTGCTGGCGTTTGCGCCGGGCGCGCTGGCCCACGACATCCCCAACGACGTAACGGTGCGCGCGTTCGTCAAGCCCTCCGGCAGCCGCTTGATCCTGCTGATGCGGGTGCCGCTCGAAGCCATGCGCGATATCGATTTTCCGTCGCGCGGCGCGGGCTATCTGGATCTGGCGAAGACCCGCCCTCTGCTGCCGGATGCCGCGACGCTGTGGATCTCCGACGCCATCCAGCTTTACGAAAACGGAACGCCTCTGCCCAAGCCGCGCGTCGTCGCAACGCGAGTGTCGCTTGAATCCGACAAATCTTTCGCCACATATGACGAAGCGCTGGCGCACGTCGCTTTGGACAACAAGGGCCCCGAGCTTCCCGACGCCACCGACGTGTACTGGAACCAGACCCTGCTCGACGTCTTGTTCGAATATCCGATTCGCTCCGATCAATCGGACTTTTCGATTCATCCCGCGCTCGACCGGCTGGGTGTTCGGGTGCTCACCGTCCTGCGCTTCCTGCCGCCCAGCGGAGCCATTCGCGCATTTGAATATGAGGGCGATCCGGGGCTGGTCCGGCTCGACCCGCGTTGGTACCAGGCCGCGCTGCGTTTCGTCAAGCTCGGGTTCCTGCACATTCTGGATGGCACGGACCACCTGCTGTTCCTGCTGTGCCTGGTGATCCCGTTCCGGCGTTTTGGCGCGCTGGTTCCGGTGGTGACCGCGTTCACGGTGGCGCACTCCATCACGCTGATCGCGTCGGCTTACAATCTGGCGCCGGATGCGCTGTGGTTTCCGCCGCTGATCGAAACGCTGATCGCGATCTCGATCCTCTATATGGCGCTCGAAAACATCGTCGGAGGAAGCACTCTGCGGCGCCGCTGGGTTATCGCGTTCGGATTCGGCCTGGTGCACGGCTTCGGCTTTTCCTTCGTCCTGCGCGACACGATGCAGTTCGCCGGCTCCCACTTGCTGACGTCGCTGCTTTCCTTCAATATCGGCGTCGAGCTGGGGCAGCTTCTGGTGCTGCTGCTGTTGATTCCCGTGCTGGACGCGCTCTTCCGCTACGTGGTGGACGAGCGCATGGGGACCATCATCCTCTCCGCGCTGGTGGCACACACGGCCTGGCATTGGATGCTGGATCGCGCGGACCGCCTGCGGCAGTTTCACTTCCAATGGCCGGAGATCACCGCCGCGCTGCTCGCCTCCGCCACACATTGGCTGATGCTGATCGTGCTCGCCGCCGGCCTGATCTGGCTGTTTGGATTTTCGAGCGCCGCCCGGCGAACGGCAAAGAGCGGAATCCGCTACCGTCCTTGAGACATCACCACCCGAAGAACGTTGTTGATACGCGTCGAATAACCGGCGCCCTCGACCAGTTGATGATCTCCGATGCTTTCCGAGTTCCGAAGCGACCCGAGTAGCACATGTCGATTCGGCGGCGATCTCCGCTGGGGATGGCCCGCTTACCAACGGGTAGTGTACAGAGGCATGGTTAAGTTCGTCAACGTCCGAGATCGCGTTGGCGTGACAACGGCCTACTTTGATGACATGCCATTTCTGCCGAGAGCTGGCGAACGCATAACCCTTCCAGAAAATCCAGACGGCCTCAAATTCGGCTACTACCGGGTTCTAGGCGTCCACTTCATTTCTTCTAGTAAGGAAGAGGACGAGGACGCAGAACTCGTGAACATTCGCATTGAGATCGAGCCAATCCCCCACGGCAGGGAACAAATCTAGCCTAGCGCTCCCAGCTGGAACTACTGCCGTGCTTCTGACGATCGCGTCTGGGTCAATCAGGAGTCCACGGTCTTCCAGATCGACCCATTCCGTAAGCGTCGATCTGCCCGATCACGCACTCGTGAGAAGCAGAGGGCCAACTGCTAGGTCCTCGTCAATCAAAGGCCAGTGGATTCCATAGCCGGAAGGCGAAAGTTCCGCTCGGCTTCGTTCTATCAAGGAAGCGCGGGCAAGCCGCTCAGAGCACCTTTCCCACGGAATCGCCACAGACCCGCTTTCCATAATCAGAATGAGCGCGTCGGGCGTGGTCTCGATCGCCCTCGCCAGAACCGATTTCGTCTTACTCTCCACGATCTCCTCCAAAACGCTCCCGCCATGCAGCAACGATCTGATCGAAGTGCGCAAATAAGATCTGGCGAACCTCGCGTCTCAAACGTGGCGTGCAGTTGTACTCGAAATCCTCAACGATATCGAAAAGATCCGGGTGCAGCCAATACTTGCACTCCGCATCTCCCTTGACCGCATGCACGTGCATTGGCTCATTGCCCTCGTTCGAGTAGAAATGGAACCGCCAACCCTGGACGTAAAGAATAGTGGGCATCGGTTCGACAATGCCATTATAAAGAGTCTTGTGACTTCGAACCAGGCAGGTCCCGGTCTTCGAGTCCGAGCGAGATGGCCAGCGCGTTGTTGAGTTGCTCCAATGCGCCGGACTTTAGCGATCCGACATAACGAGTCAGCACAGACTTGGGAAGGCTCACCAGTTCGTCGCAATGAATACTCGATTCCTGCTTCAAACCCTCGCCGGGGCCAACGCGGACCTGCGTGCTCAGTCCGTCGTGCCTGGAGTAGACCGGAGCGCAGATCACGGCCGAGAAACGGGAATCGACCAAAGCCTGGCGGCTGACGACGACAAATACTCTTTGCTTGCGGGGGTCTTGAGCGCCCGGTTTCCGCACCAAGTACAACTCGCCCCGCTTCACGGGGTCCGCTGATACTCCAGCGTGTCTTGTGCTTCGCGGTTCAGGCGCTTGGCGTTTCGCTCGATGATCGCGATGTCCCTGCGGTCTCGCGCCTGCTGGTCCAGAAGGCTCAGGTAGGCGCGGGCGGCTCTCTCCAGCACGGCGGACCGATTCTTGTCGACGCGATCCAAGCGGACCAGTAGCTCCGCAGGGAGTGTGATGGACGTCTTGACTTTCACAAGACAATTATACTCCGCCTCCACGGGTTAGGTCGGTAGTACAATCGACACTCAGGAGGAACTCGCATGCGCGCGATGCTTTTCTTACTCACGGGGCTTTTCTTGATCCCTACCTTGGTCTTCGCCGCGGACTCCGCACCGCTCGCCGCCGTGAACAGCGGCCAGCTTCGAGGCGCACCCCTCGGCCCGTTCCCCGAACAGGGCGGAGCGGCCTTCAAGGGCATCCCGTACGCGCAGCCGCCGGTTGGCGATCTGCGCTGGCGCGAACCGCAGCCGGTCAAATCCTGGGCCGGCGTACGCGACGCCGCCTCCTTCGGCGCACCTTGCGCGCAGAATTCCGGCAACCGGCCCATGCCCAACAGCCAGGAAGATTGCCTGTTTCTGAACGTCTGGAATTCGGAGTGGCCGGCGAAAACAAAGAAGCCGGTGATGGTGTGGTTTCACGGCGGCGGCAATTACGGAGGCACCGCTTCGAGCGCCGCCTCCGATGGAGAAAGCCTGGCGCGCCACGGCGTGGTTCTCGTCACCGTCAATTACCGGCTGAACATTTTCGGATTCTTCGCGCATCCTGAGCTGACCAAAGAATCGCCGCACCACGCCTCCGGCAACTACGGTCTGATGGATCAGGTGGCCGCGCTGAAGTGGGTTCACGACAATATCGGCCAATTCGGCGGCGACCCCGCCAACGTCACGATTTTCGGCCAGTCCGCCGGAGCGGTGGACGTGAATGTGCTGATGACATCGCCGCTGGCCAAGGGCCTGTTTGAGCGCGTGATCGCGGAAAGCGGAACCGTCACCAGGAACCCGGATGAGACCACTCTGGGCATGACCGCGCTGGGCGCTTTGATGAAGCTGAAGAACGGGCCGGTGAGCTATTCCGACGCTCCAACACTAGCCGAAGCCGAAAAGAGCGGCGAGCAACTCACCGCCGCCAGGAATCTGAAAGACCTGCGTGCGCTGCCCGCGGAGGAGCTCTTGAAGATGGTCTCCGGGCCGCGCCTGAGCATCGGACCGGCGAATGGAGTGGTGGTGGATGGCTGGGTGTTTCCGAAGCCGCCCGCGCAGGTGTTCGCGTCGGGTGAGCAGCAGCGCGTTGCTTTGCTGGTGGGAAACAACTCGCGCGAGCGGACTCCGCCGGGAACACCCGTGGATTTGGCCAAAGCCATGGAGGGCGCGATGAAAGAGATGTATGGTCCGCTCGCCCCGCGCGCGTTCGCGCTGTACGGAATCAACAGCCCCGCCGCGCCGGAGCCCGATCCGCTCTACGGAGGTCAAGCCGCGCAGTGGACGGTGGACACGATGTACCGCTGCCCTGTCGTGGCCGAGCTGGCCTGGCACGCAGCCGCGGGAAATCCAGCATATGAGTATCAGTTCGACCGCGCCGCTCCAGGACGCGAAACCGCGGGCGCCACGCACGGCGCGGAAGTTGCCTACGTCTTCGGAAGGCTGGGCGCGAATTACGCCGCGGCGGATCGCGATCTCTCCACTGCGATCGAACAGTATTGGACCAACTTCGCCAAAGCCGGCAACCCCAATGGCGAAAATCTTCCGGCGTGGCCCAAGTTTGACTCGACTGCGCGCGGCTATATGGAATTCACCGACAACGGCCCCGTGTCGCGGGAGGGATTACGGCGCCCCTTTTGCGATCTCTACGTGGAAAACGTAAAGCGCCTCGTATCGCAATAGCAAATATGAAATTCTCACGATTGCTGGTCTTGGCTGGAATCTTGCTCTCGACAGCGGCAGCCCAAACCCAACCCTCTGTCCTCGCCCGCCTGCAACGGCTCGAAGACATCGAAGAGATCCGCACCGTCCTGCTCAACTACGGGCGCTTCCTCGACGCCCGCGACTTCGGCGCCTACTCGCGCCTCTTCGCCAAAGACGGGGAGTGGGCCGGAGGCTTCGGCACCGTGAAAGGTCCCGCCGAGATTCAAGCGTTCATGGAGAAGCAAATCCCCGGAGCGAACACCGGCAACACTTACCACATCCTGTCAAACTTCGAAATCGAAGTGCACGGCGACACCGCCGCTGCCTGGTCCCGCTGGGCGTTCATCACCCCAGGTGCGGACGGCAAGCCGGTGATCGCGCAAGGCGGCCGTTACGACGATACTCTGGTCCGCGAGAACGGCGCTTGGAAGTTCAAGCGCCGCGTCGCGAGTAACGATATCCCCAAATAGCCGTCGCCCTGTCCCTGGCGTCCGCCCCGCTCCAGGTGTATATTGTTTTGGTCGCAAGGAGGCCTCCCGTGAAATATTCGCGCAGAGATTTGACTTTGCTGATGCCTGCGCTGGCGGCGGCGACGGCATACGCGCAGAATGCGAAGCAGGCCGGCGGCGTCGCTTCCGCCGATGGCGTGGAAAAGCTGCCGGTGATGAAGACTCAGGCGTTCCTTTATCGGGAATTGCCGGTGACCGCCAACGGGCAGAACAGGAATCGCTCGATGTTTACGGCCAAAACGCACACCGGCTTCAAGATGGAGTCGCACCAAAGCGACATCGCTCCGGGGGAAGTGAATCACCCTCCGCATCAGCACCTGCGGGAAGAGATGATGCTGGTCCGCCTGGGCACCATGGAGCTGACCATTTCGGGGAAACCGTACCGGCTGGGCCCCGGCGATGTGGGCGTGATCGGTTCCAACGAAATCCACAACGCCAAAAACGTGGGTACGACGCGAGCGGAGTACTTCATCGTCAACATCGGCCGGGACGACGTCTAACCCATATGTCACGCAGACTTCCTTTCGCGCTCGCCCTCCTTGCGGCCCTAGCCTTCACGCAAACCGCGCCGAAAACATTGGATCCCAACAACAGCTGGCCCACGCCCTATCGCACCCTGCGCGAGTGGGCGGAGCTGCCCAAAGGCATGACCTGGCCCGCCATTACCGGCGCGCAAGAAGGTCCCGACGGCAGACTGTATGTGCTGGGGCGCTGCCACGAAAACTCCTGCACGGGCCGTACCGAGCCCGCGGTGCTGGTCTACGATATGTCCGGCAAGCTGCTCGACAGTTGGGGCGCGGGTCTGTTCAATTTCCCGCACGGTTTCTGGATTGACCGCGAGGGCAACGTCTGGATCACGGACGCTCGCGCGGAAGGCGGCAAGGGGAACCAGGTGTTCAAGTTCACGCCGCAGGGCAAGCTGCTGATGACGCTGGGCAAGGCAGGCGTGACCGGCGATGGTCCGGATACCTTCGATCAGCCGGCGTCGGTCATCGTCGGAGCCAACGGCGATATCTTCGTCGGCGACGGCCACCGCCCCACCGGCGGCGGCAAAACCTCCCGTAACGATCGCATCGTTAAGTTCTCGAAAGACGGGAAGTTTATCAAGACCTGGGGCAAGCGCGGCGCCGCGCCGGGCGAAATTCGCGAGCCTCACAGCCTGGCTCTCGATTCGCAGGGCCGCCTGTTCGTGGCCGACCGCGAGAACAATCGCATCCAGATCTTCGATCAGGACGGGCGCTTCCTCGATCAATGGACTCAGTTCGGCCGCCCCAGCGGGTTGTTCATCACCAAAAACGACACGCTTTATGTGGCCGATTCCGAGTCTTTCGGCGCGGATCAGCCCGGCTGGAAAAAGGGCATTCGCATCGGCAGCGCCAGGACCGGCAAAGTCACCGCGTTCATCGAAGACAAGGAATCCACCACCGACGAACACAGCGGCGCCGAGGCGGTGGGAGCCGACTCCAAAGGCAACGTCTACGGCGGAGTGGTCCGCCGCAAGATGCTGGAGAAACACGTCCTGGCGAAGTAGTGCAAATTCCCGCTCGCGTGATTTTCAATGGACGCACTTCATTAATTGAACTGGCCAAAGTTGATCTGGAACCGCGTGATGAATACCTTCTCAGGCAGCTTGTTGCCGCCCGCCGACGCCGCCGCGCCTCCGCCGAAAGCGGTGTTGGCGTAGTCGAGATCGATCTTGAACAACCGGTTCAAATACCAGTTCACGCCCCCGTCCCATTCATGCAGGTGGCGCGGACTGGTGACATCGCTCACCAAACCGTAGTTGTAGATTGCGCTTTCGGCTTCCCAGTCGCCCAAGCGGACCGCTAATTCGATAGCGCCCCAACCGCCGTGATGCAACGGATCGAAGTTCCTCTTCGGCACCGGAGTGCCGTAGCTCTTCTTTTCACCGGTGAGGAAGTAGCTGGCCTCAGCCTGGTAGGCGCGGAATGCGATATTCCTGCGGATGTTGCTCTTCTGGAAGCTTTCCTCGTTGAGGGCATATTCTGTCAGCAAACCGAAGGGTCCCACGTAATAGTAGGCTTGCGGATCCAGCCGGGTTCGGTGGCCGGCCGCTGTCACGCCCGAAACGAATGTGAAGAAGCTCTCCTGGCCGAAGGTCTTGTAGGACGGCAGGGCTTCCCCGTCCGTGTTTCCGCCCTCGGCCCCGATTCCCAAGCCCAGCCCATGGAGCAGGTTATTGTTTGGCGCGAAGGGAGTCAGAAACAGTCGCCCCGCGTAATCGCGATGGTCGCTGACCGCCGTATCGGTGCCGATCGAACCGTCGGGAACCCCGTCGAACACCGCAAGTTGATAGGTGAGCCGGTTGTTGAATACAGTCGCCGACCCAACCTGAAAACCGATGTCGCGCTGCGGACCCAGAAGGCTAGGCAACCCGCGCTCGGCGAAATCGGTGTCGTCGTCGTTTTGCAAACGCTCCAGCCCGACCGGAGGCTTGAACTTGCCCGCCCGGATCTGGAACCAGGGAATATAGTTGAGCTGGATGTAGGCGTCGTAAAGAGCCGTCGTCCCAAGCCCGAAATCGGGCCGGATGAAGAAATCGATGTACTTGTAAACCGTTCCGAAAAGCGTCGGCCGGGCGCGGCGGATGACGATTGTGTCAACGTCCCCGGTGGCCCCGTCGCCGTAATAGGTGCGATTATCGACCTGCAAATCGGCGCCGATGTGCAGCACAAAGTTGCCGTCCTTGGAGCGGATCGAGAAGCCGTTGGGGTAATCGGCTGTCGACGAACCTGGGACCTGGCCATTGACGTCGGCTTTGACTTCCTTTTGCAGCTCGTCCACTTGCTGTTGCAGTTGCTGGATCTTTTGGTCGGTGGTCTGCTGCGCTGCGTCTTGCGCCCAGACCGGCAGTGAGCCGATGACCACTCCCAGGGCCAGCCCTAGCCACAGTTTTCGATCTGACATTCCTTTTCGTTGCTCCCTGATTCTGAAGATTTCGAGACTTCCGGCGGTGCGCTCAGGACTCTTTCGGGTCCCTGGATTCCAGCCGGATTTTCTTTCTATACTCGATCTGAACCACGCGCGAATCGCACGCTCTTCAGATGTTCGTAAGTGCTGATACACAAGTGCCCCAGACATACACTACTGTTCCGATAGGATCAATAGTATAGGCTCGAAAAGCGAATGTCAAGTAGCTTGATCGGGATTAGTGTATTTATCCTCAGATGAGCGAGCGAACGCTTCTTAATGAAGCGCATCGCCATCCTGGATCGCATGGCCCGCGTGGTGGAGAGCATTTATTGCATGCCTTATTCCGCCGTGCGGCTTTTCGAGAAGATCAATCGCCTGGAGGCCGAAGTCGCCGCCAGCAAAATCGCCGCCCGCGCGCAGGGGATTCTCGGCGACGCCTTGCCCGGCTCCTCACCGAACGACGCCCTCACAAAGATCGATCTGGCAAAGATCGATCTAATCGATAAGCGTGTGGGAACACACGATTCGCACCGGCGTTTGACGCCACTCCTCGAAGACCTGCTCCGGGAGGCGGAGGAAAAACTCTCCGAGCGAAAACTCACCAGCCAGGCAAAAGCTTTGATCCAACGCACTTATGGCATGTCCCAGGAGCAGGCCTACGCTCATCTGCGCAACGCCAGCCGCCGCTCACGCCGGCCCCTGAGCGAGGTTGCCCGGGAACTGATCGCGGAAGCCGCCCGTCCCGCCTGAGCGCTCACCGCCTACCTTTGTGCCGCCCAAGCCAGTCCGTCGGGGCCCTTGCCTGTCTTCAATTCCTGGAGGAAGGTCATGCTCTTCATATCAATCACAGGAGCATTAGTCGAAAATCGAACTAGCGCTTGCTGCGACTTACTATACTTTTTTGATCTACAATAGTATATTACCAATCTCGTGTGAACCCCTAAAGTCCAAAGGCCCGAGCCCGCGGCGCACCAAGCATGAAACTTGCGCAATTCCTTTTGCATCCAATAGCTTAGATGGATCAAAAACCTGACCAATTCCGACTTCGCGAATCGCCCAATCGCCCCGTAAATCCAAGGCCTGCAATGGCAAGGAGAGGCGAGCATGCATAACTTACGCGAACACAACATCACAGAATCCGATTCATTCAGCCTCGCTTTGGCTGACGCTCCGGAGCTTCTGGACGCCCGTCTTCTGGAAATGGAAGACGCCGACGAAGCCGAATCGCCGTCCAGCGAATCCCCTTACACCGACGACCTCGTGCGCCTCTACCTGCGCGAAATGGGGTCGGTTTCCCTGCTCACGCGCCAGGGAGAGATCGTCTTGGCGCGGCGGATGGAGCGGGGCAAACTCAGGATACACAAGCTGCTCTCGCGCTCTCCGCTGGTGCAGCGCATGGTGCTGGCCCTCTATGAGGATCTGCGGCAAGCCAGGATCAAGCTGGACGATTTTATGGAAACCAACGCCGCGGACGAGGCTGGCGTCGAGCGCAAACGCGCGGAAGCCATGCAGCGCTTCACCAAGGTAGCCAAGCTGAATCGTGAGATGCAGGCACTGGAACAGAAAATCGCCTCCACCCCGCGCCGTTACGTGCGCGTGCGTGCGCAGTCTTGCCGCCAGGCGCTGCGGTTGAGGATCAAATTCTCGCAGGCGATCCGTCAGTTGCCGTTCTCCGCCGCAAAATGGATCGCCTTCCGGAACGCCTTCAGGCGTGCCGCCGAGGAGCTGATCGCGCTGGAGACGGAGATCGGGAGACGCATCCTTCGCGAGAAAGAAGCCGAGATCGGATCGACAGCCTCCGAGATGCGCCGCGTATTGAAATTGGTGCAACAAAGCGAGAGCGAAGCCGGGCAAGCCAAGCAGGCACTGGTGGAGGCCAATCTCCGGCTGGTCGTTTCCGTAGCCAAGAAATATGTGAACCGCGGCATGCACATTCTGGACCTGATCCAGGAAGGCAATATCGGCCTGATGCGCGCCGCCGACAAATTCAACTACCATCTGGGCTATAAATTCTCTACCTACGCCACCTGGTGGATCCGCCAATCCGTGACCCGCGCCATCGACGACCAGTCCCGCACGATCCGCATCCCCGTCCACATGAACGAGAGCCTGACCAAGTTCGTACGGGCGTCGCGCGAGCTCGAAAAGGAGCTGGGCCGCACACCCACCAATGAAGAGATTGGGCGCCGCATGGAAACCACCGCGCAGAAAGTCCAGGAATTGAAAACCATCTCGCGCGAGCCGGTCTCGCTCGATCTTCCCGTCGGCGGCGACGGCGAGTCCGCTCTCCGCGACTTGATTGAGGACCGTCACGTCCGGCCCCTCACCGACATGCTGTTTGAAAGCAGCGTGCGCGAGGAAACCGCGGGAGTGCTCAAGAATCTGGACCCCAGCGAAGAGAAGGTGATCCGCATGCGCTTCGGCATTGGCCTCGATCGCGAGCATACTCTCGGCGAGATTGCCCAGCAGTTCAACCTGAGCCGCGAACGCATCCGCCAGATCGAGGCGCATGCGCTCCGGCGCTTGCGCAACCCGGAGAGTGCGCACCGGCTGCGCCCGCTCATCAGCATCCAGTAGCCTCGAAAAAACCGGCAGTATACTCATTTCCGCCGGACCAGCGGACTGACATCAGACGACGCTCGCATCCGGCGGAAATGAGTATACT
Source organism: Bryobacterales bacterium (assembly GCA_963765185.1). Lineage (GTDB taxonomy): Bacteria > Acidobacteriota > Terriglobia > Bryobacterales > Bryobacteraceae > Palsa-187. The sequence goes on from CAVXWB010000088.1 coordinate 58,296, forward strand.
GTCCCAGGTTTTTTTCGTCACGCCCCTGCCCGATGCTCGAAGCGAACCGATATCCTGTAAGAACGTGGCCGCGCCCGCGCGGCTTTTCGACAAATTGTCATCTGTTTGACGCACGGCACTGGCATTCTCGAAGGGAATCGAAATGGGCAATCTACGGTATACGAACCTGGCGTCGGAGTCGGCCGGTGAAGACGCCTTGGCGCAGCTTGCGCTGGATGTGCGCTGGTCCTGGAACCACTCTACCGATGAGTTGTGGCGGCGTCTGAATGCGGACCTGTGGGACCTGACTCACAATCCCTGGATCGTGCTGCAAACCGTTTCGCGGGAGCGCCTCGAAAGCGTTTCCTCCGATCCCGCGTTTCAAAGCCTGCTGAGCGAGCTGACCCAGGCCCAGCAGAACGAACGCGAAAGGACGACATGGTTTGACCAGAGCTACGCGAATTCGCCGCTCAAGACAGTCGCGTATTTCAGCATGGAGTACATGCTCAGCGAAGCTCTGCCGATTTATTCCGGCGGGCTCGGCAACGTCGCCGGCGATCAGCTCAAGGCCGCGCACGATCTGGGCGTACCCGTGATCGGCGTGGGCCTGCTGTATCAACAGGGCTATTTCCGCCAGCAGATCGACGAGAACGGCAACCAGATCGCCCTGTACCCGTTCAACGATCCCGGGCCAGCTGCCCATCAAGCCTCTGCGCGACAAAAACGGGGACTGGCTGCGCGTGACCCTGCGCATGCCCGACTACTCGCTGTGGCTGCGGACTTGGGAAGTGCAGGTGGGCGCGCCGGAAACTGTACCTGCTCGACACCAACGATCCGGCCAATCTTCCCGAACATCGCGGCATCGCCAGTGAATTGTATGGAGGCGGCCCGGATCTGCGCTTGCGGCAGGAACAAGTGCTGGGCATCGGCGGATGGCGGCTGCTGCGTGCGCTGGGCATTCAGCCGGAGGTGTGCCATTTGAATGAAGGCCACGCCGCCTTCGCCGTGCTGGAACGCGCGCGCAGCTACATGCACGATACCGGCCAGCCCTTCGCCGTGGCCCTGGCCGTGACGCGGGCCGGCAACCTGTTCACCACGCATACGCCGGTCGAAGCGGGCTTCGACCGCTTCTCCGAAGACATGATGCGGCCCTTCTTTTCCTGGTACGCCAGGGAAAGAGTGGGCATTTCGTTTCATGATTTGATGGCGCTGGGAAGGCTGAATCCGGACGACCACGGGTGAGCCGTTCAACATGGCGTATCTGGCCATCCGCGGCAGCGGCGCGGTGAACGGCGTAAGCCGGCTCCACGGCGAAGTGAGCCGCAAGCTCTTTGAACCGTTGTTTCCACGCTGGCCGGTGGAGGAAATACCGGTCGGCATGTGACCAACGGAGTGCACGTGCCCACCTGGGATTCGGAGGCGGCCGACCAGCTTGTGGACCGCGCCGGCGGCGCGGAACCGTGGCGCGGGGATTTGCAGAAGGTGGGGGAGGCGGACCCGGTCACGCCGGCGATGCGGCGCTGTGGACGATGCGCACGAGTGGGGGCAGGCGCTGGTGGATTACGTGCGCAAGCGCGCCGTCCGGCAAGCCGCCGGGCAGGGCGCGATCGGCCCAGCAGATCGCAGATGCAGGCGGCGGATCTTCGATCCCGACACGCTGACCATCGGATTTGCGCGCCGCTTTGCGGCCTACAAGCGCCCCACGCTGCTGCTGCACGATCGGGAGCCGGATGATGCGAATTCTGACCAACGCGCAGCGGCCGGTGCAGCTGGTGCTCGGCGGGCAAGGCGCATCCCGCAGGATGAAAACGGCCAGGACATGATCCGCGCAGTGGGCCGAATTTATCCGCCGCGCCGGTCCGCCAATCGCACGTGGTGTTCCTCGGCCGACTACGACATGCTGATGACGGAGCAGCTGGTGGGCGGCGTGGATGTTTGGCTCAACACGCCGCGGCGGCCCTGGGAAGCCAGCGGAACCAGCGGCATGAAGGTGCTGGTGAATGGCGGGCTGAATTTTTCCGAGCTGGACGGCTGGTGGGCGGAGGCGTATACGCCGGAAGTGGGCTGGGCCATCGGCGACGGCAACGAACATGGCGACGATCCGGCCTGGGACGCAGCCGAGGCCGAAACGCTCTACGACATCATCGAGAACCAGATCGCTCCCGAATTTTACGCGCGCGACCAGGCCGGAATTCCGCGGCGATGGGTGGCGCGAATGCGCGAGAGCATGGCCCGATTAGCACCGCAGTTTTCCGCGCATCGCACCGTTCGCGAATACACGGAGAAGCATTATGTGCCGGCCGCGGAAGCCTATGCGCAGCGCGCCGCCGACAGCGGGAAACTCGGCGCGGAATTGGCCGCCTGGCAAGCCAGCCTCGCCCGGCACTGGCAGGACGTGCGCTTCGGTCCGCTCCAAGTGGAATCGCGGGACGGCGTGCTGGCCTTCGAAGTCGTGGTCTATCCCGGAGAGTTGGACCCCGGCGCCATCGCCGTGGAGCTATTCGCCGACGGCGCACCGGAACCGTTGCGCCAGCCCATGGACCGCGGCGCCAAGCAGGACGGCAACGGCTATCTATACTCGGCGCGCACTCCCGCCACCCGCGGCGCCGGCGACTTCACCGTCCGCATCGTGCCGCATCATCCCAGCGCGACCGTCCCGCTCGAAGCCGGCCAGATTCTTTGGGAGAAGTGACCATACCTGGTCGAATGGCCGCCTGCGGTCAAAAAGACGCGGCTTCCCACAGCCCTCAACCCTCGCTTGTGCGTGTAACGGCTCCGCGCAGCGTATTGGCGCTTGTAATGCTCCTACCGTTATGCAAACCGAGTGCCACCACCATGAACAAACAGACTGTCCACCTTTCGCTAAACGTCATTCCGGATGATCCCGAGGCGAGCACCTATCGCTTCGTCGTCGTCTCGGCTCTGCGGGCGCGGCAACTGCAAGGCGGGGCACGCTCCGTCCTTCTTCCCGTCTCGATGAAGCCCACCACCGCCGCCATGCAGGAGGTTCGCCGCGGCCTGATCCCGTGGATCGATACGAGAACGCTCCCCATCGTCGCACCCATCGGGGTTCTGAAATACCGGACGAGCCCTCGCACTAGCAAAAACCGGGACAGTATGCCGCACCGTCGGACCGAAATCAGGCGACACTTGCGTCCGGCGGAAATGAGTATACTGTCCCAGGCTTTTGCGATCCGGTCCCTTCTGACCTCCTCCGCCGCCGGTACAATGGCGGATACGATGCCCAACAAGATTCTGGACGACCGGGTTTTGAAAGGCAGGGTCGCGCTGATCACCGGAGCCAGCCGCGGATTGGGCAAGGCCATGGCGCTGGAGTTGGGCGCGGCCGGAGCGGCTCTGGCGCTGGTCGGGCGCGACCGCTCCCGGCTCGATGAAACCGCCTCGGAAGCGGCTGCCCAAGGCGCCGATGCCGCGGTCTTCGTCGCCGACATCGCCCAGGAAGCGCAGGTGCGCCTGCTCCAGCAGCGCGTGGCGGAGCGCTTCGACCGCATCGATATCCTCATCAACAACGCCGGAGTCAATCTGCGCAAGTCTCTCACCGACTTCACGCTGGAGGAATGGCACAGGGTCATGGACGCCAACCTGACCTCCGTGTTTCTGATGTGCCGCTCCTTCATTCCGATGATGCGCGGCCGCGGATGGGGTCGCATCCTCAATATGACGTCGATCATGAGCCACGTCTCGCTTCCCGGAAGAACCGCGTACTCGGCCAGCAAGTCCGGGCTGCTGGGGCTCACGCGCGCGCTGGCTCAGGAGCTGGCCCCGGAAGGCATCACCGTGGTCGCCATCAGTCCCGGCCCCTTCGCCACCGACCTGAACACCGCGCTGATCAACGACGCCGAACTGAACCGCCAGTTCCTCACCAAGATTCCGCTGGCCCGCTGGGGCCGTCCCGAGGAAATCGGCAAGCTAGCCCGCTTTCTGTGCTCCGACGACGCCGGCTTCATCACCGGAACCGACGTGCTGATCGACGGCGGCTGGACCTCTCAGTAAAAATGGGGACATTACGCGCCACTCAAAAATCCGGTCGCGATGGAGTCTTCCCAAGCGCGTGGTGTCCCCATTTTTCGCCCGCAAATCTTCCCATCTGGAGCGTCCGGCTCCGACTGCCGCCAGACCTTGGGCCCGTCCACTGGATCTTCGGCATCCACCTATGCGCCGAAGCGCGTACACGGTTCGCCGTCTGAAGGGGAAGTGCAGGCAGTATACTCAGTGGGCATGGCCGCCAGCCGCGCGAGCGCCGCAAACGAAACGTTGGAACCTCTTGAGGATTGGTTTCGCGCCAGCCTTCCCACCAGAAAGAAGGCGTTGAAGCAATCCTTGGAGCGCATCCAACGCATGGATGCATCCCTGCACGCCTGGGTGCAGGTGCTTCCTCAGCCGCAAATCGGAGACGGCCCGCTCTCCGGCATTCCTTTCGGCGTCAAGGACGTCATCGACACCAGGAATCTGGTCACCGAATACGGCTCGCCGATCTACCAGGGCCGGCATGGTTCTGCGGACGCTCCATCGTCCGCCGCTTACGGGCCTTAGGCGCGATCCTGGTTGGTAAAACCCAGACGGCTGCGTTCGCGCATCGAACCCCAGCCCCCACGCGCAATCCAAGAGATCCGGATCACACTCCCGGCGGCAGCTCCAGCGGCTCCGCGGCAGCCGTCGCCGCCGGCATGGTCCCGATCGCGATCGGCACCCAAACCCTGGGCTCGGTGCTGCGGCCCGCATCGTATTGCGGCATTACCGGGTTCAAACCCAGCTTTGGTCGATTGACCATGGAAGGCGTCCTGCCCATGGCGCGCAGCCTGGACACGCTCGGGCTCTTCACCAACACACCCGCCGGTATGCTGCAGCTGTGGGAAGCCCTGGGGGAAAGCGTCGGCGAACGCGAAGACCTCGTGCTGGGCGTGCCGGAACCTCCCTCTTCATGGAGCCGGCAATGGCCAATGCATTTCAGGAGACCGTATCGCTCCTGCGCAGCCGCAGGCTTGCCGTCGAACCCATTCCATCGCGCCCCTGCTCGACAAGCTGGCCGGCGAAGCGCAAATCGTCCTCTTCTATGAGGGCGCGCGATTCCATGAGCAACGCTTCCAGCAGCATGGCGGCCGGCTTCTGGATGTCGCGGACCTCGTGCGCGAGGGCCTGCAAATTTCAGACCGGCGCTATCGCGAGGCTCTCGCGTTCATCTCGCAAAGCCGGGAGCAGCTTCGCGCCAGTTTCCGCACGACTCCCGTAATCCTCACCCCCGCGGCAACCGGACCAGCGCCTCACGGCTTGGCCTCCACCGGAGACGCACGCATGAATTCCCCGTGGACCGCCCTGGGAACTCCCGCGATCTCGATACCCATGCCCGTCTCGCAACGCCTGCCCCTGGGAATCCAACTCACCGCCGGCCACGGCCAGGATGCACGCCTGCTGCGGACGGCGGTCGAGCTCGCGCGGCTATTTCTCTCAAGCAAAAACCGGGACAGTATTCCCATTTCCGCCGGACCACCGGACTGACATCAGACGACACGCGCGCCCGGCGGAAATGAGTATACTGTCCCAGGCTTTTGCGATCCGGACGGGCCGCTAAAGCCGCTTGACCGCCCTACCGCGGCGCACGAGGGCCCGGCCCCCGCGCGAAGCTCGACATCGGAGGCGGCGGAGGCGGAGGCTCCGGCAGCGGCTCCGGCTTCTTGGGCCGGGCATCGAGACGTTTGAGAATCATCTCTTCCTTGGCCTTCAGGAATTTCGGCGTTCCCGCCGCGACGCCCGTCGCCACCACCATTTCATCGGTGATCTCCGCCGCCGCCGGCAGGTATTTCTGGAAGTAGTTGCGAATGCGATCCTGCACGATCCGCTGCGCCGAGTACACCGCCAGGTACAGAATCTGCTCGCCCGGCGTCTTCACGATCACCTTGTATAGCTGCGACGGCTTTTGCAGCTTGGGGCCCTTCAGCTCGCGATCCAGTTTCTTCGCCGCCGCTTCCAGTTTTTGCCAGTTCCCGATTTCGACCTTGCTCAGCTCCGCGGCCTTGAACAATTCCTGCCGCTCCTTGGCGCTGAGCTTTTCAAGCAGCACCGACAGGAACAGCGGCAGCGCGTTGACCCGAAGATCCCATCCGAAGGGCGCCATCTGGCGCGACGTCACGGCCCTTCCTTTTGGCGAAGCCGTGCAAGCTGTAGGCGCTCGAAGTACGCGTGAGGGGTTACGCCAAAACGCGAGCGAAACGCCCGGCAAAAATTGCTAGCGTCTCCATACCCGACGCGGTACCCAACCTGCTGCGCCGTCACCAACGGGTCGGCAAGCATCTCCTTGGCTCTCTCCATTCTCACGGAGAGGAGATAGTCATGGAACCGTTGCCCCATCTCGCGGCGAAATAACCTGCCCAGATAGTGTGGAGATACGCCGAGCTCCGCTGATACTCCGGCTAGGGTTAGCCCTGCCCTAGAGTAACGCTCATCGGCGATTTTTCGAGCCGCGAGTGCCCTCCACTGCATAAATTAAAACCCTTAGTAGAGCGGAATAAAAACCCGCCGACGATACTCACTGCGTGTAGTCCGCTCCACGCTTCACCCCTAATGCTAGCGCACACACCCTCCCTTCGCACTAGGGCGATCACCTTAGAGGAATGTAATTGCGCATCATTGACCCAAAAATACCGCGGCCATACTGTTTTAACCGATTCGCTGGCCCGGGGCCAAATACTCCAGGTCAACCGGACAAAACCCCGACGCTCGGCCTTGCCTGGCGGGACCTTCGCGGAACCTACGGACGACTCGTAGGCCCAACTCTCGCCCGCGGAGGGCCGCATCGCGAGAAAACGGAAATTTCCATGTCCTCCATGCCCTGGGACGACGAGCCGGCCCTGTTCGGACAACAAAGTGACCGGGAAAACCCACCCTGCACAGCTTAAGCCAGCATTAATCCCGCACGACTGTAATTTGATTTATCCAACAATTGTATCGCAGGTAGGCAGATATTAGGCTACTAACCAGGACATAAGCGCGGGCGTTGTCCCGAAAATAGGCGTACACGAATTAGGGACCACAGAGGCGCAAATGTGCCGCAGATGAATTTAAGGAGAACATCACATGTTAAAGGCAAAGGATCGTAAACTAGTGTCGTTAACCGCGTGCATTACTTTTCTAATGCAAGGCGCATGGGGGCAGTGCCCTTCCGCGGGCGCCTACACCCCGTCCACCTCGCTGACTTGGACGGCTCTCGATACAAGCGGCAACCCAGGCTTCTACTTCCTGTACTACGGCGAGACCGCAACGGAAGGGACGGGCGACCTCAGCGAGTACAGCGACAACTTCGTAATCCCCGGTGCGCAACCCGGCAGCCCATACGGGTTCTGGGCCCAATCCCAGTGGGGCGCGTTCTCCTATCAGACGTACCCAGCAGGCAGCGCCTCGGGGTCACCGTGGCCATGGGCAGTGAACAACCCAAATTTGGTAACGTACCCGGGGACCGATACGTACTGCACGCCGGGCGTGAACTGCGGTGCCTGCGTGGCGTCCTCCGGCGGGGTGGGTGACTACGACTGCTACGGCCAAGAGCTGGCGAAGTCGCCAGCAATCGGCATGAGGAGCGCATCCTTCAGCGCCTCCCAGGGCTTCAATTTCACGGGCTCGTTTAACGGCGGTCTCACCGCCACCTCGCCGGGGTATATGTTCGAGGCGGCCTACTGGGGCGAGTCGCCGATATACCTGGGAGGACCGGAATACGGATTCTACTACGATGCGATCGCCGGCGGCGTCTACTTCTACGACATCGACAGCTACGCGAACTGCGGAGCCAGCACCAGCACCTCGCCCTGCTCGACCACCGAAGGGGGCACGGCGAACTGGGACTTTATCCTCCAAGGAGCCGGAGCGGGACCCGGCAACACGTGCTCGCTGAATGTAGGCAGTCCCACAGACACCGACACGTATACAGCCCAACTCGTGACCTACATGGGCGAGCCCGCGTTTTATGTAACCGCTACGTATCCCAGCGGCGGGGGGCCTGTCAACGACGGAGGACCGTGGCTAATTACGGACTCCAACTTCCCTCTGAGCGCAGCCGAGAGCGCGACCGGCTATGTTACCGTTGGGGTGTCACGCGGCGACCCAACTAACGGCCAAGTATGGGCCTCCTCGGTTCCCCACATAGAGGTGTCCTCAGTAAACGTCGGCAACTGAGCCGGCCCGGCGTAGGCTCACGGCGGCGGGGATCGGGGACGCGAAAACAAGACCCTCCCCGCCCCCCCCAGCCGGGCGCTCCTTGGCCGAGGAGGGAGCGAGACGGGAACGCTCCGCCGCTCATTGCACCGCGATCGTGGCCCAGTTGCCGTCGGGCCCCCCGCCCTGGACCTCGACCTCAACACTCGCCGCCGGATTCGGCGCCAGACTCGGCGGAACCTGCACGTTGATCTGGAAGAGGCTGGACGGCAAACCGGGCGCGGCTCCCGCGTAAACCACCGGCGCGTTGACCAGCCCGGCGCTGGCGGCTCCCATCTGGACCGTCACCGGAAGGGTAAGGAGCGTATTTGCATTCAGCTCCCAGTACCCTCCCGTCACGCCCGCGGGACTAGTAAGCCCTCCTCCGGTTCCAAATAGCGCGATCACGTCACCCGCCTTCGCCGGATTGCTCGGAGAATTGATGCTTCCGTCGGCGTTCAGAATCGCTCCCTGGCCCGAAACAGAGTTCAGATAAAAGAGGCCCGGCGCGGCCGGAATCACCGCAAGGCTAACCGCGTTCGTCGACGCCTCGCTGTACACAACGCTGAGTTGCGTGGTCGTTCGTCCCGCGATCTCCCACGGCGCCTGCACATTGATCTGCTGCGACTGCACGTACATCAACGGCGCAGCGATGTTATCGAAAAATACCTGCACCCCCGCCAACTCCGTGGGCAGCAATCCATTCGCCCCAGGCGATCCCGACACGCCCGTTTCCGGGCCGAACCCCACGCCCCGCAAAGTAACCAACTCCCCGGGCGCCACAAAACTTGGAGCGGAACCATAATAACTGGCGGCGTTCTCGACAACCAAAGACACGCAGGGGCCGTCGGGCTGCTGCGGGTTGTCGAATCAGAAGATTAGCGACGAAGTCGCCTTGCTGCCCGTCGGCCCCGATCGAAACCAGACCATTCTGCCCCACCGCCAGTGCTCCTACGCTGAACGTGGGCGACAGGCCGAAGTAAGTGGCCCCCACCAGAGCTCCCGCCGGACTAAATTCCGCCGCGAATGCGTTGGCGGAATAACACTGCTCGAAGGCGCCCGCGCTCACCGGAAATCCCGCGACTGCCATGCCGGCCACATAGGCGTCGCCCGAAGCATCCACGCCCAGGGCTGTGGCGTTGGTGCTGATATAGGTGCCGTACACCAGCGACGATCCATCCGCGCTCAGGCTCCCCAGGAACTGGTTGGCCCCGGTCCGGTTGGAATGACCCACGCCGGAAACGGTGCTCCCGCTGGATCGAACGCTCCCGGAGTTGTCGGAAAATCGGTCGAGTTGGCCGTCGGGCACGTAGGCGCGCAAGATCCCTCTCCCAGAACGTAGGCGCGCCCCAGCGAATCCAGCTTGATACCGAGTCCCTCATCATCCGTGCCAAGGAACGTCGAATAAACCAACCCGCTCCCCGCCGCGTTCAACTTAGCCACGAACGCACCGCCCGGCGAGACCGTCTGAAACGCGCCGGAGGTCACCGGGAAATCCTCCCCGGCGGTTCCGGTGACATAGGCGTTCCCAGCCGAGTCGACCGCAATCGCGTTCACGAGAGTGCTGTCCTCCTTCGCGATCCCGCCGAGATAGGTCGCGTAGACCAGCGCTGAGCCGGCAGGGTTCAATTTGGCGACCAGGCCGGTCACCGGCGCGCTCGTCGACGCCTGAAACGCGCCGGCCGTCGTCGGGAAATTGAACACGGACAGCTCCTCCGAGGCGGCCACATAGGCGTCCCCGCTCGAATCAATCGCCAGTGCGATCGAACCAACGGGCATATAGGTCCCGTAAATCATCTGGCTGCCCGCCGGATTGAGCTTCACTACGAACCCCTCATTCGATGACGCCGAGGGATTCGGGAACAGCGAGCCGGCGGTCGTGGGAAAGTTGTTGACGGCTCCCGCTATGAGACCGGAAGGAGAGGTCATCCCGGCGACGTAAACGTCGCCGGATGCGTCCACGGCAATCGCGTCCCCAACGTCCTGCCCGCTCCCGCCCAGGTAGGTCGCCCACGCTACCGCTCCCGTGGGATCGAGCTTTACAATGAACGCGTCGTCGCAAGGCTGTGGGGGAGGATTGAAGATGGCACCAGGAGCAAACACGCCGCACTCCCCGCCGCCGTACTGCGTTTGGAATGCGCCAGGTGTAGCGGGGAACGCCGACGACTGGGTGCTCCCGGTGACATACGTGTTGCCCGCCGCATCCACCGCGACCGCCTTGATCACCGCAGTAGAATCGGGCGACTGGTAATTGAACCCGGGCGCGCTGCCCGCCGCCCAAGCCAGGTGCGTTGCCAGAACGAAGCCATAACATACCCGCATGCCCCCGATGATGTCACAAAGTAGGGCCGTACGGAAGGGCGCCGGCATGGCGGAGGACCGGTCCGACAGGGAGCATAAACCCGGCGCGGGGCTGAGCCACAGCGCGCCGCCTTCTACCGCCGCCCCTACCGCGGCGCACGAGGGCCCGGCCCCCGCGCGAAGCTCGACATCGGAGGCGGCGGAGGCGGAGGCTCCGGCACGGGCTCCGGCTTCTTGGGCCTGGCATCCAGCCGCTTCAGGATCATCTCTTCCTTGGCCTTCAGGAATTTCGGCGTTCCCGCCGCGACGCCCGTCGCCGCCACCATTTCATCGGTGATCTCCGCTGCCGCCGGCAGGTATTTCTGGAAGTAGTTGCGAATGCGATCCTGCACGATCCGCTGCGCCGAGTACACCGCCAGGTACAGAATCTGCTCGCCCGGCGTCTTCACGATCACCTTGTATAGCTGCGACGGCTTTTGCAGCTTGGGGCCCTTCAGCTCGCGATCCAGTTTCTTCGCCGCCGCTTCCAGTTTTTGCCAGTTCCCGATTTCGGCCTTGCTCAGCTCCGCGGCCTTGAACAATTCCTGCCGCTCCTTGGCGCTGAGCTTTTCAAGCAGCACCGACAGGAACAGCGGCAGCGCGTTGACCCGAAGATCCCATCCGAAGGGCGCCATCTGGCGCGCCTTTTGCAGTTTGCCGAAGCCCGCCGCGTTGGCTCCCGCTCCGGTGAGCGCGGGCGAGTACAAACTCAGCAGCCGCGACTCCTCCAGCGCGTGCACCAGGTCGGCCGGATTGGGCTCCCTGGCGATATGCCGCAGCTCCGCGCCCAGGGCCTCCGGCGAAATGCGCTCCAGCATCTCCGCTTCGCGCGCGTTTTCCGATTGCAGGCCCGTGCGTTCGTCGATCGCATACCCCAGCCGCACCTTGAAACGGATCAGCCGCAGCATGCGCGAGGGATCGTCGTAGAAGGAATAGTTGTGGATCGCCCGCAGTTCCTTGCGCTCGATATCTCCGGCGCCGTTGGTGGGATCGATCAGCAGCCCCAGCGAGGCCTTGTTCAGCGACAGGGCGATGGCGTTGACGGTGAAGTCGCGGGCGCGCAGATCCTCGTGAATGGTGGCGGGAGTCACCTGCGGTTTGGCGCCGGACTTGGGGAAGCGTTCCGAATGCGCCGCGCCCACCTCGGCGGTGACGCCGCTGGGGAACAGCAGTTCAGCGGATTTACGCAGCTCGTCGGTCGAAACAATCTGGGCTCCGTATTTTTGCTCGACCGACCGCGCCAGCTTCAGCGCGGAGCCTTCCACCGTGAAATCCAGGTCGCGGACCGGGAAGCCGCCCAGCATGTCGCGCAGAGCGCCGCCGGTGAGGAACAGGCTCGTGCCCGCCGCGGCGGCCAGGGCCTGAACTTCGCCCACGACGCGAAACTGATCCGCGCTCAGGTGGCTTTCCAGCATAAACATGTAGTCGCTCATTCGATCCTCACCCTTCCCCTTTATCCCGCGGCGTGCTCAAGCACGCGGGTGATGTTGGTCGACCACCTCACGCAGCCTCCGCCGGGCCACGTGCGTGTATACCTGCGTTGTGGAAATGTCCGCGTGACCCAGCATCACCTGCACGCTGCGCAGGTCCGCGCCGCCCTCCACCAGATGGGTTGCGAAACTGTGACGGACCACGTGGGGCGTCAGGCGAGCCGTGATCCCGGCCTTGCGGCCATAGCCCTTGAGCAAAAACCAAAAAGCCTGGCGGGTCATGGCGCCGCCGCGTGCCGTCACAAACACGTGCCTGCTCCCCCTGCCCCGCAGCAGTGCGTCCCGCCCTTCCCGCAAATACCGCTCCATGGCGCGTCCGGCGCTCTGCCCGAACGGAACCATGCGATGCTTGTTGCCCTTCCCCAGCACCCTCAGCACGCCCAATTGCCGCTCCACTCCGGCCAGCTCCAACCCGCATAACTCACTGACCCTCAGCCCGGTAGCGTAGAGAAGTTCCAGCATCGCTCGATCCCGAAGTCCGGTGGGTTTGGTCTCCGGCGGAGCCACAATCAAACGCTCCACCTCCTCCCGATTCAGATACTTGGGCAGGGTGGACCATTGCCGCGGCGGCGTCAGCAGCTCAGCCGGATCCCGTGCGATCAACCCCCTCAAAGTTACGTGCCGCATGTGCCGAGACATCTTTAGTGGACTCGTCGCGCAAAATGGCCCGATCATCCTGCCCGCTTTCCAACCGAAAACCACAAGGGAGACTTTATGAATTTCTCACGTAAGCCCGCGGCCCTTCTACTGGCCACCCTGCTCATTCTTTCCGGCTGTTCAACCAGCCAGGTAATCAACAATCTGCAAATAGCCCTGGATGCCATCTCCGCAGGCTTGCCGATTCTCGCCGGCATCACAGGAGTACCGCCCGCAACGGTTACCCAGGTCGAAACGTACCTGACCGCCACGAATCAAGCCTTAGGGCAAGCGTCTACGATTCTTGCCGGGAGTGGGACGGATGCGCAGAAGGCAGCACAGATTGCCGCGGCATTCGCCGGTATCGCCGCGCCGGTCATTCCCTGGCAGTACGCCGCGATCGCGTCATTGATTGGGACCGTGGCCAAAGATGTCGCGGCGTTTCTCGCGAGCGTTCCTGGAGCCGCCGCTCCCGCCGCAGGCGGCGTAGCACATTCTTCCGCGCTTGCTTCTGGTCAAACTACTAAATGGACTCAGCACGATTACACAGTCCTAGCCCGTTGTACGAGCGTATGAAACTGAAATGCGTTGAAGCTTCAGCAGATGAAAGGGAG
>CAVXWB010000089.1:0-6148 GCA_963765185.1 Bryobacterales bacterium
CTCTGGATTCACCCGGCAAAAGACGTACCCGGCAAACAGTGGGAGATCAATCTGCTTCTTGCGGTCGGACCATTGCCGCTCTGTTTTAAAAGTCGGGGAAAACTCTTCAAACCCGCGGTCCTGCAGGTGCATGGCCGAAACGTGTTCATAATTGGAACGAACCCGTAAGGCAAACCAAGGAAAAACCGCTCCCGACTGACCCAAATGGGCTTGGGAAATCATAACAAACTTAGCCCTCCGAACTGGAAAATCGGTGTTACACACTAGCATGACTGATCTGGCGCCGGTCGTCAATAGGCGCTCGGATCTATAACCACGCTCAAGCGTCGACGACCGAGCGGTACCGCTTCACGCCGACAGCGGGCGGCTCGCCCGTTCGTCGATCGACAACTTCTTCATCTTGTACAACAGCGCCTTGTAGTCAATCTTCAAGAGCGCGGCAGCCTGCTTTCGGTTCCACCGTGAGCAACGCAGAGCTTCCAGGATTGCCGCCGCCTCGGCTTCCGCTTTTGTGCGGGAGGCCTCCTCCAACACGGAACTCGGAGCGCTGGCTGCCTTCTTGCGAGGCAAATCGGCGCCTGCCTCATGTTCAGAACCTGAAGCATCGTCCTTATCTTGCCGGCCACTGATCATCTCCAATTCGTTGATGATCAGGTTCGGGTCGCGGAGGACTGCGAGCTTTCTTACGATATTCTCCAACTGGCGAATATTTCCTGGCCACGAGAATGCCAGAAATGCGCTCTTGAGCCCAGCGGTCATCGCTGCGAGCGGAGCGTCGGGAGAACTGTGCCGAGCGATCAGAAACTCCGCGAGGTCAAGAACGTCCTCCTTTCGCTCGCGAAGCGACGGCAGAGTAAGCGTAAAGATGTTTATCCGATAATAGAGGTCTTCGCGGAATGTACGGTCCCGTATGGCCTTCACCAGGTCCCGGTGAGTGGCCGCGATCACGCGGATTCGCACGCGAATGATGTCCGTTCCGCCCAGTCGCCGAAATTCCTGGTCCTGAAGAACCTGGAGGAGCTTGGCCTGAAGCCGGATGTCCATATCCCCGATCTCATCCAGAAAGATTGTTCCCCCATCGGCCAACTCAAAGACGACCAGGCTTTTTCTGGACGGCTCCGGTGAAGGCTCCCCGCTCATAGCCGAACAACTCACTCTCGATCAGCTCCGACGGGACGGCGGCGCAATTCAATTTTACAAACGGTCTTCCGGCGCGAGGCGACAAGTCTGTGCAATTGGCGCGCGAGAACCTCCTTGCCGGTGCCGGTTTCCCCCTGGATCAGGACCGGGACGTTGCTGGCCGCCACCTTCGGCAGACACGACTTCAAAATGCTCATGGTCGGGTTACTGCCCCAAAAAATGCCTTGCCCCAGTCGGGAGAATCCTCCGGTTCCGCCTGGTTTGCGCCTGCTTGGACTTAAGGGCCTGCTCGATCGCTCGGCATAAGTCCTTGTGATCGACCGGCTTGGCTAAAAAATCGGTAGCACCGCTTTTGATCGCCTGGACGATGTTCAAGGGCGAAGACATCCCCGACAGCATGATCACGGGCACGTCGAGGTTCATCAAGCGAATGTCGCGAAGGGTTTCCCAGCCATCCTTATTCGGCATCATGATGTCGAGCAAGACCGCGGAAACAACGCCTCCTTCGCGCAAATAGCTTACGACCTCTTCTCCGTCCGCCGCTAACTGCACGTCATAGCCCCGGCATCGAAGGGTAACTTCAAGATAATCTCTTACTTCCGCGTCGTCTTCCCCGACGAGGATAGTTCTGCGTATCGCTCCGGAATTCAGCAAGACAAGCCTCCGTTTTAGTACTGACTTTACGCGAAACCAGAACTCGGGACATTTCCCTGAGATTCCGTTCGCCGGTAGGGAAGCACGAAGGAAAAGACAGCTCCGCGCTGGTGCGAATCTGCCCAAATGTGCCCTTCGTGGCGGCTCATGATCAGCCGGCAGATGGCAAGACCGAGACCGCCTCCCGAGCGATCTTGCGGCCCTGAGTACGACGTATATTCTTCAAAAATATGGTTCAAGCGATCGGCAGGCACCCCGGGGCCGGTGTCCTTTATGTCTACCCTGTAAGAGTTAGGCGTGGAAACGCGGTTTGCACGCCGCTCGGCTGGGGCAACACCCCCCATAAGAAAGCGACGCTCCCAGAAGTACGGGTACCCCAACACCTCAATGGCTCCTCCCCGATGAGTGAACTTGCATGCGTTATCTAACAGATTTAACAATACTTGCTCGATCTGAGAAGCCTCAAAGTAGAGCGGATTTGCGGGCAGAACGATGTTCTCCGCCTGGACCGAAATCTGCTTCTCCCGCGCCAACGGCAGGACCTCATGCACCGCCTGCTTGATCCGTTCCCGAATATCGCCCTCGCGGAGGTCAGGCCGGGGATTGACCTTGGCGCCAATACTCAGATCGAACATGGCAGAAGCCATGCGCGAGAGGCGCTTGGTGCTGTGCTGCATACGCTCCAGGGCTTCCCTCTGCTGGTCGTCCAGGGGTCCCAGTTCGCCGCAGGCGAGCAGACCACAAAATCCCGATAAGGCCGTCAGGGGAGCTCGAAAATCATGGACGGCCCGCGCGATAAAATTGGTACGCTGCTGATCGTACTCTTGAAGTCGCAGGTTGGCGTGGAGGAGGCGTTGGAGAAGCTCATCGCGGTTCGCGCGTAAGGTGCCCACGTCGGATGAGGTGGTGCTCCGCAAGGGAGCCTTCCCAGCGAAGGGCATGGCTGAAGCAAGGAATGCTCGCAAGACCGCCCTTGTGACTGGCTTTAAGAGGACATGGCCTTCCGCCCCAGGCGCGCGTCGCAGTAGGGATTCCACCTGCCCAGGGGGGACCAGATACAACATTCTGCCGTTTGCATATTCGCCGCCGTCCGGGATGAACCCTGTAGACTCGTAGTCCCAAAGGCAAACCTGATTAGTACTGGGCTCTACGTCGGTGGCGGCACGGCTTTCCACTTCACCTGGTGTATCGAAAAGTTCGCGGAGAACCTCGCGACAGAGCACCACCAGCCTCTGATCGGTCGAGACCACGGCGAGCGCGACCCCAGATCCAACCAACATCACGTGCTCGCCGATCCCAAGGTGAGCCGGATTAGTCATACCCTAAAAATGGCTGCCGCACACGCGTTCACGACAGAACGGCGTGTAGCTCCCGCCCAGGCCAATTGGGCGAGTGCTTGGCCTCCGTTTCCCTCCGCTTTTTCTAAATCTTTCCCCAGAGCAGCCTAAATTTTACCACTCCTTCGCCTTCACTGTGCGTTCGCCCACCCTCCGGGCGGTACCCACGCCGCAGTGGTCCTAAAAGACAACCCAACATTCCTAAAAATTGGGACTGGATATATAGATTTGCACAGACTCCGGCTGCTGTCAATGGAACTTGCACAGGATTCAGCGTCCGTCAAAGGGGAATTTGACGGCCAGGGGTCAACTGTGGAAGATTTTCCGTGGAATGTGACCGCTCGTGGTCATTTTGCGTCGACGACCACGGCCCAGCGCGGACTTAGCAAAGATCCCGTCATGAAAATGAACCTGAGGACCGTCGCTGATAGGCGGCGGATTCTAAAATCGTTTCAGCGGATGTGCTCCCAGGTGGAAGAGACAATTTCGATCGGACCCGATCGAGGATTTCTTCGGCCATGCGGGCGCGAACATCCGGAGCGAGATTGTGACGGCGATGGAGAAAGGCATCGATCAAGGTCAGCTCGGCCATCGAGAGCCCGTGCGCGCCAAGCGGGACCTGCGGAGCGGCCTCAGCCTTGCCGGTCTCAGTGTGGCTGGTCTGCCAAACCGGCTTCATCTCCTTGAGAGAGGCTTCCCGAACCACGATGGAGCCGGCCACAAAGTCACCCAGCCGCTTATTTTCAGAATTGGTTAAGGCGGTGATGACGCCGATGGCGTAAAAGAAGGGCAGCGAGTCGACGATGCGCATGAGGTTGCGGCCGATGGTCTCCGCCGGCGTCAGAGGACGCCCCGAAGTCTTAACCACGCGCAGGCCGATGATCCTCTTGCCCGGCGTCTGGCCGTTCCAAAAGATTTCAAAAAGCGCGAAATACCCGTAGAACAGCAGGAAGGCGAAGATGATCAGGAGTGCGACCGACCATTGAGACCACGACCCCGAAGGGATTAGCGCGGAGGCCAAGCGAAATGCAAATGCGCCCGCCAGCAATGCGGCGATTCCCACGCCGATTTGGATCAGAGTATCGAGCGCTAGCGCGAGGAAGCGGCTGCCAATGCCGGCCACCGCGAACAGAAGCGGTATTTGTTCCGGCGTTTCGATACTATGTGTATCGGCGAGCGATGCCGGCAAGGGAGCCGGGTCAGGCTGGTGAGGAAGCATGGTTTCGATCCATTGGACGGAAAAAAGAAAAGCTTATTGGGAGCGCCTGGAGCAACTGGTTCAGCGCTCCAAGCGCGGCCTTGGCGCGCTGAATCATCGGGAATTGCAAGAGCTAGGCCTCCTCTACCGTCAGACCGCTGCCGACTTGTCGGTGGTTCTCGAAGACGAATCCAGTGTGCAATTAGCAGCTTACCTGAATCAACTGCTGGCGAGAAGCCACAACCTGATCTACATCGGCCATGCGGCTGAGGCGAGCGGCGTGGTGGCCTTCTACCGCGAGACTTATCCGCGGGTATTCCGCGAAGTTTTGCCTCAAACGCTGCTGGCCGTCGCCATCTTCGCCGTGGCGGCGCTGGCCGGATGGGCGATGACAATGCACGATCCGGGCTTTGCGCGCCTGCTGCTGGGACCCGGGATGATGGAAAAAATCGACCGGCAGGAGATGTGGACGGATTCGGTGGTCACCCTCAAACCGGTGGCCGCATCGGCCATCACGACCAACAATCTCACGGTGGCGTTCACCATGTTCGCGGCGGGCATTTCGGTGATCGGAACCATCTGGCTGACGCTGCTGAACGGCCTGCTTCTGGGAGTGGTGGGGGCTGCGACATGGCGCGCCGGGATGGCTCTCTCGTTGTGGAGCTTCGTAGCTCCGCATGGCGTGCTGGAGCTGCCGGCGATCTTCATCGCGGCCGGAGCGGGGCTGGAGATCGCGCGAGGCCTGCTGTTTCCGGGAATGCTGCCGCGCCGCGAATCGCTTACCAAAGCCGGCGGACGCGCGTCGCGCCTGTTGCTGGGAACCATCCCGATGCTGCTGGTGGCTGGAACTATTGAAGGATTCTTTTCGCCGACGAAAGCTCCCGCGGCGATGAAGTTCCTGTTGGCGGGTGCGCTGTTTGCGGCCCTGATCGCATACTTGTTCGGCGCCGGCCGCACGGCCGGGGTCATAGCAGGCGTCAAATCAGACTCCGGTCTTTGACCTCCAGATACTTGTTGACCAGCGCCGCGGCGAGATCGCCGGGAGCAAGGTCAACCGCGAGAACCCCGCGCTCGGCGCAGCCGCCGCAGCAGCAGGTCGCGCCGTTCCACCACTTCGAGCGCGGCCGTGTGACGGAACATCTCCTCTTCATTCCTGGAATCGCCGGGCCGGCGACAGCGAAGAGGTCCGGCTGGCTCATGGCGGCGAAAACCACCACGTGGCGCTGGGTCATGCGCGTGGCATATTCGATGACCTCCGGCGTCATGGGAGTCTCGGCGAAGTCCGTGATCCAAACGATGAGCACCGGCGGCTCTGAGCCTCCAGCAGAACCCGTGCGGCGAGCCCATGGTTCGCCTCCGGCGGCTTCGCCGTGAACCAGCGCGAGCGAGTCCAGGATCTTGCGAATGTGCCGTGCCCCCGGCCGGGACCCACCAATTGCTGAATGGACCGGCCATAGGCAAGCAGAGCGACCTGATCCGCGGATTGGGAAGCGACTTGCGCCAGGAAAGCGCGTCCTCCACGCCGTAGTCGAGCTTGGTGGCGCGAATCCCCCAGCCGGGTCCTCGACCTGAGCCCGGAGCAACCGCCGGCGTCGACAACGATCCAGACGGACTGGCTGCGCTCGGCCTGAAATACACGCGGGTCATAAGCTGATGACGCCGGGCCGTGGCGGTCCAGGAGATGTCGCGCGGCTCGTCGCCTTCACGGTATCCTCGCAGGCGTCTCGAACTCGCGGCCGCGCCGCGTTGCCTCCGGTTCGGCGCGTCTCCATTTCCACCTGCCGGCTGCGGATCAGATACAACGCATGCCGCCTGGCCT
>CAVXWB010000090.1:0-19567 GCA_963765185.1 Bryobacterales bacterium
CCCCGCAAACGGAAATACGTTACCGTAATTCCGAACGTGAGTACTCCTCAGTAACAGCCCGCAAAACGGAGCGCGGCGGCGTTGTTGCTTGGAGGAAATGAGGGCGCCGCCGCGCCCTTTGCGGGCTAAGCGTGAAGGCGCGCGCCGTTCAAAAAGCTACTGCACGGCGATGGTGGTTCCAATGGGGCTGGATACGCCGTCGATCGCGACCGTGACCCCCACGGCACTCCCGGGCGTGACGCCCTCCGGAATCAGAACGTTGATCTGGAACACTCCGGTGACGTCGCCGGGTGCCTCCCCCGCGAATTGGACGGTAGCGGGAAGGCCGCCCACGGTTGCGGTCACATTCGGAATGTTCAGCGGCCGGGGGACGCGATGGTGGGAATCGGCGTAACGCTTCCGGTCAGGCTGATGGGGCTGGTCTGTCCTCCACCGGTGCCGAAGAGCTGAATCACGGTGCCTCGCGTGGCGACTGCAAAGCCCGAACCGGTTCCGTTGACGCTGCCGTTTTGATTAAGGGCCGCGACTTGCCCCGTTCCGCTGAAATTGTCGGTGAACAGGCCCGGCGCGACCAGGGCCACCGACAACGGGAACGAAACCGAGGGCACCCCGTTGTAGGTGACCACCATGGTGGTGCTGAGGCGCCCGTTGATTTCATAAGGAACCATCACGTCGATCTGGGTGGCGGAGACGTAGATCGGGGTTCCCGGATTGTTGTCGAAGGTCACCTGGACGCCAGCGAGGGTGGAGGAGACTCCTCCGGCGGAGTCCACGGAGAAGGACGCTGGCGTGACCGGCCCCAGCGCGGTTCCCGTGATCGCAATCTCCTCGCCCGGCGCGATCGCTCCGGCCGCGCCGGTCGCGTTGTTGACGATCACGACAATTTGGGGTGCGGGCGGAGAGCTGACGGTGAGCGACACAGGGATGGAGAGAGGCGTCGTCAGCACGCCGGGCGCGCTGATGGAAACCGAGCCGCTGTAGTTCCCCACGGCCAGTCCCTGCGGGTTCGCCGTCACACTGATGGTCTGCGGCGTGCTGCCGCTGGTGGCGCTTACGGAAAGCCATCCGCCGGAGGTGGCGCTGACGGTGAAGGCCACCGCGGTGCTGGTGCTGCGGCGACGCTGAGCGGTTGCGCGGGCGGCAGCTTTCCGCCGATCTGGTAGGCGAAGTTGAGCGAGCTGGGCGAGGTGGTCACCGTCTGCGCCGGGCCCACGTTCAAGGTCACGCTGACCAGGACCGAAGTGGTGGCCGAATCCTGAAACGCAAAGGAAATCTGCGCCTGATAGCTGCCTTGGGAAAGCGTATTCGCGGCCACGCTGACCTGGACCGAGGAGTTGGTATTGCCGCTGGTGGGAGTGACCTGCAGCCAATTCGTTCCCTGCGAGTATGTAATTGCGGTGGTGTAGGTGGCCGGGCCGGGAGTGCTGGTCAGCGAGAGTGCCTGCGCCGCCGGGAGCGATCCTCCCACGGCCTCGGCAAACGTGAGCGAGGCGGGCAGCACGGTGACCGTGGTGCTGGTGGTCACGGTCAGCGTGATCGGAATACTGAACTGCGTGAAGGCAAAAGTGGGGGAAGTGATCACCAGCGTGCCGGTGTATGTGCCCGGCGCCGTCACCGCCGTCGGATTGTATTCAAGATACAAATTCGTCGGGGTCGTGCCGCTGGTGGACCCGTTAATCCCCAGCCACGAGCCGCCCGACACGCCCATTAAATAAGCGGTGTAGCTCACCGGGGTGGACCCATCCGTGCTGTTGAGGACGATCTGTTGCTGGAACGGAGCCGAGCCCTGGGCAACCGGGGAGGGGCGCCGAAGCCGGGCGCCGTGTTGACGCTCAGCTCCGCGGCATTGGTCACGCCCAGCGTCACGTTGATGATGAGATTGGAGGGCGCAACACCGCTGTTATAATTCAGCGTGATCGTGCCGGTGCAGGTCCCCGCCGCCATGCCGGCCGTGACCACCGAGACGCTGAGAGGCGTATTGGAGGTCGCAGAGGCTGTCCCTGAACTGGGCGACGCAGAGAGCCAGGTCCCTCCGCAAGTGCTGGTGGCGACCGAAACCGTAAAACTCAACGGCTGGCCGGTGGTTTCGATTTCGACGGTTTGGGATTCCGGCGGCGATTGGCCGAGCTCATAGCTGAACAAGAGACTCCCCGGGCCCCGCCTCCAGCGTCGCCGCGGCGTTGATGGCCAGGGAAACGGTAATGGTCTCGCTGTAAGGATCGCCATTGGTCGGCGATATCGTGAGCGTGCCCGAATAGGTCTGCGTAGTGAGGAGACCGCTGGGATTCACCTGCACGGTCAGCGCGGCCG
Organism: Bryobacterales bacterium; assembly: GCA_963765185.1. GTDB lineage: Bacteria > Acidobacteriota > Terriglobia > Bryobacterales > Bryobacteraceae > Palsa-187. The sequence continues at coordinate 2,311 of CAVXWB010000090.1, forward strand.
GAGTCGTGCCCGTCGTGGGGGTCACGGTCAGCCAGGTCTCACTCGAGGTGATTGAGAACCCGACCGGGCCCGAGGCGCCGGCGGAGCTGGTCACGGTCACCGACTGCGCCGACGGCGGAGATCCCGCAAAGGATGCCGTGAAGGCCAGGTTGTTGGTCGAAAGCTGGAGCAGCGGATGCGCCGCCACCACCAGGCTCACCGGCACGGCCGGGAGGGCCGCTTCTCCGCTCGGGGTCACGATCAGGCTGGTGGTGTAAGTGCCGGCCTGCAAGTCGTTCTGCACCGGCGTCGCGTTCATCGTGATGATGTCCGGCGTGGTTCCCGCGGTGCCGCCGAGCGCGCTCAGCACCAGCCAGGAGACCGCCGGGCTCTCTGCAATGGTGAACGCGGTCGAGCCTCCCGCGGAGCTGACCGACAATTGTTGCGACGCGGGATCCGCGGCCGTTCCGGCCTGGTAGAGAAACGGCGGCGGGGCCGCGGGCGCAACGGTGAGCTCCGCGGTGGCGGTCAACGTAACCTGCACGGGGATCTGCACGGCGTAGGTGGTGGTTATTGTCGCCGTGGTGACGCTGGTCACCGTGATGATTCCGTTGAAAACCGCGGGGAAGGTTGAGGCGTAGAGTCCGGATGGGTTTACGCTTACGGTGAACGGAGCGCCCGCGGTGGACCCGCTTTGGGCGCTGAGCAAGAGCCAATTGCCGCCGTTTTCAGTCTGGGCCTGCAGCGTGTAGTTGAGCGTCGGTCCGCTGGTGAGGATTTGGACTTGGATTCCGTTGGGCGTGGCTGTGGAGGCCCCTTCTTGCGCGGAGAACGCCAAGCTGGTCGGATTGGAACTGATTTCGAGGTTCCCGCGACGCTCAGGCTGACGTAAACCGTCACCTGATCGGGGGGCGAAGCGCCGTTGACGGAAATCGTAAATGAGCCGTTGTAATTCCCAGCCGTGAGCTCGCTCGTATTGCACACGACGCTGAGCGTGGCCGGGACGTTCACGCTGTCGCCGGGGGTCACTGTCAGCCACGGCGAGGCCGGGCTGACCTGGACGATCACGGTGGTGCTGGTCGAATTCGTGGTGGACACCGTGAACGTTCTGGGCCAGGCTGACGCCTCCGGCGGGAATGTTCGTGAAGGCCAGGGGATTGCTCGCGGTGGTCGCCGGAGTCACTGTGAGTACGGGTTGCGCAGATGCTGTGTCGGAACAACCCAGGACCGCCAGAGCGGCCAGAGCAGCGAACATCAATGGCCTGAGATGCTTCATGACTACCTCGTTTCTCTCAACGCGGCGTGGGAGTGCAATTCGCCTTCCATTCGAATATAAAACAAATCGCGATAAAAATGTTTAATTCATTTGGGCGGACGAGACGGCCCCCCTGGACGCTACACCGCTTCCATGCGGACCGGCTGCCGCGGAACGGTTACTATGGAAGCATGCCCCCCGATCTCCGGGACTGCGCCATTCGCGCGGTGAATCTTACCAGATTCTACCGCTCCGGCGGCGCGGACCTGGTGGTGTTCTCGGGCCTGAATTTCGAAGTGGCGCGGGGCGAGAGACTGGCGCTGGTGGGCGAATCCGGCGCCGGCAAGAGCACTCTGCTGCATTTGCTGGGAGGTCTGGACAGGCCGACGGAGGGTGAGATATACTTCGGGCAGAAAGACATTTGCAAGCTCTCTGAGGCCGGCTTGGCCGAGTTTCGCAACCGGGAGGTGGGCTTTGTCTGGCAGATTCACTCGCTTTTGGCTGAATTTTCGGCGCTGGAAAACGTGATGATGCCGCTGCTGATCCGGGGCGAAGCGAGAGAAGCGGCCGAACCGGTAGCGCTGGCGCGGTTGGACGAAGTGGGTTTACGCAACCGGGCGTGGCACCGCGCAGGCGAATTGTCGGGCGGAGAGCAGCAGCGCGTGGTTTTAGCGCGCGCTCTGGCGGGCGACCCTGGTGTGCTGCTCGCCGACGAGCCCACCGGCAGCCTGGATTTCCGGACAGGAGAAATGATCATGGACCTCCTTGAGGATTTGCATCGATCCCGCCGCCTCACCTCCATCCACGTCACGCATAATCTCAATTTTGCCAGGCGCGCCGACCGCGTCCTGGCGCTGGAGCGCGGGCGGTCTGGCTGCCCTTTCCATACGCTTTCTTCCGATTCTCAAGAAGGCAGAACTTATGTTTGACCGGTACACGGAAAAGGCCCGCCGGGTGATTTTTTTCGCCCGTTATGAGGCCAGCCAGCTAGGCAGCCCGTTCATCGAGACGGAACATCTGCTGCTGGGTCTGTTCCGGGAAGACCGCGAGCTGGCGCTGCGCTTTTTGGGTTCGCAAGGCCCGGGGGACGTTTTCGACGCCGCGCCCCAGCCGGTTGTGCCGCCGGAAGTCGCGGAGCTCGAGAAGCGCATCCGGTACATCGTGCACCGGATGGAAGACGCCATCGCCAATCAGGAGTTCGAGAAGGCCCGTTTTTACTCCATTGAGGAGCGCAAGGAGCGGGAGAACTTGCGCCAGTTGCGCGAGAAATGCAGCCCGTCCGATGCACCCGCAGGCCCTGTCCCGGCGCACGACGCGGTGGAAGCGATCCGCATGCGTATCGAAGCTCTCACCGAGCCGCGGCCGAAGGTTTCCACTTCGGTGGACCTGCCGGTGAGCCACGAATCGAAGCGCGTGCTGGCGTACGCAGCCGAAGAGACCGGGCGCCTGAACCACAAGAGCATCGGCCCCGAACACCTGTTGCTGGGGCTGCTGCGCGAGGAAGCGTCGCTCGCGGCACGGGTTCTGGGAGAGCACGGCCTGAAGTTGTCGCAGGTGCGCGAAGAGATCGCCCGGCAGTCGCCCGCTGAAACGGGTTGGCGGATGTTTCGACCCGGCCGCGCGCGCCACGGCGCCCATTTCGGCCTTCGGGCAGACCATTTCGCCGGCCCGTCGGGCTGGATGTCCGCGTTGCAGGACGCCGGCAGGGTTTTGCAATTGGCGCGACACGAAGCCGCCGAGCGGAACAGCCCCTGCATCGAGACCACAGATTTACTGCTGGCGCTTACGCGAGAAAAAGAATTTAGCGATCACTTTCCGGCTCCGGTGGAATCTGTTCGCAAGCGCTGCAATCCGGCGCCGGCGCCGCAGCGGGAGAAAGTGTCCGCTGCGGATCTCCCGTTCAGCGAGGACTCGAAACTCGTATTCACCTTTGCCGCCCAGGAGGCCGCTCAACTCGGGCAGCGCACCGGGCCGGGACATCTGCTGCTGGGAATTCTGCGCGTGGAATCCTGCGCGGCGACTGAGATTTTACGCGATTACGGATTGACCGAGGCGACAATCCGCGCAGAATTACAATTACGTCCGCCTCCTCCTTCATCCGATCCCGAACAAGGCAGGAATTATGTTTGAACGTTATACCGAAAAGGCCCGGCGAGTAATTTTTTTCGCCCGTTATGAAGCTAGCCAGTTCGGCAGCCCGTGCATCGAAACCGAACACTTGCTGCTCGGCCTATTGCGAGAAGACAAGGCGCTGGCCAACCGCTTTCTGCGGTCCAGCGCTTCTGTGGAATCGATCCGCAGACAGATCGAGGCCCAGACCACTCTGCGGGAGAAGGTCTCCACTTCGGTGGACCTGCCCCTGAGCCATGAGTGCAAGCGCGTTCTCGCGTATGGCGCCGAAGAAGCCGAACGCTTGAACCACAAGCATATCGGCACCGAACACCTGCTGCTGGGCCTATTGCGCGAGGAGAAATGCTTCGCGGCCGATATTCTGCATGAACGCGGCCTGCGCCTGTCGCAGGTGCGCGAGGAGATCGCACGGTCGAGTTCCGAAAAAATGTCTTCCAATCGCCCCAAGGAAAGCTCGCTGTTAAGCGAATTCAGCCGCGACCTGACCCAGGCCGCAATGGACGGCCTGCTGGATCCGCTGGTAGGCCGGGATTATGAACTGGAGCGGGTGGTCCAGATCCTGTGCCGCCGCACCAAGAACAACCCGGTGCTGATCGGCGAGCCGGGAGTGGGCAAAACCGCCATCGTGGAAGGCTTGGCCCAGCGCATCGCCGACGGGGACGTCCCGTCCTTTCTCTCCGAGAAGCGTATCCTGGCGTTGGACCTTTCCCTCATCGTCGCGGGCACCAAGTATCGAGGCCAGTTCGAGGAACGCCTGAAGACCATCATGAAGGAGCTGATGGAGAACCAGAACGCCATCATCTTCATTGACGAGCTGCACACCCTGGTGGGCGCGGGTTCCGCCGAAGGGTCGCTCGACGCGGCCAATATCCTGAAGCCCGCGTTGTCGCGCGGCGAGATCCAGTGCATCGGCGCGACCACTCCTTCCGAATACCGCAAGTCGATTGAAAAGGACCGCTCGCTCGAGCGCCGCTTCCAGGCGGTCAAGGTTCCGCCTCCGGACGAGAAGGACGCCATCCGCATACTTTTCGGCATCAAGGAACGCTACGAGAAATTCCATGCCGTGGCCTATACCGACGAGGCCATCGAGAACGCCGTCTACACCTCCACGCGCTTTATCCCGGACCGCTTCCTTCCCGACAAGGCCATCGATCTGATCGATGAGGCCGGGGCCCGCGTGAAGCTGCGCCAGACCACTCTGCCGACCGAAGTCGCCGAGATCGAGAAGCGCATCAAGTACATCGTGCACCGGATGGAAAACGCCATCGCTAACCAGGAGTTCGAGAAAGCCCGCTTCTATTCGGACGAGGAGCGTAAGGAGCGTGAAAACCGCCGCCTGATGCGCGAGAAGTACAACCTGGATGAAGCCTCCACCGGAGTCGTGACAAAGGACGATATCGAGGACGTGGTGGCGCGCTGGACCGGCGTGCCCATGACCGCGATCCGGGAAGAGGAAGTCGCCAAGCTGCTGCGCATTGAAGAAGAGCTGCACCACCGCGTTATCAGCCAGGAGAAAGCGATCTCGGCGCTGGCGCGGGCAATTCGGCGTTCGAGAGCCGGGTTGAAATCCCCCAAGCGTCCGGCCGGCTCGTTCCTGTTCCTGGGACCGACGGGTGTCGGAAAGACCGAAGTCGCGCGGGCTTTGGCTGAGTTTCTGTTCGGCAGCGAAAAATCGCTCATCCGCTTCGACATGTCCGAGTTCATGGAGAAGCATTCGGTGTCGAAGCTGATCGGATCGCCTCCCGGTTACGTGGGTTATGAAGAGGGCGGGCAGTTGACCGAGCGGGTCAAGCGCGCGCCGTATTCGGTGATCCTGCTGGACGAAATCGAGAAGGCCCATCCGGATGTCTACAACATTCTGTTGCAGGTGTTCGAGGACGGCCAATTGACCGATGGTCTCGGCAATACGGTCGATTTCAAGAACACCATCATCATCATGACCTCCAACCTGGGCGCGCGATTCCTGGAAAAGCGCAGTCCCATGGGTTTTTCGGCGCCCAACTCGGGTCTGCCGGCCAAGGTGGAGGATCAGGTGATGGCGGAGGTCAAGAAGGCCTTCAATCCGGAGTTTCTGAATCGCCTGGACGAAACCATTTTGTTCACCTCGCTTTCCGACGACGATCTGCTCCAGATCATCCGTCTGCTGACCGACCAGATCAACAAGAATCTGGAAGCCAAGCAGATGAAGATCCGGCTGGCCACGGATGCGGCCAAGTACATTCTGGAGAAGACCTGCACGGACCGCAGCTACGGCGCGCGGCCGCTGCGGCGGGCGCTCCAGAAGTACATCGAGGATCCGCTCAGCGAGGCTCTGATTCAAGGGTCGCTCGCGCGGCCGGCCGAGTTCGAGGTGTATCTGGGAGAAGGCGGGTTGTATTGCCGCCAGCTTCAGGCCGAGCCTCAGCCGCAGCCGGTGGGCGCGGGAGCGCCGGTGGAAGAAACTCTCCCGGCTCCCGTCCACCCGGGCATGCCGCTGTACATATTCGAATAACTTCCCGGCTTTGAATAAATCTGCGGCTTCGAACCCCGAGGCGCAGCGATGATTCGCGCCCAGGCTGGTGGTGTTTCGCACTAGAGCACCTTCGCGGATAACGGAAGGCCAGTGGTTTTTGTGGGGCGGACGCCTCGTCCGCGGCCGACGCCCCCGTCGGCCTTTGCTTGGAGCAGAAGAGCCGGACCAGGGGTCCGGCGCGGACGGGGGCGTCCGCCCCACCTTGACCTACAGAAGTAATATCCGAACTCTCGATGGGGATCGTAGATTTTTGGCGGGACTCATGATAGCCTGACTTTGGTTAGTGTGTTCGAGACGGGAGGTAGAACGATGACGCTTCGATCGATGGCAGCGGGTTTTCTGCTTGTTTCCGGCCCGCTTGTTTTCAGTGCCTGGGGGCAATCGCTCGCCGGCGAATGGGATGCGACGGTTAAGGCGAACGGGGTGGACGTCCCCTGCCGTTTCAAGATCACTGGGGAGGGCTCGAACATTCAGGGAACCTTCTTCAACGGCGAAGAGCTTTACCCTTCCACTTCCGGCAGCTTCGCGAACGGCGGGCTGGTGTTGCACTACGATTACACCGCCGGGAAGCTCGAAGCCACCTGGAAAGACGGCCAATTGCAAGGAACCTTTTACTCGGGCCGGGGCAACTATCCGTTCAGCGCCGTGCTTCATTCTGCAAAAGCCGCCGCACCCACGACTAGGGCCGCCCCCCCTTTGATCGCGGGAGAATATGAAATCGCCAACAACAGTCCCAAGGGCGAAAAAGCCTGGTGGTTCGTGGTGCGCCAGAACGGAGCCCAAGTCTCGGCTGCGATCCTGCGCATCGACGGCGACACAGGCACGCTCGCCGGCACTTGGCACGACGCGACGCCAGGCGTGCCAGGCAAGTTCGTCCTCAGCCATTTCGCATTGGCGAGAGCGGCTCTGCTGGAGGTGACTCCGTGGCCCGACGGCAGTCTGCATCTGGTGATGAATGGCAAGACCGAATACACGGCGCTGCCGCCATCGGTGGCGCGCACCAAGGGCCTGGCTCCGCCCACCGATCCCGCTCAGCACACCAGCGTGAACGACACCTCAGAGCCGTTCCGCTTCGCATTCAAGGACCTGAACGGCAAACTCGTCACCAACGACGATCCGCGTTTCAAGAACAAGGTGGTGGTGGTGAACATTCTCGGGAGCTGGTGCCCCAACTGCCACGACGAGGCTCCGTTCCTTGAGGAGACGTATAAGAAGTACCACGCCAAAGGCGTCGAGGTCGTCGCCCTCGATTTCGAGCAAGGCGACGAAGTGCAGGACCCCGAGCGCATGCGCGCCTTCGCCAAGCATTATGGAATCGACTACACCGTGCTGCTGGCCGGCGCGACCACGGAAATTAACGAAAAGCTGCCGCAGTTGAAGAATTTCAACGCCTGGCCCACGACTTTCTTCCTGGGCAAGGATGGCCGCGTCGCGCGGGTTCACGCCGGTTTCCCCAGTTCCGGCAGCGGCAAGAAGTATGCCGAGGCTAAACAGGATTTCACTGAGACGGTGGAACGCCTGTTGGCGGCGGGTCCGAACTCGCAGCAGCAGTAGTTACAAAAGCGCCCTAAGGTCGTTTTATAGAAGCGACCGAAGGTCGCGCCACTCCCGCCCCTGGGATTGCGCGACGGCGGGATAGGTGACGTGGCCCTTGTACGTGTTGAGGCCTTCGCCGATCGCAGCGCTGTGCAGGCAAGCGGCTTCGAGCCCGCGGTTGGCCAGCTCCAGCAGGTAGGGAAACGTCGCGTTGTTGAGCGCGAAGGTGGAAGTGTGCGGCACCGCCGCGGGCATGTTGGACACGCAATAGTGAATCACGCCGTCGACCACGTAAACCGGATCGGTGTGCGTGGTCGGGCGCGAGGTCTCCGAGCAGCCTCCCTGGTCGATGGCCACATCCACCAGCACTGACCCCTTGCGCATCGACGCAATCATATCTCTGCGTATAAGTTTAGGAGCGGAAGCTCCGGGAATCAGCACCGACCCGATCACCAGGTCGGCCTGCCGCACCGTTTCGCGGATGGTGTAGAGGTTCGAGGCCAGGGTCACGATCTGGCTCGAAAAGATGTCGTCCAGATTGCGCAGGCGCTCCAGGTCGCGGTCGATGATAATGACGTGCGCGCCCAATCCCACTGCGACTTTGGCGGCTTGATGGCCCACCACGCCGCCGCCTAAAATGGCCACGCTGGCGGGCGCCACACCCGGGACTCCGCCCAGCAGAATCCCCCTCCCGCCCAAAGGAGCCTCCAGATACTGCGCGCCCACCTGTACCGCCATGCGCCCCGCGACCTCGCTCATGGGCGTCAGCAGCGGCAGGGAGTGTTCGCCCTCGCGAATGGTCTCATACGCAACAGCACTGACTCGAGCTTCGAGCAGTTTCGATGTCAATTCGGGAAGTGGCGCCAGGTGCAGGTAGGTGAAAAGGATCAAATCGGGACGCAGCAAGCCGTATTCGGAAGGCTGGGGTTCCTTGACCTTCACCACCAGATCGCTGGACCAGACTTCGGCCGCGGTTGGAACGATCTCGGCGCCGGCTTCTTGATATTCCGCGTCGCTGAGCAAGCTGGCCATTCCCGCTCCGGCCTGGACCCGCACTCTGTGGCCGGCCTCGTGCAAGGTCTTGGCTCCGCTGGGCAGCAAGCCGACTCGGGCTTCGTGGTCCTTGACCTCTTTGGGAACTCCGATAATCATTGGGGCTCCGTTGGCGCCGGTTGCAAAGGCGCTGGCTGCGTTGGCCCCGCTGGCACCGGCACTGATTGCGATGGAGGTGCTGCCGGTTGGGTCGGTGCGGGAGTGGAGGAAGCCGCGCCGCGCTTGGGCCCCAGCCCGAGTGCGATCAGCGACAATGAACCGACCTTGCCGTCCTCCACCAGATTCTGATCGTGCTGGAAGCGTTTGAGTGCATCCATTGAGGAGGGACCCCAGTTGCCGTCGACAGGCCCGCCAAAATAGCCCTTATCGGCCAGCGCCTGCTGGATTTCTTTGTAGCGATCCTGGGTCGGCTGCTGTTGCGCGGGATGGTAGGAACTCGCGCTCTGCTTGGCGCCGGTTTTCGAGGTGGTCCGTTTTGCGGCCGTGGGTGCAGTCGACCCAGTTTTGGCCGTCGCGGACTTGGTCACTGTGGTTCGGGCAGGCGCGGTTTTGGCTGCCGTGGTTTTGGCTGCGGTGGATTTAGATACGGAGGTTTTCGCTACCGTGGATTTGGCTGCCGTCGACCTAGCAGCCGGGGGCCTCACCGATGTGGATTTGGCGGCAGATTTGGCGGATCTCTTCGCGCTGGTCGCTTTGGCAGGCGATGTGGTGGTGGACTGCGCCGGTGCAAACACCGCCAAGGCAGCAATCAGAGCTACCGGAATGGAGATAGCGATCGCGCGCAAAGACCCAGTGTAGCAAGCTTGAAATACGGCGGATATTTTCAGGCCGGAACGGGAGCGAGACCCCGATCCTTCAATCCGCTCAAAGCCAGGCCGTAGCGGCCGCGCACACCGGTTTTCTCGAAAATGTGCTTCAAATGGATCTTGACGGTGCCGGGCCGGATGCCCAGATCGAGAGCGATCTCCTTGTTCTTGAAGCCCTGTTCCACCAGTTCCAGCACCTGCTGTTCACGTGGGGTGAGCTCGCTGCGGGGATAGCGGTCCGAGCGGGTCGAATCGCGGAACACGGAATCTTCCATCCAACTCCGCTTCTCGGCGACTGTGCGCAGGCAGGAGAGCACCACGGACACGACTGCGGTCTTGCGCAGAATGCCGCGCGCCCCGGCTTGCAGGAAGCGCAGCGCTTCCGCTTCGGTGACCGAAACACCCCAGATGACGACACTCACTCCCGGAGCCGCCAGCCGGACTTCGTTTAACCACTCCAGGATGGCCTGAATGCCGAACGCCTTGTCCACCACCATGACGTTGGGCTGGTGGCGCCGCGCCAGATCCAGCGCCGAACTGAGCGAATCCGCCACTTGGTAGAACTGCAGGTCCGAGTTTCCCGCCAGCACCGTCCGAATCCCTTCGGCCGTTATCGGTTGCGTGTCGCAGACGATCACCGTCTTTTGGGGTTTCGCCTCGCGGCCGAGGGGCTCGACGAGCTCCAACAGTCCGCCTGAAGTCGCCAGGACTCCCGATCCATTCACCCCAGATCCATGCTGATCCATCTTGATCCATTTCCTGATCCATTGCCTGATCCATTGCCTGATGCAGGGGAGCCTGATCCGATAAGGGGAGAGAGGTGTCCTCCCGTTTGCACATTTGTATTGATCATGAGAGTCTCATTTCGTCCGCTACCTTCCGTCCTTCGCGATGTTCGGGGCGTTGCTGTATTCGTTGCCGTATTCAATATGCCGCATTCAGTTTGCCCGGTACAGTACAAAAAACCGGCCGTGAAATACGCATCGGCCAGATGTATCACAACCTTAGTATGGGGATGTTGGAGAGCTTCTCATGCTATCATCGCTTCTAGCCGGTTTACCCATTTGGTATCGTTTCCAAACTGGCTAGCGCGCCCCCATGCAGCATCGTGAGTCCTCCCCGCCCGTGGCCCGACGGGCTGTAGTAATCAGCCCTAGCGTCCGCATGCTGGAGGAACTCGAACCGCTGTTGAACTCGCAGCTCCCCGGGAGCGCGGTGAATTACATCCGCACGTATCCATCCCCGCGAGATCTGGGCGGGCTCCTTGCCGGCGCCGAGCCACGCCTGATTTTTCTGGATGTGGCGTCGGATCACGCCCAAGCCATGCATTTGCTGGGCGAGATGGCCCGGCTGGGCCCGAGCGTGCAGGTACTGGCTCTGCTCAACGGTAACGATCCGGACCTGATTCTGCGCTGCCTGCGCACCGGCGCGCTGGATTTTCTGATCCAGCCCTTCACCGCCGACCAGCTCGAATCCGTTCTGGCCAAGCTGGCGCGCGTGCAGCCCTCCGGCGAGGCAGCCGGCAAGGAACCTGCCAAGATTTTCGCCGTCATGCCCGCCAAGGGAGCCTGCGGAGCCACCACGGTGGCCTGCAATCTGGCGTTCCAGTGGAAGAGGCATGGCGCCAAGCGCATCCTGCTGGCCGATCTCGATCTGCTGGCCGGCACCCTCTCGTTTCTTTTGAAGATCAAATCGGTGTACAGTTTTCTGGACGTGCTGCAGCGCGCCAATGAGTTGGACGTGGACCTGTGGAACGCCATGGTCACGCCCGTCAACGGCGTCGACGTGCTGCTGGCTCCGGAGCTGATCGCCGACGGCATGCAGGATCTGCGCGACCCTTCCCCCATTCTGGACTACGCGCGCCACGTCTATGACGTCGTCGTGATCGACGCCGGAGGGGTCTACGGCGAGTGGAACCTGAACCAGGCTCGCCAGGCCAATGAGCTTCTGCTGGTCACCACCAACGAACTTCCCGCGCTCCAGGCCGCCCAGCGCGCCCTCTCTTATCTGGATACCAACCGCATCGGACGCTGGAAAGTGCGCCTGGTGGTGAACCGCTATCATCGCGACGTGGGCCTCAGCCGGGAGGTCATCGGCACGGCGCTCCATACCGAGGTCTTCGACAGCCTGCCCAGCGATTACGAAGCCGTCCAGCACGCGCTCATGGAAGGCAAGCCCATCCCCTCCAGCACGCCTTTCGGAAAAGGCATCATGCAACTGGCCGACCGCTTGAGCGGGCGCTCCGAGGGCCTCAAGAAGCCGTCTTCCCTGGGCGGCCTGTTCGGACTGTTTTCGAAGACCTCCAAGACCTAGGCGCACGCGCATCGCCCGAAGAACCTGCAATCCGGCTTTTGTGCTATATTCGATATTGCGAATATACTTATGCAGGACACCCTCCGGCAGTTCAAGGCCGACTTTTTCCAGGCTCTGGCGCATCCCACCCGGATCGCCATTGTGGAGCACCTGCGCGGCGGAGAATTATCGGCCGGAGCATTGATCGAGCGTCTGGGCATCGAGCAGGCCAACGCCTCGCAACATCTCGCCGTGCTGCGGGCGAAGAACATTCTCGTCAGCCGCAAGACCGGCAATCAGGTTTTCTACTCCGTGCGCGATCCTTTGATCGTCGAAGTTCTGGATGTCATGCGCCGCTACTTTCACGCCCACCTGAACGAAGTACTGGCGACTCTTAAAGCCATCGACAAAGCCGAAAAGGCCCGTAGATGAAAATCCCCGGGCAATGGCTGCCGGAGTCGGTGCGCTGCCTGCGCACCTATTCGCGGAAGGACTTGGGCGCGGATCTGCTGGCGGGCGTGACCGTCGGGCTGGTTGCCTTGCCCCTGGCGATGGCCTTCGGGATCGCGTCGGGTGTGACGCCGCAGGCCGGGCTGTACACGGCCGTCGTCGCGGGCGGCTTGATTTCGGCGCTGGGCGGTTCCCGGATGCAGATCGGCGGGCCTACCGGAGCGTTCGTCGTAATCGTGGCGGGAATTGTCGCCAGGTTCGGCTTGCCGGGCCTGGCGCTGGTCACGATGATGGCCGGCGCCATGCTCATCCTTATGGGACTCACGGGCCTGGGAGCGGCAGTCAAATTCATTCCCCGGCCGGTCACGATCGGTTTCACCAACGGCATCGCCCTGCTGATTGCTTCGACGCAGATCAAGGATTTCCTGGGATTGAAAACCGGCGCGGAGGGGTCGAGCGGCGGCGACCCCAGCGCTTTCCTTCCGCGCATGCTGGTTCTGCTGGAGCATATCGGTACGATTCACTGGCCGACCGTAGCCGTGTCCGTCGCGACTCTCGCCATCATCCTGCTTCTGCCCCGCATTTCGAAGCGAATTCCAGGATCGATCCTGGCGATGTTGGGCTGCACGGCTTTGGTCGCATTGCTGGGCCTTCCGATTGCGACCATCGGAAGCAAGTTCGGCGGAATTCCGGCGGGCTTTCCTAAACTTTCCATCCCCGCATTCAGATTCGACCAGGTGCTGCCGTTGTTTCCCTCGGCCCTGACGGTGGCGCTCTTAGCCGCGGTGGAGAGCCTGCTCTCGGCGGTGGTCGCCGACGGCATGAGCGGAACCAAACACAATTCCAACGTGGAGCTGGTGGCCCAGGGCGTGGCCAATCTGGTTTCGCCGCTGTTCGGCGGCATTCCGGCCACAGGCGCGATCGCACGCACGGCAACCAACATCCGCGCCGGCGCCCGAACGCCCGTCGCCGGATTGATCCATGCGCTCACGCTGGTGCTGGTTCTGGTGGTGGCGGCTCCTCTCGCCCGCTACGTTCCTCTGGCCACTCTGGCGGCGGTTCTCTTCGTCGTGGCCTACAACATGGGTGAGTGGAGGGAGATCGGCACCATCCTGCGGCTCTCCGGCGCCGACATCGCGGTGTGGGCCGTCACCTTCGCGCTCACGGTTTTTGCCGATCTCACGGTGGCTGTCGAGGTGGGCATGGTCCTGGCCGCTCTGCTGTACATCTACCGCATCTCGCAAACCACCACGGTCGCGCCGGTGACGGAACAGTATATTCGCGACGGGCGAGCCCACGTGCTCCAGGACAGGCAGTTGCCCGGCTACGTGGCCATTCTGCGCATCCACGGACCGTTTTTGTTTGGCACCACGGAGAAACTTGCCGAAGCCACCGCCGATCTCGACGCGTTTCCGCCGGTGGTCATCGTGCGGCTGCGCAATATGACGGCGCTCGACGCCACCGGCCTTCACGCCATCGAAGTATTCGCCGGCCGTTTACGCAAGTCGGGCCGCACGCTGCTGCTCTGCGGAGCGCGCGATCAGCCCGCGCGGCTCCTTCAGAAGGCCGAATTCATCGAGCGCATCGGCGGACCTGAGAACGTCCAGCCCCACGTTGAGGCGGCTTTGCGGCGCGCCGCCGAAATCAATGCGGCGTTCGGCGGAGTGGGCCAGGAAATGGCCGACGACTTCGAGCGTTCATCGATCTAAACCAGCTTCAGCGGACCTTACACTCGAAGTTCTGCGCTTCATCGATGCTTCCCGAGCCTTTATACACGGCCTGTTGTGGATACGCGCAAAGAGGGCGCGTGCGGTCCACCGTCCCGGCAGTGCTGTGGGATGCCACAATCGACTCCGGAGCTCTTCTCTGTTCGGGCTTCTGCTCCACCCACTGCTCCATCGCGCCCAGCATGTCGAAGCTGTTGGGACCCTCGCCGCCGGCGCAATGCGCCATGCCCGGAACCATGAACAAGCGCATCGAATCGTCCACCTTGCCCGTCCCATTGGTAACTGCCTTCTGCACGCTCTTGTAGTAATCGATGCTGTTCTCGGACGGGATCAGCGGATCTGCCCAGCCGTGATACATCAGCAGCTTTCCGCCGTGTTTGAAAAATGGGGCGAGATCAGGATCGGTGGCATTGATCACGCCGTCGTCGGTCCGGTCCGCCAGCGCGATGTCGCTATCGTAATTCAGCGACTTCAAATCCCAGTTGGCATCCTTGAAAACGACGTACTTGAAATAGTCGCCGCCCAGGCCGCCGGCCATCTGAAACGTCTGCGGCCAGCTGAGTTCGCTTCCCGGCTCGAATCCGGGGAAAATCTGCTCCTTCGTGCGCGGGTTCACCGGACCAGCCAGAATCTTACGCGCGGTTTCCACTTGCGCCGTGGTGAGACAATCCGGCCCATCCGCGCCCTTGCAGGCGAGCGTTTGCGGATCGAACTTGCAGCGCGTGGGATCTTCGATCAGTCCGTCCTTAACTCCATCCAGAGCATCGCAAGCCGCCAGCACGGCGCGATGCAGCGCCTGCGCCTTGGCCGCCGGAATGTCGCCCGCGGGATGGGCCTTTGCGGCCTCCACCGTCCATACCGACTGCGCCGTCAGATGCGTCCAATAGTTAGCCGGAGCGCCCGCGATGATGCCGTCGAAATCGCCGGGGAAGCGCTGCGCTTCTTTCAAGCCCTGCTTTCCGCCCGAGGAGCATCCATTCCAATACGCCAAGCGCGGACCCCTGCCATAGTAAGCCGCGATCACCGCCTTCGATTTCACGGTCATCTCATGCACCGCCCGGTAGGCGAAATCGATCAGCTTTTCCGGATGCCCCAGCGCGAACCTGCCGCTGCCGCCCTGGTGGCCCGTATCGGTCATCGCGGTGGCGTAGCCGCGCCGCACCGCCGCAGCCAGAGCGTTGGGCGTGATCGCTCCCGACCATCCGCCATTTCCATTGGCCACGAATTTCTCATTCCACCCCGACACCGGCAGCCAGACTTCGATCTTGATATCGGAGTCGCTCGACGGCTTCAGCGTCGCCGCGACCCTGCAATACGCCGGCGTGTTCCCCGCCGCGGCTACCTCCTGCGCCAGGGTGATGGTGGTGTCGGGAAGCTTCAACCCAGCCAGGCTGTCACACGACGCCGCGCCGGCGGCCCCCGCGCCGAGCGTGGCGGCAATCATCAGAGCGAATCTCATTGGGCCTCCAAAGGCTCTCATTGAGCCGATTCTTGCAGTATAGTCCTGCGCTCAGACTCTTAATTTCTGCGCCCGCAAATAGGTAAAATTGATCGCCTTCACCTTCGCCCGAATGAGCAAATGATACAGGTCGAGGTCATCCGTCAGCACAGTGCACTTGTGTGCGCGCGCGACCGCGCCAATGGCAGCGTCGACGAGGCCAAGTTTGGGGTAGAGGACATCCTCCGCCGCGCGGGTGCTGGGCATCTCTGGCTCGTCCAACAAGGAGATCGCATCTTTTAGAAAGCTGCGCGCCCGTTGCCTCTCATGGCCCGGGAGATCGGTGAGATTGCTGACCTCGGCTAAGACATGGGCAACTGTATACAGCGTTTTGAATTCCGCGCGTACTCGGAGCAACAGATCGTAATCCGCCTTCGTGTACCGGCTCGTTCTTTTGAATGTCTTGATGCGGTCGCTGTTGACAGCGCCGCCAACGAAAAGCACAAGAAGATTCGTGTCGACCAGAAGTCCGCCGGCGGGCCGAGGGGCCGAAGAGCTCATTGCGAGGCGACTTCACGTATCTTCATCGCCAGAAGCTCGCCGGTCTCAATGTCGATCAGAAAGCGCTTGTACTGGCGGAGATCAGGAAGCTGCGCGAGACGTTTGGGCAGGGCTACCGACGGCGGAAAGCTAAGCGTGATGCTCCAGCTATCGTGGCCGTTATAGGATTCCCTTTCAATCTCCTCCACATTGGATGAAGCCTGACTGAGTAGGTCGGCCGCCTTTGCCTTCGCGATTAGAATAGCCTGTTTCGCATCGATCATCGAATCACCTTCCCTATCGTGCCATGAAACAGGCCGCCTACAGCTCCAGCTTCCCCGCCACCAGCATATCTTTCAAGGCAAACTCCGCGCTGCGGAACGGCGACGGCACGCCCGGAAGGTAGAAATCGAAGGACAGTGTCTTATCGCTCAGCTCCACCTGGCGCGGGAAGGCCAGGCGCAGATACGGATCGGTTTCCGAAGGCGGAAAGCTGCCGGTCATCTTGATCTTCTTCTTGCCCACGCGCATGACGCATTCGTCCTCCATGCGCCGGACCTCGCGTTCGTCCAGAAAGCCTTTGTTGTTCTGGATGGGAACGGCCACCACAATCTGGGTGGCGCGATTGTCCTCCAGCCACAGCCGGTATTCGGTCACCGCCGGGCTTTCCGGCGGCGCCGGTCCAGGCCTGCGGCGAGCCTGGATGCGGCGTTCGCGCTCCTTCTCCGCAAGCTGAATAGGCCCTGCTGTCGCCAGAAACACCTCCACCGCAGGCGCGTTCGGTCCGGGACCCTCCATTGGCTGCGCCCAGGGCGAATTGGTCAGCAGCGCCAGCAATTGCGCGTCGGACCATTCCGGCGGCGGCTTGCTCACCCAATACGGGTCCGCGAACAGAAACAGCGACAACAGCAACTGGATCATCCCAACTCCGCCAGCAATTCCAAGTCTACATTGCCGCCCGAAAGCACCAGGCCGGTGCGTCCCAGCCCCGCAGGCAGCTTGCCCGATAGCGCCGCCGCGGCCGTCACCGCTCCGCTCGGTTCCACCAGAATCTTCAGGCGCGCCAGCAGGAACTTCATGGCCTCGCGAATCTCCGCATCCGTCACCAGCGCCACGCGCTCGACATTACGCCGGATGATGGGAAACGTCAGTTCGCCCGGCGAAGGACTGCGCAATCCGTCGGCGATCGTCTCCGGCGGCGGAATCTCCACCCGCCGGCCTGCGGCGAGCGAGAGAAACGTGTCGTTGGCGTCCGCCGGCTCGACCCCGATCACGCGAATTCCCGGCCGCAGATGTTTGGCGGCGATGGAGCAGCCCGAGATCAAGCCTCCGCCGCCGACGGGAACCACCAGAGCGTCCAGATCGGGGATCTCCTCGATCAACTCCAGAGCCGTTGTGCCTTGGCCGGCGATGGTCCAGGGATGATCGAAGGGAGGCACCAGCGTCGCGCCGGTCTCCTCCGCGATGCGCTTACCGATGGCCGTGCGATCCTCCCGCAAGCGGTCGTAAATGACGATGCGGGCGCCCTGCGCGCGCGTG
>CAVXWB010000091.1:0-52878 GCA_963765185.1 Bryobacterales bacterium
TGTGCCCACGTGCGCGCAGTTCCCCATAGTGCCGCTTGGCTCTGCCGTCTTTTTGCATGCTGGTTCGCGACCAGTGATAGAGCGCATTGCGTAAGCGCTGATTGCAGCCGTAGCGCATGACGATCACTCGCCTTTTGCCACTTTGCCTGGTTACCGGAGCGGCTCCGGCATAACTACGCAAAGCCTGATAATCTCGTTCTCTGAGGGGCTGCGAAGCCTCGGCGAGCATCGTGGCGGCGACGACCGGCCCGATGCCGGAAAGGAAAGCAGGATCTCCGCGTCGCGATGCTCGCGCCCTTCGCACTCCGGCGGCGGTGCGCATAGCTCTTCCAGAATGCGCTCGATGCGCTGGGCCGTGGCACGCTCCTCCGCCGTTGCAGCAGACGCAGGCGCGGCAGCAACATCAGTACATGCTCACTGGCCGCCTTCTCGCCGCTCCCGGCGCCAGCCGCAGCGCGGGTTGGCGGAGCTGAGCGAGCACCTGCTCGGCCGTAACACGGCGGATCCGATGCGCCTGCAGAATCCCTTTCACCTTCGCCAGCTTCAATCTCCCGCCAGCCTCCGGCAGCGGAGCCGATTCCAGCACATCCCATACCCAAGCCTCGTCGGCTGCCGGGTTCTGTCTTCATTATGTGCGGATAATAGCGCCGCAACTGTTCCCAGAGCTGGTTGGAGAGCCGGTTGCTGTCGGTCTGCAGATCCTGATCCATCCGCGACAACTCCCGCAGACGCACGATCGCCGGTTTATCCAGTTCCACCCGGTGAAAGCACTGCGGATCGGTTCGCAACGAGTCCGCCATCACGAAGGCGTCCAGGCTGTCGTCCTTGGCCTGCTCCACCGTATGCCGGTCGCGAAACCATCCATCTGTTTGGGGTTGATCGCAAACACGGCAAAGTTATTTTCGATCAAACTTTCCACCATCGCCCCATGCGGCACTTCGATGGCAACCGCTACCGAACTGGCATCCCCTCCAGCCATTTTCAGAAGCCAATCGATACACTGCTGGATGCCGGCACCGCTACGCTCGACCTGCTTTTCGCCGATCCGTTCCCCTTTCTCATCCACCGCACAGATCTGATAACTGTCCGATGCCCAATCGATTCCCACGTGACACCGGAACTGCTGAGCTGCCATACAACCCTCCTTTCCAACTTCTATGCCCAGCCGATGTGATGCTTCATCAACCCCTGTACGGGCGCTCGGTTCCCCGGCGCAAACTCCCCACGGGATGTCGCCTCACACACCACCCGCTGGGGCGCGACTCCTCGTCCGGCGCTTTCTTGCGCGGGGCGTCCTTGGCGCTCCCAGCGAGCGGCTGAGTATACTTCAAGGGTACAGGGCGTCCCGCGCGGACGAGGGCGTCCGCCCCACAAACGGAAATACATTACCGTAATTCCGAACGTGAGTACTAAACAAGCCATGGTTGCGCGCATTCAGCAGACCGCTCCGGGCTTTGCAAGACTGGCAGTATGAGCGGACGCGTCATTAGTGAAAAGATCGGTGAAGAGATCGTCTCCTACAATCCGGCCACGGGCGCGGAGCTGGGCCGCGTCCGGTTGGCCACGGAGCAGGACTACGAAGAGGCCGCGGACCGGGCGGCGCGGACATTCGAGAAGCTGGCGCATGCTGCCGGCGCCGCAGCGCGGCGAAATTGTCCGCGAGATCGGCGACGAGCTGCGCCAGGCGAAGGCCGAACTGGGCCGGCTGGTGACGCTCGAAGCGGGCAAGATTCTCGCCGAAGGTCGGGGCGAGGTGCAGGAGATGATCGACATCGCCGGCTTCGCCGAAGGATTATCGCGGCAGCTGTACGGGCTCACCATGCCCAGCGAACGCCCCGGCCATCGCATGTATGAGCAGTGGCATCCGCTGGGGCCGGTGGGCATCATCACCGCATTCAACTTCCCGGTTGCGGTTTGGGCTGGAATGCGCTGATCGCGATGGTGTGCGGAGACACGGTCGTCTGGAAGCCGTCGCTCAAGACGCCGCTGACAGCGGTCGAGGTGCAGCGCATCTGCGGAGGCGTGCTGGCGCGGCATGGATGGGACGGCGTGCTGAATCTGGTGATCGGCGCGGACCAGCGTGGTGGGGAACGCATGATCCGCGATCGCCGCATTCCCCTGATCAGCGCGACGGGTTCGGTGCGCATGGGCAGGCACGTAGCGCCGATCGTGGCCGCGCAGGCTGGGGCGAACGCTGCTGGAGCTGGGCGGCAACAACGGCGTGATCGTGATGAACGACGCCGACCGGACCTGGTGGTGCGCGCGGTGCTGTTCGGCGCGGTGGGCACGGCGGGGCAGAGGTGCACCTCGATCCGGAGATTATTTTTGCAGCGAGGCATCGCCGCGAAGGTCACGGAGAAGGTTATGCGCGCCTACCGGCAGATCCGCGTGGGCGATCCAACGGAAGCGGCGACGCTGATGGGTCCGCTGATCGACGAAGACGCCGTCGAGAATATGATGCGCGGCTTGGAGACGATTCAGGCGCAGGGCGGAGAGATTCTGTGCGGCGGCAAACGGCTGGGCGGATGCCTGGTCGAGCCAACGCTGGTGAAATCGCATGCGGGGATGGCGATTCTGAAAGAAGAAATTTTCGCACCGGTGCTGCATTTGATCGAGTTCGATACGCTTGAAGAAGCGATGGCCTGGCACAACGATGTTCCGCAGGGGCTCTCCTCGGCGGTTTTTACGGATAGCGTGAAATCGGCGGAAGCGTTCTTAAGCGCGCGGGGCAGCGATTGCGGCATCGCCAACGTGAACATCGGCACCAGCGGCGCGGAGATCGGCGGCGCCTTCGGCGGCGAAAAGGACACGGGAGGCGGACGCGAATCGGGCAGCGACGCCTGGAAAGCCTACATGCGGCGTCAGACCGTGACGGTAAACTGGTCGGGCGAACTGCCGCTGGCGCAGGGGATCAAATTCGAGAGCTGAATCAGGGCTTGAGCATGTCCTGAATGACTTTGCGGGTGGACAGTTCCTCGGCCTTGAAGAAGGGGTTATCTCCGTAGATCTGCTGGCGGACGACGCCCTTGCGGTCGATGAACATGAAAATCGGCGCGAAGGGATGTTCGGCCTTCCCGAAGTCGCCGAGGCGTATCATTTCGTCGGTGTTCAGGTATCCGATTGGGAAAAGCGGGCGGTAGCGTTGCGCGAAAGGCTGGAGCATGTATTGCGCGTTCATGTCCCCCGCGGCCGCGACCACCTGAAATCCCTGCGCGCCGAAATCCTTCTGGGCCCGGTTCAGAATCTCGATGGAGGCGATGCACGGTTTGCATTCGGTGGAGATCACGGCGATAAGCAATACCTTGCCCCGGTACGATTTCAAACTGATCGGTTTCCCGCCCGGCGTAGGGATGGCCATATCGGCGAGGGGGCGCGGAGTGGCGGCCATGAGGGCAGACGCGGCGAACGCCAGCAGGAACGCGCAAGGGGCCAGGATGGTCTTCTTCGACATCGGAGTTTTTATTTTACTTGATTTTCGATCTCCTCCAGCCAATCCGGACGTTTCAGAACGTCGCGAGGACGGCTGCCGTCGGGCGGTCCGATGATGCCGTCGCGCTGCATCATGTCCAGGATTCGCGCAGCGCGGCCGTAGCCCAGGCGCAGACGCCGCTGTAGCGTGGAGGTGGAGGCTTTGCCGATTTCGCACACCACGCGCACAGCCTCCTGATACATGGCATCTTCGGGTGCGTCTTCCTCGCTGGGCTCCTCGTCGTCTGCAAGCGGAGGGATGAGGAAGCTCTGGTCGTAATCGGGCGCGGCCTGCCGCTTCCAGAACTCCACCACATCGTTGGTCTCGGCCTCGCTTACATAGGAGCCGTGCACGCGGACCAGCCGGGAAGAGCCGGGCGGCAGAAACAGCATATCGCCCTTGCCCAGCAGATGTTCGGCGCCCATCACGTCAAGCACGGTGCGGGAATCGACGCGCGTGGCCACGCGGAAACTGATGCGCGAGGGGAAATTGGCCTTGATCAGGCCGGTGATCACGTCGACGCTGGGCCGCTGCGTGGCCAGCACCAGGTGCATGCCCACGGCGCGGGCCATCTGGGCCAGGCGCGTGACGCTTTCCTCGACATTGGCGCGCTCCAGCATCATCAGGTCGGCCAATTCGTCGATGACGATCAGGATGTAGGGGATCGGCTCGGGCTTCTCTTCGGCCGGATCTTCCTCCTCAAAGAGGCTGCGTGGCTGGTCCTGAAGCTGGCGCATCTTGCGGTTGTACTGCTCGATATTGCGGACGCCCTGGGACGCCAGCAGCTTCAATCGCCGCTCCATTTCGAGCACGGCGTTGCGCAGAGCGTAGGTGGCCTTCTTGGCGTCGGTGATCACGGGCGTGAGCAGATGCGGGATGCCTTCATAGGGCCCGAACTCCAGGCGCTTGGGGTCCACCATGATCATGCGCACCTGATGCGGAGTGGCCTTATACAGGATGGACATGATCAGCGAATTGAGCATCACGCTTTTGCCCGAGCCGGTGGAGCCGGCAATGAGTAAGTGCGGCATGGTATCGAGCGCGGCTACCTTGATGCGCCCGTTGATATCTTTCCCCAGCGCCACGGTCAGTGGCGACGGAGACGCGCCGAACTCCTCGGACTCCAGAATCTGGCGCAGACTGATCACCTCGCGCTTGGAGTTGGGCACCTCGATGCCCACGGTGGGTTTGCCGGGGATGCGCTCGATGAGGATCGATTCGGCTTGCAGGCCCAGGCACAGATCCTCGGTCAGCGTGGTGATGCGCGAGTATTTGACGCCGGCCTCGGGCTTGTATTCGAAGGTGGTCACCACCGGGCCGGGGTTAATTTGCGTCACGGAGCCGGTCACGTTGAATTCTTCAAATTTGCTTTTGATGAGCGCGGCGGTTTCCTTGAGCTCCTGGGTATCGTAGGCGCTGCGGCCGGCGGCTTCCTGAAGAATGGTTGTGGGGGGAAGCTGGAATTGAGAGCGCTCCCGCCGTGTCGCCTCACGTTTGCGCGAGGCCGGGGCCGGCAGTGGAGGCGGGGCGGGGGTTGGCGCGGGGTTTCGCGCGGGCTCTTCCGCGGCAGCCGGAGCGAAATCGAGCATGCGGATGGGAATATCGTCGAGTTCCGTCGGCAGAGGGATGTGCCGCGACGTTCGCGTCAGCGAATCTACAATGGGCGGTCCGGATGGGGAGGGCTCCACGGCAGGCGCTGCCTTTTCCGCCTTCCCTGTCTTTTCAGCTTTCAGGGTCTTGCGCAAGGCGCGAGCCTGGGCGCGCAGTCTGGCACGGCGCGCGCGCTCCTCACGCCAGGCGCGGAACCGGGCGGCCGCTCCCATGATCCATTGCGTGGGCCGCCGGAACCAGACCAGCACGTGCGCCATTTCAAATGTGGAGACCAGGTAAAGGGAGACGATCCAACACGCCGTGACGGTGAGAATCGCTCCGGTGAGGTTCATGGACCCAATCAAGGCGTCGGCGAGAATCGACCCGATCAGGCCGCCGGCGGGGATCATTCCGGCGATGGGGCGCCAGCCTGAAATCAATCCCAGCGCGCTACAGGTGGAGGCGACCAGCAAGATCGCGCCGGCGAGCTTGATCCCGGAAGAGACGATTTCAGCCGAGCGAATCCACATCCACCCCAGCATCAGGATCAGCACCGGAATGGCGTATGCCCCCAGTCCCAGCGTCTGCAGAAAGAAGTCGGCAAAATACGCGCCGGCCAGGCCGGTCAGGTTCACCGGCTGAGGCGGCGCCGACGCCGTATTCAAGGATGGGTCAAAGGCATGGTACGAGGCCAGACTGAAGAAGATAAACAGTCCTGCAAGCAAAAACACCACTGCGGCGGCCTCGTTGAGCCTCGCGTGGCGGGTCGGTCCTAAGTATTTCATCCTCCGCGGTTAGCGAAAGAAGGCCAGAGCAATAACCATTATGCCAAAAATAATGCGGTAGCCCACGAAGAAGGCCAGGGAGCGGGTGCGCAAGTACTTCAGGAACAGGGCGATGGTCAGGCAACCGGTGATCCCGCTGACCACGATTCCCAGCACAAAAGCGGTCTGCATCTCGGGCGGAATGGCTTCTTTATGCTTCAGCAGGTCCCAGGCGTCCTTGGCGGCCGCGCCGAGGATGATCGGCGTAGAGAGGAGAAACGAGAAACGCGCGGCGCTCGGCCGATCGAGACTGCGGAGCAATCCGGCGGAGATGGTGATGCCGCTGCGCGAAACTCCCGGAATGATGGCCAGGACCTGCGCGAAACCGATGGCCAGCGAATCCGCGCGGGAGACGTTCCCCAGAGTTTTCTTCTCGCTCCCCGTGCGGTCCGCCCACCACATGAACAATCCGACGATGATCGCGCTGGCGCCGATTATCGGCAGCGTCCGCAGCGTCGTATCGGCATACTTCTGAAGCGCCAGACCGGCGATGCCGGCGGGGATGGTTCCCAGGATCAGCAGCCACAGCAGCATGCGGTTGCGGCGCAGCTCCGGATCGCCGCCGGAGCCCATTCCGAAGCCATTGAAGACGATCTGGACCCAATCGCGGAAGAAATAGATCACCACCGCGGCCAAGGTTCCCACGTGCAGCGCGATGTCGTAAGCCAGACCGGGATCGGGCCATCCGAAAAGCCTGGGGATGACGACCAGATGCGCCGTGCTGCTGACGGGCAGGAATTCGGTGAGACCCTGCACGATGCCGAGCAGGATGACTTCGAAAATGGACATTTAGCTCTCAGGGTAGCAAGATCCTGGCGAGATTCCTGTGTCGCGAAAACCTGGTGCAACCGAACCAAAATGGGACACCCCGGCCACCATTGAAGCGCCTTCGACCCCGGTGAAACGGGAGGGTGTCCCCATTTTGGTTCGGTTGCACCAGGTTTTCGCGGCGGCGTGCCTAGCCCGCAAAGGGTGCGGCGGCACCCTCGATTCGCCAAAGCAGCTACGCCGCCGCACTCCGTTTTGCGGGCTGTCGCTTAGAAGGGGTTGACGGTCAAGACGCTGGAGGCTTGGATCTGGTCGAACTCCATCGGGAAGCTTTGGCCGGCGTAGTAGGAATCCCACTGATCCATGTAGTGGTGCGAGAGGGCGTTGCCGGATTGGCCGGTGGTGATATTGATCAGAGAGCGGTCCAGATTCGAAAGGTCCACGACCATGCGCAGCGACGGACCCAGACGACGCGTGGTCTGCTTGACGGTAGTGGGCGAGCCGCTCATGGGCGTCGGCCCGATGTTGAAATACGTGCCGACCAGCGGCAACTGGCCGAAGACGGGGTTTTCCACTTTCAACTCGTTGTACTGCCCATAATCCCAGCGCGAAATTTTGGAGCCTTGCAGTTTCTCGCCGTCCGCGACCGCTTCTTTCAGAGACTTCAGCAGCAGGGCATCGTAATCCGGGAACCAACCCGGAGGACGCTCGCGCAGCAGGCGCTCGACGATCTCAGGCGCGAGATAGGACGTTTCGTAGTCTTTGGAATGGCCCGGCGACGCTCGCTCCGCCACGGCGTTGCGGATCCGGTCGTAAGCCAGCAAGGCCAGCATGGGCGCCGCTGTTCCCTTCTCCATCTGCCCGTTCCAGGAGCGCAGGAGGTCGACTGTGGCGCGGCCTTGAGCGTCGGGGGGGACCCCCTTGGCTGCGGTTTTTTTGTCGAATGCGGCTACCATCTGGCCGGCGAGGAAATGAGAAAGCTCGGAGTACACGTCCTTCTGCACGGCCAGCATGTCCGCAGGCTGCCAATGCGCGCGGGAGTCCAGACGCGCGGCAATCTGTTTGGCGCGATAAGTGGAGGCGAAGCGTCCGTCCACGGGCCACGCATAATCCGGCGGAAAAGGATTCTGGTTTGCGGTGACGATCATCCCCGAGGGCGGATTGTACACGTGCGGCAGGTCGTCAAAGGGAATGAGGCCCTGCCATTCGCAGTCGCCCGAGGCGCCGTCGAGAGGGACGTCGCCCGGGCAATCCTTGCCGCGCACGGGAAGAGCTCCGGCGGCGCGATACCCGATGTTTCCGTCGACGTCGGCATAGACGAAATTTTGAGCCGGACCCGTGAAGTTCTTGAGCACGGCGTTAAACTCATCCCAGTTTTGGGCGCGGTCGATATCGAGCGAGGGGAATTGCAGCGGCTCATCGCCGGCGGCGATCCAACGCATGGAATAGTGCGCGCCACCGTCATCCAGAAAGACGGGTCCGTGCCGCGTCACCCACAGCGTGAACTCGGCGGATGGCTGGCCCTTCACGGCGATGATGTCCCGCTCCAGGCGAGCCTGCTCGACGCGGCCCTGAAAGACGTAGCGGCCGTTTTCGAGATTGATCTGCTCGCGATACAGATCCTGAACGGCGAAGCCCAGGTTGGTGATGCCCCAGGCGATGCGGCGATTGTGGCCCGTGATCACTCCCGGAATGCCCGGCAGGGTTGCGCCGGCCACATCCAGATCGGGAGCCTTCAGATGGATCAGATACCATTCTCCGGGCACGGTCCATTCCAGATGCGGATCGTTGGCCAGGATGGGCTTGCCGGTGGCTGAGCGCGCGCCGGAAATCACCCAGGCGTTGGATCCGGGCTGGACCTCGCTGCCGGTGCGGCGCGGGTACAGAAAATTCACCTTGTCCCTATCGCCGTGCGCCAGCATTTGAGCCTTGTTCATGTCCTCGCGCCAGCTGGAGGCGAGCATGCGATAGAGCTGAAGAATCACCAGCAGCGAATCGCGCACGCGCCAGGGGCGGGGATCGTAACGGAGCACCGCGAATTCGGGCGCCAGACGGCCGCGATGGGTCTCTAAGAAGTAATTCACTCCGCGCGCATACGCCGCGAAAGTGGCGCGGCTGGCGGGGGTAAGCCGGCGCTCCTGGGCCTCGGCGACGCGCTGCATTCGCCAGCGGCGGGCGTCCTGGTCGGATTCGAGCCCGGCCTTCCCCACCACTTCGGCGAGTTCTCCCGAGGCCAGACGCCGCAGCGCGTCCAGCTGCCACATGCGATCCTGCGCGATGGCGTAGCCTTGAAGAAAAATCGCGTCCTCATCGGAAGCCGCGGTGATATGCGGGACGCCGCGCGGGTCGCGTGCGATGGTGGCCCGTCCGCTGACGGGTGCGGTGATCGAGCCGGAAGTCTGGGGCAGGCTTCGCCAGCCGAACCAGTACACAACCGCAAGAACCGCGACCAGGAAAACCGCTATGCTCAGATTGATTGCGCGCAGCAGCGGGGTATGGAAGAGCACTGCAAGCAATTGTAGCGAAGGCCTGCATGCCGAGAGAGGCGGGCTGACCCAAACATGCCGGTTCGATTTCTGCTTCTTGCCGCGATCGTGGCGCTGAACGCGTTCTTCGCATCGGCGGAGGTGGCGCTGATTTCGGTGCGCCGCTCCCGGCTGAAGGAGCTCGCCAGCCAGGGCCGCGTTCCCGCTCGCGCCGCGCTCGAACTGCTGGCCAATCCCGAGCGTCTCTTGAGCCTGACCCAGGTAGGAGTGACACTCGCCAGCCTGGGCCTGGGCTGGGCCGGCGAGGAAACGCTGTATCGCGTATTCCTTTCCTTGTTCGGCGCTCTGATCACGCCGCGCACGGAGATCTATGTTCATGGGGCCAGTTTCGCGCTGGGGTTTCTGGCCATCAGCTTCTTCCACGTGGTGGTGGGCGAGGTGGTGCCGAAGAACCTGGCCATCGAGAAAGCCGACCGCCTGGCGCTGCTGGTGGCGCCCCCTCTGCTGCTGTTCTACCGCCTCTTCGAGCCCTTTGTCTTCGTCGTGGAACGCTCCGCGCGGGGCCTTTCGCGCGCGCTTGGCGCAGGCGGCCGTTCCGGAGGCGGCCACTCCACCGAAGAGTTGAAGTTCATCATCGAATCCAGCCGCAAGGAAGGGCACCTGGAGGGATTCGAGGAGGTCGCCATCCACAAGCTGCTGGACCTCAGGAACGTCAGCGCGCGCGAGATCATGACGCCGCGGGTGGATATTGTTTCGGTGTCGGCCGACGCCACGCTGGATGAAATCCTGCGCCTTCTTCTGGAACACCAATACTCGCGCCTGCCGGTGTATGAAGGCGAGCCGGAGCACATCGTCGGCACCATCCACTACAAGGATCTGATGCGCGCCTGGCAGGAGCGCAAGATGGCCGGCGATCACCGCGTGCCCCCGCCCGCGTTCCGGCTCCGCCGTTACCTGCGCGAGCCGGTAGTGGTGCCCGAAACCAAGCCGCTGAATCAGCTAGTGGACGAATTCCGCACCAGCCACGCGCACATGGCCCTGGTGGTGGACGAGTTCGGCACCTTCACCGGGCTGGTGACGCTGGAAGATGTGCTGGAACAGATTTTCGGGCCGATCGGCGACGAACACGACGAGCTCAGCCGCATGCCCTCGGCCGGAGCTCAGGTGATCGAGGTGGATGGCAGCACCACCATTCGCGAGCTGGCCTCCGAGTACGGCGTGGATCTGCCCGGCGACGCGGGCTTCGAAACGCTGGCCGGCTTTCTGCTGTTCCGGCTGGGCTATATCCCGGAGCGCGGCGACGCGGTCACCTACGGTCCGCGCACGTTCATCGTGCAGGAGATGGAGCGCAACCGGATTGCGCGGGTAAGGATCGTGGCCGCGCGGCCTTCGGGGCGGAAACCTACCGCGCTGACAGGAACTGGGCCTTGAGTTTCTTGACCCACTCGAGCTGCGCCGCGGAAAGGCCGGAACGCTCGTGGTCGAGCCACAGGCGGGCCTGCGGGTCGCCCTTTTCGTCGGCCAGTTCCAGCCAGGCGATGGCCTGCAAATAGTCGCGATCCTCTCCATTATGTTGATCGACCTGCCGATCGAGCAGCAGCCGCGCCAGCCGCACCTGGCAGACAGTTTCGCCCTGCAAAGCGCACAGACGATAATATTGGCGGGCCTGGTCCGGACTCTGCGGCAGCAATCCATCGCCGCGTTCATAGGCCGCGCCCAGGTAGAACTGGGCGGGACGATTGCGCAGCACGGCGGCGTTGCGCACCAGCTCCAGACCTTTTTCCGGGTCCTGGGGCAGCCGGCGGCCTTCGAGCAGCATGCGTCCTTCTTCATACATGGCGGCGGCGAAGTTTTTTCCCGCCGCCTCCACGATCAGGCGCAGAGCCTGGTCGGGATCGCGCGGAAATCCGTCGCCGGCTTCAAGCATCTTGGCGTACAGATACATGGCCGGAGGGTATTTCTGCTGCGCCAGGCTCTGAATGGTTTCCAGCGTCTTCTGCGAACGGCGGTGGGTTTGAATCTCCTCGACCACCAGATTGTAGGAGGTGCGGCGTTCGTCCGCGGTGGGGTCGAAGGTGCGATGGAACAGCCGGAAATCGACGGTAACGGTGGTGATGGTCTTGACCGGTTTACCGTCCTTGCGGCCCGGTCTGAAGACCCATTGCGAAACCGCCTCCTGGGCGCGGTCGTCCAGCCCGAAGCCGATGGGGCTGATGGTCGAAATGCGCGCGGGCTCGCCGCGTTCGTCCACTACAACTTCCAGCACCACTGTGCCCTGGACCAAGGCGCGGCGGGCTTGCGGCGTATACCTCGGATCGACTTTGTGAATCGCCTTGGGCGCGGAAACGCCTGGGCCGGGGCGGTAAATATCGGCGTCGTCGGCGGGGGAAAAACCGAGCGCAAACGGGCTGACGAGAACAAGGCCGAGCACGCAGAGCCGCATTCTTGAGTACATTATGCACCGGATTCCAGGGATTTCCAATGCCGGTACACGCGCGCCAGGGGCAGTCCCATGACGTTGAAGTAGCAGCCCTCGATGCGGTCGATGAACTTGGAAGCCAGACCTTGAATGGCGTAGGCGCCGGCCTTGTCCATGGGTTCGCCGCTGGCCACATACGCCTCGATTTCTTCCGGGTCGAGCGCGGTGAAATGCACTTGCGTCGATTCGCTATCGAGGATCGCTCCACGCCGGTGGCGCAGGCAAATTCCCGTGATCACCGTGTGCCAGCGGCCGGAGAGCGCTTGGAGCATCCGCCGGGCGTCGGCCGCGTCCGCGGGTTTTTCCAAGACCGATTCGCCGAGAACGACGATCGTATCCGCGCCCAGGACTACCTCGTCGCGGCTCTCCCAGGCAGCTTCCGCCTTGGTTCGGGCCAAGCGCAGCGCGTAATCGCGCGGGGCTTCGCCTTGGCTGCGAATTTCTTCCACCGGCCGCGAACGCACGCGGAACCCGAAGCCGGCGATGCGGAGCAACTCACTGCGGCGGGGAGATTGCGAGGCCAGAACCAGATCCATAGTGCCATGCTACTTCTCATGCTGCTTCTTGACGCAGTGCTATAATCAATCTTCCCCCGAAACCTAAGACCCACATGGAACGCGCCGGCCGGCTCGTCGGAAAAATGAAGCTCCCGCCCCAAGTGGCCGACGCGGAGACGCGCGCGCGAGCAGCCTGGCCGGTGGCGGCGGGGAAAAAAGTCGCCCGGCACACCAGGGCCACGGCTTTGGTGCGAGGCACTTTGGTGGTGGAGGTTGGAGACGTGATCTGGCAGAGGCAACTTGCGACGCTGCGGCATTTTCTGCTCGGCAATCTGCGGCGGGAATTGGGCGAAGAGCTGGTGATGGAAATCGACTTCCGGCCCACTCCCGCGCGCCGTCCGCCGCAGCCGGCCGAATCCGCGCGTCCCAGCGCCGACGGCATTCAGGATCCGGTGCTCGCGCTGCTGTACCGGCGTTCGCAGGGCCAGCGTTCACAGGGAAAGATATGAGCATCGGCGAACAGGAGATCCGCCGCGTCGCCGAGCTGGCCAATCTGGCTCTGACCGACGGCGAGGTCGCGCAAATGGCTCGGGATTTGAGCGGCATCCTTACTCACGTGGACAAGCTCAACGAGCTGGACACCACCGGCGTGGAACCGATGGCGCAGGTGATCTTCGACTCAGAGGATACGGCGACGCTGCGGGAAGACCGGGAGCGCGCGCCGCTCGGAAATCATGACGCGCTGGCCAACGCGCCTCTGGCCGGCTCCGGGTATTTCAAGGTTCCCAAGGTGATCGAGCGTTAGTCCTTTATGATCGACGTCCACACCATCGACTCCATTCGCTCCGGACTGCTCGCGAAGAAGTTCAGCGCGGAGGAACTGGCGCGCCAGGCCCTGGCCTTCGCCGAAGCCGAAAATCCCAAGACCAACGCGTATCTGACGCTGGCTCCGGAACGCGCTCTGGCGTCCGCCAAGGCTGTGGATGCGAAGATTGCGGCGGGAATCGACCCCGGTCCGCTTGCCGGGGTTCCCATCGGCGTCAAGGACGTCATCGTGACACGCGGCCTGCGTACCACCTGCGGGTCACGCATGCTGGCCGAATATATTCCGCCCTACGACGCGACCGCGGTGATCCGCCTGGAGCAGGCCGGCGGCGTGATTCTGGGCAAGACCAACTGCGATGAGTTCGCCATGGGATCGTCCAACGAAAACTCGGCATTCGGGCCGGTGCGCAATCCGGCGGCTCTGGACCGCGTGCCGGGAGGATCGAGCGGCGGATCGGCGGCGGTGGTGGCGCAGGGAACGGCTACGCTCGCGCTCGGCTCCGATACAGGCGGCTCCATCCGCCAGCCGGCTTCGTTTTGCGGCGTCGTCGGGGTGTGTCCCACCTATGGCCGCGTGTCGCGTTACGGACTGACGGCGTTCGCCAGCTCGCTCGATCACATCGGGCCCTTTTCGCGGACGGTTCGGGATTCCGCGCGGCTGCTCGAAGCGATCGCCGGACGGGATGAGATGGATTCGACCTCGGCGTTCGCGCCCGTGCCGGATTACGTGGCGGCTCTGGACGGCAACGTGCGCGGCAAGAAGATCGGCCTGCCCAAGCAGTTCTTCGAAGGGCTGGCGAGCGAGACCGGCGATCTGGTGATGCGCGCGGTAGAGGTTTTAAAGAAGCTGGGGTGCGAGGTGCGCGACGTGGATCTGCCGCACACGCCTTACGCGGTGGCGTGTTATTACGTGATCGCGACGGCGGAGGCAAGCTCCAATCTGGCGCGCTACGACGGGGTTCGCTACACGGCGCGGGCTTCGGCGTCGGGAACTCTGTCGGAAATGTACAGGGTGACGCGCAACGAGGGCTTCGGAGCCGAGTGCAAGCGCCGCATCATGCTGGGGACGTACGTGCTCAGCGCCGGCTACTACGACGCCTATTATCTGAAGGCGCAGAAGGTGCGCGCGCTGGTGGCCCGCGACTATGCCCGGGCGCTGGAGCAGGTGGATGCGATTGTCGGCCCGGTCTCGCCGTTCCCGGCTTTCAAGCTGGGCCATCTGGTGGACGATCCCGTGGCCATGTACCTGTCCGACATCTACACCATTACCGGCGATCTGGCCGGGGTCCCGTGCATGAGCGTTCCTTGTGGAAGAACCGGCGAAGGCCTGCCGGTGGGATTGCAGATTTTCACGCGCCACTTCAACGAGACAGAAATGTTCCGCTTAGGTGACACATATGAGCGCGCCGCCGTATCTTAGAAGGAGGAGAAAGATCCACGATGCCATTTACTCTACCCGCTTTGCCCTACGCTCCCGACGCATTGGAGCCGCATATCGACAAGCTGACCATGGAAATTCATCACGGCAAGCATCATCAAGCCTACGTGACGAATCTGAACAAGGCTCTGGAATCCGCGCCGGAGCTGGCGTCCAAGAGTCTGGAGGAACTGCTGGCCAACAATTGCGCCATCGTTCCGGAAGCCATCCGCACGCCGGTTCGCAATAACGGCGGCGGGCATTGGAACCACTCCATGTTCTGGCAGATCCTGGGGCCGGGCGCGGGCGGAACGCCGGTGGGGCATCTTTCTACCGCCATCCACGGCGCGTTCGGCAGCTACGATACGTTCAAGGAGAAGTTCGCCGCCGCGGCGGTGGGCCGCTTCGGATCGGGATGGGCGTGGCTGATCAAGACCCCGTCCGGCGTCGAGATTATTTCCACTCCCAATCAGGATTGCCCGATCATGGAAGGCAAGTTCCCGGTGATCGGCCTGGACGTGTGGGAGCACGCCTACTACTTGAAGTATCAGAACCGCCGGCCGGATTATATCGGCGCGTGGTGGAGCGTGGTGAATTGGCACGAGGCCGAGAAGCGCTTCAACGCCGGGAAATAAGTTGAATCGCTCCGCGCCGATTCCCGATTCCCAGCGCGAGGATCTCCGAAGGTTGGAGATCCTCGCGCTGGAGGAACGCGACCGAGAGGGCTATGCGCGGCTGCCGCAGGATCTGAGCGAATTGTTGGCGTGGGAATCGGCGGACGTGTGGCCGGAGGAGAGCAGCCTGAGCACTTAACCGCACCCGGCCTTCCAGGGCGCCGCAACTCGGCGAGCTTGCCTGTCGCGCCCGGAAGAGTCGTTTAAGGAACGGACGCCTGAAGGCACAGCGGTCTTGCAAGCTGGGCTAGATGAGGCTAAGTTGAAGGTGTGACGATCGAACTCAACCCCGAGCAGGAGCAAATCATCCAGCAGCAGTTGGCCAGCGGTCTCTACAGCTCGGTGGAGGAAGTGCTCGACACCGCGTTAGCCAGCCTTCCGCATGACCGCCGCTTTGATCGGGAACACCGGCGCGAAGCCGTTCGACGCATGATCGAATTCGGAGAACGCCGCAAGCTGAGCTTGGGTGAGCCGGTGACGCGGCATCTCTTGCATGAAGGCCACCGTCTTTGATGGCTGGGCTCGTACTCGATGCATCCGTAGCCATTTCGTGGTGCTTTCCCAATGATCCTACCGAAAACACACCTTACAGTCGCACCGTCCTCGAACGCATGGAAGAGGTCGATGCCATTGTGCCCGAGGTATGGCCTTTTGAAATAGCAAATGGGATTTTTGTCGCGTACAGCAAGCCTAAGCGGATCAATGAGGCCGATATTTACGAATACGTAAAGCTTCTCGAATCCCTGCCCATCCGGGTTGTCCGCGGAGAATGGCTCAGGAATATCGCGTTAGAATCCTTGGCGAGGAAACATAACCTCGCGGCCTACGACGTCGCTTACCTCGATTTGGCTCTCCGCGAAAAGCTTCCCCTGGCCACTTCAGACGAAGATCTGAAAAAGGCTGCGTTGATCGAAGGCGTAGCGCTCATCTAAGGGGCTCGGTTCTCCCTCCGTGTCGCGGGTTCCAGAGCGGGATTGCCGTCCGCCATTGCAGAAACAGCGTTGGTGTCGAGGATCACCGGAGGTCCTCAGGTTCGATTTGTCCAAACTCCCGATCCATGATTTTGTCGATGGCGGCCGTCTCGCTGCGCAAGGCGCTCAGCTTGCCGAAGCTCTCCATCCAGGGACGGTCGCGGGGGGATCGCGGCTCAGCTTGGCCGCAATCGCCTCCGTAACCAGCTCCCGCAACGCCCATCGCGAGGACCTCCGAAGGTTGGAGATTCTCGCGCTGGAGGACGCGCGACCGAGAGGGCTATGCGCGGCTGCCGCGAGATCTGAGCAAATTGTTGGCGTGGGATTGGCGGACGGTGTGGCCGGAGGCAACCAATTGGCCGCCCCGATTATGCGGCTTCGCGTTTGCGGACCGTCTTGGCGATCTCGCCGCCGGCTGTCCTACGGGCTACGCGCAAATCGTACTCCGATTGCAGGTTCAACCAAATCTCAGGACTCACGCCGAAGTAGGTTCCCAATCGCAGTGCGGTGTCCGCGGTAATGGCGCGGGTTCCGTGTACAATGCTGTGAATCCGGTTGGGCGGGACATGCAGATCACGCGAGAGTCGGTTGATGCTGATGCCGAGCGGCTTCATGAACTCTTCCATCAGAATCTCGCCAGGATGGATGGGATCGAGCAGTTTGGGTGTCTTGGCCATGGTCCTCAGTGATAATCCACTATCTCGACGTCGTGCGCTTCGCCGTCACGCCAGGCGAAGCAAATTCTCCATTTATCGTTAATCCGAATACTATACTGGCCAACCCGTTCTCCCTTGAGCGCCTCCAGGCGGTTGCCAGGCGGAACGCGAAGCTCCTCCAGCCTCCTGGCGGCGTGAAGGTAGAGCAGTTTACGCCGGCCCACGCGTTCGATGGCCCGGTACCTCACCACGGTTTGGTCTTGGAACAGCGCCTCCGTGTCGCGGCATCGGAACGATCGGATCAAATTTCATTCTATGATGTGCCGGGTATTCCGTCAAACGGAACGGCAATGCGCCGGCCGCGACGCCTACCAGCTAATCCGGCGGAGACGGGGGACCGCGTCGAAGTGACGGTCGCGGCTGAGGATCGGCAGAGCGTGCTGGCGCGCAAGAGCCGCTATCCAGACATCGTTGCCGGGAATCGGCTGGCCCGCGCGTTTGAGTTCGGCGCGGACTTCAGCGTAGTGTTCGGTTGTGCGTCCGTCAACGTCCAAAATGCGGCAGCGTTCCGTCAAAGCCTCCAGCCATCTTTCATACTTGGCGCGGTTGCGAGATTGACGAACGCCATAGCGGTATTCGCCGAGTGCGATCACGGGAAGGGCAACCGCGCTGGCGAGTCCGCCATTGCAGAAACAGCGTTGGTGTCGAGGATCACCGGAGGTCCTCAGGTTCGATTTGTCCAAAGTCCCGATCCATGATTTTGTCGATGGCGGCCGTCTCAATGCGCAAGGCGCGCAGCTTGCCGAAGCTCTCCATCCAGGGACGGTCACTGCCGGGATCTCGGCTCAGCCTAGCCGCAATCGCCTCCGTAACCAGTTCCCGCAAGGGAACCCCCTGACGGGCGGCGGCCGCCTTGGCTTGGCGGAAGAGGCCGTCGGGGATTTCAAGTGTCGTCTTCATCCTGAAGTCACGCGAGCGGAAGATTCGCCTGCGCCAGCAGCGTCGCGTCCGCGAACTCGCCGCGCGCCAGCTTGGGGAATGCCGCGGCTGCGATCATGGCCGCGTTATCGGTGGAAAGCCCTGGGGCGGGGAAGTACGCCGGATACGGAAAATGGGCGCGTTCCACTGCCCGCCGCAATCCCGCGTTCGAGGCCACGCCGCCGGCGATAATCAGGCCGCGCGCGCCGATCTCTTCGGCCGATTGCGCGGCCCGCCGCAGCAGCTCTTCGATCGCGGTGCGCTGGAACGACGCCAGCAGGTCGAGCGTGGCCCGCGGCGTCACCGCCAGCCATTGCTCGACCGAGGGCTTGAGATCGGAATCGAGCAGCGCCCGCCGCGCGGCTACCTCGGCGGATAAATCGCGAGCCTCAAACCATCGCAGCACCGCGGTCTTCAGGCCGCTGAAGCTGAAGTCGAGCGTATTGCCCCGCATCTTGACCAGCGTGAAGCGCACGGCTTGCGCGTCGCCGTGCGGAGCCAGCATATCGATCACCGGACCGCCCGGGTAGCCGAATCCAAACAGCTTGGCGACCTTATCGAAGGCCTCGCCCGCGGCATCGTCGCGCGTTTTCCCCAGCAGCCGGTAGGCCGAATCTTTGCCTGAAAAAGGCTCGCCGACTTCATAGAGATGCGTGTGCCCGCCGCTGACCACCAGAGCCAGCGCCGGAAGCTGCACCGGATTCTGACTCAGCACGGAGTGGATGTGCCCTTCAATATGATTCACCGCGATGAGCGGCAGAGCCTTTGAAATCGCCAGAGCCTTGGCGTAGGTGACTCCGACCAACAGCGAACCCACCAGCCCCGGGCCCTGCGTCACGGCAATCGCCGCCAGGTCTTCCAGGCGCGTTCCGGATTCTTCTAAGGCCGCGCGAACCACGGGAACAATGGCGCGGATATGTTCTCGCGAAGCCAGCTCCGGAACCACGCCGCCATAGCGGGAATGGGTGGCCATCTGGGAACTGATTGCCGAGGAGAGTATGCGCGAGCCGTCCTCCACCACCGCGGCGGCGGTTTCATCGCAGGAAGATTCGATGCCCAGAATGCGCGCCATTCTCTCTCAGTTTAAAGGCTGTCGTAGGCTAAAGCGTGACGTTGGTGAAGAAATGCAATTGAGCGAATTCGATTACGAGCTTCCGCAAGAGTTGATCGCGCAGCAGCCGCTCGAGGACCGCGCCGGTTCGCGGATGCTGGTGCTGGACCGCGCGCGGGGGGTCTGGGAAGATCGCCGCTTTACCGATTTTCCGGGCTATCTTCATCCCGGCGATTGCCTGGTGCTAAACGATTCGCGCGTGTTTCCGTCGCGGCTGATCGGCCGGCGCGAGCACGGAACCGGACGCGTCGAGGTGTTCCTGATCAGACCCGTGGGCGATCTTATTTGGGAGGCGCTGGTGCATCCGGGCCGCAAGATGCGCACCGGCGAACGCATCGTGTTTTCCGAGGATCTGACCGCCGAAATCCTCGCGCGCGGCGAGCATGGCCAGCGCACGGTGCGCTTGTTCCCGCGCGGGGATTTGGATCAGGTG
Organism: Bryobacterales bacterium; assembly: GCA_963765185.1. GTDB lineage: Bacteria > Acidobacteriota > Terriglobia > Bryobacterales > Bryobacteraceae > Palsa-187. Next base: position 19,179 of record CAVXWB010000091.1, read on the forward strand.
CTGGATCGCGTCGGGCATACCCCGCTGCCGCCCTATATCCGCCGTCCCGACACGCAGTCCGACCGCGATCGCTATCAGACCGTCTACTCGCGAGAGAGAGGTTCCGTTGCCGCGCCAACGGCCGGTCTGCACTTCACGCCTGAGCTTCTGGACCGCTGCCGCGCCGCCGGAGCGGAGATCGCTCGCGTGACGCTGCACGTGGGATTAGGCACGTTCCAACCGCTGCACACGGAAGTGCTTGAGGAGGTCCGGCTCCACAAAGAATGCTTCGTAGTGACCGAGGAAGCCGCGCGGGCGATGCACCGGGCCGGGCGCGTTGTCGCGGTGGGAACCACCAGTGTTCGCGCCATCGAAAGCGATGCGTCTCAGTCTGAAACGGACCTGTTCATTGCGCCGGGATTCGCCTTCCGCCGCACCGGCGCGCTGCTGACAAATTTCCATCTGCCGCGCTCCAGCCTGTTGGTGCTGGTGTGCGCGTTCGCGGGGACGGAGTTGGCGCTCGCGGCCTACCGGCACGCGGTGGAACAGCGCTACCGCTTCTTCTCCTACGGGGATTGCATGCTGATTTTGTAGGACTTCTGCCGCCTATGCAATAATCAACCAGAAGGATCGACTTGCCCAGTCAATCACCACTTAGCCGGCTTCTGGCCCAAGCTCGCGCACGTGAGCTTGCGCATGCCGCATTGGACAAAGGCGCGCTGGCGCTGACGATTGTCCTGGGCGGCGCGGTCGTGCTGCTTTTGGCGGGGACCGACATCCTGAATTGGTATTGGCTGGCGCTGCTGGCCGCGGCCAGCCTGGGCGCGGGCGCGTACCGATTGCGCCGGAGCCTTTCCTCGCGCTATATCCTGGCGCAGCGCATCGACCACCGGCTGGAGCTTGCCGACGCGCTTTCCACCGCGCTGTACTTCAGCGAGCACCCGCGTCCCGACCGCGCGGCTGTCTGCGAACGCCAGCGGCGCGACGCCGAAACGGTGGCGGCCCAGGTGGACGTAAAGCGCGCGCTGCCCTTTCGGCGCTCGCGCTATCTTGCGCCCGCCGCGGCTCTTGCCGCAGTCGCCTTCGGCTTGTTCGCCGTACGTTACCTGGTGCTGGGCAGCCTGGATCTGAAAGCCTCGCTGGTGGGCGCCGTCTACGACAACTTCTTCAGTACGAAATCCACCGAAGCCCGCAACCAGCTTCCCAAGCGGGCCAGGTTCGATCCGCAGACGGGCAATCCGAATCAGGACGTCCCCTCGCTTGAAGCGGACCGCCAGCCCGACGATCTCCTGGATTCGGACCAGGCTTCCGATGCGAGCGAATCGAGCGCCGACAATTCCAAGAGCGCCAGTAAAGAAGGCTCGCAAAAGAAGGGCGACAGCTCCGCCGCCGACAAGGGCAAGCAGGACGAATCCGGGAAAGAGAAAAGCGCCGCGGATCAGGATCAGGACGGCAAGGAAGGCAACGACAAAAAAGGCGCGAATCCCAACGACGGAAAGCAGAACGGCAAGTCCTCCAGCGGCCAAAAGAACGAGGGGATGCTGGACAAGATGAAGAACGCTCTGTCGGATTTGGCGGACAAGATCAAGCAGGCGGCGGAGGGATCGAAAGGCGAGCAGTCTCCTCCGCAAAGCTCCCCCGGCGAAAAGCACGATGAGGCCGAAAAGAGCCAGCAGTCCAAGGATCCGCAGTCGCAGGCGTCTGCCGATGCTCAGCAGCAGGGCCAGCAGGGGCAGGATCAGCAGTCGAGCGACGCGAAAAGCGATCAGAAGGCTTCGCAGCAGGCCAAAGGCCAGGATTCTAAGAGCGGCATCGGCGCCCAGGACGGCGAGAAGGCGTTGAAGCAGGCCGAGCAGCTTCAGGCCATGGGAAAGATCAGCGAGATTCTGGGCAAACGTTCGGCTGCGGTCAGCGGAGAGGTGATGGTGGAGGTCGGCTCCAGCAAGCAGCAGCTCAAGACGCCTTGGGCGCAGCAGCAGGCCAATCACACCGGCGCCGGAGGAGAGATTCACCGCGACGAGATTCCGCTGACGGAGCAGCCATTCGTGGAACGGTATTTCGAGGAGATTCGCAAGACTGCCCCACCGGGGGCTGGGAAAAAGGACAGCTAACCCCCACGCGGTTTTGTTATGAAACGGCACGTTGCCTTGCTACTTGGCTTCCTGGTAACGGCGACCTCCGGCTTGTGGGCCCAGTATTTCGGCAACTTCAGCGTCAGCCACTTCACCCGCCTGGGAGTGTCGGCAAAAGGGGTGCAGGTTACCTACATCCTCGATCTGGCCGAGGTTCCGACTTTCAAGATGCTGCGGGATTGGAAGCTGGACGCCAAGAGTCCTCAGCCGGAGTTGGAACGAAAAGCCGCCGAGCAGGCCCAGGAGTGGGCCAAGGGTCTTGAATTTCGCGCGGCCGGCAAAGTTGTCCAGCCGCAGTTTGCGAGTGCGGCCGTCCGGATTCGGGCCAGGGCCGACGGTCAGGCTATAGCCAGGATCACGTCTACCTTTGAGCTACCCGGCGTCCAGTCTCCTCTTGAGTTCGAGGATCACAACTTTCCGGACCGATACGGTTGGAAGGAGATCGCGATCGCACCGGGAGCGGGCGCGCAGATCGTTACGGCGAGCCAGGGCAGCGACGACGCTGACCACGAAAAGTACGATGGCGAGGTCGTCTCCCCGCTCCCCCCTCCGCAGGATCTGCGGGCTTCGGTCGACTGGCGTGCGTCGTCGTCGCCAAATGTCGCTGCGCGTATTGTGCCCATTCCACAACCCCCGCCGGTGGCGGCTCCGCCATCCTCGACTCCTCAGGTTTCCCAGACCCAGGGAAGCGCGGCGAAGGGCGATTTCCTTTCACGCCTCCTGGCGAAAAACGATATCGGGTGGCAATGGCTGCTGCTGGGCCTGGTGGTGGCGTTTGGTCTGGGAGGGGCGCACGCGCTGGAGCCGGGCCACGGCAAGACCATCGTCGCCGCCTACCTGGTGGGATCGCGCGGAACCATGAAGCACGCGGCGCTGTTGGGCGCGGTGGTCACCTTCACGCACACCATCTCGGTCTTCCTGCTGGGCCTGGCCGTGCTGCTGCTGGCGAAGTCGATTGTTCCGGATCACGTTATCCGGATTCTGGAAGCGGTCTCGGGTCTATCCATCGTGGTCATCGGCGCGGTCTTGTTCTATCAGCGTCTGCGCCAGCTTCGCCATACCCTGGCGCACGAACATCATCATCACCACTTTCATGGCCATGTTGACGATCATCATGATCACGACCACGGACCGCATGGCCATTCGCACCTGCCTGAAGGCGAGGTTACGCTGGGCAGCCTGATCGCTCTCGGCGTCAGCGGAGGCTTGGTTCCGTGCCCGGCCGCCTTGGTCATTATGCTGGCGGCCATCGCCTTCGGACACGTCGGCGTCGGACTGGTTCTTCTGGTGGCTTTCTCGCTGGGACTGGCAGGCGTGTTGATGGCGGTCGGCATGATGGTGCTGTACGCGCGCAGCTGGCTTCCGAATCCCGACGCCACCAGCCGGCATCCGGTCTTGCGCCTGGTGCCGGTGCTCTCGGCACTGATCATCGTGTGCCTGGGACTGTTGATGACAGGCGTTTCTCTGGGCTGGGTGCGTCCTGGTTTATCAGTCTAGGTTTGTCAGTCTGATGTTGGCGGTCTAATCGAAAACGGCACGGAATAGCCTACGGATTCAACCCGTACCATAAGCAAAAACCCTAAGTGGGCCTTAAGGCGTTCACTGCGTAGTATTTCCACATGAGCCGCCGTAGTATGGGGTACGATGTCATGGTCTGATGACATGCGCTGCTTGTATTGCGACGGGAAACTGCCGCTCTACCGCAAGATAACGCATGGACAATTCTGCTCCACAACGCACCGCAAGGCGTATTGGCAGGAGCAGGAGCGTCTCGCCATCGAGCGCCTCCACCAGACGCATAACTCATTGACGGCCTACCGGCCGCCAGCGTCTATCGCATCCATCCTCGGACACGATCCGGGGGAAGCGGAGTTGGGCGGATTCGTGCCCGCGGTGTTGTATCCGCAGTCGCAGGGTGCGCCGCGGATGCTGGTGGCGGACCCGCTCGCTTACGACCTGGAACGCGCTCCCGGACAGCTTGAATGGAGCCTTCCTGAGCGCCCGGCGATGAGCGTGCCGAGCGGAAGTTTGGTGCGCATGTATGGGGAGTGGTCGGACCTGGCATTCGATCACAAAGGCGGCGATAACAGAGGCGGCGATAACAAAGGCATCGATAGCCACAGCGTTGCGGGTTCTCGCGGCGTTCAAGCCGTTCCCAAGTTCCTCTTGCCTGCGGCCGCGCGGCCCCGTCTGAACCTGTCTCTTTCGAGTGGGACCGGAGCTTCCGCTCCGGCAAGCGCAGCGCGCGTTGCGATGACGCTTTCCGCGATCGCGCCCTCAGTCCCGGCGATTTTGCCGCAGCCGTTCCCGTCGCGCATGCCGCGCCCGACCCAGAACCTGGACCTGCCCGTCGCACCGGCGACGCTTGAAATCGAGCTCAAGCCCGAGGTCACGCCCAAACCCAAGCTTAAATCGAAGCTTAAACCGCCGCCCGTCGCGGAAGGCTTCTTCCAGCTATCACGCTTTCAAGCACGCGAGTGCGCCCTGCCCCTCGAAGCCATTCAGCGGATGATTGCAGTCGAGCCGCTTGCTCCAGAATTGTCGTCCGCGGCGTTCCCGGATCATGATGTGGTCCAGGCGGTCGCCGTTCCGGAACCAGCTGGCGCAGTGCCGCTGCTGGGGTCGAAGTTAGCCGGCGTCGAAGCCCCTCGGCAGATGATTGCGGCCGAGCCGCTTGCTCAGGCACCACCGCTCCCGGCATTCCCGGATTACCGGACGGACAAGGCGGTTGCTCTTCCGGAACTGGCCGGCGCAGTGCCGCTCGGGTTAAACACGGTACGCGTCGAAGCCCCTCGACAGATGATTGCGGCCGAGCCGTTTGCACCGGCACTGCCGCTCCCGGCGTCTCCGGATTACCCGACGATCCAGGCGGTTGCCCTTCCGGAACTGGCTGGCGCAGTGCCGCTCGGGTTAAACCTGATCGGATCAAAGCCAGCGCGCTTCGAAGCCCCTCAACAGATGATTGCGGCCGAGCCGTTTGCACCGGCACTGCCGGTCCCGGCGTTCCCGGATCATGGTGTGATTCAGGTGGGTGCAGTCCAGGCGGTCGCCCTTCCGGAACTGGCCGGCGCCGTGCCGCTGCTCGGATCCAAAACGCAGGGGGATCAAATCGCGCGGCCGATACACGCCGCGGCGGAGAATGTGCAAGTCCTGGCCTCGGCGGCCACGCCGGAGCCCTTGCCGGTCTCGTTTGCGCTCCCGCAGCGCCAGCCCAGCCTCGCCATGGGCAGAGGCAGCCGCTATCCCATCCAGTTTCGCGCCGGCGCCGCGCTGGCCGCCGTGCAGGCATCGGATTCGCAACCAATGGCCTTCCCGCGGGCTCCGGCGGACGTCCCGCAGCTCCCTCTGACGGCGTTCGCGCCGGCAGCTACGGCAGCTTCAGCGCTGGATGCAATGGTGCCGGAGACGCGCGGTATGGTCGCGCTGAACGTTACCTTCGGGGCGCCCGCCACAAAGCCGGTCGCGCCCATGGTTTCCAATATCGCCACCATTCCGCAGCCGCTTCGCACGGAACCGATCCGGCCTTCGTCGCGGCTTGAGCCGCTGGATACTAAGCCCATCGGGGACCGGATGCAGCCGCAGGCGGGCGGCGCTGCGGAGCCCGGAGTTTTCGCGGGGAAAACGCACGCCTGGAGCAGAGCGGCGGGATTGTGGAAGCAGGCTCCGCGCGATCTGAAGATCCTGGCATTCGTGATTCCCGCGCTTCTGGCGCTGGCGGCTCACCGCCAACTGCCCAAGGTGCACGTCTCCACCACTCCTCCCTCCACGGGCGAGCTTCGCAAGAACCTTCGCACCGTGGTGAACACGGAATGGACCAGCGTGCGTCAGGCTGTCACGGACCGCGCCGCCGTGGCGCTGGATGAGGATTTCCGCTCCGGTCTGGACGATTGGGCCAGCCGCAGCGACGCTACGGCCGACTGGTCCTTCGACGCCGCCGGCTTCGTGCGGCCGGGACCTCTGGCGCTGTATCGCCCCTCCATGAATCTTTCGGATTACCAGGTGCAATTCCTGGGGATGATCGACAAGAAGGCTTTAAGCTGGGTGGTCCGCGCGGCTGACTTCGATAATTATTACGTCATCAAGCTGGTGGTGCTCAAGCCCGGCCCTCGCACCACGGTGGGCCTGACGCGCTACGCGGTGATCCATGGCAAGGCCGTCGACCGCGTCGATACGGTAATTCCAATGGAAGCGCAGCCGGACACGCTCTACCGGGTGCGGCTGGATTTGGACGGCGACGATTTTTCACTGACCATCCAGGGCCAGATGGTGGATACCTGGACGGAGCCGCGCCTGCCCAAAGGCGGCATCGGCTTCTTCACCGCCCGCGGCGAGGAAAGCCGCATCCGCTGGGTCGCGGTGACGCACCAATACGATATGCTGGGACGCCTCTGCGCGTACCTGGCGCCCTACGAAACTCCAACCACGAACGGGAGCTGGTAAATCATGAGTGGACGCAAAACCTCAACTGACGCGCCTGTGAACGGCAAGGCGGCTTCCCCCGCCTTGGCCCGCTCGGTCGCTCTGCATCTGGAAGGCAAGCGCAAGGAAGCCTTGCGTGAGATCAACACGGCCATCGAAAGCGGCGAAGAATCCGCCGAGATCCTGGCCGCCAAAGGCCACGTACAGTTCGAACTGGAACAGTTCGACGACGCGGTCAAGACTTACGAGAAGCTGATCAACGTGGTTCCCAACCACCCCACCGCCAGCTTCAATCTGGGCATCTGCTATGAGAAGGCGGGACGCTGGCAGGACGCCACGGACTCCTTCAACCGCGCCCTCAGCACCGATCCGCAGCGCCTGGAGGCGCAGCTGGGCCTGGGCATCTGCCTGCTGCATCAGGAGAAGCCCGAGCCGGCCATCGAATGCTTCGACAAAGTCCTGGCCCGCCAGCCGGAGCAGGAAGCCGCCCTGTTCGGCAAGGCTGTTTCCCTGCAGCTGTTGTGGAAATTCGACGAAGCCACCGCGCTATATCTCAAGATTCTCGAAAAGAACCCCCAATCGGAGGAGTGCCTGGTGAACCTGATCACCATCGGCATGGCTCGCAAGGAGCATCCCTCCATCCAGCAATACTCGGAGCGGCTGCTGACCATGCGGCCGTTCTCCCAAGCCGCCCTGGAAGGCCTGGCCACCTGCGCCTTCCACGACAACGACTACGAGGCCGCGTCGCGCTATTGCGCCAAGCTGGTGGAGTTCACCCCGGACCATTTTGAGCGCTGGTTCAACCTGGGCGTCGCCGAGCAGAAATGCAAACGTCCGGCAGAGGCCGCCAAGGCTTATTCGGAAGCCGTGCGCATCCGTCCCGACGCCAAGCAGGCGCACGTGAACCTGGGCATCGTGCGGCAGGAGATGGGCGACCTCAAGCCCGCCAAAGAGTGCTACGAGCGCGCTCTGCAAATCGCGCCCGATCTGGCCGACGTCATCTACAATCTTGCCAGCGTTCTGGAACAGCTGGATGATAAAGAAGAGGCCGAGCGCCTTTACGTGAAGCTGCTCAGCCGCAATCCGGAATGGGAAGACGCGTGGTTCCGTCTGGGCTATCTGCGGCTCCAGCGCGGCGATCACCGGGGCGCGGCCGAGGCTTTCCAGGCCTGCGTCCGCAAGCGCTCCCCGTGGCCCGAAGCGCAGTTGAACCTGGGCTTGGCCTATTGGAACATCGGCGATCAGGAAGGCGCGGCGAAGGCGTTTGAAGGCGTGCTGGAGAGCGATCCCAAGTCGATTGACGCCCTGCGCGGCCTGGCGGCCCTGGCCGTGGAGCGCGAGGATCTGGACAAAGCCCTCGATCTGCAAGCCAAGCTGATCGAATCCGGCGAGCGCACCCCGGAGCTGTTCTATAACACCGGCCTGCTCTTGCAGAAATCCGGACAGATCGAAGACGCCATCCGCCTGTACCAGGAAGCGCTGACGGAGCGCCCCAACTTCGCCGAGGCGCTGCTCAACCTGGGTCACGCCCTGAAGTCCAAGGGCGACATGGACCAGGCTCGCAGTTACTGGCGCCAGGCTCTGGAGCAGAAGCCCGAGCTGGCCGCAGGCTATTTCGAACAGTAGCCGAAGATGTGGGGCGGACGCCCTCGTCCGGCTCTTCAGCAACAAGGAAAGGCCGACGGGGGCGTCGGCCGCGGGTCAGGGGACCCGCCCCACCCTAAATTTTGGCCGCAGGATAGCGGGTCCGCATCCATTCCACGAACTTCTGGGGCGCGGCCATTGTGGACAAGCGGCCTTGCCGGACCAGCGCCCAATCCTCGAACTTCTTCGACTCTTTGATCTCCTTGAGCGTGACCGGAGGAGCGATGCGGCACAAAAATTCCAGATCGACCACCGCCGATTTAGGATTGCGCGGGTCCGCCGCCGGCTCTGAGCGCACCATAGCCATCCCCACCACCGCGGAGACGCCGCCGGAATGGTAAATGAAGACGCGGTCCCCGGGACGCATGTCTTTGATGGCGCGGACTGCTTGCGGGTTCGTAACTCCGTCCCAGCTGGTCTGGTGGTCGCGCTCAAGCTGGTCGATAGAGTATGTGTCCTGGTCCGTTTTGGCTAGGAAATAGTTCATAGGTGCATCGCGAAAGAGTAGTCCCGGTTCCAGTACCCAGGATACTGGACACCCGCTTGAATGTTTGTTGTTCTATCCATGGTAGCAGTGGCGCTGCACCCGGGGCGGTGAGCGGCGCTGCGCCCGGTGTAGTGACTACGTTGTACACTAGAAAGAGGTTTATGTTTCGAGATTGCTTCCCCAGGAGCAGCGAAGTGTTCTGGAAACGCGCGGTACTGATAGTTTTGCCGATGTTGTTCGCGGTCGCTGCGTTTGCCCAACAGAATCCCACTCCGGCAACGGACGCTCCGGCCCCGAATACGCCTAAGCCGCTGCCTGGATTGGATGATCCGGCCGTGAGCGGGGCCCAGGTCGATCTGGGGACGTATGTCATCGGCGCAAACGACATTCTCAATGTCGACGTGTTTGGAAACAGGGACTTCACAAAACTTTACCCGGTCCGGACGGACGGCATGATCACGGTGCCTTTGACTGGCGAGATGAGGGCCGAAGGGCTTACACCGCTCCAACTTACCCGTCAATTAACCGAAGCGCTGAAGGAGAAGCTGCGGGACCCCGAGGTTTCCGTTACGGTTTGGGAGGTAAGGAGCAAGAAGTACACCGTGACGGGCCAGGTGAAGCGTCCGGGCTCGTTTCCGCTGGTCCGGGTGATGACAGTATTCGAAGCCTTGACCGACGCGGGCGGATTCCTGGACAACTTTTCCAATCAGAAGGACATTCTGATCCTGCGCGGCAAGGACACGTTCCATTTCAGCTATAAGGACTATCTGAAAGGCAAGAACCGGGACAAGAACATCGTGCTCCAAAATGGCGACACGATTGTCGTGAAGTAGCCGGTCCGGAGGAGATTGACCCATGCAGCCAAACGAAAACTATACCGTATCCAGAAGGGCGTTGGACGTCGAGGATTACATCGACATTTTGCGCCGGCACAAGGGCTGGATCTTCGGGCCCTTCCTGTTCACGCTGGTGGTCAGCGTGGTGGGCGGCTATCTCTGGCCGGACACCTACATTTCCCGGGGCATCATCAAAATCGAGCCGCAGCAGGTTCCCGAGAATCTGGTGCAGGCGGCCATGACGCACGACATGATCGACCGGCTCCAATCCATGACCGAGAGCATTGAAAGCATCGGCACTCTGACCGAAATCATCACCACCCAAAACCTCTATTTGAAGGAACGCAGCCGCGAACCGCTCGCAGACGTGATCGACGAGATGAAAAAGAAGATCGGCATCGATCCTCTGGGGCAAAGCACCAACCGTCAGGTGCCCGCGTTCAGGGTCAGCTTTTCTTATCCCGACCGCCATCTGGCGCAGAAGGTTGTTCAGGAGCTCATTTCCAGGTTCATTAACGAGAGCACGCGCTACCAGTCCGATACGACCTTTCAGTCGACGGAGTTCATGAAGGACGAAGCCGCCCACGCGCAGAAGGAACTGGAAGCCATCGAAGACCACCTGGCCGCTTACAAGATTGAGAACAACGGACGTCTGCCGGAGCAGGTGACCAACAATTATTCGAAGTTGCAGAGTCTGGAAACCAGCGCCGGCACGCTGACCAACCAGATCAGCCACTATGAGTCGGACAAGCTGATGCTGGAGTCCACGCTGGGCAACTACGTGCATCAGGCAGAGGAGATCGCCAAGATCAAGCCGGACCCGGTGATGGCTGCGCAACAGCAGAAGAGCGCGCGGCTTCTCAAGGCGGAAGCGGAAGTGGAAGGCTTGACGAACCAATTGCAGGCGCTGCAAGAGCAATTCCAGGATAGCTATCCGACGGTGAGGTCCACCAAGGATTTCCTGAAGGCGGCCGAAGCCAAGCGTGACGCGATTATCGCTGAGGAAGCCGCGGCCAGGGACTCGAAGAAAGATGTTGCGACCGGCAAGCCCGCGTTGACGAAGGACAATCTCAAGGAGTCCCTGGACCGGGAGGCCACCGTCTCCCGCTATCAGAACTCGATCGCCGCGGACGAAACCCAGATCGAGGATTACAAGTCCCAGTTGAAGAGGGTAAACCAGGACATCAAGACGCTCCAGAGCCGCTTGGATGCGGTGCCGCAGAGCGAGAAGGAATACGACGACCTGTTGCGTGAGCGCGATATCAAGAAGGAGCAGTACGAGGAAATGACCAAGCACCTTGCCACGGCGCAGGTCACGCAGGAACTGGAGAATCGCAAGGAAGGCGAAAACCTCCAGATTCTGGATCCGGCTTCACTGCCCGACACGGCGGATTATCCCAACCATCCCCTGGTGATCGGGATTGGGGCCGGCGTCGGCCTGATGCTGGGAATCGTGATTGCGGGCGCGCGCGAGATGAAGGACACCTCGCTCAAGAATCTGAAGGACGTGCGGGCGTACACGCAGATGGCGATTCTGGGGAGCATCCCGCTGCTCGAAAACGATTTCGTGGTGCGGCGGCGCCGGCGCTTAGCCTGGCTGGGCTGGACCACGGCCTGCCTGACTGCCGTGGTGCTGATGTCGGGTTCCATGGTGTATTACTTTTCGACCAAAGGCCAGTAGAAGTTCGGAGGACCAAGCAATGAGCCGAGTACATGACGCCCTGCGCCGCGCTGAGCAGGCAGGGCTGGTTTCCCCGCCTGTCGCGCGGACACCGCACGACGGGAACGGCATCGCCGCCGCGACGCTCGATGCGGGTCCGAACCTGGCCGGCTTGCTCGAGCAGGTCGAGGAAGTCCCCTATCGCGCGGCCACCGATTCGCTGCTGATCGACATCACCCGGCCTCACGAGGCTCCCATGGAGGAGTTCCGGACGCTGCGAACGCGGCTCAATCACATGAAGAGCCTCCAGCCGATTCATTCGATCGTGGTGACCAGCCCGTCGCCGGCGGAAGGCAAGTCGCTCTCGGCGGCCAACCTGGCGCTGGCGGAGTCGCACCTGGCGGGCAACAGCACTCTGCTGGGGGATTTCGACTTCCGCCGTCCCATTATCCACACCATGTTCGGACTGGACCGCAGTCCCGGGATCACGGATTATCTTCTGGGAAAAGTACCGCTGCACAAGTGCATCAAGAAGATCGCCGGGACCACGCTGTACGTCATGCCTGCCGGCCAGGCGGTCATCAATCCGCTGGAGCTGTTGAATCTCCGCGAGGTGAAGCTGCTGATGGACCGGCTGCCGAGCCTGTTCAACTGGATCATTCTGGATAGTCCGCCGCTGTTGTTCGCGGCCGACGCCAACCTGCTTTCCACCATGTGCCACGGTACGCTGCTGGTGGTGCGCATCGGCCACACCACCATCGATTCGGTGACGCGCGCCATGCAGTCTTTGTGCAACAACAACGTGCTGGGAATCGTGGTTAACGGCGCGCGCCGCGGCGAGCTGTATAGCAAATACACCTACTATCACTCCTATTACACGCCCAAAGAGGCGGGCGAGGGCGAGGGCGTCGCGGAGGAACCCGAAGCGGTGCCTGTGGGCGCCGGTTCGGAATCCATCGAAGCGGCGAAGACGCCCGCGGAAACGTTGCCGGAATAGGGCCGCGCCACGCCACGCATGCCGGGCCAGCCCCCTACGGTGGAAAAACAGAGAGCGGAAAAACCGGAAGGGGCGCGACAGGAAGCGGACGGTCCCAGTGGGCCGCGCGTGTCCGTGGTTCTGGTGGCGTTCAACCAGGCTCCCGCGCTTCGGCGCGCGATCGAGGCCCTGGAACGTTCCCAGGAACGGGAGCGGCTGGAGATCCTGGTGGTCGATTGCGGCAGCAGCGACGAAGGTCCCCGGCTCGACAGCGACTATCCCGCGGTCCAGATCCTGCGTCTCCCCCAGCATTTCGGAGCTACCAGGGCCATGAATATCGCCCTGCGCACGGCCAAAGCCGAGTTGATCCTGTTTCTTTCCCCGGACGTTGAAGTCGCACCCGATACGGTGACGCGCCTGGCATCGAGACTCGACGACGACGCAGCCGCTGCCGCGGTCTACCCTCTTTTGTGCGATCCCGCCGGGCAGCCGGTCTCGCGCGCGTACCGAATTCCTTCGAGCAAGACCTTCGCCGGCGGCAGGCTTGAAGCGGTGAACGTCGACGTGAATCAGGAGCCGGTTACGGTCGAGTATGCAGGCCGCGACGCGATCCTGGCGCGCAAGCAATTCATCCGGGGCATGAACTATTTCGACGAGCGCTTCGGGGAGTATTGGGCCGATCTCGATCTGGCCATGCAGATCCGGCGCGCCGGAAAGAAGATTCGTCTCTATCCCTCGATTCGCGTCACGCTCCACCCCAGCCCTCACCCGCTCGAAGGCGATTCCGTGGCCGAGTCCGACAGGATTCTCGGCGCCGCGGCGTTTGTGGGAAAGTATGAAGGCTTCTTCGCAGGGCTTCGTTTCCGGCTCGCCGAGATTTTTAAGGCGCTGGGGCGCTTCGATTTTCGCGGCGTGAGTTTGCTGGTCAGCGGGGAGAAGATCGGATCGCAAGCAGGGCGTTGAAGAAGTATACTAGCGCTCATGCCTCCCATCACCCGGCGAACCGTAATTGCGACCGCGGCAACCGCGGCGCTGGTGCCCGTGACGGCCATCCGCTCGGCTGCCCAGAACCCGAATCCAACTCCGAATCAAGCTCGTTCTTTGACACCCGCGCAACGCCGAACCACGGAGATGCTGGTGGACAGGATCATCCCTGCCGATGAGCTGGGTCCGGGCGCGCTCGAATGCGGCGCGGCAAACTATATCGACGTGCAGATGGCGGATTATCTCGCGCCGCAGAAGGACGCCTGGGTCGCAGGGTTGGCCGCGCTGGACGCGTTCGCGATGGGGACGCAAGGCGCGGCTTCGCGGATCTGCCGGCCGACAAGCGGGACGCGGTGCTGTTGACCTGCCGCAGAATCTGCAGGCCTTCTTCAATACCGGCGCGCACCTACACCATGCAGGGCACCTTCGGCGATCCGCACTACGGCGGCAACATCGGCGGCAAGGGATGGGACATCATTCGCTATCCCGGCCCGCGGCCCGCGACTTCCCCGGACATGCAGAGGATGGACAAGGACGGCCGGAGCCGTATCGCCGCTCCGCATGGGGAGAATCAGTAGAGTGGCCGTGAATCTGAAGCCCGTCGACGTGGCCGTGGTGGGATTGGGAGCGGCGGGCGGAGTGGCCGTGTTGCCGCTGTGCCGGGCCGGGCTTAAAGGTGGCCGGGCATCGAAGCCGGAACCTGGATGGACCCGCACAAGGATTTCAAGGCCGACGAGATCCACAACAACACTCGCGGGCATGGTCACCACCGGCAACAAGATCCGGCGCGAGGCTCCCACCATTCGCAATAGTCCCACCGGACCAGGCCCGGCGCGGCGGTCCCAGCCCGATGATGAACGCCATCGGAGGCACATCGATCCACTATCACGCGCAGAGCTGGCGCCTGAAGCCGTGGGATTTCAAGACCGTCAGCGAAACCATCAAGCGCTACGGCAGGAGCTATCTTCCGCAAGGCTCGACGGTGGAGGACTGGCCCATCGGCTACGACGATCTGGAGCCGTATTACGACATCGCTGGAGCACGAGGTCGGCGTCTCCGGCAAAGCCGGCAACATCAAAGGCAAGGATCGACAAAGAAGGCAATATCTTCGAGGGGCCGCGGCAGCGCGAGTATCCCATGCCGCATCTGCGCAGCCTGCGATTATCTGGAGCATGATGAAAAAGGCCGCGCGGTCGCTGGGGTGGAATCCGTTTCATTCGCCCGCGGCGATCAATTCGGTGCCGCGCGACGGGCGTGGGGCATGCGGCTACCACGGCTACTGCGATCAGGCGGCGGGTGCCATCTGCAGGCCAAGAACTCGACCTCTTTTTCCACCATTCCCGAAGGCGCAAGCGACCAGGAACCTGACCATCTTCGACCGCGCGCAGGTGACGCGCATCGTTCTGATCGAACGGGGCCGATGCGAACGGCAAAGTCACCGGCGTCTCGCTACATCTTCGACGGTCTCGAATATTTTCAGCCCGCCAAAGCCGTGCTGGTGGGTTCCTATACCTACGAGAACGTGCGCCTGTTGCTGCTTTCGAAATCCAAGGCGTATCCCAACGGGCTGGGCAACAACAAGGGGCAAGTGGGCAAGCATTACTTCGGGCATTGGGACGCGCAAGCCGGTGCGAGCGCCAGCGCTCTGTTTCCGATGGATCTGAACATCTGGTACGGCGCGATTCTTTCGCAGGGCGTGGTCATCGACGAGTGGGCCGACGATAGCTTCGATCACACCGGGCTCGGCTTCATCGGCGGGGCCAGCATGACGGTCAACACCGAGAAGCATCCCATCGCCGCGGCCAGCGGGTCCACCTGGGGTCAGGTGCCGCGCAATTGGGGCTCGGATTGGAAGAAGTGGATTCACCAGAACGCGGGCCGGACGCGCGTCGGCGTACATGCAAACCAATTCGTTCCCCTATGAGACGACGTTCCTGGATCTGGATCCGGAGGTGAAGGATCCGCTGGGCGATCCGGTGATCCGCGTGACCACCATGACCCGGGAGAATGAGCGCCGCGCGGCGATGCACGCGCAGGACAAGATGGAGGAGTGGTTCAAGGCCGCGGGCGCGATCATGACCACCAAGGGCAATCCCAACGGACCCAACCTGAGCACGCACACCTACGGCGGCACTCGCATGGGCGACAATCCGGAGACCAGCGTGGTGGATAAATGGGGCTTCTCGCACGAGGCTCCGAATCTGGGGATGCTCGGCGGGTCGCGTGTTCGGCACCAGCGGCGCGCGCAATCCGACGCTGACGATTCAAGCGCTGGCGTGGCGCACCGCGGAGCATCTGGCGAAGAACTGGAAGTCGATCGCGGGATAGCGCGGCACTGTAGGTCTTCTAAGGTTTTTGCCCTACTACCCTAACTTTCTTCTCATGCTCCGCCGATAGATTCGCAGTAGGTTATGCCCATGCACATGGATGCTTTTCTGTGGATGTTTCTTCCGGTGTTCGTCGCCGGAGGCAGCGCGCTGTTGTCCTATTACATCATGCAGGCGAAGATGGAAGTGGCCCTGGCCAAGGAGCGCGAATCGCTGGCGGAGGCCGCGCGACCATCACTTCGCAGAAGGTGACCATGGAGGAGCGCATCAAGGCCACCGAGGAGAGCACCAAGCGCATGGCCATGGACGACTTCATGCAGGAGTTCCGCGTGGAGGAGCGCAGCTACGCGCGCGAAAGCCGGTCGCTGAACGGCGTCGAGGAAGAGCATGGTGATGCAGGAGCGGCTGTTCTTCCGCAACATCCCGCTATCCAACTGGATCGAGCACGAGATGGTGGTGGAGGAAGGCCGGGATCTGGACCAGCTGCCCAAGGAATCGGTGTTCACCGCTTCAACCATTGCCGCTTCCAATAACGCTCCTTCAAGCTTGGGCGTCGCAAGCCCCATGGCGAGTGCGGTCTCCAGCCTGAAGGCCGGCGAAGGGCGTCTGCCTGTTCCCGACATTTCAAGAATGGCCGTTGGCGAAGGCCGTCTGCCTATTTCCAAGATGCTGGATGAGTTCGACGCGCCGCCGCCTAAACCCGTGCGCGAAAGCGTTTCTCTGATCCACACCCGCGTAGTCGCGTTCGGGGCGCAGTAAAGGCCGGGGCGGGACAAGCCGGCGCCGCCAGAGTGATCGAGGTTGCGCACTGAGCGCGATCGGTCGGGCGCAAGCCTCCCGTGTTATCCTGAAAACGTTATGTCCATTCCCAACGTCAAACGGTATCGCATCACCAGCCCGGACGGCACTCAAACTGCTTCTCTGATGGCGGTGCTGCCCAAGAGCATCGACGTGTCCGCGTATCTCTCCGACGCCGCGCAGCGCTTCGACTGGAAAGGGTACCAGGAAGCTCAGGCGAAGCAGTTCAAGGTTCGCGTCGGACAACAGAAGCAGAAGAAAGCCAAGTAGGTTTTCGCGCTCTCTAGCAGGCGGCTGAAAAACCCAAAGGTAAAATAGGCCGCTGATGGACCCTGCGAATCCGCGTTCATCCGTGTGTATCGGCGGCCAGGAAGTCTTTTTCAGAGTCCTGTTTGAGGACTATTGCAAGCGGGTTCGCAGCGTCCGCAGATCGCGGATGCTATCCTGCGCCACTTCTGTATCCTGATCCATCGATAAGGTCTCGAGAAACGGCACGCTGTCGGCTTCTCCGGAGCGCGCCAGAACGGTTCCCAGTTGAATCTTCTCGTCTTTGGTCGCGCCGGTGAGCAGGGGATAGAGCGCCTGCCGGACGGCCTGGTCGCGCGCCAGTTCCACCAGGAAGGGCAGAGCCACGCCCTGGTAGGACTTCTGGTTCAGCGTGTTCACCAGGTAGCGCAGCGCGCTGAATTCGCCCGTGTCCAGATTGCCCAGCATCACCACCGCGAAGGCCTCCGACAACCTGGGACTGATCTTGTGTTCCGCGTTGAACGCTTTTTCGACGATGGGCCGGTCGGCCGGATTCCTCAGGCGCGCCAAGCCCTCGGCACCGGCGGCGCGAAGGGCGTCGTCCTTCTCGTCGGCCAAGTCGCGCAGAAACCCTTCGTGATCGGCCGGATCGGCCAGCATGGCCAGCGAGGATGCCGCAGCGCGGCGCACTCGCGTGGACTTGGTGCGGCCCATCACGTCGCGCAGATCCGGCGCGGCCTCGTGGTCGAGCAACAGGCCCGCGGTTTGAATTGCGGTCACCTGGACTCTCTCATCCAGGTCATGCACCAGAAAGGTCACACGCGAGGCGGAGGCGGGGTCGCGGATTTTTTGCAGTGCCACCAGCGCTTCGTACATCGCCTGATTGTCCTTGGAGTGCAGCGCTTCGGCCAGCTGCGGGATCGCGGCGTGGCCGCGCAGAATACCCAGCGCGCGGCAGGCGTTGGCGCGGCTCTCCAGACTCGCCCCCGACACCGCCAGACGGCCCAGAGCCTCAATCACTTCCGGCCGCACCTCCACGTAGGCGTCGATGATCTGGTCGTTGGTGTCGGTGAACTTGGCCTTGACCGAGTCTCCTACGCGTTGCAGACTGCCGCTGACACCCGTTTTCAAGAACCCGGGCAGATACACGTTCACCAGACCATCGGTTGAGCGGATCTGGATCTCGGGATCGGGGTCGTGCGAGGCCTGCACCAGTAAATCCAGGGTCTTGGGGCCGCCGATTTCATCCAGCGCTTTGACCGCTTCGATGCGCACGCTCAGGTCGGTATCGGTCACGTAGGGCGCCAGTTTCGGGATCCCCTGCTCGCCCAGCTTGGCCAGATCGCGCGCCGCGCGGGCGCGCTGTTTGGTGTCGCCCTGGCTTTGCGCAAATGCCAGAGCTCCGGCAATGAGAAATAGCCCGCACAGGGCCAGCGAGGCCCTCCCAATTGTCGGAAACTCGCAAATGCTCCGCCGAGCATGCTTTTCTTGAAGCGCGCTCCGTTGTGCGGGCGTGTTGTTTGGCCCGCACAGGGCCAGCGAGGCCCTCCAAATTATCAGAAACTCACAAATGCGCTGCAGAGCACGCTTTGTTGGAAGCGCGCTCCGTTGTGCGGGAGCGTTGTTGAGAAGGATTGTTGGTTTCACCGAACGAACTCGACCGAAACGCGGTGCGGGATCAGACCGGCCTGGTAGCCCAGATCGAGCAGCTTCTGGGCCGCCTTCGGCACCAGTTCCCCGCAATCCACGGTAAAGTGGTTGACGTACATGCCCACGAACTTTTCGGCCAAAGGAGCCTCCATGTCGCGGGCAAATTGCATGGCATAGGCAAGCGCTTCCTCGCGGTGATCGAGCGCGTATTGAATGCTTTCCCGCATCATGCGGCAAGCTTCGCTGGCAACCTCCGGGTCCAGGCCGCGGCGTAGCACGTTGGCGCCCAGCGGAAGCGGCAGATCGTATTTTTCCTTCCACCACTGCCCCAGATCCACGATGGTGTGGAAGCCTTCGCGCAGATGCGTCAGCTGCGCCTCATGGATCACCAGCCCGGCTTCGGCCTCGCCGTTGTTCACAGCTTCCAGAATCCGGTCGAAGGGCGTCACCACCGCTTCGAAATCCGGCTGCATCAGCCGCAGCGTCAGGTACGCGGTGGTGAGCTTGCCCGGTATCGCGATGCGCTTGCCCTTGAGATCCGCGGGCGCGAGCGGGTTGTGCGCCACCACCATGGGACCATAGCCGTCGCCCACGCTCGACCCCGCGGCCATCAAAGCGTATTTGTCCGCAATGTAGGGATAGGCGTGATAGGAAACCGCGGTCAGTTCGTAGACGCCCTCGCGGGCTTTCTGGTTGAGGGTCTGGATGTCGTCCAGCACATGGCGGAACTCCACCAGATGAGAATGTATCTTGCCCTTCGCGAGAGCGTAAAACATATACGCGTCGTCGGAATCGGGGCTATGCGCGCAGACAATTTCGGCGACTTGAGTAGGCATGCTGTCCCTACTCAGTTTAGAGGCTTTCGAGGTCTCCGCGCAAAGTCTCGAGCGCCGATTCCAGCGCCGCCAGCGATTCCGTCGCGCCCGTCAGGTCGCGATTGCGTCCCAGGTTCTCCAGGTTCAGCGAAGCTTCGACAGCATTGCGCGCGCCGAAGTTCGCCACCGACCCCTTCAGGCCGTGCGCGGTGCGCTCCACCAGCACTGCGTCTCCGCGCGCCGTCGCCTGCCGCAACTCGCCCAGCCAATCCCGGTAGTTTTCGAGGAACAGGGTGGCGATTTCCTTAAGCAGCTCCGGATCTCCTCCCACCCGCGCCAGGGCGACTTCACGATCCAGCGATCCGAGGAGAGGGGTGGCCATTCGTCAGCGTCTCTCCTTCCTTATCGGCAGGTTTTGCCCGGTCATGAGCCTTTTTCGGCGAAACTTGTTGGGACGGCAGCACGGCGGGCAATTCTAGCGGGGCCGACCTGCTGCGCTAAGGCTAAATGAAATACGGGGTTATGGGCGTGTGAAATCAGCCCGCCATCGTCGCGCCCATAATGGACCCGAGAAGCTGCCGGAACGTTTTCCCCTCGTCCGTGGTCCCGTCGAGAATTCTGTCCAAGTAGAAGAAGTGCGTTGTGGATGGCGACTTCTCGTGGGCCTTCTTCAGCGCGTTGGGGTCCGTTACGACATCCACCCGAAGGACGGTCCACAGTTCATTGAACCCCTGACGCCGCGCCGTCTGGTGGCTCTTTTCGGCTTCCCCAAGCCGGTTCCAAACGTTCGATACGTCGGTGCCGCCCTTGATCTCGATCGCTACCAGCTTCCTCGCCTGGCTCCTCAGTTGCTGAGTGACGCTTACGTCCGGATCGGAGGCACAGCGGATCTCACAAAGCAGCTTCGAGTCATTCTTCAGTGTGATCTTCCTTCCCTTGATGGTGGGCTTGTATGGCTCCAGCATCACCGTCAGGAGGTTGAAGAACTGGTCGACGGCTTCTTGTCCTAGCCCGACGTTCTTGCTGCCTCGGAATTGCGCGCCGAGGGTCAGCATTTGAAGCTCGTTGACAATGCCGATGCTGACGGGATTGATCCACTCCACGAGCATGGAAGCGCTCCTTGAGAGACTCACGCAAAGGGCCGGAAGCTGCAGGCTGAGCGCGTCCCTAACTTTGCCTTGATCTTCGAGTACGTCGAAGCGCTTAAACGGGCCTTGCTCATAAAATGCCTTGCGCGAGAAACCGAGCAGAAGGCGGTAATAGCCCAGCAGGAACGGGTTCAGCTCCAACAGGTAGGGAACCGGGAAGAACACTTCGCCCCGAAGGCCGAAGGAGGCTATGCGCCTGAGGTTCCTCGCGTCTGCGTATTTGGCCAGTTCGCCGTCCACGACCTTGAGGTCGAAGGCCTCCGACTCCACCGTCTTCTTGAGCGATTCGATGAGGTAGCGTTCGCGAAGCGCCTGCAAGCGCGCATAGAGAGATACCTGAAGGTCTGGCCGAAGCACGGGGAAATCGGAAGACTGATTCGGCATTTACGTCGAGGCCTACCAGCCCAGCCGCCTCACGGCAAGTTCCGCGTACTCCGCCTTGACCTCGATTCCGACAAAGCGGCGATCCTCTTCGATCGCCACTTGGCCGGATGTTCCGGATCCCAGGAATGGGTCCAGGACGAAATCCGAGGGCTCGGTGCCAGCCAGGATTGCTGGGCGCACCAAGCTGGCCGGGAACGTTGCGAAGTGCGCCTCTGGGAAGGGTTCTGTGTTGATGTTCCACACCGACCGCCGGTTCCGCAATCCACCGGTTCCGTTCGATGAAGTAGCCGGTTCCTTGATCGCTTCAGCACGGTAGAAGTAGTGCTCCGACTTCGAGAAGAGGAACAGGTACTCGTGAGCGCGGGTAGGACGATCCTTGACGGATTCGGGCTGGCAATTGGGCTTGTTCCAGATGATGTCTGAGCGAAGGTACCAACCGTCCGCCTGTAGGGCGAACGCGATCTTCCACGGGACGCCGATAAGGTCTTTAGATTTCAGCCCGGGCGGCGTTGGCGCTCGATAGTCCATCCCGCGTGCCCGGTTCTTCTTGTCGCTGTCTCTCCAGGTTCGTCCCCCACTCGTATAGGAATCGCCAATGTTCAGCCAGAGCGTTCCGTCGTCTCGGAGGACGCGGCGCACTTCCCGAAAAACCTCGGTGAGGTTGTCGAGGTATAGGCTCAACTCCATCTCAGCGCCGATTTGGCCGGGGATGCCGTAGTCTCGAAGTCCCCAATACGGAGGGCTTGTTACGCAGCATCGGAATGTTCCTGCCTCGAAGAGCGCGAGCGTGTGGTAGGCATCACCGACAATGATGCCGGAGTCGCCGCGACGATGATTAAAACGGACGCCGGGGAACGAGCGGGAGATCTGATGGCCGCTCGCTCCATGGGCATTGCGGAAGTCGAGCTTGAGATTACTTGGCCTTACTCTGACAGGCATGGCGTCTGGAAACCAATTCTACATCGGCGCGGGCCATCGTCGGGATTTGGTCAATCTTACAGCCGTCCCCGCGCCGCCAACTGGGTCCGGTCGCGGCGCAGAGCGGCCAGGTAGGAGCGCTGTTCCTCGGTCATGATATCGGGAAGGCGTTCGCGCAGCCGCTCCAGTGCCTCGCCCCGCGCGATCTCTTCGTCCAGGTCTTCGAGGCTCATGCCTCCGGCCTCGATGAGCCGGTGAGGGATGGATCCGCGCCACAAGGGATGATGGCAGCTGTGAATCATCTCAAACTGATCTGTGACCAACCTCACCGCTGCTGGCGCGCGCGCTGGTACGATTTCAATTGCTCGAGCTGGCCTCGGATGATCCCGTTGTTGGGCTCGATTTCGAGAGCCTTCTCCAGATTTGCGATGGCGGAATCGTCGTCCAGCTTGCGGGTGTACGCAAACCCGATCTCCGCGTAAGAACTCGCCGAACGCGGATAAAATTCAAGATTCAACTGCAGCAGTGCGATGGAATCGCTGGGCCGGCTGGACGTAATCTGTTGCGCGACGCCCAGCAGAGTGTTCTCGCCGAAGTCGTAGGCTTGCCGTCCGTAGAATTGCTTGCGCAGCTCGCGGTACTGTTCGATGGCCGCGGCCGCGCCCTGAGTCTTCAGCGTCTGCGAGAGGATCTCGGAGAGCTGCCGGGGAACCGGCACGCCGCGATGGCAGGTCACGCATTGAACTTCTGTACGAACGCGCTGTGCGGCGTCGCCTGACGGGATCGTCGCCTGAGTCGTTGCTTGAATTTTGGCATTGATGTCGCGGGTCATGGCGATCATCGCGCGCGCGATGTCCTTCTTGGGCTCGGGTTGCCCGCTGCCGCGTTCGGCCACGTGGCAATAGTCGCAACCGACGCCGAGCGCCTGCGCGATCGCCTGCATGTTCAGCGGCAGGTTTGCCGAAGGATCGGCAGGCCGGGTTTGCGCGGCGGCTATGGCCGCGAGTCCGGCCCATAAAATCGGCATGGTATGGGTGCGCATGAGTCGCTCAAAGCCATTATCGATCAAAGCGATCGTCGATTAAAGCGGCCGGCGCGACTTATTGGTGATGCCGCAGGGACCGGGGCCGCACAAAAGGAACGAACTCCTGCAGGAAATTGTACGCCAGGTCGCCACCCAGCATGATGCATCCGCGGGTGAGGCCGTCGCCGGGAGAGCCGGTGCTCTTCGGCTGCCAGGCGTTGGCCAACTCGCCGGCGCCGAAGGCGCTGCCCATGCGAGCCCATGCGAAGGTTTCTCTTCCGGAATCGGTGCGCGTCACCACGGTTTGCAGCAGGACATTCTTCATCCGTGCGCGAAAGCCTTTCTGTTCGCTGGGAAAGTAGCGCGGATCTTCATGCAGGGCGGTCTCCAGGCCGAACTCCATGGACTGCCGGGCCAAGTTGGTTCCGAAGTCGGATGCGTACCGGGTGGCATAAGCCGCCCAGCCCTCGCCCCATTCATGCGGAACATCCCTCCCCTGGCCGATTAACGCCCCGAAGCCCGCGCCCGCGAATCCGCGGAGCCCGAAGGACTGCACAAAGCGATAGTCGAACTTCTCGGCCACTGTGAAAGGAGTGGCGGTCATCGTCGGGCCGACCTGGTCGGGCAAATATGCCGGATTTTGCGCTCGCGCTGTACCGGAAAGACTCACTGCTAAAAGGCTCACCAGATTGAGAGCACAGAAGATAGGTCGCATCGTAGTCCTGTCGGAAAGTTGCCAGCATTCCACGGACCAAACCAGCGCAAAGATTGCGACGTGCGCCGGACTCCGTTTTGCGGTGTCCGGTTAAGACACGGTCCGGAAAAAACGATGGTAGGCTGGAGAAATGCGCGGACTTCTCTTTCTTCTCCCGGCCTTGCTCTTCGCCCAAACGCCGGCGCCTTCCACCAAATCGACCGCGGCCAAGTCGAACACTGCCGCTAAGGCAACCACTGCGGCCAAGTCGACGGCGGCTTCCGCCATCGCAGGCATGACCGAGGACCAAAAGACCATTTATGCGCTGGGCCTTTCGATTTACAAGTCGATCGCTACGTTCAATCTGACGCCGGCCGAATACGAGCTGGTCAAGAAGGGGATGGCGGACGCGGCGGCGGGTAAACCCGCTCTCGACCTGGATGTGCAGGGTCCCAAGCTTCAGCCCCTGGCGACAGCCCGCACCAAGGCCGCATCGAAGGCGTATCTGGACAAGGCCGCGCTTCAGCCGGGCGCTGTCCGGCTGCCCTCGGGCGTGATTTACCGCGAGGAACGCGCCGGCACCGGCGCCTCCCCCACTGCCATCGACTCAGTCAAGGTGAACTACCGCGGCACGCTCACCAATGGCACCGAATTCGATAGCTCGTATAAGCGGAACGAACCGATAACCTTTAAGCTGACCGGCGTGATTGCCTGCTGGACGGAGGGCGTTCAGAAGATGAAGCCCGGCGGCAAGGCGATGTTAACATGTCCCGCCGAACTCGCGTACGGAGACAGAGGCCAGCCGGGGATTCCCCCGGGGTCCACATTGATCTTCGACATCGAGCTGCTGGCGGTTAATCCGCCGGCTGCCGCCAAATAGTCTTGAGCTGCCGGCTCATTAATTGAGACTGGCCGGACCCTGCAGATGCTGCGCGTCCTGCTGGTTCTCCTGGCAGATATATTCCGTCAGTTCCCCGTTGGGCTGCGCGCGCGCCGTAAAAGTCAGCTTGAACGGTCTGGTGTAATCCACGGGATCGTCGATGGTGGTCTCGATGACCAGTGTTCCGGCATTGGTGCGCGTATAGCGTTCGATGGTGTGCAGCATCTCGGAGTGCGGATGGCCGTCGAAATCGAACCAGAATTTATCGTTGTATCCGATGGTGTCCACCACCAGCGTGTCGCCGTCCCAGCTTCCGATGGAGTGCCCGTACCAGGTGGGATCGGGGTCGGCGGGATGCTTGCGGCCGTCCATGAAGATCTGCCGGTAGCTGTGGATGTTGCCTTCAAACAGGAAATAGAAGTGATTTTTGTCCTGCACGATTCTCCAGGGATACGGCGCCATGCGCGGGACGCCGGTGGGCAGGCAATTGGCCTCCGGGTCGTCCTTGGACATGTGCGTGGCCAGGACCCTCTTGCCTTCGGCCGAAAGCGGAATCGGCTCCTTGCAAGTGGGCGGCCCCTTGGCTCCGCCTCGGCCCGGTGCTTGCGGCACGGCCCCAGGAGTGTCGCAGGGAACAGTCGCCATCCCCTGTGCGATATCGCCAACGGGCCCGGGGCTGCTCCAGATGCCCACCAGATCGGGGTGACCGTCGGGCAGGCGCGGGGTGGGTCCGGACGGGATGGCAGGCCCGCGGCCACGTCCACCGCCCCTGGTCGCGGCCTTGGCGGTATCGGCGTTATTGCTGCCGCCCGTGGGGGCGACGGCCTGCTGGGGACTCAACCCGGCGGGCGCTTGCGCCCACAGCGAAACGGCCACGGCGAACGCCGCGCCCACGGCCGACGAAATCACAACGGTACTGGCGATACGATTTCTCAATTCAAAACCCTCCCTCGAAACATGGACCCTGGTCCTCAAAGCACTATATCAGAACTTTTCGAGGGCTGCGGCGAAGGCCCCTAAACCGCGGCCACTCGAAGTACGCCGTAAAGTGCAAACGCCGCGATCCCGCAGGTCCATAGCTTTCTCAAAATCCCCTGACGATACCAGAATAGCGAGAAGAGCATCACGAATCCCAGCGGACTGAGGGCGTTGAAATGCTCAGCCTCACTGAGGCGCCCTTTCGCCAGCGCGAAAATCCCTCGCGTCAGTCCGCACAGCGGGCACGGCAGGCCCGTGAGCCAATGAAACGCGCATAGCCGATACCTGGGTTCGGCCGGCACGGAGACGAAATACAGACACGCCAGCAGCAACGCCGCTCCGCCGAGCCGGACGGCGATCGTTTTGCGGTTACAATGCATCGGCCGTTTGCGGCTCGAAGCCCACGATTTCCTTGTAGGCGATGGTAATGGCCGCGAAGGTGGCGGGAATCGTTACCAGCAGGCCGACTACGAGGCAGAGGAAGCCCAGCACATTCACCAGGAACGCCAGCACCAGAAACAATGTGAAGCCGAAATAATCGCTCCTCACCACGGCGTGGCTGGCCTGCATGGCGGGCCAGAATTCCATGCGCTTGTCCACGATGAACAGGAACGTGAACTTGTACATGGCTGCGATCACCAGGCCGGGAATGATGCACAGCAGCGTTCCGCAGAAGACGAAGATCCCGATCAGCAGCGATGCCACCAGCGTGTTGACGAAAAAGTTGAATCCCTTAAAGAGATCGTCGAGCTGGGACTGCCGGCCCATCAACTTCTTCATCGTGAAAATATGGAAGCCGGCGATGAGCGCCCCCTGAATGAACGGCACTCCATTCAGCACGAAGAAAATCAGCGTAATCACGATGTAGTTGCCCAGATCCGCCGTGACCAGATTCCAACCCTGGCTAATCCAGCGGCCGGGCTGCGCTCGGATTCCCGATGGGGGCGTCCACCGCCCTGACAATGGAATCGCCGGAGCGCCGCTCGCTACCGGCGGCGAACCGGGGAGTGGCAGGGACTGCCCGCAATTCGGGCAGAATCGTACGTCGTTGGCGACTTGGGTACCGCAGCTATGACAGAACATGATCGGGTCTCCTTCCCGATTCTTATACAGACGCATACGCACATTGTGCACCGCCGGTTCAATTCAAATTGCGGACGAGGCGGGCGCGGCGCTACTGCCGCAGGGCGTACACGAACAGAGCGCTGCCGGCGTTGACGGCGATGTATTGGCGTCCGTTGACCGAATAACTCATGGGCCCGCTGTTGACCTGCCCGCCCAGCGACGCTTTCCACAACAGGTCGCCGGTCTTGGCGTTGAGCGCGAAAAAGTAGCCCTCTTTTCCACCGCTGAACAGAAGATCCGATGCGGTGGTGAGCACGCCCGCCCAGGTGATGTCGGTCATCTTGAACTCCCACTTCTTATCGCCCGTGTGCGGATCGATGGCGCGCACCACCCCGATGCCGTCCGATTCTCTCTTGGTGTTGGTGGTTAAATTCACTTGCGCCATGGGGTTCGGTCCGCCGAAGGCCGGGCCGCGCCCTCCCTTGACCTGATTGCTTCCGGTGTTCTCCCACGCCGAAAGATAAAACAAACCGGTCGAAGGACTGTACGACGGAGGATACCAGTTGGTGCCGCCGAGAACCGTCGGCATGATGACGCTGCCTTCCGGCGTAGGGACTTTGCCGGGCACGCGCATGGGCCGTCCGCGTTCGTCGAAACCGCTGAGCCAATTCGTGGTGGTGAAGGGTTTCCCCAGCAGGAATTGGCCGCTCGAGCGATCCAGCACGTAGAAGACGCCGTTGCGATTGCCCCACATCATGACCTTGCGCGGCTGCATTTGTCCATTTGGTCCTTGCCACTGGATGTCGGCCAGCACCGGGACCTGCGTGGAATCGTAGTCCATCTCATCGTGCGGCGTGAACTGGTAAAACCATTTCAGCTTGCCCGAGTCGGGATCGAGCGCCACTACCGAGTCGGTGTAAAGATTGTCGCCCAGGCGCACGTCGCCGTTGGAATCCGGATAGGGATTGCCGGTGCCCCAGTACGTGAGATTGAGATCGGGATCGTAGGAGCCGGTGTTCCAGATGGCTCCGCCGCCCTTCTGCCACGAGTCGCCCGACCAGGTTTCGTTGCCCGGCTCGCCTTTCCCCGGAATGGTGTAGAAGCGCCAGGCTTCTTTGCCGGTCTTGACGTCGAAGGCGGCGATAAAATCGCGCACTCCGGTGTCGCCGCCGGCGGTGCCGACGATGACCTTGTCCTTGACGATCAGCGGAGCGTGGGTGATGACGTAGCGCTCGGTCTGCGTCGGCTGCGCGACTTGCGTGTTCCAGATGATTTTCCCGTTCTTGGCGTCGATGCGCGAGCAGGTGCGCGTCGAGCGTGCCCATGAACAGCGTGTCGCCCAGAATCGCGAGACCGCGGTTGACGCGTCCGCAGCACGGGTTTCCGTTGGCGGCATCGGGGTAAGGGAGGGTCCAGAAGATGCGGCCCGTGACGGCGTCCAGAGCGAACACGTCGTCGGGCGCCTGAATCGTGTACAGCATGCCGTCCACAACCAGCGCCGTGGCCTCGAACTTTTCGGTCGACTTGGCCTGCCAGACCCACTGCAGCTCCAGGTTCTTGACGTTGGCGGGAGTGATCTGGGTCAGCGGGCTATAGCGCTGGCTGGACGGGCTTCCCGAATAGGTGAGCCAGTTCTGGGGCTCCTTGCCGGCGTTCAGGATGCGATCGAACGTGACGCCTTGGCCGGACGTGATTTGATAAAAGCCCGAGGCCGTCACGGCGAGCAGCGACAAGGTGCGCAAATTCATGCACTACAGCATATAACGGAAATTCGCGCGCAGGTAGGGAGCGGGCCCTTACGCTTTCGCCTTGCGGATCGCCTCGGCCAGCGCCGGAACCACTTCGAACAAATCGCCCACGATACCATAGTCCGCGACTTCGAAGATGGGCGCGTTGGCGTCTTTGTTGATCGCGACGATGGTCTTCGAGCCCTTCATGCCCACCAGGTGCTGGATCGCTCCGGAAATTCCCACCGCCACGTACATCTTCGGCGAAACGGTTTGCCCGGAGCTTCCCACTTGCCGCTCCATGGGCAGCCATCCCGCGTCACAGATGGGGCGCGACGCGGCCAGCTCCGCACCCAAGGCTCGCGCCAGATCTTCCACCACCGGAATCTTGTCCTTGTCGCCGATGCCGCGGCCCACCGAGACAATGATCTCCGCGGCGGTCAAATCCACGGCTCGGGCCGATTCGCGAAAGGGAGGCTCGGGCGTTTGCCGTATTTGCGATGCGTTCAACTCCGGCGTAAATGCATCTACCGCGGCGGAGCCCGATTCGAGCGCGTCCGCGCGCCAGGCGCCGGCTTGAAACGAGACGAAGTGCGGTCCGGGCCCGGTCGTGCGAATATCGCCGTTCAATTTCCCCTGGAAGAATTGGCGCACGAACACGCCGTCTTCGACGCGGGCCGCGATCACGTCGCTGATCAACGACCGCTCGAAGCGTGTTGCCAGCTTCGGTGCATAGTCGCGCGTTTGATAGGTATGCGGGAACAGCACCAGATCGGGATTCGCTTTCCGGATCAGCGCCTCCACCGCGGCCGTATAACCGTCGGCCGTGTAATTCTCGAGCAGCGCGTGCTCGACCGCATAGACTCGCGCGACCTTCTTCGACGCGACCTCCTGCGCCAGTGCTCCGATGCCCGATCCGACGATAGCGGCTTCCACTTCCGCACCCAGCTGGAGCGCAGCCGCAAGCGTCTCCCAGGACATGCGGTGCAGCCGCCCGTTTTGATGTTCGAGAATCGCCAGAACCCTCATAGAATCCGAGCCTCGAATTTCAGTTTCTCCACCAGCTTCGCCGCGGCGGCCTTGGGATCGCCCTCGAAAATCTGCGCCTGCCTCGACTTTTCGGGCGCGTACAGTCTCTCGATGCGCAGCGAACCCGCGTCTCCTGGAAGAGTCGCGCTCACGCGGCGAATCTCCTTGGTCTTGGCCCGCTTGATGCCCATCAGCGTCGCGTAGCGAAGTTTATTGATGCCGCTTTGAATGGTCAGCACCGCGGGCAGCGGCATAGCGATGTGCTGGAACCATCCGTCCTCCAGCTCCCGCTTCACGCGAATCGTCGAGCCATTTACTTCAGCCTGCATGATGATGGTGGAATGCGGCAGCCCCAGCAGCTCCGCCAGCACCACGCCGGTTTGCCCGTAGCCCAAATCGTCGGATTGCAGACCGGTGAGGATCAGGTCCGGATTCTCGGGCCGCACTGCGTCGGCGAGCAATCGCGCGATTTCCAGCGTGTCCAATGCTTCAAGAGTTTCGGCTTCGATGTGAATGGCCCGATCCGCGCCCTTGGCCAACGCTTCCCGGATGGTCTGCTGCGCGCGAGCCGGGCCGGCGCACATCACCACCACTTCGCCGCCGTGCTTCTCTTTGAGCTGAAGCGCTTCTTCGAGCGCGTACGCATCCGGCTCATTGATCTCGAAGCTCAGGCCGGCTTCCTCGATCCAGCGTCCCGAGGCGCCGATGACCAGAGGCGAATCGCGCACCGGAACCTGCTTGATGGCGACTAATATTTTCACGGAGTGAATTTCTTGAAAATCAGGCAGCCGTTGGGGCCGCCGAATCCGAACGAATTCGTCAGCACGTATTCAATGTGCATGGGCCGTGCGTGATTCGGCACGTAATCCAGGTCGCACTCCGGATCGGGAGTTTCGTAGTTAATGGTCGGCGGAGCGATCTGATCGCGAATCGCCAGAACGCTGATGCCCGCCTCGACTCCGCCCGCGCCGCCCAGCAGATGCCCGGTCATGGACTTGGTGGAGCTGACCGCCAATTTGTGGGCGTGCTCTCCGAACGCGCGTTTGATCGCGATGGTCTCCACGCGGTCCCCCAGCGGCGTCGAGGTGCCGTGCGCGTTGATATAGTCGATCTGATGCGGCGCAATTCCGGCGTCCTTCAGAGCGTTTCTCATCACGCGGTACGCTACTCGGCGTCCTTCAGAGCGTTTCTCATCACGCGGTACGCTCCGTCGCCGACCCCCTCAATCGGTGGCCAGCTGTTCCAGCAGGCGCTGCAGGGTAGTGCGCACCTCGTGCGTTGACTCGCTGAACCGTAAAGCTGCCCCCATGCCGATGTCCATGCGGAGAACTTCACTCTGAATGGCGACCTTTGTGTTGTCCAGCAAGAATGAGAGTTTTACGCGGGTTCCGGCAAGCAGCAGCACGCTGGTTCCCACGTAACACCCGTTGACGCTCAGATTGCTGATAATGCCGAGCATGGTCCGCGTCTGGCCCTCGATCGCGATCTCGGTCGTAATCCGGACGCGCACCCGCCGATAGAGCCGGCGGTTGCTCCGCGAAGGCTGGCTTTGCTTCTGCAGATACATTCGCTTGTCGGCTTCGGAAAGAAGCTTTTCGGCATCGAGGCCGTCGTCCGGATATACCGACTTGCCCACGCTGAGCGACAGGATGTCCTCGTTGCAAACCTCTCTTCCCGCCTGTCGGGCCAGCTCACGCATCTGTTCCGCTTTGCGCGCGGCCGCTTCCACCGTCAAACCAGGAGCGATCACCACAAATTCGTCGCCACCCATGCGTGCAACGTAATCGTACTCGCGGCTGGTTTCCTTGAGCGAGTGCGCAAACAAGCGCAGTACACGATTGCCTTCGAGGTGCCCAAAGCGGTCATTAATCCGCTTGAAGCCGTCCATGTCGGTGACCATCACCGAGGGAATCCGTCCTCATAGGCTTGCACCGCGCCAGTTCGCGATCCAGTTGCAGAAACAGCGAACGCGCATTAGGAAGACCAGTGAGGTAATCGGTGACCGCGAAATTCTCCGCCTGCTCATACTTAAGCGCGTTCTCCATGGCGAGCGCGATTTTGCGAACTTACCGCCAGCAGGATAACAGCCTAAAACGGGCAGGATCCGGTGATGAAGCAGGGGAATGCCGAACGCCAATGCTAAAAACGTGATCTTGCCGAGGAAAAATATCGGGATTTCCCAGCCCGACGGCCTGGGAACGATATGGGCGCCTACCTTGCAGGAAATAAAAGAATAGTAATCATCGTAAAAATGCCATTTCGGGACCAGGAAGCTGAGAGAACCCAGATATAAATATGCTGGTATTTAAAATACGGCCTGTATTTTACATGAGGCTGCAGGCGCCCTATAATGCCGAGATCCGCGTCGGGGTCGTATCCGTAAATATTGACATAGCGGTGATGAAAAACGACATGCTTCCATTTCCAGTAGTATGAACTGCCCCCGATGACGTCAAGGGTCATAGCCATCATTTTATTTATCCATTGATATTTCGAATACGCGTTATGGCCGCCGTCATGCTGCATATTGAAGCCTATTCCCGCTATCGTAAGGCCCATTAAAATTGAAAGGGGAACCGCCTGCCACCAGGCGGACGCGTAAAAGACAAGCAGGATATAGGTCAGTACGAAAACGGATAGTATCACGATGCTTTTGAAATACATAACGGGGCTGTCCCTGAGAGAGCGTCCGGTCTGTCTGAAAAATTCGTCGACACGCCTCTGTAGTTCGATCTTGAATTCGTTGTTCTCGGCAAATTGAAGCCTTAATAGCGGATCATTGTATTTTTCAGCCATATTTTTGCCCTCCCCTCTGTTGATTCACAGATTTCATGGAAAAAGTTTATTAATAATATATTAATTCATAACCCGCAAAGTCAATTTTTATAAAATATTTGACGAAACGGTTAAATAATATTATTATTTAGTTAGTGAATGTTTACTAACATAGGAAAATTTATGGAGTTTACAGTCAGGCAGGAAGAGATCATCCTGAAATCTATGGAAATTATAGCCCGTGAAGGTATTGCAGCCCTGACCATCAAGAATATATCGGGGAAAGTCGGCGTGTCGGAAGCCGCCCTTTACCGGCATTTTAAGAATAAGGACGAGATACTCCTCTCCATCTTCGATCTTTTCGAAAAAGGTCGAATGATGTTTTTGACGGCGAATTCAGGGCAGGGGCTTCGGATCTTGAAAATATTTACAACATCCTCATAAAAAGGAAGGGCATTTCATGAAGAATCCCGCTTTTGTAACAATAATTCTGTCGGAAGAGATTTTTCCCCAGGATTCGGGCCTTTCCGGGAAGGTCCATAATATTATGAAAAAAAACCACGACAGGATCTGCTCGCTGATAGAGCAGGGGCAGAGGAAAGGTGAAATAAGGAAGGATATACTATCAGAGCAGCTCTTCAATCTCATAATAGGTTCCTTCAGGTTCCTGGCCGCGCAATGGAGGATTTCTAATTTCGGATTCGACCTGGAGGAAAAATTCACAGAGACATGGGAAGCCGTTAAGATCATTTCCCTGAACAGAATATAAAACCGGAGGAATATATGAAAATCCGCAAAATAGCGTTTTTCGATTCGAAACCTTATGACAGCGAGTATTTCGACAAACTCAATGAGGGAGAATTCGGCTTTGAATTGAAATATTTCAAGGGGCACCTGAATCCCGATACGATACCTATCGCGAAGGGCTATGACGCCGTATGCCTTTTTGTCAATGACGTGGCGGATGCTACGATTATCAGCAGCCTGAAAGATTTCGGAATAGGCCTTATAGCAATGCGCTGCGCAGGCTACAATAATGTCGACCTCAAATTGGCGTACGGCAATATTCATATCGTCCGTGTCCCGGCCTACTCTCCCTATGCCGTAGCGGAACATGCGGTGGCATTGATGCTGACGCTTAACAGGAAAACCCATAAGGCATATTTCCGCAATCTCGATAAAAACTTTACGATAACGGACTCCTCGGTTTCGATATGAATCAAAAAACCGCGGGAATTATCGGCACTGGACAGATTGGAAAAGTTCTTATTCACATACTCAAGGGTTTCGGAATGAAAATCCTCGCTTACGATTCTTTTCCGGATAATGCGTTCGCGGAGAAGGAGGGTTTTGAATATACGTCGCTTGACAGCCTCTACAGGCAGGCGGATATAATTTCCCTTCATTGCCCGCTGACGCCTGAGACACAGTATATGATAGATGAAAAATCGATCGGTATAATGAAAGACGGGGTGATGATAATAAACACAAGCAGGGGCAAGCTTATTCAGACAAAGGCACTGATAGACGGCCTTAAAAATAAAAAGATCGGGTATGCCGGCCTTGATGTTTATGAGGAAGAAAGCGAGTATTTCTTTGAGGACAAATCCGGCGACGTTCTCGATGATGATGTATTAGCGAGGTTATTATCTTTTAATAATGTCATAGTGACAAGCCACCAGGCGTTTTTTACGAAAGAGGCCCTGACGAACATAGCGCAGACGACTTTGCAGAATATCAAAGACTACTTCGAGGGAAAGCCGCTGAAAAACGAGATCTGTTATAACTGCGGGCAGCCAAAAGAAAATTGCTCGAAAATGAAAGGCGGAAGATGTTTCTAACGCGAATCGGCAGGGGTTAACTTTTGATAATAGAACTTATAATTTATTTCTTTGTCGTCTCCTGCTGAAAGGCGGGAAAGTACAGGTGGAAGCCATCAAAGAGACTTCACAGCTCATTTATCAACCTTATTAACAGGAAATGAAAAAATATAACATATTATTACTGGTAATTGTTACAATCGCTCTTACCGGATGCACTTCCCGTTATGACCCGGTGGTCTTTGCTTCCGTTAAGAGCGACGTTTTTTACAAGCCAGGAACAATCGCAATAATCTGCGGCAGCG